>JAZUEN010000021.1:0-48381 GCA_045640185.1 Bacteroidales bacterium
TCTTCCTTCGCCTTGAGCAGGTATCCGGCCGACAGTCCCGCCTCAAATTCAAAGTGTTTCCAACGGTAGAATGCTGTCACCGGCAATTCGGCGTAGTGCAGTTCGGCCATATAGAACGATGAGTGTTCGGTCTCTTCGGAATGGCTTCCCTTGCGTATGTAGCGCAGGCCAATCTTGGCGCCAATGGTGTTTTTTACAAAAAAACGATGTGCACTGCCACCGATGGCGAATCCGAACTTGTTGTAACCGCCAAAACGGTCTCCGTCAATCTGAGAGGCTACAAATCCGGCATCGATGCTTGCGCCAAACTCTTGAGCATTGACACAAACCGTTGTCAGCAAGATGATTGCAAACAGGAACCTTCTCATTAGAACTTGAAAAGTTCGGCAAGTTTCTGTTCAAGTATTCGTCCGCCCTTGCCAGCCGATTCCTGAATGAACGTGTAGTTCTCGTTTGACGGGAACGGCACCATTTTGGGGTCGATAACGAATTTAGGGATTTCGCGACGAGTGTATCGCAACAGTCCCGCGGCGGGGTAAACGTTTAGTGACGTGCCAATCACCACAAACACATCAGCCTGTTCGGCAAGCGGAATGGCGCGTTCCATTTCGGGTACGGCTTCGCCAAAGAATACTATGTGTGGGCGCAGTTGGCGTCCGTCTTCGGCCTTGTCGCCAAGGTTGATAGGCTTGTAGCCAATGTCGTAAATCAGGTTTTCGTTGTCGATGCTCCTGACTTTTGTCAATTCGCCGTGCAGGTGCACAATGTTCTTGCTTCCAGCCTGTTCGTGCAGGTTGTCGACATTTTGGGTTATCACATGTACGTCGAAGGAATCCTCAAGTCTGACAAGCGCCATATGCCCGTCGTTTGGCTTGATGTCTGCCAACTTTGCACGTAGTCCGTTGTAGAAGTCAAGCACTAGTTTCGGATTGCGTGCGAGGCCTTCGGGAGTTGCCACGTCTTCGACAGGATAGTTGTCCCACAGCCCGTTGGCGTCGCGGAATGTCGTGAGTCCGCTCTCAACGCTGATTCCCGCACCTGTGAGTGCTACAAGTTTAGGTTTGCTCATAATTGGAGTGTTTTGTCAATGCAAGATACGGATTTTGCCGATATTTGGTGTGGAACTTTTTATCTCAAAAAGTGTTCGATATCTATAGTTGACTCACTCCAGATAAATCAGCGCCTCCATTATCTCATCGGAAATGAAGATGCCGTTATGCGTCAGTTTAAGCCTATTGCCGACAAGTTCCAGTTTGCCCGATTTGATGAAACTCTCAGCCTGACGTTTCAGGTAATCAACCATTTGGCGTGGTTGTTCATTTTCAAGATAACTTAAGTCGATGCCTTTCGACGTGCGCAAGGCTGTGATTAAGTAGTCGTTGAAGATGTCGGCTTGTGTAAGGATTTCTTTTTCCGAAACGCATTTTCCTGACATTATGCCTATTACGTACTGTTGCAAGTCGGAAACATTCCAGCAACGCGATGTTTGGTTGTAGGAATGTGATGCAGGTCCAACTCCCAGATATTTGGTTCTGTCCCAATAACTTGAATTGTGGCGTGAATGGAATCCGCTTTGCGCGAAATTTGAAATCTCGTAGTGTTCGAATCCCGTCTTCTTTGCCCATTGTGTCAATGTCTCAAATTGTTCAAGACTCTCATCTTCCGACACTTCCGACAATTTTTTCTGTTTCAGTTTCAGGCTAAAGGCCGTGCCTTCCTCATACGAGAGATGATATGCCGAAAGGTGCTGAACATCGAGTTTTTCAACCGTTTCCAGTTGCTGAAGCCACATATCGTGGGTAAGGCCAGGCAGTCCGTAAATCAAGTCGACGCTGATGTTGCCGAATCCGCATTCCTGACTATGTCTGACGGCGTCGATTGCCTGTTGTGCGTTGTGTCGGCGGTTCATCATTTTCAGATACCCGTCGTCGAACGACTGAATGCCGATGCTCAGGCGGTTGGCGTCGGTTTGTGCCAATTGTCCGATGTATGTTTTCGAGAGATCGTCGGGATTGGCCTCGACGGTTATCTCTGGCGTTTCCGACACGCTGTAGTGTTGGCGTATGTGGTCAATAACCGATTGAATTTCGGCAGGGCTCAAAAGCGACGGGGTGCCACCGCCAAAGTATATTGTCCTCACCTGTTCGCCGTTGAGGTATGCAGTTCGGTCTTGCAGTTCACGTTTCACAGCCGACAGGTAGTCGTCCTTCAGCGTCAACCTTGTCGATGAGTAGAAGTTGCAGTACCCGCAACGGCGCTTGCAGAAAGGAACGTGAATGTAGATGCCTGCCATTAGTTGTTCTTTTGTTGCGAAGGTAGTAAAATGAAGAAATGAGCGCAAAGAGTGGCGCCAGTGTTTTTGAATAAGTCGCCGTTTATGAAATTCCACAAAAATCGTAGGGTTTTTCGCTGTTAAATTGTCTTTATGTATATTTAACCTAAAAATGAAGTTATGAAAAAGTTTTTTCCAATCATACTTGTGGCTTTGGTTGCGTTCTGCAGTTGCGGCGAAACCACTTTTACCGATATCCCGGCAGACGATCGTCCGTTATTCAATACCGGCGATGTGTATTATTATAAATCAAACACTCAGCGCATTGACACTTTTTATGTAATATCGAGAGGATTCCGCATAGAATTGGACGATGACTATAAGGAAAGTTATGATAGAGATTATACTGAATGGGGCTATTACACAATTGAAAACATCAGTTCACAGTTTTTTTTCAACATGTGCCAAGATTGGACAGGCGATGTTGGAGTATATGTGTCATATTGTGACGAGGTAGTATATATGAAAAAAATACATGAGGAAGCAATTACTATCGGTAGAGGCACATACGACCCTGTATCAGTTTTTTGTCAGGACGAAACAGACAATCCGCTTATCCCACGTACGCTTTATTATTCAAAGAAATACGGCATTATCAAATACGTGAATGCTGATTCAACAACATTCGAACTAACTAAATAGACATGAAGAGAATAGCTTTATTTGCATTCATGCTACTCACGTTGTTTGCTTGCAAGGAAGATGACGATACCATCATTTATTACACCATGTCAAAAAACATGAGGCCACGCTATGACGAAGGCAAGGAGTTTGCATATTATTCAGAACAGACTGGTAAAACGGTAAAATATTCAGTCGAAAAAATGAATCGTAAAAGAGGGTCCATAGCCAAATTAAACGAAGAACATTATACGGGGCATTCATATACAATCGCTTTATCATCGGAATATGGCGACAGCATCTCAATCTATCAGACATCTGGCGGATTTTCTTCGAGATTTAATGGCGAAAATGCTTCTAGTTTGGAATTTTATGCAGAAAATGGTACGCGTGGATGTTTCTCGGAAGCAGGTGTCAAACACATTGAAATAGACGGCAACTATTATTATGCTTTGGAGTTAAGGAAATCATGGACTGATAGCGATGATATCCCGACAGCAATCTACTATTCGTACCAATGCGGAATTTTAAGACTCATCTACAACGATTCCGTTACGTATGAAATTTTGAATCCTATTGTCGAAAAGAATTACCAGCAATAGGAGTGCGTCATCAATTTTTCCAGAAGGCATATATATCACGGAATTAGTGTATAAAAAACAGCGTAAATTAGTATGTCAGCGTCATTAAGCTGCCATTCGTGCGGGAAATGGACCATCAGCGTGTAAAACGGAAGGCATTTCCGCAACAAAATAGCCATCAACCCAATACACTATAACGCCTATTTGCATACTTTTGTCACGTGTACCAAAACTATCGATAGTGATAAAGGAATACGATTTTCTGATTATTGGCTCCGGCGTCGCAGGAATGAGTTTCGCCCTGAAAGTGGCCAATGCAGGTAAGGGCAAGGTGGCCATTGTGTGCAAGACTACGCTTGCAGAAGCCAACACGGCAAAGGCGCAGGGTGGCATAGCCTCAGTCACAAACCTGAAGGTTGACGATTTCGACAAGCACATCCAGGATACCATGATTGCAGGCGACTTCCTGAGCGACCGCAATGCCGTAGAACAAGTTGTCCGTAACGCCCCAAGCCAGATTGACGAGTTGGTCAAATGGGGAGTAAACTTCGACCGTAACAACAATGGCGAATTCGACCTTCACCGTGAAGGAGGACATTCCGAGTTTCGCATACTTCACCATGCCGACGATACAGGCGCCGAAATACAGCGAGGGCTTATGGAGGCCGTCCGCGACAACCCGAACATCGACATTTTCGAAAATCACTTTGCAGTTGAGATAATCACACAGCACCATTTGGGCGTCGAAGTGACTCGCCGCACTCCCGACATCGAGTGCTACGGCGCATACATCCTTAATCCGGAAACAGAGAAAATCGATACTTATCTGTCGAAAGTGACACTTATGGCAACCGGCGGAATTGGTTCAATATACGCAACCACCACCAACCCGAATATTGCCACGGGCGACGGAATAGCAATGGTCTATCGAGCCAAAGGAACCGTACAGGACATGGAGTTCGTGCAATTCCACCCAACGGCCCTGTTCCATCCGGGCGAAACGCATCCTGCATATCTTATCACCGAAGCAATGCGTGGCTACGGTGGCATCTTGCGCCTGCCCAACGGCGAGGAGTTCATGCACAAATACGACGAGCGCTTGAGCCTTGCGCCACGCGACATTGTGGCCCGTGCCATCGACAAGGAGATGAAAATTCACGGACTCGACCACGTCTGTCTAGATGTTACGCATAAGAATCCTGAAGAGACAAAGAAGCATTTCCCGAACATATACGCAAAATGCCTGAGCATCGGCATCGACATCACAAAGCAATACATACCTGTTGCGCCTTGCGCACACTATATGTGCGGTGGCATAAAAGTCGACCTCAACGCATGTTCGAGCATAAAGCGCCTGTATGCAGTAGGCGAGTGTTCGTGCACAGGCCTGCACGGCGGAAACCGTCTGGCATCGAACTCGTTGATTGAGGCTGTGGTATATGCCGATGCAGCTGCCAAGCACAGCCTTCAGCATATCGACGAATATACGTTCAACGAGAATGTGCCTGAGTGGAACGACGAGGGAACGCTTACCAATGAGGAGCATGTGCTTATCGCCCAAGATATTCGCGAAGTGGGTCAGATAATGAGCACATACGTCGGCATCGTGCGTAGCAACTTGCGCCTGAAACGTGCGTGGACCCGTCTCGACTTGCTTTATGAAGAGACCGAGGACTTGTTCAAGCGTGTGAAGGCAAACAAGGAGATTTGCGAGTTGCGCAATATGATAAATGTCGGATATCTGGTTACACGCCAGGCCATTGAACGCAAGGAGAGTCGCGGACTGCATTTCAATGTCGATTATCCGCCAGTATCTGACAACAAGTAAAATATCAAAGGGTCGGCTCAAGTCCGACCCTTTTTTGTTGGATATCATAATGCAATAAATTACCTTTCCATCATCAAAACCAACATTTGATGAACGAAGATTTCCTGCATTTCCTTTGGAAAAACGGGCTTTGCCAGACACCAATCACAGAGTGCTACACTGGCGAGGTCATAGAAGTAATCAATCCGGGTCAGCACAATCACGACCAAGGACCCGATTTCTTCAATGCCCGCATCCGAATTGGCAATACCATTTGGGCGGGAAATGTGGAAATTCACCAGCGTTCGTCTGATTGGGCAAGGCATAGGCATCAGACCGACGAGCGCTACGACAACATCATACTTCACGTTGTCGGGCAAAACGATTCGCCAGTAAAGGACACTCACGGCAACCTCATACCCACCGCCGAGATAAAATATCCTGACGAGTTGCTCCAGCGCTATATGTTCTTGATGCAGACCGAAAAATGGCTCCCGTGTCAGTCGTTCATCAACAAGGTCGATCCGTTTGTGATGATTCAGTGGTACGAGTCGTTGGCCGTTGAACGCATCAGCGATAAGACGGACGCCATTGCCACTAATCTGCAGTTGACCAAGAACAATTGGGAAGAGTCGTTTTACTATACAGTAGCGCAATCTTTTGGCTTCAAGACTAATGCACAGCCGTTTCTCATGCTTGCGCAGTCGTTGCCGTTGAATGTCATCGCTCATCACAAGGACAGCCTTGTACAAGTCGAGGCATTGCTTTTCGGCCAGGCTGGACTTTTGCCATCAGAACCTTCTGACGAATATACGGCTATGCTTTTGCGTGAATACAAGCATCTGAAACTCAAATATAGTTTGGAGCCGATACCAGGGCAGATGTGGAAATTTGCCCGTATGCGACCAGTCAATATGCCAACAATACGCATTGCACAATTCGCCTCACTGATACACAAGTCGTCGGCATTGCTGTCGAAGATGGTTGAGTGCGAGCATGTTGACGACGTGGTCAAATTGTTCTCGACCGATGTTTCAGATTATTGGCACACACATTACATATTTGGGAAAGAGTCTGTGCGCAGGGACAAGAATTTGGGCAAGGCATCATTATATCTATTGGTCATAAATGCGTTTGTCCCGTTCATGTTCCATTATGGAAAAAATGTGTGCAAGCCTGACTTGGTTGACAGGGCAATGGCGTGGCTAGAGGATGTTCCTGCCGAAAAAAACAACATATTGTCGCAGTGGGCGGAATTTGGCATTTCGCCCAAATGTGCATTGGAAAGCCAGGCTCTGATCCAGTTGTCCAACAACTACTGTAAGAAGCGCAAGTGCCTGTCGTGCAGGATTGGACGGCAGGTTATGTCGCCTGTTATAAAGATTGAGTAGGAGTGAGGTTGTAGTTGTATTCCAAAGGAATCTTCATCTCCACTATGCAACCCCTTGGTTCGCCGTTTTCATTGCCATTGGCCGAGTATGCAATGGCTATTTTCTGGTCGCGGTTGAGGTCATTCAACTTGTTGACCAGCGAGTTGACAACGTTTATGTTATGAGTGAAACTTGCCGAATCGGTGAGGTTGCGGTATAGGCCATCGTCGGAAATGCGAACAATCAGTGCCCTGTCGGTCTGGCTTTCGTCTATGTTTATGGCAATGTTCCCGCTCTTTTCCTGCGACAGCACACCCTTCTTCAAGGCATTTTCGACAAAGCAGAATATGCTGAAGCATGGCACTTTTGTCATGTCGTTTACGTATGGCATGACCTTAATTGTGTAGTTGAACTGTTCATTGAAACGGAATTTTTCAAGCGCCAGGTAGTTCTTTATGAATTCCACTTCCTCGTTGAGTTCGTGACCGAATTTCTCAAAATCGCCAAATGACGTGCGCATGAATTTTGATATCGAACTTAAGTTCGATGTGGCCGTCTCGATGTCGTTTTTATGCATTGAGAACGACACTGTATTAAGTGCGTTAAATAGGAAATGGGGATCCAAGGAACTGCGTATCATGTTGATTTTCAACCGATAAAATTCTCCGTAACTTTTCATTGCCTTTTCAGTGCGTTTGTTTTGTATAAGGTAAAGCACATAGACTCCTGTGGCCAACAGCAGTAGCAACAGTAATTTTATTGCAAAGAAGTCAATAAGATATGAGGCCAGTACGACTATTATCAGTATGGCAAGAATAATGTAGATTTTGTTTTGTCTGGCTTTTTTCATAGGTCATTTTTTTCGTGATATGGTATAGTCAATTAGGTCAAGCAGTGATTGTCTGGCTTCATTGTCTGGTGTTTCATACAAAACAGCCTTTGATTTGTTCACGAAATCGGCCATTATTTTTTTTGCATATTCAAGCCCGCCGTAGTTGCGGACAAAATCCATAAGTTGATTTATCACTTCGTCCGATTTGGTTTTCAGTCGTAGCAGTTTTATCATCTGCTTGCGTTCGGCTGATTTGCAGTTCTGCAATGCGTAAATCAGTGGTAGGGTTATCTTGCGCTCTTTCAGGTCGTTGCCGGCGGGCTTGCCAAACGAGCCGTTGATTTCATAGTCGAACAGGTCGTCTCGAATTTGGAAGGCGATGCCGATGTATTCGCCCAATTTGCGCATCCGTTCAATGTCTTCGGCACTGGCATTTACCGAACTGGCACCTGCTGTTGTGCAGGCAACCATCAGCGCTGCGGTTTTTTTCTTTATTACCTCGTAGTAGGTCTCTTCAGTGATGTTGAGGTGGCGGGCTTTTTCTATTTGCAGCAGTTCACCTTCGCTCATCTCCTCTACAGCTCTTGATACTATTTCCAGCTGTCCGTATTCCTTCTTGTTCACGGCAAGAAGCAGGCCTCTGGCGAGCAGATAGTCGCCTACCAGCACTGCGACCTTGTTTTTCCATATGGCGTTTATCGACCAGAAACCGCGTCGCTTGTCTGATTCATCGACAACGTCATCGTGTACAAGCGATGCCGTGTGCATCAGTTCAATCAATGTGGCAGCGTGATACGAACTTTCGTTCACGTTCCCGTACAGTTTGGCTGTGAGGAAAACCAACATTGGCCTTATCTGCTTGCCTTTTTGCTTAATAAGGTAGAATAGCAGCAAGTCGAGCAGGCGTGTCTTGCTTTTAAGAAAATTGCGGAAATAAGGCTGAAACTTGTCCATTTCAGTCTGTATGGGCGCTTTTATTGTCTGTAGGTCAGCCATTGATTGGTTTTTTGTCAAATGTAATTCATAATTTGTTACCTGCAAAAGGATAACGATAGCAGAATCACATTTTTGCATTGTTATGTATAAAAAGATAGGCTGCCAATAACGGCAGCCTATCTTTTTGATTATCTATTGGAAATCTATACAAATTCCTTGCTGATTTTTTCAGCGATAGCCTTGAATTCGTCTTGAGTCAGTTCCATCTTGTTGGTGAAACGCACGTCGCTTTCGCTGTTCATCGGAATCAGGTGGATGTGGGCATGTGGGACTTCAAGCCCGAGCACCACAACGGCGACTTTCTTGCAGGGAATGGCTTTCTTGATTGCTTTTGCCACGCGTTGAGCAAACATGTGCAGTCCGCCAAGCGTGTCAGGTTCAAGGTCGAAGATGTAGTCAACTTCCTGCTTTGGTATCACCAGCACGTGTCCTTTTTGTACAGGATTGATGTCAAGAAAAGCGAAGTAGTCCTTGTCTTCAGCAATCTTGTAGCACGGAATCTCGCCGTTTACGATTTTAGTGAATATTGATGCCATGGTTTATGCTATAGGTCCGATTTCAAGAATTTCGAATTTCATGATGCCGTTTGGCACTTTCACTTCGGCAATGTCGCCAACTTTGTGGTTCATAAGTCCTTGAGCGATAGGCGTGTTGACCGAAATCTTGAATTCCTTCAGATTGGCTTCTGTTTCAGAGACAATGCTATATGCCATTGTTGCGCCGTTGGCAACGTTCTTGATTTTCACTTTTGAAAGAATCTGCACTTTGCTGAAGTCGAGTTTTGACTCGTCAATGACACGTGAACTCAATATTTTAGCCTCAAGTTGCGAGATTTTAAGTTCCAATAGTCCTTGTGCCTCCTTAGCGGCGTCGTATTCTGCATTTTCTGACAAATCACCTTTATCCCTTGCTTCAGCAATGGCCTGTGATATCCGAGGTCTTTCTACCGATTTGAGGTGCTCCACTTCAGCAACAAGTTTTTTAAGACCTTCGCTTGTGATGTAGGAAATCTTGTCCATAATAAAATTTTATTAAGTGATTATAAAACAAAAAGAATTCCGCATTACTGCGGAACTCTTTCGATATACAAATATATTCTTTTTTATCGAGAAACCGAATTTTTCCGATGTGGAAAACCTTTTTGGTGGTTTTATTTTTCCTTGAAGCCTACCAATATTGATACGCAACCACTTTTTATCTCGTCGTTTGTGGTGTTTTCCGGAATACTGACTTCAACGGTGAGCAATTGGGTTGAATTGGTCGAGAAGTCCCAAGTGTCGGTGTATCCGTGATCGGCATTTGAGAATATTTCCTTGCCTTGAAGGTCAAGCAGGCGGAATGTGACATTGTCGCCAAGGCCGTCGGCACAAACAACTATGCGGTAGTCCTGGTTGCTGTAGAATGTCAGCATAAGTTCGGCAATATCTCCTTGGTTTAGCACGGCACTGTTCATTTGGCCATTGTAGATGTACGGCGCTAGCTTTGGTTTGCATTCGTTCTTTATGAAAGTCTTGCATTGTGCTTCAACGTTTGTTTGCATCATGAGGCAAACTGTTGCCATTGCTATAATCTTAACTAGATTTTTCATATCGGTTCTTTTTTTTATGACTATTTGGTGGATAATGTTGTGGACTGGTTAACCAATTATTTTGTTTCTTATTTGTGAAATCACGTCAGCAATGTTTTTCAGCTGCTCGTTTGTGATGCTGACTTTTGTTGGGGCATCGATCGTAGTCACGTGCTCAACTTGGTCTGTGTTTACTACAACCGACTTGTCGTAAATTACTTCTATGGAGTTGTAGATTTCCTGTATTTTGTTGAAGTCTTCGGTCAGTTCCATGACTTCAGTCGTTTCGCTATAGGTGTTCATCAGGTTCACCAGGTTGGTGATTGTGTATTTTTGGTCGGCTATGTTGTTTATCACATCTTGGCTGGCATTTGGCTGTATGGCTAGTGATGTGGCGAAGTGCATGCCTTCAACCCAGGCGCCTACCAATATGAGCGATGCGGTCATGTCGCGTTCGTTCTCCTTTAGGTAGCTGTCGGCTTTGGCATAGGTGTCAGATATGATGTAGAAGATTGAATCACGGCTTTCGAGGCTTTGCTCAATGCGGTTTATTGTCTCTGAACCTTCTTCTTCAGGTATCTGCAGTTTCTCGGTCACCTTCTTTATTATGGAAAGATAGTTGATGGCATCCTGAAGCTGTTCGTACACACGGCAGTAGCACAGGTCGGCGCCATACACGCCAAAGTTAAGGGCAAGGCTGCTTGATGTGTTGTATTTTTCAAGATTGTCGGAAGGGTTCAGCAAGTCGATGTTGAATGGTTCTTCTGTGTTAAGCAGTGTTTGGGTTATCTCTACTGGTGATGGCAGGTTGAAGAATATTTTCTTGACTGTGGCTTCGCATACGTTGCTATCGATGGTCAATGCACTTTTAAGCTGTTGCTCCTTTTGCTTCTTGCTTTCGTTGCTACAAGCTACGGCAAGGCAAGCAAGGAATATGGCCAACACCCTATATGTCAATTTCATACAATAATAGATTTAATCGTTTTCTTTAATGCAACAGTAGAGATTCCAAATCTCTCATTTACAAAATCCAAAGTTAAATAAATAAACGGTTCCACGAAGTTTTAGACGTTTTTTTTGTGCCAATTGTTTAGTTTTCCTTTTGTTAATGCCTGGTTTATGCATTGCGGCGATGTAAAAAGGCGGAATCGCTTTGTCGGTTCCGCCTTTTCCCTGAATTTCTTATAGTGAATTTCTTCTATAGTGTGTAACTGAAT
Source organism: Bacteroidales bacterium (assembly GCA_045640185.1). Classification (GTDB taxonomy): domain Bacteria; phylum Bacteroidota; class Bacteroidia; order Bacteroidales; family SZUA-534; genus RUG13583. The sequence continues at coordinate 11,324 of JAZUEN010000021.1, forward strand.
CCAACTGAGAGCATGAAGGTGTCTTTCGGTTTTTTCGTTGGGCGTCGGGTGCTTTGGTATCCGAACCCAAGATTGGCGTTCAGCGAACTGTTGATTTCATATTCGCAACCGGCTAGCGCCCTAATTCGCTCGAAGGTGTTCTGCACCGGGTTGTTTAGTGCTTCAGTGAATTCCACGCTTGCGTATGGCGACCATGCATATATTTTGTTGCTGTATGCAACTTGCAACTTGTGGCGCAGGTAGAGGCTTGCGTACTCATGCGGTGCCGATGTCCAGTCGGTTTGGAATCGTTCGCGGAAACTAAACACGAAATTGTTGTCGGTTTTGTGGCGCAATGTGGCATTCAGCATTAGCCTGTGACCGCGGACATATCCATCGTCAAAGTCGTTTGCGTATGAGTAGCGGTAGCCTGCGCCAAGTCTCAATTTCTTGTGCATGGCGTAGGTAGTCGATATTGTGACGTTGTTCTTGCTGAATGTGGATGAGTTGTTGCATAACCGCATTTCCTCCTCAAGTGCGAACGACAGTTTCTTTGAGGCCTTTTTCTTTATTTCTATCGATGTCCATGTCTGGAAATCATTGTATTGGGCCATTGTCGTCAGTGGCAGGAGCATGAGCCCGCCAACAAGAACCGCGCATATCTTCTTTTGTAGAAAAGCCATTGCCAGTTGTTTTCGTTTTTCTGTTTTTACGCTATCAGTTGCTTTCGTTCGAGTAGTTCTTGTAACTGATTTTTGTGTGCGCTATGACGGCTTGCTGTTCCTTGCTGAAGAATACTTGCAGGCGTGCAATGTCTTTCTGGTAGTCGAGTTTCAGCACTTCAACCTTTGCAATGCTTACGCCCATTCTCTTTTCGAGTTCGGCAATCAGTTCGCTTTCCTTCTCGGGGCATACAAGTTCTATCTTCTCGAAGATTACGATTGCTGTTCCTTCGCTTTCTATTTTCAGTTTCTCGACAATCCAGGCAATTGCAACAATCATGCCGTTTGCAAATACAAGTTCAGTGTAACTTACCTTCTTGTTTGCCAATGAGTTGATGACTGCCAAGCCGATAATGATGAACAAGTAGGTCATCTCCTTGATTGGAATGGACATTGTGCGGTAGCGGATGATTCCGAATACGGCGAACAATCCGAGTGCGAATCCGACCTGAAGTTTTACGCTTTCGAGCACGAAGCACATCAGGAAGATGACTTGCCCGATAAGCAGGAACGTGAACAGGAAGTCACGTCGTTGAGTTTTTGGGTAGTAGATGCCACGTATTACGATTACTGAAACCAAAAGGTTAAACAAGAATCTGAAAACCAGTGAGCCAATTCCGGTTGCGGAAAAAAGTGGCATCCCGAAAAATAAGTCGTTAACTTGCAAAATATTCATTTCTTTCTATTTTATTGATTAATAATTTCTTTGGTTTAAATGCGTTCTGTTTTAGGTCTTCGTGCAGGTACGATATGCCGATGCAGTACTTGCTCAATCCGGTGTTCAGCCCGTGCACGTTTTTCATTATGTCGATTATGGGCGTGCGCGATGCCGAACGTTCCTTCTTCACTTCGGCTATGCACAGGTGGTCGAGTTTCACTGTCTTGTCGCCGTAAGAGAACGACAGGTTGTGGTCGATTGTGATGCGTTCGTTTGTTTGGAACGATGCCAGTGTTATGCGGGTGAAACCGTTAATCGACACAAAATCGAGGTTGTCGGCAGAGCGGTGAGTCTTCTCTTCTATGAACCTGCGACATTCGTCGTCGAGTGCGTCAGTGTTTTGAACCTTGATGCGCGACTTTTTGGTCTGCCCCTTGTTTGTCTTGTGCTTTATCTCAAGAAACGACTGATTGTTCACTTCGTAGGTGCGCATGCGTATCTTGTAGCGGTCGGCATGTCCCTTTTGGTGTTCGGAGAAGAAGAACCAGTCGGGCGTGTCCATATATTTCGTCAGGTAGAAGAACTCGCGCTGTCCGTTGATTTCGAGCACGTGGTAGTGTTCTGAAGCCTGGCGGAGCACGTTGGGCAGTTCATTGACCGAGAACACGAACTTGTTGTCCATTCGGTTCATCAGTTTGAGCCCGTCCATCTCCTCAAGCGAAATAGGCCTAAAGCATTGCAAACTTTCGATTATTGCTTCTTCAGTCATCAGTCAAAGATTACAATTTCAGGAGCTTCAACGGTTTGGTTGTTCTTGTCAATCTTAACCTTGACCGAAACGGGAACCTTCAGTGGCGATGTTGGGTCGGCGCTGTCTTTCGACATAGCGTAGATGGTGTATTCGCCTTTTGTGAGGAACTCGAATTGGTAACGGCCTTCGTAGTCGGTGCGGAAGTCGTCGCTGTAGATGTCGTCGTCCCCGTATACTATATATACCCGTTCGTCTTGCAGGTAATATTCATCGTTGATTTTTGTGAAACTTGAGTTGTAGTCGATTACCTTCACGCGTCCAACTATTGTTGACGTACCGCCAAGGCCTTCGTCTTTGGAGCACGATGTGAATAGCATTGGGGCCAGTGCAATCAGTGCCAATCCTGTTTTTAGTAGTTGTTTCATTTTTTATTCTTTTTTGTTTTCTGTTTCGGCATTCAGATGAATAAATCCGAATTGGTCGCAAGTATAACTATACTATTTGTTGAAATGGTATAAATTTTCGCCAAAAACGGGTTTTATTTCGACAAAATTGCGTTTTGCCGAGTCTTGTGTGCGCCGTTTGTTCGTTTTTGAAAATCATTTGAAACGTTTCAGAATGTCTTCAATTACGCTGATCTTCTCGTCGAGCATCTGCTGTGTCTTGGCTTCGGCAAGCAGGCGCAGGTATGGCTCGGTGTTCGACGGGCGGATGTTGAACCACCAGTCGGGGAACTCCACGCGGTAGCCGTCGAAGTCGTATGATGCCGTAGGTTTCTCGGTTGAAGTGAAGTGGTCGCGGACGGCGTCCATTGCCTCCTGTTTCTGCTCAATCTTGAAATTGATTTCGCCCGAGTTGGCGTATTTCGATATTTCGCTAATGGCTTGCGATAGCGTCTTCCCTTTCTTTTTCAGGTCAGATACGATGCCTAGCACGATGAGTGAAGCCATCATTCCCGAATCGGAATAGAAAAAGTCGCGGAAGTAGTAGTGGCCAGCCAGTTCGCCACCGTAGATGCCGTCGATTTCACGAAGTTTGAGTGCGGCGTATGCACGTCCTACGCGCCACATATTCATTTTTGAGCCGAAGCCTTCCACGTACTCGCCAACGGCCTTCGATGTGCGGATGTCTTGCAACACGTTGCCTTTCAGCCCTTTCTCTTCGAGGAAGTAGTGGGCCATAAGTCCGATTATGAGGTCGGGGCTGATGAATCGGCCTTGCTCGTCGATGAACATCACGCGGTCGGCATCGCCGTCGTAGATGACGCCCACATCGGCCTTGACACGCTTGACAAGTTCCTCTAACTGTCGGCAGTTGTCTTCAATTAGCGGATTTGGCTCGTGGTGCGGGAATGTCCCGTCGAGAACGTCGTTGATGTAGCACGGGCGTGTGCCGAATATGTCGCGGACAAGCAGTGATGCCATTCCGTTGGAGCAGTCGATGGCCACGCACAGGTTTGTCAGGTCCTTCAGGTATTTGCGTTGGAAGTTCTTGTACTCGTCGGTGAATCGGAATTCAATAATCTCGCCTTTTTGGCTTGCGGGCACAATGGGGTCGTTTTCCACCATTTGCTTTAACTCGCCCAATCCAGAGTCAAGTCCGACGGGCAGTGCGTTTGCGCGTGAAATCTTCAATCCGTTGTATTCTTTTGGGTTGTGCGATGCGGTTATCTGCACCGAGGCTTCGAAGTTGAATTTTGCCGTGCCATAGTAAACCATTGGCGTGGTGCAAAGTCCTGCATCATATACATTGGCGCCAGCATCGGTGATGCCCTTGCACAGGTATTCGAATATTTCAGGAGATGTGGTGCGCATATCGCGACCTACGAGTATCTTGTTGGTCTTGAATAATTTCGGAATGAAGAATCCGATTTTGTACACATCGTCCTTGTTGAATTGTTGAGGGTAAAGTCCTCGAATGTCGTAGGCGTGGAATGCGTTCATAATATATATATTATTGTGCGAATGTAAGAATTAATGTCGATAAACAAGCGGGGGTGGCTACCGAAACCCGAAAATATGGAGGGTGCGGTGGGGATTTTTGCGTCTAATCTTTATGCTTCAAAGGCAATAGTTTTCCGTCAAACCAATTATTGACAAAATCAACGTTCCTGCAATTCGCTTTTTTCCGTTTCTTTGCGCATTATTTTTTCGGATATGGACAGACTTGATTTATTGAACGAGCGGTCGAAGGGAACGCTGATGGAGTTTTTCGGGATAAAATTCACTGCTGTCGGCGACGATTGGCTCGAGGCCACAATGCCTATCACAGAGCGTAATTGCACGCCTGCGCGCATAGGTCACGGCGGGGCGCTCATCGCCTTGGCCGAATCGGTTGGCAGTTGCCTTTCATACATAAATGTCGATGCCGAGACACAGGACGTCCGCGGACTCGAAATAAACGGAAACCATTTGGCGCCTGCGACGGGGACTGTCACTGCCCGCGCCACTCTGTTGCATAAAGGGCGCACGACACACGTCTGCGAGATCAAGATTCGCAACAGTCAGGGCAAATTGGTGAATGTTACGCGAATGACCAATTTTGTCATCAATCTAAAATAGTGATACTCAATAAGTACGATAGTGCTTTTTTTGATCGTCTCTTGCAGACCGATTATGCTTTTGCCGTTTGGCGAAGGCCAAACTCGTCAAACGTGGAGGCTGTCTTTTGTCGGCAAGACGATATTGTTGAGTGTCAGCAAATTGATGAACGGACAGACGGCTTTGTTTTCGCCCCGTTCGAGACGAGCGCCAAATGCCCCATTTATGTTTTTCCCGACAGGCAAGTCGTGCCAGCGGGCCAATCGCAAGCCAGTGCAAATGATGGCGAGGCATTGAAAGAACGGTGCGCCACGCATCAGACTTATCTTCAGAAATTGGAAGCACTGCTTCTCCAGATAAGCGCCGATGTGCCAAAGGTGGTCTTGAGCCGATGTCAGTGGCACAGTCAGCGCAATCAGGCTGTGGTTCCGTCGCTGTTCAGCAAACTGTGCGAATTACAGCCCGAGGCGTTTGTCTATATGGTGAGCATTCCAAAAATGGGCTGTTGGGCGGGAGCATCGCCCGAATTGCTTTTTTCAGCGCAAGGCGGAAAGTGCGCCACCGTTGCTTTGGCAGGCACACAGCCAGCCGACTGCGTCCGTTGGACCGACAAGGAGAAGGACGAACAGCAATGGGTGGCAAGGCATATTTCCGATATCTTGAACGATGAAAATATAATTTTTACAAAATCAGATACTAATACATCGAAAACGGGCACACTCGCACATTTGCGAACCGATTTTTCGTTCAACATCGTCAACAACGGACAAATAGGCAAGTTGGTGTCTCGATTGCACCCGACGCCTGCCATTTGCGGACTTCCTGTTGCCAAGGCCCGCCATTTGCTCAAGCAGATTGAGGGCTACGACCGTCAATACTATTCGGGATTCGTTGGACCGATAAGCGGAAACGATGCTATGCTGTACGTCAACATTAGGTGCCTGCAGGCTTTCAGCAACGGGCTGATGCTTTATGCAGGCGGTGGAATAACGGCAAGTTCAGTTCCTGAAAGCGAATGGAACGAAACAGAACTAAAATTGACTAACTTGTCGCGCATCTTTGACAAGTTATGAAACAGCATACATCGTCCGACAAACTCATTGTAAACCATATAGTTGATAAGATGGCGCTTATGGGCGTCCGTCACGTGGTGGTGTCGCCAGGTTCGCGCAACGCGCCACTCATTGTGGCATTTGCAGGCAACAAGGCCTTCAAGTGCTATTCGATTATCGACGAGCGTAGCGCATCATACTACGCCTTGGGTATGGCCAGGCAGTTGCGCCAGCCAGTGGCTATGATTTGCACGTCGGGAACGGCTGTGCTCAATTATGCGCCAGCACTCGCCGAGGCTTATTATCAGGAAGTTCCGCTGATTGCCATAACCGCCGACCGTCCGAGCGAGTGGATCGACCACGAAGACGGCCAGACTATCCGCCAGAATGGCATTTTCAGCAATTACATAAAATTGTCGTGTTCGTTGCCTGACGAGTCAGATGCTGACGCCGTAACGCATTCGGCAAGCCTGCTTGACGGTTTTGCCGATGATTTCCAGAAGTTTCCGTTAGGCCCCGCGCACATAAACGTTCCGCTCGACAATCCGCTTTACGGGCAGACGGAGGTTGACGATTCGCCCCTGCGCGATTTCTGCCCAACGATGCCACGTTGCGACACTTTCGACAATGTTCCAGCCATTTGGAACGATGCCGAAAAAATTATGGTTGTTGTGGGCATAAACTTGCCCGACAAGCATTTAGACAACCTTTTGTTGCAACTTGCCGAGCAGAAGAATTGCGTTGTGGTGGCACCGCCCACATCGAACATCGACTCGTGCACGGTTGGCACGCCCGAAAGCGTGATAGCGTGGATGCCGAAGGAAAAGGAGGCGGATTTCCGTCCCGACCTGCTCATAACCTTGGGCAACGCCATTATCTCAAAGGAGCTGAAGATGTTTCTGCGCCGTAACAAGCCACAGCGCCACATCGATGTTGACCTTAATCCAATGCCCGTTGACACTTACCGTTGCCTTACCGACAAAATCATAGCCGATTCGCACAAGTTCGTCGAGTTTCTGCTAAACAATTGTGATGCAAAAACTTGCGCATACCGACAGTTGTGGTCTTTGGCTTACGCCGATGCGCAAATGCGTCACAGCCAATATGTTGCTAATTTGCCTTGGTGCGATTTCCGTGCGCATAATTTCATTTATGAAAAACTGAAGCAGTCGGCCGAGAAGGTCATCCTTCACATATCGAACAGCACGCCAATACGTTACGCCGAACTTTACAGCAAACTGCCCAATGCCGATTACTACAGCAACCGTGGCACAAGCGGAATAGATGGCTGTCTATCGACGGCAGGCGGAGCGTCGTTGGCGACAGACAATCTTACACTTGCAATCACAGGCGACGTCGGCTTCTTCTACGACAGTAACTGTTTTTATAACAGACATTTGCGCAAGAATTTCAAGATCGTGCTGATGAATAACGGCGGTGGCAACATTTTCAGTGTTCTCAACTACATCAAGGACACCACTTGCGCCGAGTATTTCACAACACCGCTAAACTTCAGCGCACAAGGCATTTGTCAGGCTTTCGGAGTCCAGCATTTCAAGGCAGGCAGTGCAGATGAATTGGATATCCAATGGCAGAAATTCATCGAGGCCGAAAAATGCGCCTTGCTCGAAATCGATACCCACAGCGTCGATAACGCCGAGATGGTGAGAAAATATTTGGGCAAGTGACGCCCACCGATTGACATTTATCGGCATAAAATTTATCTTTGACATTTGTTGCGCTTTTGGCGCCGTTGACATCTTTTATCTATACAATTTTGAAATACAGAGTTTTATGCAGACATTCGAACAGATAATGCGCGACCTGAAGGAGCGAAAGTTCAAGCCCGTTTATTTCCTTATGGGCGAGGAACCGTATTTCATTGATGTGATAACCGACTATATAGAAAAGAATCTTCTAAAGGAAGATGAAAAGGCTTTCAATCAAACAGTTGTATATGGTGCGGATGTCGATTTGGGACAGATAATAAACACGGCCAAGCGTTTTCCGATGATGTCGGAATATAACTTGGTGATTGTCAAGGAAGCGCAGAACGTCAAAGGGCTTGATGGTGCGGGCGAAGGAAAGGTTGACCCGTTTGCCCTATATGTGGGAAATCCCCAAAAAAGCACGGTGTTGGTGATAGCATACAAGGGCAAAAAACTCGACAGCCGTAAAAAACTTACAAAACTAATTGACAGCGAGCAAGTTCTGTTTGAATCGAAACCATTGTACGATAATCAGATAGGACGTTGGATAACCGATTATCTCAAATCGCGCAACCTACAGATTGAGCCAAACGCGTCCGAAATAATGGCATCGCATTTGGGCAACAACCTGTCGTCCATAGTTATGGAACTCGACAAACTTAAAGTTGCCGTTGGCGAAGGCGGGAAAATCACATCTGCCGACGTTGAGCGCAATGTGGGCATCAGCAAGGATTTCAACGTGTTCGAACTCCAGAAGGCCATTGGCGCCCGCGATACGTACAAGTCGGCGCTGATAGCCAAGCATATGGGCGCAATGCCAAAGCACAGCATTATTCCCGACATTGCCGTCTTATATGGTTTCTTCACTAAAACGATGATTCTTAACAGTATGCGAGGTGCAAGCAATGCAGAATTGGCATCTGCGTTGAAGGTGAGTCCATTTTTCATTGCCGATTACCAATTGGCTGGGCGCAACTATTCAATGTCGCAATGTGCGCAGGTAATCAGCATCTTGCGTGAATACGACGCATACTCGAAAGGCATTGACGCTCCAGCCGTAGATGATGCCGATTTGCTTCGCGAAATGGTAATGAAAATTCTGGCGTGCTGACATGAGTAAACTTAAGATTTGCAAGGCTTCGGCAGGTTCTGGCAAGACACACAAGCTGACTGGCGAGTACCTGAATCTGGTCTTTGACGATAAGATCAGCTTTAGAAACGTGTTGGCGGTGACTTTTACCAACAAGGCCACTGCGGAGATGCGCGAGCGCATATTGCGCGCCATTCACGAGCTGTCGCAAGGCAAGCCGTCCGATTACGAAAAGGAGCTTTGCGACAGGTTCGGATTCTCGCGTGGCGAGCTGCAGAAAAAGGCGACCCGGTTGCTCAATCAAATGCTCAATCAGTACAGCTATTTCAAAATCAGCACAATAGATAGCTTTTTCCAGCAGATAATAAAATCGGTGGCCTACGAGCTCAATCTCGAGAATGGCTTTACTTTGGAAATCGACGACAATGCCGTGATAGAAATGGCGGTAAGCCAGATGATTGACAGCATCGCTTCTGACAGCGACAGCGATGCGGAAAGGGTGAATTCGTGGATTATGCAGGCCGTGTCGGAAAAGATTGCGGACGGCAAGGCGTGGAATGTGCAAAAGGACATTGTGGATTTTGCCAAAAGCGCATTCAACAAGGTCGGCATTTCCGCCTTTAATGGATCAGACGGCGACCGGCTCAATGGCTTCGACAAATATAAGGCGGAACTGACGGAAATAAGAAAATCTTATATCAAGGAAATAAACGAGTTAGGCTCAAAGGCGGTTGATGAGATGGGAAGGCTTGGCCTTACGGTCGGCAGCTTCTCGCATAAGGAAAATGGTGGCATTGGGCAATTCTTCGTGCGGTGCTCAGCCATGAAGGACTTGTCAAAACTTTCAGTGGGCGTGTACGTCAACGAGGCAAACGAGAACATTGACAAATGCATAAGCGGGAAGAAGAAAGAGGAGCAGGTGTCGTTAATAGCGCAGTCGCAGCTGCCAAGATACTTGGCCGGACTTGTCGAACTTCTCACCGTTGGCAGTGCCAAGCCACTCTCGGCCGAAGCCGCGCTTAAATATGTAAACGGATATGCCCTTGTGGCCAATGTGGCCAATGAGCAGCGCAAGATTTGCGACGAACAGAACATGTTCTTGCTTAGCTGGACAATGCCGTTTCTCAGCAAGATGATAGGCGACAGCGACGCCCCGTTCATATATGAAAAGATTGGCTATTCCCTGCGCCATTTCATGATAGACGAATTTCAGGACACATCGACCTTGAACTGGGAAAACCTGTTCCCGCTAGTGAACAACGGGCTTTCCGAAGGTCACGACTCACTTATAGTGGGCGACGTAAAGCAGGCCATATACCGTTGGCGCGCCGGCGACTGGAACTTGCTCGACAACAAGGTGCAACGCCAGTTTGGCCCGGAATTGGCATGGGAGGAGACTCTTGACTATAACTGGAGAAGCTGCAGGAATGTCGTTACTTTCAACAACTGGTGCTTCAAGTCGATCTACAATCTGATATCTGCCGAAATACGTGCCAAGATTGAAGCGAATGATTACAAACCGCAATATCTGGAGACTCTTGACCGCACCTATGGAGGGTTGCAACAGAAGATACCGGCAAGGAACGAGAATTCGGGTGGTCATGTTTCCATCGATTTCCTTGATGCAAAAAAATCAGACGAATATGCCGAAATGATTGGCGAGTGGCTTGTCGGTCAAATAGACCGCTTGTCCGAACTGGGCTTTCAGCCAGGCGACATGGCCATACTTGTCCGCACCAATAGCCAAGCGACAGGTGTCGCCAACATACTCGCATGCGCCCAATCCGAAAACCCGGCTGTAGCCAGTCGCTACCGTTTCGTCTCAAACGAGTCGGTGCTGTTGGGCAACAGTCAGGCGTTGAGGCTGTTGATATCGGCCATGCAGTTTCTGCTGACTCCTGACAAGGTCCACGTCAAGGCACAGCTGATATGGCTTTATTTTGCCAAGACGCAAGGGCTGAAGACTGCATCGGAAAAGATACAGCAGATAGATTTCGATGGCGACGCCCAATTGGTCTGGGAACAGATGCCGGCAGAATTCCGCGCCATAAGGGACTCCTATGTCCAGCTCGACATTGTCCAGCTCTGCAGTCGCCTCATACAGATATTCTTTGGTTTGGGACACCAGGTGGATGCCTCCGACTCTCCGTTCCTCAATGAGTTTGAGGACCGCGTGCAGACCTTCAGCGAGCGTAACGGCTCCAATCTGCAGCAGTTTATCGACTGGTGGAGCAACATTGGGTTCGGCCAAACCATTACCATGAACGACAGGCAGAACGCAATACAGATTTTGAGCATACACAAATCAAAAGGGCTGGAATTCAAGGCTGTATTGCTGCCGTACACCAACTTCTCCGAGAAAAGTGGCGACATAATTTGGTGCGCCACCGATAAGGAGCCATTTTGCAAGTTCAGCCCAGTGCCCGTTTCCAAGAACAAGGGCCTGGCACAAACCTATTTCCGCGATAGTTACTTCGAAGAGGAGTTCATGCGCACAATCGACAATCTGAACCTGCTGTATGTGGCATTTACGCGTGCATCGGTCGATATGCGGGCATGCTCAATGGTAATGGACTGCAAAGCCGTATCAATCGAAAACATATTCAATGCGATATACAGCCAGTGCGCCGATAGCGCCGATGCGCGTGAATTGGGAATCGAGCGTGATGAAGATTTGATGCGCCTTTCCATAGGCGCAGAGCAGGAATACCAGTCGGAAGTCAGGGACGATGCTCCTGGTAGCCAAACCAAGGCTGAAATAATACGCAATGTCGCCAAAATCAGCATTCGCCATCATTCCGACGATTTTTATCTGGACAACGATTACGACAGGAAAAAACGCATAAACGTCGGGAATCTGTACCACCACATATTTGAGCACATAAAATACGCCAATGATGTGAAAGATGCGGTTCTCACGATAGCCAACGATGGACTTATCGCCCCCGACGAAGCCAGTGAATACGAGTCGAAGGTTGCAAGATTTGTATCCCAGCAACCCGATTGGTTCAGCAACCGATGGACAGTGCTCACCGAGCAGTCCATAATGTTGGAAAACGGCGACATCAAGCGCCCCGACCGCATCCTTGAATCGGATACCGAAATGGTTGTCATCGACTACAAGTTCACAAGCCGTCACGACGAGAAGTACAACGAGCAGGTTGGCATTTATGTCGATGCCTTGCGCAAACTTACCGACAAAACCGTGAAAGGCTACTTGTGGTACGTATGGCCCAACGAGACGGTTGAGGTTTGCGGGTAAAAAATAACGCGAAGCCCCAAATCCATAAGGATTCGGGGCTTTGTTGTTTTTATAATGAATGCTTATTGGCTAAAATTCGATATTGTCGATAAGCCTTATTTTTCCAGCCCAAACGGCGATGCAGGCAATGGCCTTCTCGCTTCCGAACTTGTCGATAGGCATCAATGTGTCGAAGTTGACTATCTGAACATATTCAGTTTCAAGCAGTTTTGTAGCGTTTACAGTCTTTGTAATCCACTCGCATAGTTGGGCAGGCGCGAGCGTGTCCTTCATTGTAGTTGCTTCGTACAGAGTCTTGCGTATTGCAGGGGCAACGGCGCGGTATTGCGGTTCGAGCAACATATTGCGCGAACTCTTTGCCAGGCCGTCGGGCTCGCGTACTATCGGGCAGGGAACAATCTCAACCTTCAAGCCCAGATTCTTCACCATTTGCTTTATTATTGCAACTTGCTGAAAATCTTTCAGACCGAAGAAAGCCTTGTCAGGATTTACAATATCGAATAGTTTGCTTACAACCTGTGCCACGCCGTTGAAGTGTCCAGGGCGGTGTTCGCCTTCCATAACCTTGTCGAGCCCGTTGAAATCGAACACGCGGGTGTCAGGCTCGGGGTACATCTCTTCAACCGATGGAGTGAAGACGGCGTTCACGCCAGCCTTTTCAAGCAGTGCGCAGTCCTTGTCAACACAGCGCGGGTAGTTCTTCAGGTCGTTCTTGTCGTTGAATTGTGTAGGGTTCACAAAAACGCTCACAACCGTAACGTCGCATTCGCTCAACGACCGTTTTACAAGCGAAAGGTGTCCTTCGTGCAGGGCGCCCATTGTCGGAACAAATCCGATTGTCAATTTGTCAAGTCGGCATTGTTTCAGATAATCTGCAAGGTCGGCCTTACTTTCAATAATGTGCATAATATTTGTTTTGAAAATCGAGCGCAAAGGAAACAATTATATATTCATCTGAGTCAAAAAAAATCGGAAAATGCTGATTGAACGGCTTTGCAACGTATGCTGGCATCTTTCTTGGCATTGCATTTGTCAAATAGTTGCAACGTCATAAATACTGTTAGTCAATATGTTGCGTGCCATATTCGCGGAATAGCAAAAAAGTTTTGCTAAATAAAAAACCTTTGCTTAAACTTGCAGTCCCGAAAAACGGGGGGATTTAGGACCCATAGCTCAGTTGGTTAGCAGCACCTGACTCATAATCAGGGGGTCGTTGGTTCAAGCCCAACTGGGTCCACAAAAGCACTTACAACTTCAGTGAGTGCTTTTTTTGTTTAAAGGCTGAAAAAATGAAAATCAGAGACATCGATTTAGGCATCAAACCGGTTTTTTTCGCACCAATGGAAGATGTGAGCGACCCATCGTTCCGCCGACTGTGCAAGGAGCAGGGGGCCGACATGATGTACACTGAATTTGTCTCTGCCGACGGGCTGATACGCGACGCCGAGAAAAGTCTGCGCAAGCTCGACATTTCCGATAGCGAGCGTCCCGTTGGAATCCAAATCTACGGCAAGGACCCTGACGCTATGGTTGAGGCCGCCTTGCGTGTAGAGCAGGCAAAACCCGACTTGATCGACATTAATTTCGGATGCCCTGTAAAACGAGTGGCAGGTAAAGGCGCCGGAGCCGGTTTGCTGCAGAACATTCCGCTTATGATTGAGATAACGCGCCGTGTCGTCGATGCCGTCAAGTTGCCCGTCACGGTCAAGACGCGTCTGGGCTGGGATGAAACCGACAAGCCCATAGTGGAATTGGCCGAGCGGTTGCAGGATGTGGGAATACAGGCCATTACCATTCACGGACGCACACGTAGCCAAATGTACAAGGGCGAGGCCGACTGGACGCTGATTGGCGCAGCCAAGGCGAATCCGCGCCTTCACATCCCTGTCATCGGCAATGGCGATGTCGATAGCCCGCAAAAGGCGGCCGAGATGTTTGACCGTTACGGTGTCGATGCCATAATGATAGGCCGCGCGGCCATCGGCAATCCGTGGATTTTCAGCCAGACAAAACATTATCTGCAGACAGGCGAACTGCTGCCCAAGCCAACTGTCCCGCAAAAGGTTGAACTCATAAAGCGCCATCTTCAGTACTCGCTCGACTGGAAGGGCGATTATGTCGGCATCTTTGAACTTCGCCAGCATCTATCGACATACTTCAAAGGCCTGCCCGACTTTAAGGATTACCGCATCAAGTTGGTGACAGCTAACGAGCCTTCCGTAATCTTGCAAACGCTGGACGAGATTGCCGTGCGCTGGGCGGAATATTGAATTTACAGTTTTAAAATATTCTATAAAATATTACCTTTGCGCCCGTTGTGGAAAGATTTGAGTTGATTGCAACCACAGAAAAAAATGCTAAAGCACTGTTTTTCACGCATTCGCTTATACACTTTCCCATTAATTAAATTTTTATTCATTTTTAGTTATGGGTTATCTATTTACATCTGAATCAGTTTCAGAAGGTCATCCAGACAAGGTGGCCGATCAAATTTCCGATGCGCTTGTCGACAATTTCCTGGCTTTCGACCCAAATTCGAAAGTCGCCTGTGAGACACTCGTGACCACAGGTCAGGTAGTGCTTGCCGGCGAGGTCCATTCTACAGCCTATATCGATGTTCAGGAAGTGGCACGCCGTGTCATCAACCGCATCGGCTACACTAAGAGCGAATACCGCTTCGAGGGCGATTCTTGCGGAGTGCTGTCAGCCATTCACGAGCAGTCGGCCGACATCAACCGCGGTGTTGAACGTGAAAACCATATGGATCAAGGTGCCGGCGACCAGGGAATGATGTTCGGCTATGCATCCACCGAGACCGACAACTACATGCCATTGTCGCTCGAACTGGCACATTCGCTGCTGCTAGAGCTGGCTGCCATCCGTCGCGAGGGCAAGGTGATGACATATCTTCGTCCGGATGCAAAAAGCCAGGTCACCATTGAGTACGACGACAACAACCAGCCAAAGCGCATCGACACAATCGTAATCTCGACTCAGCACGACGAGTTCGATGCCGATGAGCCAATGTTGGCAAAAATCAAGCAGGATGTCCGCGACATTCTCATTCCACGCACCGTGGCCAAGTTGCCTGCACGTGTCCAGGCATTGTTCGACGGCAGTTTCACATTGCACGTCAACCCGACCGGCAAGTTCGTCATTGGCGGACCTCACGGCGATACAGGTCTTACAGGCCGCAAGATTATTGTCGACACCTACGGAGGCAAAGGCGCCCACGGCGGTGGCGCATTCTCTGGCAAGGACCCATCAAAGGTTGACCGTTCGGCCGCATACGCTGCGCGTCACATTGCCAAGAACATGGTGGCCGCCGGTGTTGCAAGCGAGATGCTTGTCCAGGTGGCATACGCCATTGGTGTGGCAAAGCCTGTTGGCGTGTTTGTCAACACATACGGCACATCGAAAGTGAAGATGTCTGATGGCGAGATTGCAAAGAAGGTTGCCGAGATATTCGACCTTCGTCCAGCCGCCATTGAGGACCGCCTGAAGCTGCGCAATCCTATTTATGAGGAGACCGCATCTTACGGACACATGGGCCGTGAGCCAAAGACAGTGACTAAGGTGTTCGATTCGCCATACCTGGGGCACAAGGAGGTTACAGTGGAGCTCTTCACCTGGGAGAAACTGGATTATGTGGACAATGTGAAAAAGGCTTTCGGTCTATAGTTTGATAAAAAACAAAAATAAAGGCTGCAAGAAATTGCAGCCTTTTTTGTTTAGTGGTGTTTGATAGATTACTTGTTCCAAGCCTCAATCCATTTGTCGTAGTCAACATTGCCAAGCGTTGGCGTTATGTCGCGGATTGTAGTGTTTACAGTCTGGTCGCCGAACAGATATTTGGCAATGTAGGCCTTTACGGCCTCTATTTGTTGGTCTGATGCGCGGCAGTGCGGGTGTTTCCCGTCGAACACGAATCCGAAGCGGTCCGATATTCCGAATGTGTCATATACCACTTCGGCACCACGGCACGATACATAGCCCGAATGGTCGCAAAGCCATTCGTAGTCGCCATTGCCAAGCACAAGCACGGCACGTGGCGCGCACATGGCCAGAATCTCGTGGTGGTCGTATGGAAGCAAGTCGGCCTTGCCCTCGAAATTATCCTTTAGTGCAGGCATGAACCAGGTGTAGTTCGTATTGCAGATGCGCTCGACATTGGTGTCGGTGCGGGCAGTGAAGTCGTCGCTCACACGCCACGAGTTAATGCCGCCACCACCCGATTCCTGGACAATGGCAAGAGCTACGCGTTCGTCAAGAGCGCTTGAATACATGGCCATCTTGCCTGCGTAAGAGCAGCCTGTAACGGCAATGTGGCTCAAGTCGGCGTTCAGCTCCTTTGCCACAATCTCCAAACCGTCGATTATGCGGCTCACACCCCATGCCCACGCGCTGTAGTTGCCGTTGGCACGGGCATTGGGGTACAATTTATAGTATTTGGCACTGTCGTCGCGCACTGCCTGGTGGCTACTGCGAATGACTTGGTCGTGGTCGAAAGGCACCTGTATGCAGCCATTGAACAGGTTAGGTGCAAGTGCGCCAGTCCCGCTGAACCGTCCCATGCCAATGCTGATTGGGAACGGGCCATCGCCAGTTTTCGGTATGCGCAGACGGCTTGTAAGCGTCAGCGTCTCGCCATTATGCTTCACAACCACCGTCAGCACGCTGTCTTGAAGCGAAGCACTCACTTCTTCTGGCTTGTCAGGCTTTTGGCCTATTTCGTAGAACTCGATTTCCGATTTTATCTGATTGCGACGCAATTCCCAATCGGCGAATTTTGTAGAGCGTCCGCTACCGTCAGACCAGGCGAACGGGTCGGGCAGCATTGTGCACGAAGTTAGTTTTTCTGGTGCGACATATTCGATTTTCTGCAAATCGGCACCTGTGTTTTCCTCATTGTAGACAAGAGGTGGCTGTTGCGTCGTTGTTGCGCATCCTGCCGAGGCAAGTCCGCACGCAATCATAATAATTTTTGATGTCTTCATATAGTTTGATTTATGTTATGCAATACACAAACATATCCAATTTGGAAAAGTCGGAGGTGTACATATTTGCACATTTATTGCATTTTAGACGAAAAGTCGTTTTTCATGCCAGCGCATGGCAATAAGAAACGAGTAGGCATGACGATTTCATGTGGTATTTTCGAAAATTTAGTCAGACGGATTGTTAAGGGCAAGAATATAGTGTCGGCATTGTAACTAAATGAAAACGAATATGATAATGGCAAAAGTCCAAAACCACACAAATGATGGGCGGACACAAGTTTGTGAAATTTTATAATTGTGGAATCTATAGAGTGTTCCTTTAATATTACATTTGCTTAAAATCAGCTATATGACGGTCACATATATATTAGTATCGGTGTTGCTTCTGTTTGCCTTCTTTTTTGCGGCAATGGAGGTGGCTTTCGTTTCTGCCAACAGGCTTCGCATCGAAATAGATAAAAAGCAGGATAGCCATTTTTCGCATATAATAGAATTGTACATGGAAAATCCGGCTCAGTATTACTCCACAATGGTCATAGGCAACATGGTGGTCATTGTATTGCTGGCCATGCTGTTGTCTGAGATTGACGTGCAATGTCTGCCGATATTGCCCAACGCTGTAGTCTTGCTTGTTGGGCAGGTAGTTGTGGCTTGCGTGCTGTATTTGTTGGCAGGCGAGGTCTTGCCCAAACTGGTTTTTCGCCACGAGTCTGGCAATTTGCTGAAAATGATATCGTTGCCGGTTTCTCTTTTCTACTATATCTTCTTCTTGCTGTCGCGTTTGGTGTTTCACATATCGAAACTCATGGCAAACGGCATGTCGCATGGCAAGGTGACGGAGGACGACAAGGTATTTTGGGGAGCCGTCGATTGGGATGAATTATCTGAAAAACAGCTGGATGATGTCAGCGACGACGATGAATCAAACGATGTCAAGATGTTCAGGAATGCGCTCGACTTTTCCGATGTCAAACTTCGTGAGTGTATGGTTCCTCGTCCGGAAATTGCCGCAATGTCAATTGATGACACCATCGATAATCTCAAAAAGAAGTTCGTCGACACCGGCTTGTCCAAAATCATCATCTACAAAGGCTCCATAGATAATATTGTAGGTTTTGCACATTCCATGTCAATGTTCAGCAAGCCGGTAAATATTGCTTCCATAACGCGCGACTTGCCAATAGTCCCGGAAGCAATGTCGGCAAACAAGTTGTTGGCTTTGTTCATACAAAATCACAGAAGCATGGCTCTTGTTGTGGATGAGTTTGGCGGCACATCGGGCATCGTGACTATGGAGGACATATTGGAGGAAATTGTCGGCGACATTCAGGATGAACATGACAAGAAACGCTACCGTGAGCATCGCATATCGGAAACCCACTACCAGTTTTCCGCCCGCTTGGAAATTGACTACATAAACGAAAAATACGAATTGGAGCTACCGGAGTCGGAGGAATATGAGACACTTGCAGGCTTGATTCTGGCCCATTACGGTGCCATCCCAAAGGTTAACGATGTAGTGTCGTTCGGCAATTTCAGATTTACCATTCTGCGGGCAACCACAACAAAAATCGAACTTGTCGATTTGGTAATTAGCCGATGATGCATTGTGCTAGCCTTCAAGGCCTCAATGAATTTGCAGGTTTATACGCTTCTGCCATTGTCAAATGTGGCGCAAATGCAATTGCGTGTACGTCAATCCGTTATATATGATTTTGTATATCATTGAAAATCAACAAGAATTGACAAATGTCACAAAAAATCCTTTTTTAGATGTGGAAAGTAAATTTTACTATATTCGTAGCCTAAATTTTTGAATAAAATCTTAACAAATAAAAAATGGCAACTTTACAGAAAATACGTGATCACGCCGGTACTTTGGTAACGATCATCGTCGCACTAGCCTTATTGGCATTTATTGTTGGAGACCTTTTCAAGGCCGATGGCACATTTGGCAGTTCAAGGAACAACGTTGGTGAAATAGCAGGCAACGGAATTCCTTATCAACTTTTCCAAGCAAAGGTTGACGAGAATACAGAATTATATAAGCAGAACACACAACAGAACTCTTTGGAGTCTGCAGTTATCGATCAAATACAAGACCAGACTTGGGAACAGCTCGTTCGCCAATATGTCATTGAGGAGGAATATGCAAAGGTCGGCATTAATGTTACAGCCGAAGAATTGTTCGACATGGTTCAAGGCAACAACATCGATCCTCAAGTAAAGCAAATTCCAATTTTCCAAGATCAGGAAACCGGTCAGTTCGACCGCAACTTGGTTATCCAATTCCTGAAGAACAAGGATTTGGATCCAAGTGGACAGGCAGCCTACTCTTGGGCATCATTTGAAAAAGGATTGGTTCAAAATAGAAAGGACCAGAAATTCCTTTCACTTGTCGGAATGGGCATGTTTGCAACCGCCCTTCAGACTGAATATGAAGCAAACGCCAAGGGTGTAAAATACGACTTCGACTATGTACAGCTTCGTTATAGCTCTGTTGCCGATTCCCTGGTGAAGGTTACTGAAAGCGATTTGAAGTCATATTACAATTCACACAAGTCGGATTTCGAGCAGGAAGAATCACGCGACATATATTATGTTGTATTCCCAATAGTCGCTTCAAAGGATGATGAAAATGCAACCATGGAGTGGGCTGATGGCTTGAAGGAAGAGTTCGGTAGCAAGGATGAAACTTCTGTGGAGCAATTCGTCAATCTTGAATCGGAAGTTCCATTCTCAGGAAAATATCTTGCAGAAGGTGAGTTGTCAGAACCAATCGCAGAATTGTTCAATGCGGCTAACGGTACAGTTGCCGGTCCTTATCAAGAAGACGGATTCGTAAAACTGGCTCGCAAGATGGGTTCAGCAAAAATCGCTGACTCAGTTGAGGCTCGTCACATATTGGTTCGCCCATCGGCCGAACTTTCGAAAGAAGATGCAAAGGCAAAGGCTGACAGCATTCTGAACGCAATAAAGAAAGGTGCTTCTTTTGCCGAAATGGCAGAAAAATTCTCTGAAGATGGATCTGCAAGCGATGGCGGAAACTTGGGCTGGTTTACAGAAGGCACTATGGTAAAGGAATTCAACGACGCTTGCTTTGGTGGTAAGAAGGGCGACATTGTCCTTGTCGAGACACAATTCGGATATCACGTTGTTGAAATCTTGAACCAGACTGCGCCATTGCAAAAAGTCAAGATTGCTGTCATAGCACGCGAGATATCTGCCAGCAACAAGACAGTTGATGCCATATATGCTAATGCCAGCCGTTTCGGTAGCAGCAATAGTACATTGGAATCATTCACTGCCAACGCAGAAAAGGAAGGCATCGTATTGCGTACAGCAAATGTTAAGCGTGACGATCGCCGTTTGGCTAACTTTGACAATCCTCGTCAAGTTATCCGTTGGGTATACAAGTCAGGCAAGGGCGACATGTCTGAAATATTCGAGCTTGACGGCCAATTTGTAATTGCAATGGTTGCTGGAATACACAAGGATGGCGTAGCATCATTCGCTGAAATCAAGAGCGAGATCATGCGTAGCGTATTGATTGAGAAGAAAGCAGAATATCTTATCAATAAGTTGAATGAAGCATGCACAGGCGCATCTACCCTTCAAGTCATTGCCGATAAGCTTGGCGATCAAGTTAAGGAAGCCAAGAGCGCAACATATTCTTCATATGCAGTTTCAACAATTGGTGTTGAACCAGAATTGCAGGCTGTAATGGTAACTTTGCCAGAGCAAAAGATAAGCGCACCAATTAAGGGCAATAGTGGCGTATATGTCATCCAAGTTAAGGCCGTTGCTCAACCAGAAAGCATTGACTTGGCTCATGAGCGCGAAGTCATTCAGCGCACAAACATGTCAAAGGCAGGCTATCAGGTGTTGTCAGCAATCGAATCTGCTTCTGACATTGAAGACAATCGTTCTAATTTCTATTAGTAGATAGATTATCAGCAAACAATAGAAAGGTTGGGTCATACCCAACCTTTTTTGTTTCAGTACAATTGATTATTGTGGCGGTTTCTTGATTGTGTTTTATTACATTTGCACGTTTTGATAATAATTTTTGGAAAACAATAAACTTAAGATATGAAAAAAGCGTTAATCACAGGAATCACTGGTCAGGATGGTTCTTTTCTGGCTGAGTTTCTTTTGGAAAAAGGTTATGAGGTTCACGGCATCATGCGCCGTTCTTCGTCGTTCAATACAGGACGTATAGAACATCTCTATCTTGACGAGTGGGTCCGCGATATGAAGCAGAAACGCCTGATAAACCTTCATTATGGCGACATGACTGATTCGAGTTCGCTTATACGTATAATACAGTTGGTTCAACCTGACGAAATATACAATTTGGCCGCACAAAGTCACGTAAAGGTGTCGTTTGACGTGCCTGAATATACAGCAGAGGCCGATGCAATCGGAACGCTTCGATTGTTGGAGGCTGTCCGCATCCTGAGTTTGGAAAAGAAATGCAAGTTGTATCAGGCTTCAACATCAGAGTTGTTCGGCTTGGTGCAGGAAGTTCCGCAAAAGGAAACAACGCCATTCTATCCACGCAGCCCTTACGGCGTCGCAAAGCAATATGGTTTCTGGATTACGAAGAATTACCGTGAGTCGTACGGAATGTTCGCCTGCAACGGCATATTGTTCAATCACGAGAGCGAACGACGTGGCGAGACTTTCGTAACACGCAAGATTACGTTGGCCGCAGCCCGCATCGTTCAAGGCTATCAGGACAAATTGTATCTGGGAAACCTTAATTCGTTGCGCGACTGGGGTTACGCAAAGGATTATGTTGAGTGCATGTGGCTTATCCTTCAGCAAGAAAATCCTGACGATTTTGTCATTGCAACAGGCGAATATCACACTGTCCGCGATTTCTGCACATTGGCATTCAAGAATTTGGGCGTAGAACTCAAGTGGGAAGGCGAAGGTGTCAATGAAAAGGGCATCGACAAGGCTACTGGCAAAGTATTGGTTGAGGTTGATCCAAAGTATTTCCGCCCTGCCGAAGTTGACCAGTTGCTTGGCGACCCAACCAAGGCAAAGACAAAACTTGGCTGGAACCCTCGCAAGACTTCATTCGAAGACTTGGTCAAGATTATGGTTGAGCACGATATGAAATTTGTGAAGAAACTGTATCTAAAATCACAAATGGAAGACTAGTAATTTCTGTAACAATGGAAAAGAATAGTAAGATTTACGTTGCAGGACATCGTGGAATGGTTGGTTCTGCCATTGTCCGCGAGTTGCAGCGTCAAGGTTACAACAACATCATAACACGCACCCATAAGGAACTTGACCTTTGCCGCCAGGATGCTGTGGAGGCATTTTTTGCCGCTGAAAAACCCGAATATGTGTTTCTCGCCGCTGCAAAAGTTGGAGGAATCATTGCCAATCAAAACGCCTTGGCCGACTTCATGTACCAAAATATGATTTTGGAGATGAACGTAATACATTCGGCTTGGCAAAACGGTTGCAAGAAACTAGAATTTCTTGGTTCGTCATGCATATATCCGCGAATGGCACCGCAGCCAATGCAGGAATCTTGCCTTTTAACATCGGAATTGGAAAAAACCAATGAGGCCTATGCTTTGGCAAAAATATCAGGATTGAAGTATTGCGAATTTCTTAACCGCCAGTACGGTACCGATTACATAAGCGTTATGCCTACAAACCTTTACGGACCAAACGACAATTATCATCCAACACATAGCCACGTGTTGCCTGCGCTGATTCGTCGTTTCCACGAGGCAAAAGAGTCTGGCGCGACATCAGTCACTTGCTGGGGCGATGGCAGTCCGTTGCGTGAATTCCTTTATGTTGACGACTTGGCTAACCTGTGTGTGTTCCTCATGAACAACTACAGTGGCAACGAGACCGTCAACGCAGGAACTGGCAAGGAATTGACAATTAAGGAACTGACTGAACTTGTGGCAAAGGTCATTGGCTATAAGGGCGAAATTTTGTGGGATTCTTCCAAACCCAACGGCACGCCGCGCAAGTTGCTCGATGTTTCGAAAGCCGAAAAACTAGGTTGGAAATACAAGACAGAACTTGAAGATGGTATCCGTCTGTCGTATGAGGATTTTCTGAATAACCCGATGCGTGCAGAGAGATAACAATAAAATTTTCAATATATGAATATTGCAATAGTAGGTACAGGTTATGTTGGACTTGTTTCGGGAACGTGTTTCGCTGAAATGGGCATCGATGTGACTTGTGTTGACATCAATCAGGAAAAGATTGACAAACTGCTTCAAGGCGAGATTCCAATCTATGAGCCAGGTTTGGATGAGATGGTTATGCGTAATGTTGCGGCAGGACGGCTGCACTTCACAACCAATTTGAAATCGTGCCTCGATAATGTGGAAGTAGTCTTTTCTGCAGTAGGGACGCCACCTGATGAAGACGGAAGTGCCGATTTGCAATATGTATTGGCAGTCGCACGTGAGTTCGGACAAAACATCAACAAATACACGTTGTTGGTAACCAAATCGACAGTGCCTGTCGGGACGGCCCAAAAAGTCAAAGCCGCAATAGAGGATGAACTCGAAAAACGCGGAGTCAAAGTGGAGTTTGACGTTGCGTCGAATCCTGAATTTCTGAAAGAAGGAGCGGCCATACGTGACTTTATGACACCTGACCGCGTTGTTGTCGGCACAAATAGCGAACGCGCCCAAAAAACGATGTCGAAATTGTATAAACCATTTATGCTGAACAGCGAACGTATGATTTTCACCGACATACCTTCAGCAGAAATGATAAAATATGCGGCCAATTCAATGCTTGCAACCCGCATCAGTTTTATGAACGATATCGCCAACCTTTGCGAGTTGGTTGGGGCCGATGTCAATATGGTTCGCAAGGGCATTGGCACCGACACTCGTATTGGCAAGAAATTTCTGTACCCAGGTTGCGGATACGGCGGAAGTTGTTTTCCGAAAGATGTGAAGGCCCTCATAAAGACAGCCGAGCAGAACGGCTATCCGATGCGTGTCCTGAAAGCAGTGGAGGAAGTCAACGAAGCACAAAAATCGATATTGTTCAGCAAGTTGGAAAAACATTTCAACGGCAATCTGAAAGAAAAGACGATAGCATTATGGGGATTGGCCTTCAAGCCCGAAACCGACGATATGCGTGAGGCCCCCGCCCTGATCCTTATTGATAAGTTGGTCAATGCAGGTTGCACCGTAAAAGTGTTCGATCCAGTGGCAATGGACGAGTGCCGACGCCGAGTAGGCAGGACGGTTACCTATTGTCGCGATATGTATGAAGCGACAGTCGATGCCGATGCGTTAATGCTTGTCACAGAGTGGAAGGTATTCCGAATGCCGAGTTGGAGCGTGCTTCAAAAATCGATGCGAGGCAACTTGATACTCGACGGGCGCAACATCTACGACAAGGCCGAATTGGCCGAATTGGGATTCGACTACCAAAAGATAGGATAATGAATCTGCTTGTAACAGGCGTAGCAGGATTTATAGGTTTTCACGTTGCCTTACGACTGATTGGTCAAGGCCATAATGTTGTAGGCATCGACAATGTGAGCGACATTAGCAATTTAGCCATAAAGGTGGCGCGCCTGAACGAGTTGGGCATTGATGCATCGAGACTTGACCCTTGTGCCATAACGGCAAGTTCCCGATACGGCAATTTCAGTTTCGTGAAGATGGATATCGCTGACAGCGGGCATCTTCAGCAACTTTTTGACAGCATCCACCTCGACAAGGTCATAAATTTGGCGGCGCAGGCGGGCGTACGTTGTCCTATAGACAACCATTACGCGTATATCGGCAGTAACATAGTAGGCTTTTTCAATGTTTTGGATAATTGCCGCACTCACGGCATCAGTCATTTCATATATGCCTCGTCGAGTAGTGTATATGGCGACAGCCAGGCAATCCCGTTTTCTGAAAGCAACCCTATAGGCAATCCCGTAAGCCTGTATGCGGCCACAAAGGTTGCCGATGAAGCGTTGGCCGAAAGTTATTCGCAGTTGTACGATATGCGGGTTACAGGCCTGCGTTTTTTTACAGTATATGGTCCGTGGGGCCGTCCCGATATGTCGCCTATGCTTTTTGCCAAGGCAATATGCGTCGGCAATCCAATCAAGATGTTCAACAATGGCGATATGTTCCGCGATTTCACTTATATTGATGACATTGTCGATGTGGTTGAAATTATGACAAATACACGATCAGAAGGAAGCGCATCGGGACACAAAATCTACAATGTTGGATGCTCTAACCCAATACAAATTGCTGATTTCGTCCATATGCTCGAAACAGCCATAGGCAAGTCCGCTATCATGGAGATGTTGCCAATGCAACAAGGCGATGTTTACCGTACATACGCCGATACTTCGGCATTGGAGCACGATTTCGGCTATCGGCCTAAGACACTCCTGAAAGACGGAATGGCAAAGTTCGTCGAATGGTTTGACACTTGCGGGAACAAATTGTGTTAAAACGTCAGGCATCATCGGCAGGTGGCAAGCGCAAGATTGTGTTTTTCTTGCCAAACAGTGTCGGCGGAGCCGAACGTATGACAATTACCATTGCAAAAATCCTTGATACAGAAAAGTTTGATGTTCAGTTTGTTGTAGTCGGGCGCTCTGCCGACAAGATTCGGCCTTTCATCCCCGATTGTTACAAGGCATCGCTTTTATATGTTTATAAGATATACGATTTTGCCACCGTCAAACTTGTCAGGTATCTAAGGCGGGAACGCCCCGTTGCAGTGTTCTGCTCGTTGCACTACCTGAATATCAGGGTGATATTGGCTTCAAAAATTGCAGGCGGAATTAAAACCGTTGTCCGTAGCAATATGACGCTGACTATCTATTCAAAGTTCTTCAACTTTATTGCCAAGCGCATTTATCCGATGGCTGACATCATTGTGGCGCAGACCGAGGAGATGTCTGCCGAACTGGTTGACAGGCTTTGTGTTGATGCGCAAAAAGTGCGGATTCTGCATAATTATGTTGACACTCAATATATTGACCAGAAAATATCTGGCATCACTTCGCCATACACTTGTTCGGGACCAAACATTGTTTCGGTTTTACGCTTCAGTGCACAGAAAGGTCTGGACGTCTTGATAGATGCCTTTGCACAATTCTCGTCGTCGGAGCGGAATGCGCATTTGTATCTGATTGGGGATTGCAACGTCGGTTCAGAAGTTCTTATATCGACAAAAAGCCAGGTGGAAAAATGCGGTTTGTCGCAAAATGTGCATTTCATCGGTCTGACTCAGAATCCATACCAATGGATAAAATTTGCCGACTGCTTTGTCCTGCCTTCACGGCACGAAGGCTTGCCCAACTCGTTGCTCGAGGCGTTGTACCTGAAGACTCCAGTGGTGGCAACACTCAGCGTGCCAATTATCGGGCGGATTGTCGAAAACGGGGTTAATGGCTACACTGTCCCTGTCGACGATGCCAGCGCAATGGCCAGCGCAATGGCAAAGGCTGTCAACATTCAGTCAAAAGGATTATCTTTGTACCAATCGGCATCGGCCGAACAGTTTAGGCAATTATTCGGTTAACGGTTTGAACACAATATACTTTTACGGCTCCTTCCCAAACACCAGCGTGCCATTCTACGGCGGAGGCGAGGAAGGCAATAGACGCACAGTGAGCCTGTTGCGCAAATTCGGCTATAAAGTTCGGGTGATAAAAAAGATACGCAGTAAGGCAACAACGACGCCTTTTCTGAAATATCTTACCTATCCATTCCGTACGATTTATAACATACTAATCTTCAGTATTATATTGATTTTTGGATCCCGCCGTGCCATTGTGCACATTTCAGGATTTTACGGGCCAACCGTCTTCTGCGAATACCTGTTCGTCATCCTCGCTAAACTGTTGAACTATAATATTGTATATGAAATGCGTGGAGGCGGAGCCGAAACATTTCACCAGCAGGGCTCGGCATTGTATAGGCATTGGTTCAGGCAGATAGTCCGAAAATCGAACGTCATCTTTTCGCAAGGAATTGAAAACGAGCCGTTTCTAAAGACATTGGCCAACACGCCCGTTTTTTATTATCCGAATTTTGTTGAATCCGATTTTCTGCCAAAAAGTCTTCCCCAAAAGCCGAAATCGCCAGTCAACATTGTCTATTTCGGGCGGGTGGAACAGCCAAAGAACGTGAAACTGATTGTCGAGGCGGTTTCTATCATACAGAAAAGCGCCGACGCGACACTGACAATAACAGGCATCGGGCAACAGCAGTATGTCGATGAAGTTAAGACAATGATGAACAATATGTTAAAGAGAGGCACATATAGTTTTGTGCCAGGGCATAGACATACTGATATTATGAACCAACTGTCCGACAAGCATTTCATATTGTTCCCGTCAGTTTTGCCACGCGAAGGCCAGTCAAACACCATAACCGAATCAATGAGTCACGGAGTGGTCCCCATTTCCAGTCCGCAAGGGTTCAGCAGGACAGTTATCGGTGACAACAATCTGATAATTAACGACTTGTCGGCACAGAGTTACGCCAACCGTGTACTTGAGATAATAGGCGACAATTCGTTTGACAAAAAAAGTGAATTCGTTTACAGCCGTGTTGCCGAAAATTATTCGGAGTTGGCAGTCGGAATGAGGCTTAAGGCGCAGTATGACAAATTGTTTGAAAGACAGCAACGATAAATCTGAAACAAAAGCAACTTGTTCATTGTGCGTATGTT
The DNA here is from genome assembly GCA_045640185.1 of Bacteroidales bacterium. GTDB lineage: Bacteria > Bacteroidota > Bacteroidia > Bacteroidales > SZUA-534 > RUG13583. The sequence goes on from JAZUEN010000021.1 coordinate 38,797, forward strand.
GCCAATGACAATTGTGCATCAAGAACCATTGTGTCAAGTGCAGGTTCCCGCGTCTGTTAATAAATCGGGGGTGTTTTGGTAAGTCTACCTATATCCAAAAACGAAAAACATTCAAAGTCGGTAGTCTTATTATCCATAATTCATTTGGTTATTGTATATTTGCGAGTTGCATTGAGAATGCATTGAAGAGAGAAAATGCCAAAAGAAGATTGTCGGAAAATGAGCAATATATTAGTTACAGGAGGCGCAGGGTTTATTGGTTCAAACCTATGCGAGGCATTGCTTGAGCGTGGCGACAACGTCACGTGTCTCGACAATTTCTCGACAGGCCACATCGAGAATATCCAGCCGTTGCTCGACAATTATCCCGACACATTCAAACTCATAGTTGGCGACATACGTAATTCTGAAGACTGCAAGACCGCGGTTGAAGGTGCCGAATATGTGCTTCACGAGGCCGCCTTAGGGTCTGTACCGAGGTCGATTAACGATCCTGCAACAACCAACGCGGTCAACATCGGCGGATTTTTGAATATGCTCATTGCCGCCCGTGACGCCAAGGTGAAACGATTCATTTTCGCCGCAAGCAGTTCAACATACGGCGATTCAAAATCGTTGCCGAAAATCGAAGATGTTATCGGCAAGCCACTTTCACCATACGCCATAACCAAGTATGTCAATGAGTTATATGCCGATGTCTTTGCCCGCACTTACGGAACAGAATATATAGGCCTGCGTTATTTCAACGTTTTCGGTCGCCGCCAGGACCCAAATGGCGCTTATGCCGCTGTCATCCCATTGTTTGTCAAGAAGTTGATTGCTCACGAATCGCCTACGATTAACGGTGATGGTGAGTATAGCCGCGATTTCACCTATATCGATAATGTGATACAGATGAACATTTTGGCAATGGAGACAACCAAACCGGAAGCGGTCAACCAGATATACAACACGGCTTATGGAGAGCGCACCACGCTTAATCAACTAGTTGATTATCTGAAGGAATACTTGTCGGCTTTTGATTCCGCAATATCAGGAATAGAGCCTGTTCACGGGCCTAATCGTGCGGGTGACATCCCACATTCACTGGCTTGCATCGATAAGGCGAAAACTCTTTTGGGATATTGCCCGAAGTTCAGTATGCGTCAAGGCTTGAAGGAAGCGTGTGGGTGGTACTATGAAAATTTGAAATGAAAAATACTAAAGACAAAAGACTATATTCAAATTATGTGAAGATGTCGTAACAATAATGTGTGGTTTGAGAAACCTGATAAAGTATTTAGGACAGAATAGTGGCAGTGAAACAAACAATTTAGAGATAATGTCTGCTGTCAGTGACTAAAAACGGAAATTGCCAAGCAGACAAAAACAAAAAATAGAATATAAAACGAATATATTGACGTGCGACAACGACTAATGTCTATAGTCCAACGTCTAAAGTCAGAAAATTTATGAAGATTTGTGTAATAGGTTTAGGGTATGTAGGCTTGCCGTTGGCTCGCCTGTTTTCGACAAAATACGAGACCGTAGGTTTCGATATGAACCAGAAACGCGTTGAGGCACTGATGGCAGGTCACGACGCCACCCTCGAGGTAAGCGACGAGTTGCTTCAGTCCGCACTGAAAAACGGTTTCAAGTGTACATCGCGAATCGACGACATCCGCGACTGCAACTTCTATGTGGTGGCAGTTCCAACGCCAGTCGACAAGGACAACAATCCAGACCTTACGCCATTGTACGGAGCCAGCACCACCATAGGCCGTGTGATTTCAAAGGGCGACATCGTGGTGTACGAGTCAACCGTATATCCGGGCGTCACAGAAGAGGAATGCATACCTGTGATAGAAGAAGTGTCGGGCCTGAAATACAATATCGATTTCTATGCAGGCTATTCGCCAGAGCGCATCAACCCCGGCGACAAGTTGCACACAGTGGAGAAGATAAAGAAAGTGACATCAGGCTCCACGCCCGAGATAGGCAAGATAGTCAACGAGGTGTATTCGTCGGTAATAACCGCAGGAACACATTTGGCACCTACAATCAAGGTTGCCGAGGCCGCCAAGGTGATTGAGAACTCGCAGCGTGACATCAACATAGCCTTTGTCAACGAACTCTCGAAGATTTTCACCCGAATGGGCATCGATACCAACGACGTTCTCGAAGCCGCATCAACCAAGTGGAACTTCCTGCCGTTCAAGCCAGGTTTGGTAGGCGGGCACTGCATCGGAGTCGATCCGTACTATCTTGCACAATGCGCCCAACGCTATGGCTACAATCCCGAGATAATACTGGCCGGTCGCCGAATGAACGACGGAATGGGCGAGTATGTGGCCAACCAGGTGATCAAGTTGATGCTCAAGAAAGGCATTCAGGTACTCAACTCGAACATTCTGATACTAGGCTTCACATTCAAGGAAAACTGCCCGGATGTGCGGAACACCAAGGTGTACGACATTGTAAAGTCGCTGAAAGAGTACAACCTCAATCTTACCATATACGATCCGTGGGCAAATCCAGCGGTAGCAAAGCGCGAGTATGGCATCGACGTGGTGAACGAATTGCCGAAGAGCAAGTTCGATTCAGCCATATTGGCCGTATCGCACAACGAATTCGCCAAACTTGACGTAGAGTCGTTGCTGAAGCCCAGCCACGTTATCTTCGACGTAAAGGGCTTCTTGCCAAAGGATAAAGTTGACGGACGGTTGTAATTAAGTGGCAAAGAGAAGAACAAAAACGAATCAAAAGAACCCAATAGCCGTATGATTGTATCATCTATTGGGGATAGAATTATTAAGGAACGAATCAACGAATCAACAAATCAACAAATCAACAAATAAATGGCTATAAACATTGTAATATCGTTCTTGACAGCATTCATTACAACGTTGCTGGCTTACAGTTTGGTTTTGAGACTGGCTGTAAAGTACAACATCGTTGATAATCCGGATGCTCGTAAACTGCAGCGGACACCAGTCCCTGTACTTGGCGGTTTGGCAGTGTTTTTCGGAATTTTTGCCGCTTCGGTTCTCACCTACCTGGGCTTAGTCGATAATGGTGATATTGAAGGAATATTTTTAGCAATGTTTATTATGTTGGTTGTTGGCATCACTGACGACATACGCGATATTTCACCTACCTTGCGCTTCATCCTAGAAATAGCCGTAACGCTGTTCCTTATGTATGGTGTTGGCATTCGCATTGGCAGCTTCTACGGAATGTGGCATTTGGGTGTCATTCTTTCACCTTGGATATATGTTCCGTTGACGGTTGTCGCCTCTGTCGGCATTATCAATTCCATCAATCTTATTGATGGTGTCGATGGTTATTCGTCGGGATTTGGAAATATGGCCTGTCTTGTGTTCGGCGCAATGTATTGGTACATTGGCAATCAGGTTATGGCCATATTGGCATTTTCCATTGCAGGCGCCTTGATACCGTTTTTTCTGCATAATGTGTTTGGCAAGACATCAAAAATGTTCATTGGCGATGGTGGCACCCTGATGTTGGGAACGGCAATGTCTGTCTTTGTCCTCGACCTTTTCACGTCTGATTCTGTCGCTAGTCTTCAGTTGCAGTCGCGAGGCCTTTGTCTGGCCGCATTTGCATTGGCGGTGCTTGCCATTCCTGTCTTCGACACTCTGCGTGTAATGTCAACCAGAATATTGAAGGGCCATTCCCCTTTCCGTCCCGACAAGACTCACCTGCACCACCTTTTTATTGAAATGGGTTTTTCGCACGTGGGCATTTCTGTCGGTCTCATTACCCTTGATTTCCTGATTGTTGCCATTTGGTTCATTGCCTATAGATGCGGAGCATCTATCAATCTCCAGTTGCATATTGTCGCCATTCTCGCATTTCTTATCACATTCGTGTTTTATCCGTTTGTCAAGATTCAGCAAAAACGCAACACCCGAGTTTACAGTTTGTTGTTGCGTATTGGCAAGGCATCGCACTTTGAGCGCAAGGGCTTTTGGGCCTGGATGCGTAAAGTGATGGATAAGAAAATCGATTCAAAGGGTGGGGGAAAAGGACGGAGAAAGAAATAGAGAATTTGCGTTTCGTTTACAACCTTAATTGTAGCTGAATTAGCAATATAATGGGTGCATTAAAAAAAATATGGACAAACAGATGGATGCTAAGGAGTATTCACAAAACAATATTCTTCAATTTTTATTATTTACCATTCAGGCAAGCCATTAAATTACCTATTTGGTTGTATAAACCTAAGTTCGGCAAATTAGGAGGAACATTGACCATAGATGGAAGTGCGCACATTAAGCCTGGCATGATTAGAATGGGGTACTTTGGGGTAGAACTATTTGCCAATAATGGAATCTATTTTAGTAATAGTGGCAATATTATATTCAAAGGTCGGGCATCTATTGGAAACAATAGTTACATATCAACAGGTAAGAACTCGACTACAATTTTTGGCTCGCAGTTTGGTGCTACTACAACATTTAGACTTACGTGTTACAATTATGTGGAGTTTGGTGAACAAGTGTTGTTTGGATGGGATTGTCTAGTTATGGATACCGATTTTCATAAATTAACACGAAAAGATGGAAGTTATACAGCTGGCTATGCTCCAATAAGGATTGGAAGCCACAATTGGTTTGGCAATGGGTGCCATATAATGAAGGGAGCCGAAACACCTGATTATTTGACGGTTCAGGCAGGAACATGGTTGATTGGTAAGGTGGATGTTCCTAATTATTCTGTTATTGGCAATAAAAAAGATGCGATTGTTATAGCTTCTGATTTATGGTTGGATCCACAAAACGAGCAAATAGATTATTTGTAATAAACTTTTCCCCAAATAATGGATATTGATTATAGCCATTCAATTGTTGAACGCGACAATGCTGTAACTATAGCAAAAGGCATTGCCATTATTTTAATGGTTTTGGGGCATTCATGTACAAGAACTTTTGGAGAGCATTATGTCAATTTGTTTCATATGCCGCTTTTTTTCTTTTTCTCAGGTTTCTTTTTTAAAGATGAATATTTGCATGATGTTAAGAGTTTCCTTATAAGAAAGGCTAAAGGAATATATTGGCCGTGGTGCAAATGGGGATTGCTTTTCCTTTTGTTCCACAATGTCTTCTTCAAGTTGCATATATATAGTGATTGTGTCCAATATCAAGGAGTTGTTTCTTATTTATACGGCTTTAAGGAATTTTTTGAAAAGGGTTTTAGAATAGTATTTGGATTTCATGGTCAAGAACAATTGTTGGGTGGATATTGGTTCTTGAAGACTTTGTTTTGGAGTCAATTCATTGTATATATTACTTTCCGTTTAACAGAAAAATGAAATTTGGCAAAGAATTGAGTTTTGTCCTTTTGTTGTTATTTTGGATGTTGGTTGCCAATTATAACTTCAAAATTCCTTTTTTTGGAATAGGTAAATTAGAGTTGTTGGCTTCTCTTTATATGGTTTTAGGGAAAATATATAAGACATACAACATAAAAATTCATTTAAAGTATTGGATTTCACCAGTTGTTTTTTTGCTATTAATTCCATTGGCATTTGTTTTTAAGGTGGGAATGTTTGCTGTGGATATTCAAACCATATTGCCTTATTTAATTATATCTATTTGTGGAATAATGGCGCTATATAGCATTGGTACATATATTTCATATAGCAATAAAGATTTTTTATTATCTTCATTGGTATTTATTGGGAATAATACATTACCAATATTGACATGGCATTTTTTGTCATTTAAAATGGTATCGTTATTAATAATCTATTTATACAAATTGCCAGTTGATAAGTTGGCAGAATTTCCTGTTATTATCGATTATGCAAGGGCACAATGGTGGCTATTATATTTGCTCTTTGGTGTGGTGGTTCCATTATTGTTGGTAAAATGTAAACACATGACTATCAATTTATTAAAAACGAATTCATAATTGAATCTCATATATGAGTTCACGACGTGTAATAGCGAACACATTGGCACAATACGTCAGGACAATAATTAATACTTTATTGTCCCTATATACTGTGCGAATAGTTTTGAATACATTGGGCTCAAGTGATTATGGAGTGTATTCCATTGTTGCTGGTGTCACATCAATGTTGGCCTTTGTTACTAATGCCATGACTGCAGCAACACAACGTTTTATGTCGTTCTATCAAGGAAGACGTGATGTTGCCAAATTAAAGGAAGTGTTTAGCAACAGCGAGTTATTGCATTTGGCAATAGGAGTGTTATTAGTGTTAGTATTGGTGGCATTACGGCCAGCATTATTTAATGGGTTTCTCAATATTCCAGGAGATAGGATAAGTGCCGCAAAATCGGTTTATATAATTGTTGCTGTTATATTGTTTACCACTTTTTGTACAGCACCATTTAGGGCTTTGCTGGTATCACATGAAAATATAGTTTACATATCAATTATTGATATAGTTGATGGGCTATTAAAGGTTTTGTTGATTTCATTCTTGCCATTTGTGACCTTTGACAAACTCATTGTATATGGCTTTATTATGCTTGGATTACAAGCATTCAATTTCATTGCTTTATCGTTGTATGCTTTTCTCCATTATGAGGAATGTATATTCCCCAAGATGAATTTGTTTAACAAACAATACATTAAGGAATTGAGCTCTTTTGCGGGGTGGGTTGTGTATAGTTCGGCTTGTGTTATAGGCCGGACGCAAGGAATAGCATTGGTGATAAATCGATATTTAAGTACAGTTATAAATGCGGCATACGGATTGGGGATACATATATCTGGAATTGTGAGCACTATCTCAACGTCTGTATTTAATGCTTTGCGTCCTCAAATAGTAAAGGCAGAAGGAGCAGGTGACAGGCAAAGGGCATTATATCTATCCAATGCACTTTGTAAGTGCACATTTTTTTTGATGATGATATTTTGTGTTCCTTGCATTTTTGAAATGGATGCATTGTTAGGTTTATGGCTGAAAGAGGTCCCTCCTTATACCGCATTGTTTGCAAGAATGATGTTACTGTCAGGCATAGTCGATGCCTTTACTATGGGGTTAAGTGTTATGAATGAGGCTACTGGTAAAATCAGGAATTACCATTTGCTTGTTTCTACAATGAAATTTATCACTTTCCCAATAGTATGGGTGTGTATGTATTTTGGTTGTAGGGTTGAATCTATTTTGATATGTTACGTGTTGATTGAATTTGTCGATGCCTTTATTCGAATTCCTTTTTTGCATAAAAACGCAGGATTGGATATCAAGAATTTTATCTCTACGGTACTTTTATTCGAAATATTCCCATTAATTGTTTGCCTTGTTGCTAGTTTTGGCTGCGTTTCATTTTTTGATTTTAATTTTAGGTTTGTGTTGACATTTGGAATATGCATTCCTGTTTCTTTGCTGGCAGTGTATTTATTTGGATTGAATCACAACGAACGGCAGATTGTTAAAGGTATATTGAAGTCTTTTAAGGTAAAAAGGAATGCATAAATGAAATCACAGATTTGTTCAAAAGATAAATGCACAGGATGTTCGGCATGTGCAAACATTTGCCCGCATTCTGCCATAAAAATGGTCGCTGATGGCTGTGGTTATGTTTTCCCTTTAGTTGATTCAAGTTTGTGTGTTGAATGCGATTTATGTGTTAAAATTTGTCCAAATAATAAAGATATTGAGTGTAACAATCCAATAAGTGCCAATGTCGCTTTTGCGAAAAACACTGAAGAACAAAGAACGTCCACTTCTGGAGGAATGGCATCAGTATTGTCCAGGACGATTTTAAACAAAGGTGGGGTTGTGTATGGATGTAGTTCTATTGATTGTTGGAATGTCAAGCATATTAGGATAGAAAATCCAGATGATGTGGTGTTGCTAAAAGGCAGCAAATATGTACAAAGCAAAATAGGAGCAACATATCAATCAATAAAGCAGGATTTGCAAAGCGGCAAAATTGTTTTGTTTATTGGAACTCCATGTCAAGTGTCAGGCCTGTATTCTTTTTTAGGCAAGAAACCAGATTTGTTGTACACTGTTGATTTAGTATGTCATGGCGTACCTTCTCAAGAAATATTGTCTGGAGCATTATTGGCAAATAAATGTGTTAGTCAAAGAGAAAAATATAGTGTTGAGTTTAGAAAAAAAACGAATTCCGGCAAAAGTCTTTATGGCTTATATCTTAAGAATAAGGAAGGTAAATATGTCTTAGATGAAACTTATCCCAATGGCGTATATACCACTGCTTTTTTGATAGGACTGTTTTATAGAGAAAGTTGTTATCAATGCAAATATGCGAGTATTAATAGAGTCGCCGATATTACTTTAGGTGATTATTGGGACGAGGAAGGTCAGTTTTCGGGCAATGACAGCTCTCGTTGCGGACTGTCAACAGTCATTGCAAGTTCTTCCAAGGGAATGGATTTATTGAATATGTCTAAAGATTCATTCCAAATGTATCCTGTTGATATTGACGCCATGAAACGACGGCACAACCAGCTTCAGCATCCATTTCCAAAGCACAAAGACAGGCATGTCTTTGTTGAAAATTTTGAAAGATTTGGTTTCTCAAAAGCCTGCAATAAGGCCTTAAAACGTTATTATAGAAACCGTAATTTAAGTAGAGTGGCTTCGTTGATAAAAAAGATACCAGGAACATACAAAATATATTGTATTTTGAAGGAATGGAAAAACGCAAGAAAATAGGATTGTTAGGGTTACATTATGGACCCAATTATGGCACAATATTACAGGCTTATGCTTTGGCTAAGGTCATTAGACAAAATGGGTATGATTGTGAGTATGTTCAATATTGCAGGCATTTACGTAACCCATTGTTGCGTTTTGCCATTAGAGTGATAAAAGTGGTTTTGAAATGGTTAGGATTAATAAAAATCAATAAAAACGATGAATTCTATTTTTTTAAAACTGATGATTTCCGCAAAGTCATAACAAGGTTTAATAAATTCCATAAGCAATATATTCCTTGTTCGAAAAGAAAATATACCGCGTGCGACACAGAGGAAATAAATGTCCTATATGATGCCTTTGTTGTTGGAAGCGACCAGACATGGAGCGATTTCATCAATTCATCCAACGATTATGTTTTTTTCTTGCCATTTGTCAATGATAAGGCAAAGAAAAAATCGTATGCTCCCAGTATTGGTACGGTTTCCATTTCAGAAGATTATCTAAAAATATTGGGAGACAAGTTGGCGGACTTTTCTTATTTGTCTTGCCGTGAAAGACAGAATTGCAATGTCATAGAGAAAATCGCAGGGAAGAAATGCGAGTATGTTGTCGATCCTACCCTTTTGTTGACACCAGAAGAGTGGGATGAAATAGACTCTCCAATAAACCTGCCACAACAATACATACTATGCTATATTTTAGGACAAAAGCAATGCATTGTTGATTTCGCAGAACAATTGGGCAAGGAAAAGAATTTGCCTGTTTATTACATATTAACGACACCATTTGTATTAGATAAGGATAAATTACTAGATGATGTCGGTCCAAGAGAGTTTGTATCGTTAATTTGCAATGCAAGTTATGTGGTTACCGATTCTTTTCATGGAACAATATTCAGCATAAATTACAACGTTAATTTTTATAGTTTTAATAAGCGT
>JAZUEN010000022.1:0-19119 GCA_045640185.1 Bacteroidales bacterium
ACATAACAATAGTTGACAATTACGCGTTTCCCGCTTTCCGACGGGCCCCATCCTTCTACATATTGGTTCATATATTCCTCTTCCAAACATAATTTACCATCCTCAAAATAGGCACGTTTGTATTCTATATATCGTTTGTAGTCATTATCGCAATTTCCCATCAATCTGTCCAAACGATGTTCCAGTAGCACTAAATCATCATTCTGGAAATAGCAGAAAAGAGTATCGGGCTTTTCATAGTCTATGTAACACGAAGTCTCATCCACATCTTGCATATTCAAAGGAAATTTCACAACAAGGAAATCCTTTCTGTGATTTAAAACATATTCTCTATACTCATCAATGTGATTCATCTTCACGGTTAATGAATCCTGAGCTGAGGCGACTTGCATCACACTTATTGATGCAAAAATCAAACTAAGTAATCTATTCATAATTAAGGATTATTTGTCAAGTATTGTACTAATTCTTTACACAAACCGAAATGCATGGCATCTATAGAACTGCTCAAAAATGAAGCCAAACTGGCGCCCTACGGGCATGTAGCTCTTATCTTCTTTTGCTTGACCAAAAGAAGCAAAACTTGCGCCCAAATTAATGCGCTCCCCGCTCTGCCTGCCCTCGCTAAATTCCTTTACAAACGTGTTCCAAACCACGTTTGTGGAATTTATGCTCGGTTGGCATTCACAACTGCGCACCCTCGCCCTCCCGATAGCTATCGGGATTGGGCGGGCCCACGCACTCGGGTTTTGCAAACCCGTTGGGGATTGGCTCCTGCGCTTTATGGGCGTGGCGAGAGACTGTTCGCCGTAACGCATTGATATGTCTGTTTCGCAAATTGCCATTCTACCACACACTTTGGAGTATGCTAATATACGGAAAGATGTCGTTTAATGACAATTGGTTGCGTGGTGAAAGTTGAAATGCTGTTTGCGCTGTTATCAGTCATAAAATTTAGAGTATGTGAAACAAATCATCTTGCATTTGTCTTTATAAAGACATGATAATCACAATTGTCAATTGCAACTGTTCGAAAAAAATCCATATAGGTAATCTACGATACGCCATCACTGACACATTCCATGTCCCCTACGGGGCGCCATTAAATAATGCGCATTTGAGACTCTGTTCGCCTCGTATTCAAAAACTTACAACATTGACATCGTACATATCGGCAAAATGGTTAAAATTGCGGTCACAATGTCAACTCAATATGAAAAAGACAATTACTGTACTGAAAGTGTGGATAATAGTGATGGGAGCTATAGCATCAGCCATGCTTGCACTCAGTTTCACAACACTGCCGTATGCCGCATACGCCAATCTCGCCTATCCAAGAAACGACACCATATTCATGCGACCCAACTACATAGTAATGCTCAGCGGGTGCGGAATGCCAAGTGCCGACGGCATGCTGAAATGCTACTATACTTCGGAAATGGCAAGCACTTTCACTAACGCGACTATAGTTGTGGCCATGCCATGCGACACAGCATCGGAATATTCGGCAGACATTAGCATCACTAACAAGGAACTGGCACTGCATGGCATCGACACCACAAAAATAATATATGAGAAAACGGGCATCAACACGCATCAGCAGGCCCAAAACATTAGGCTACTGCTACCCGATAGCGCCATTTCGGACACCCTGCTCATAATAGCGCAACCTGAACAGGTGAAAAGGTCGATACTCGCATTCAAATCGGTAGGGTTCGAACATGCCACAGGATGCGCCTCGGAATCGGAACCATTGGACGAGAGCCTGCTAATCCAGAAAAAACCGGAAAAAGCAAAAGAGAAATTCAATGCAACGCTGGCATTCCGTTACAATTTCTGGAACTACCTGAAACTGCAGATAACAGTCGCACGGGAACAAATTGCACTCCTATATTACAAGATTCGTGGCTGGGCATAATCATAAATGTGTATACTATTACATATCAATAGATTACCATTGCCAATAAATCAAAAAATAAAGTGCTACGTATATTACGTAAAACCCAATGAGTCAAGATTGAGTGTGTATTTGTTGATTTATTTTTGACCCGTAAAAAAGACGAAACATAAACTTTTAAAACAAAATAACATGTCAGACATTTTAAACGTACAGGTGGATGAATTCATGGCAAAAGTTATTGCCAAGAACCCAGGCGAAACTGAGTTCCACCAAGCAGTTAGGGAAGTCGTTGAGACATTAATGCCATTCATCGACGAGAACCCTAAATACAAACAAGGCAAGATTCTTGAGCGCATGGTAGAGCCAGAGCGCGTCATCATGTTCCGTGTTCCTTGGTTGGACGACAAAGGCGAGATACAAATCAACCGCGGTTTCCGTGTACAAATGAACAGCGCCATAGGTCCTTACAAAGGTGGCATCCGTTTCCACCCAACTGTAAACTTGGGCATCTTGAAATTCTTGGCATTTGAGCAAGTATTCAAAAACAGCTTGACCACATTGCCAATGGGTGGCGGTAAAGGTGGTTCTGACTTCGATCCAAAAGGCAAATCAGACAACGAGGTAATGCGTTTCTGCCAAAGCTTCATGACCGAATTGAGCAAGCACATCGGTGCCGACACTGACGTACCAGCAGGCGACATAGGCGTAGGCGGCCGTGAGATTGGCTACCTGTTTGGCCAATACAAGCGTTTGCGCAACGAGTTCACCGGCGTGTTGACCGGCAAGGGCATCAACTGGGGTGGCAGCCTTATCCGTCCAGAAGCAACTGGCTACGGCGTGGTTTACTTCGCACAGGAAATGCTTAAGACCAAAGGCGACGACATCAAGGGCAAGACAGTTTGCGTATCAGGTTCAGGCAACGTTGCACAATATGCAGTGCAGAAGCTTATCCAATTAGGCGCAAAACCTGTTACAATGTCTGACTCATCTGGCTTCATCTACGATCCAGACGGCATCAACGAAGAGAAGCTTCAATTCATCTTCAACCTTAAGAATGTTCGCCGTGGCCGCATCTCAGAATACGCTACAAAATATGGCGTTCAATTCTTCGAAGGTCAACGTCCATGGGGCATCAAGTGCGATGTTGCAATGCCATGCGCAACTCAAAACGAACTTAACGAGGCTGAAGCAAAGCAATTGATAGCAAACGGCGTAAAGGTTGTATGCGAAGGCGCAAACATGCCATCTACCGCCGAGGCAGTAGAGGTGTTCCAAAATGCAAAGATACTTTACTCACCAGGCAAGGCATCTAACGCCGGCGGTGTATCAACATCAGGCTTGGAGATGACCCAAAACTCAGAGCGTCTGCCATGGACCCGTGAAGAAGTCGATGCACGTCTGCACCAAATCATGATCAACATTCACCAAACTTGCGTCAAATACGGCACAGAGGCTGACGGCCATGTGAACTACGTAAAGGGCGCAAACATTGGCGGTTTCATCAAGGTTGCCGACTCAATGCTTGACCAAGGTCTTGTATAACCTATTTTAGATATACATACTTTCAGGAGACGCTCGACATTTGTCGGGCGTTTCTTGTTATCATGCCATTTTTCAAATATGACGAACCACTAACTATTTTTGTTATTTTTGCGCCATAACATATAAAAAATGGTATATCTAACACGTCGCGAATGTTTCAGTAGTGCCCACCGTCTTTTCAATCCCGCCTACAGCGATGAAAAGAACGTTGAAATATACGGCAAATGCTCCAACATAAATTGGCACGGGCACAACTACACACTCCTGGTCACCGTCAAAGGCGAGGTCAATCCTGAAACAGGAATGGTCATCAACATAAAGGAAATGAGCAATATCATCAAGAAAAACGTCATTGACAAGCTCGACCACCGAAACCTGAATGTCGAGGTCGACTTTCTGCAAGGAATGATAATGTCGGCAGAAAACATCGCCATAGCCATTTGGCACCAGCTGGAAGGCGACATCAAGAATGCAGGCGCCGAACTACACAAAATAAAACTCATCGAGACAGAAAACAACTACATTGAATATTACGGATAAAGATATGGAACAAGATTTAGACGACTTCAGCTACAGCCGCATCGACAAATACAACGAGGAACAGACAAAGGGACTGTCGTCGCTCTACCGCGAGGTACTCAAAACATTGGGCGAAGACCCAGACCGCGAAGGCCTGATAAAAACCCCCGAACGTGTCGCCAAGGCGATGCAATTCCTCACCCAAGGCTATCATCAGGACCCAAAAGCCATCTTGACGAGTGCAATGTTCAGGGAGCAATACTCACAAATGGTGATTGTCAAGGATATAGAGGTTTTTTCATTTTGCGAACACCACATGCTGCCATTTTTTGGGAAAGCACACGTCGCCTACATTCCAAACGGATACATAACAGGCTTGAGCAAGATTGCCCGCGTGGTTGACGCCTACTCGCGCCGTCTGCAAGTCCAGGAACGCCTGACTAACCAGATAAAAGACTGCATCAACGACACGCTGCACCCGCTTGGCGTGGCCGTGGTGATTGAAGCGCAGCACATGTGCATGATGATGCGTGGCGTGGAAAAGCAGGAATCGTGCACCACGACATCGGCCTTTACCGGCGCATTCTTGAACAGCAACACCACAAGAGCTGAATTCATGAACCTGATTGGCAAGAATCTTCATTAAATGGCACAGCATTTGCTTTTTTCTCTCTTGATAAAAAATCACTAAAAATATGAAAGCATACGTATTTCCCGGACAAGGCTCACAATTCGTAGGCATGGGCAAAGACCTATACGAGAACTCCAGCCTGGCAAAAGAGCTATTCGACAGAGCCAACCAGATTTTAGGCTTCAACATTACCGACCTGATGTTTTCAGGCACCGACGACGACCTTAAGCAGACAAAAGTGACACAGCCTGCCGTATTCCTGCATTCAGCGATACTGGCAAAAACCCTCGGCGAAAACTTCAAGCCCGACATGGTTGCAGGCCACTCGCTTGGCGAATTCTCGGCACTTGTGGCTTCTGGCGCACTGTCGTTCGACGACGGACTGAAACTGGTGTCGAAACGTGCAATGGCCATGCAGAAGGCTTGCGAGCAAAACCCTTCGACAATGGCCGCAATTATAGGCATGGAAGATGCCACCATAGAGCAGGTTTGCGCCGAAATAGACGGAATAGTCCCTGCCAACTACAACTGCCCGGGGCAACTTGTAATATCCGGCTCAAACGAAGGCATCGACAAAGCCTGCGCAAAACTTACCGAAATGGGCGCCAAACGTGCCATCAAGTTGTCGGTAAGCGGTGGATTCCACTCGCCGATGATGGAACCTGCACGCGTTGAATTGGAGAAGGCAATAAACGAAGTGACGTTCAGAGCACCAATATGTCCTGTTTACCAAAACGTGACGGCAAGCCCTGTAACAAATCCCGACGAAATAAAGAAAAACCTTGTAGCTCAACTCACATCGCCTGTACGCTGGACTCAGACAATGCAAAACATGATTGCCAACGGATTGACGGAGATTGTTGAAGTAGGCCCTGGTGCCGTGCTTCAAGGCCTTATGCGCAAAATAAACCGCGAAATTGGCGCATCATCGGCTAGCATTTAATCCCGATAGCTATCGGGATTAGGATTTAGAATTAAAAATAACATTTTGAAAAACATATAGACATGGAACTTAACGAATTAACAGCGATTAGCCCTATTGACGGCCGCTATCGTTCAAAAACAGAATCTCTTGACAACTATTTTTCTGAATTTGGGCTAATCCGCTATCGCGTATTGGTTGAATGTGAATATTTCATAGCACTTTGCAACATTCCATTGAAGAACCTTGAAAGTGTCGATAAATCGATTTTTGACAAAATCCGCGACATCTACAAGAGCTTCACTTTTGACGACGCTCTGCGCATCAAGGAAATAGAAAAGACTACAAACCACGACGTCAAGGCTGTGGAATATTTCCTGAAGGAGAAATTCGACGTGCTTGGCCTCGAATCATACAAGGAATTCATTCACTTCGGCTTGACTTCGCAAGACATCAACAACACAGCCATTCCATACTCGCTCCGCGATGCCATAAAGGACGTATACTACCCACTGATTGAACAGGTAATCAACCAATTGACCGACATGGCAGAACAATGGAAGCACGTTGCAATGCTGGCTCACACCCACGGACAGCCTGCATCACCTACCCGTCTGGGCAAAGAGCTGATGGTTTTTGTTGAACGCCTCAACAAGCAACTCGAACTGCTCAAGAGCATTCCTTGCTCTGCAAAATTCGGTGGCGCAACTGGCGGTTTTAACGCCCACATGGTTGCCTATCCTGAAATTGACTGGGTTGAATTTGCAAACAACTTCGTGAAGAACACACTTCACCTTGAGCGTCTGCAGACAACCACGCAAATCGCCCACTACGACGACCTGTCGGCAATTTTCGACAACTTCAAGCGCCTGAACACAATACTAATCGACCTTTGTCGCGACATCTGGACATACGTGTCGATGGAATACTTCAAGCAGAAAATCAAGGCTGGCGAAGTCGGTTCATCAGCAATGCCACACAAAGTCAACCCTATCGACTTTGAGAATGCCGAAGGAAACCTTGGCGTGGCAAATGCCGTATTTGAGCACTTCTCGTCGAAATTGCCAATATCGCGCATGCAACGCGACCTGACCGACTCAACAGTATTGCGCAACATAGGCGTTCCTATCGGACACAGCGTAATAGCGCTCAAATCGTTGCAAAAAGGCCTTAACAAACTGATTCTCAATGAAGATAAACTCAAAAACGACCTTGAGGCAAACTGGAGCGTGGTGGCCGAAGCCTTGCAGACAATCTTGCGTCGCGAGGGCTATCCGAAACCATACGAGACTCTGAAGGAACTGACTCGCACAAACTCGAAAGTGACAGAGCAATCAATACACGAATTCATACAGACGCTAAACGTAAGCGATGACGTAAAGCGGGAAATGATGAACATAACACCACACAACTACACAGGCATTTACTTCTAACCCAAGCATAATGAAAGGATTAAAGCGAATACTTCAATACGTATTTCCACAATATTGGAAGCAGGCGATGCTGAACTTCCTGTTTATTGGACTATCAACAATAGCAGGACTTTTCTCGTTCACGATGGTAATACCGTTTCTGGACGTGCTGTTCGACACCAACATGAACCCGACAGCAGGCCCCGTCCAATTCGACGGAAGCCTCGACTCGCTGTCGCAGATATTCAACTCATACCTGTGCCAGATAATTGCCGAATACGGAAAACCGTCCGCCCTGCTCTACCTGTCAGGCTTCATTCTTATAGCCATATTCTTCAAGACAGGATTCTGGTACACATCGAAACTTGTGATGGTGAACATCAGATACGGCGTAGTACGCGACCTGCGCAACAAACTGTACAACAAGATAACACGCTTGTCGCTCGGGTTCTATTCCGATGAGCACAAAGGCGATGTGATATCGCGAATGACCAACGACGTGAACGAGGTTGAAGTATCGGTGCTGAGATCGTTTGACGTGATATTCAAGGACCCGGTGACACTCATTCTGTCAATGGCTCTGCTAATATACATGAGCCCGAAACTGACGCTGTTCGTGCTGATAATGCTACCCATTTCAGGCTACATCGTAGGCAAGATAGGAAGCACACTGCGCCGTAAATCGACAACAGTGCAGAACAAGCTGGGAAGCCTGCTGTCGCTTATTGAGGAGACACTTGGCGGACTGCGAATCATAAAGTCGTTCAATGCCCACAGCAAGGTGTACGCAAACTTCGACAGCGAGAACCGCCAATTCATACGCGAATCGAAAAAGATGATGCGCCGTCGCGAACTGGCAAGCCCGCTCAGCGAATTCCTCGGCTCCGTCATCCTCGTGGTTGTGCTGTGGTTTGGCGGAAGCCTGGTGATGAACGGCACCAGCAACCTTACCAGTTCCGAACTCATTGGCTATCTGGTTGTCTTCTCACAAATGATATCGCCAGCCAAACAAGTCATCGACGCATGGTACGCAATACAGAAAGGCCTTGCGTCAAGCGACCGCATCGACATGTTGCTGAATGCCGAAATAGCCATCCGCGATGCCGAAAATCCGAAAGCCATAGAAAAATTCGCCGACAAGATTGAATACAGCAACGTATCGTTCAAGTATGCAAGCGACCTGGTGCTTGACGGCATTAACCTGACAATAAAGAAAGGCCAGACAGTTGCGCTTGTAGGTCAATCCGGCTCAGGAAAATCGACTCTGGCCGATCTTCTGCCTCGCTTCTACGATGTTGTCGGCGGAAGCATAATGGTTGACGGCACCGACATTCGGGACCTGAAAATAACCGACCTGCGCAAACTCATGGGCATTGTCGGACAAGAGAGTTTTCTGTTTAACGACACCATTTTCAACAACATAGCATTCGGCGTGGATAATGCCACAATGGAACAGGTTATTGCCGCGGCAAAGATCGCCAACGCACATGACTTCATAATGGAGACTCCCGACGGCTACCAAAGCACCGTTGGCGACCGTGGCGGGAAACTGAGCGGCGGTCAACGGCAACGCATCAGCATTGCACGCGCAATACTGGCCAATCCGCCAATAATGATTCTTGACGAGGCCACTTCGGCACTAGACACCGAATCGGAGAAACTGGTGCAGGATGCACTGTTCCGCTTGATGGAAAACCGCACTTCAATTGTCATTGCGCACAGGCTATCGACAGTTGTCAACGCCGACCTCATCTGCGTCCTGCAAGACGGCAAGATCATCGAGCACGGCACCCACAGCGAACTTATGGCGCTGAACGGGCAATACAAGAAACTTCACGACATACAGACATTTGCATAAATAGCAGGCACTGGACATATTTCAGTTCAGTGCCTGATTTTTCATTATCACCATGAAGGAAAGCATAAGACAAGGTTTTCTGTTCTACGCCACGACGGTACTCACCACTGGCGCACAGTTTATTGCGTACCTTGCCAATAGTCCGCAAGCCAACTACATGGACTGCCTAGGCAACCTATTTTTTCTCACAGCCGCATTTTCACACGCCGCCCTTTTCGCGCTGGTTCCTTTCATGCTGTCTGTAGCTGTACTGCTTGCGACTCGCAACAAACGTGCCGCCAACATTGTGCACGTTTCAATGTCGTCGCTGCTCAACATATTGCTTTACATAAACAGCTATTGTTTCGCGCTTTACAGGTTCCACATCAACGGAATGGTGCTGAGCATGTTCTTCGGCGACGGCGGTGGCGAAATCTTCCAATTCGATTTCAGCCTTTATGCCAAAGTCACATTGGTGATTATAGGCATAATAGCAGTCAACATGCTGCTGAAGAGACTGACTGCCTGGATTTATGGCAAGACACAAAAGGCATATTTCACCCAAGCACTGGTCTTGTTCTTGGCTTTCACCCTCTTTTCAAACACTGTCCACGCCTACGCGGCTGTGGCACAACGCCAGTCGGTAATAAAAAGCGCGTCACATTTGCCGTACTACTTTCCGGTAACCGCGACACGGCTCATGATCAAGATGGGCGTCGTATCGCAGGACGATTTGCTGAAGGCCGATTTTGGCAAGCAGAACGGGCTGAATTATCCGCAAAGCGAAATTGTGAGAAACGACAGCACCGGCAAACGAAACATCCTGCTGATAGCCATCGACTCGTGGAACTACCGCGGACTAAATGAAGATGCGATGCCGAACATATCGGCGATTGCCTCGCAAAACCAACTATACACCAACCACTTAAGCAGCAGCAACGGAACACGCGGAAGCATATTCGGAATGTTCTTCGGAGCATCGTCGTACTACTGGAAAGACTTCGATATAAGCGGGACAACACCCGTGCTGATAAACACCTTGCAAGACGAAGGCTACCAAATAAGCACTTTTGCCAGCGCCACACTCACCAATCCGAACTTTGCGAAACTCATTTTCCGGAATGCCGACATAATCCCCGACACCGAAGGCGAACGCGCCTACGACCGCGACTGCCAACTAACCGACAATTTCACAAACTATCTGGACTCGATGGACACCGACAGACCGTTCTTCGCCTTCATGTTCTACGACCTTGCACACAATTTCTTCTACCCCGAAGAACGTGAAAAGAAGTTCACACCATCGTGGGATTTTGCCGACTACATGAAGCTCAACAACGACATGGACCCCTCCCCATTCTGGAATCTGTACCTCAACTGCCTGAACGCCATCGACTCGCTTATCGGGATTGCCATCGACTCACTCGACAGCAAGGGCCTGCTCGACAATACGTACATAGTCATCACCGGCGACCACGGACAGGAATTCAACGAGAACCACAAAAACTACTGGGGACACGGGAGCAACTACAGCAACACGCAAATCCACGTGCCTTTGATTGTCCACGAGCCTGGATGCGGACCAGCCACCTTCAGCCACCGCACCACACATTACGACTTGTCGGCAACGCTGATGCACGACGTGCTGGGAGTCACAAACCCGATATCGGACTACAGCATGGGCCGACTGTTGCAAGACACCACGTTCCGCAACTGGCACGTGGTGGGCGACAACCTCAACTTCGCGTTCATCACCGACAACGACATAATAGTCGAAAAGAAGCCTAACGGGATGCTCGAGATTACCGACCACCTGCTAAACCCAATAAAAGGCTACAAGCCCAACGCCAAGGACCTGAATGAGGCCATCAACAAGCTGAACGTGTTTTACGGGGATTAATCACTGGCCATGAAATTCAATTTTCAGACCCGGATTTCGGAACCAGAACAAACGATTTCCTGATTTTCACATAGAGAATGTGACTAAATATTTTGCGGTTACAATATTTCAAATCTCATTTGTTGATTGTAGATTTGAAATCGGAAAAATAGCATTCACAACTAATATGGAATTGAAGATTTTAGCTCTGTTAGCGGCGCTTTTTTCGGCCCCGCACCTGACAAACGCACAAGACACAATCATGCTGATGAAAGGCAAGCGCATAATCGCCGCCTCCACCAATGTTGAAATGAACGAGAAAGGCGACACGGTACTCCACTACCAACTGGCCAATGGAAAGCAGAAAAGCAAGAAGCTATACAAGGTGTTCTCCGTAAGCAATGGCGCAAATGAGCAAATATTCTACTCGCCAGAATCGTACGACGACGACATGACAGTTGACCAAATGAAGCTTTACCTTAAAGGCAGAGCCGACTACAACAAGGGATTCTGCTGGGGATTCTACGCTGGAGGCGTCGCCTCATGCGCCACCGCCGCATTCATCCCGCCAATCACATTGGACATGGGCGACAATGACGCCTCCATATCGCTCGGCATTGTAATCCCGTTTGCCTACATACTTTTAATAGGCAACACCACAAAAGCCGCCGAAAAGCTGAAGGCTCTCAATCCGAACCTCACTGACGACGAATACTATCTGCTTGGCGCACAATCGGCCATAAGCCAACGACGCATGCGCGACGGAGCACTTGGCGTGCTGACCGGCGGAATAGTCTGGATTACCGCGTCATGCATACACGAAGCACACGACAACTGAAATGCTGCTGAAAATCCACATACAGAACTATGCCCTGATTGACGAACTGACCGTCGACTTCACTGACGGATTCTCGACACTCACTGGCGAAACTGGTGCAGGAAAATCAATTCTGCTTGGCGCACTTATGCTGGCTTTGGGCAACCGTGCCGACACTTCGGCAATAGGCAATGCCGAAACAAAATGCGTTGTTGAAGCCACATTCAACATCAAGCCTTACAAACTGGAACAAATATTCGAAAACCTCGACCTCGACTATCAGGACGAGACTATAATCCGACGGGAACTGCTGCCAAACGGCAAATCGCGCGCATTTGTCAACGACACGCCTGTCAACCTAAACTGCCTCAAAGATTTAGGCCGATACCTGATCGACATTCACTCGCAACACGAGAACCTGGAACTGAACAACAACCTGTTCCAGCTGAAAGTTGTTGACGCCACCGCACAAAACGCCGATACGCTCAAGCAATACTCGCTGGCCTATCACGAATACAAGCATCAGCAAGCCGAACTTGAAAAGCTGAAGGACGACGCAAAAAAAATGTCGGCCGACTACGACTACAACCAATTCCAATACAACCAACTGGCTGAATTCGGCCCTGAAAAGATAAACCAGGAGAAAATGGAAAACGAGTTCCAGATGCTGTCGAACGTAGTCGACATTCAGCAAAGCCTCAACGGCGCGCTCTACATACTGCAGGACTGCGACCAAAATCTGCTGTCGGCATTGTCGCAAGTAAGGCAAGCCATTCAGCAGACACAGCGGACTTTCGCCAAATCGGAGGAATACCTGCAACGGCTCGAGTCGGTCAACATTGAGATGAAAGACTTTGCGCAGGAACTTGAGCACGACCTGCAACACCTCGAAAACCAGCCCGAAAGGCTTGAGGAACTGCGCTCGAAACTTGACCAGCTGTACAGCCTACTGCAAAAGCACCAAGCCAATAACGCCGCCGAACTAATCGAGATAAAAAACAGCCTCGAGGCCAAGCTGGACAAATCGGGCAACTGCGAACTGCTGATTGAAAAGGCCGAAAAGCAACTCGCCGAAACGGAAAAAAAACTCGACAGACTCGCTTCCGACCTGACAGCCCGCCGTAACAAAGTGATTGGGCCTCTTGGCAAGAAAATATGCAGTCATCTGGTCGGACTTGGGATGCCTAACGCTCAACTGCAGATAATCCTCAACAGTGGCGAGGACTTCTCCCCTACAGGACGCGACAGCGTCAACTTCCTGTTCAGCGCCAACCGCAACCACGAGCCTCAAAACATTTCGAAGATTGCATCCGGAGGTGAGATTAGCCGTCTGATGCTGAGCATCAAAGCCATTCTTTCAGAATCGGTATCGTTGCCGACCGTCATTTTCGATGAGATTGACACGGGCGTTTCGGGCGACATCGCACACAAGATGGCGGAACTTATGGCTTCAATGGCAAGCAAGATGCAAGTTATAACCATAACTCATTTGCCACAAATTGCAGCAAAAGGCAATACTCAATATAGGGTTTCAAAGCGCGATGTCGAAAATACCACACACACGTTCGTTGAACAGCTTGATGAAGCCGAACGCGTCGACGAAATTGCACGCATGCTGAGCGGGAAGAACATCACCAACGAGGCGCGAGAGAACGCAAAGACATTGCTGCGCCAATAGCTTAACCTGGCAATTCATTTCATCTAAATTCAATAAAAAATCAAAAAAAACGCTATGGACAATTTTCAATTTTACAGTCCCACTGAATTTGTTTTTGGCAAGGGCACCGAAAACGAATGTGGCAAATATGTACGCAAGCATGGCGGCTCAAAAGTCCTGATACACTATGGCTCGGGCTCCGCAATCAAGTCTGGATTGCTCGACCGCGTAAGGAAATCGCTTTCTGCGGAAGGCATCAGCTATGTCGAGCTTGGCGGAGTCCAGCCCAACCCGCGTGACACTAAAATACGCGAAGGCATTGCTCTTGTAAAGGCCGAGAATGTCGATTTCATACTTTCAGTTGGCGGTGGCTCTTGCATCGACAGCTCGAAAGGCATTGCCGCCGGCTACTACTACGACGGCGACTTCTGGGACCTGTACGCAAACCATCCTGAAATAAAGCGCGCACTGCCTATAGGCACCATCCTGACAATTGCCGCCGCAGGCAGCGAAGGCTCTGGCGCATCGGTAGTGACAAAGGTTGACGGCAAGCTGAAACGCGACATCAGTTCCGACCTCATCCGCCCACGATTCTCTATCTTGAATCCTGAACTGACTTGCACCCTGCCCCCATTCCAGACAGCATGCGGTGCAACCGACATAATGGCCCATATTTTTGAACGCTATTTTACAAACACTGAGGAAGTTGAAGTTACCGACCGTCTTTGTGAAGGCCTTCTGCTCACAATGATCAAGGAGACTCCACGCGTTATTGCCGACCCCAACAATTACGAGGCGCGCGCCAACATAATGTGGGCCGGCACGGTTGCACACAACGACATAGTAGGCGTAGGACGAAGCCAGGACTGGAACAGCCACGCCATTGAGCACGAACTGTCGGGCCTATACGATGTTGCGCATGGTGCAGGACTGGCCGTAGTGATGCCTGCCTGGATGGAATTTACAATGAATCACAACGTCATGCGCTTTGCACAAGTCGCCACCCGCGTATGGGGCTGCCAAATGAACTTCGCCAATCCTGAAGTGACGGCAAAGGAAGGCATCAAGTGCTTCCGCAAGTTCCTTGCCTCAATTGGAATGCCAATCAACTTTGAACAGCTGGGTGCCAAAGAAGAAGACATTCCATTGCTTGCATCGAAAATGGGCATAAAAGGCACTACTGGCGGATTTGTGAAACTCACAACTGCCGATGTCGAAAAGATATATCACATTGCCGCAAAAGCTACAATCTAACGAAAGACTAACATTAACCATAAAAATCATCTAAAAATGAAAATCAACAAGTTAATTGCAATTGCCACACTGCTGGCGACATTTACGGCTTGCGGTTCAAGCCAAAAGAAAGTGGCCGAGCCTGCTAAGACAAAATCATTGGTCGTGTTCTACTCACAAACCAACACAACACGCACAGTGGCACAAGAAATCCAGTCGAAATTAGGCGCCGACATAGCCGAAATAAAGGTTGCCGGCGACTATCCTACCGACTTCCAGGCCACAATCCAACGTTGGCAAGAAGATATGAAAAACGGCGTCACTCCTGACATTGAGCCATTGAGCGTAAACCTTGCCGACTACGACACCATCTTCATTGGCTACCCAATTTGGGGCGGGACCTTCGCTCACCCAGTGGCATCGTTCATCAAGAATGCCGACCTGAACGGAAAGACCGTGTTCCCATTCTGCACATTCGGCAGCGGTGGCCGCGTAAGCAGCACCAACAACCTGAAAGAGGCTCTGCCAAATGCAAAAATCGGCGAGGCATACGGTGTCCGCCAGGCACGTCTTGCATCGGCACCTGCCGAAATCGACTTGTACCTGAAAAAGATTGGCGCAATTAAAGGTGAAGTCGAGGCTTTGCCCGATTTCTCTGAAGCGCAGGCCGTAACCGACGACGACAAGGCCTTGTTCGATGCCGCCACAAGCAGCTACGGAATGTACAAGATGACTCCCGTAACTGTCAGCTCACGAGCAACAAGCAACGGAACCGACTACATCTTCACCGCCGAAAACGCCGGTCCCGATGGCAGCACATCGCAACTTACAGTGTTTGTAACAAAGGGTGCCGACGAGAACGCCGTTCCTGAATTCACTGCCGTTGAACGCTAATCAGCGCAAAGCATACAAAAAAAGCCACAAGCGTTTGCCTGTGGCTTTTTTTTATGGCGTTGCAATTGCCGTTCTACTTGAACATTGCCGTGAACTCGTGCGGTATTTCCGACGTGAATTCCATCACCTCGTGAGTCATTGGGTGGATGAATTCAATCTGCTGTGCGTGCAGGCAAAGTCGTCCGCAAGGGTCAGTCTTGGCGCCGTATTTGCCGTCGCCTGCCACAGGGTGCCCGATGTGGTTCATATGTATGCGAATCTGGTTCTTGCGTCCGGTCTCAAGTTCGAGTTCGAGCAACGAGTAGCCCTTGGCAGTCTTTAGCACTTTGTAGTGGGTTATGGCGCGCTTGCCCTTTCCTTCCTTGGTTACGTGCATCACCATGGTATATTTGTTTTCGTCAATCCAAGTGTCGATGGTGCCTTCAGGTTCGTCAAGATACCCTTCGACAACGGCAATGTAGCGCCGGCTCTGCACGGAGTCGTTCCACGTTGTGCGCAGACGGAACTGCACTTCCTCGCTCTTGGCAAAAATGAGTATGCCCGATGTGTCGCGGTCGATGCGGTGGACAATGAAGATGCACTCGCCCTCGCCCTTGAATCGCATATAGGCATCGAGATAGGTCTGTGCCGTTTGGAACCGTTCACTGTCGTTACCTACCGTGAGCAGGCCCGTCTCCTTTTTGACGACAATGAGCCACTTGTCTTCCCAGATAATGCGCAATCCCTTGGGCATTGGAAATTTGGGTTCCGGTTTCTTGCCGATGAACACCATCTGCCCCGTCTTCAACTCATCGGAGAGCTGGCGCAACGGCTTACCGTTGACAGTGATGGCGCCCTTTTGCAACAACTGCCGGATGGAAGTTCGGCTCTTGCCCTGCATAATGTGCGACAGGAACTGCTCGACCGTCTGGTCGGATTTTACTGGAGATGATGTGCCCTTTGGTTCTTGCCGTTTCGGCTTGTCATTCATTCGCATAGCGCAAAAAACTTATTTCGTGGCAAAAATACCATTTTGACCGATTCGGCATATAGCGTAGGCGCATCTTTCGGACTGGGCAAAAAAAAAGGGACACCCAACACTGCCACCATTGAAATGAGACCAACGTTCTCGTGTAGATAATCCCCCTTAAGCGGTTGCAAGTATAATGGGGTTTTTCCTATTGGCAATATTAATTAGACGAAATGCGTTTTTTGCCATACGAAATTGGCAAATGTGCACTATTTGGCGTTTTTGCCACCGTTTTCGAGCAAGTCGCGCAACTTCTTCAGTTCTGCATCCAAGGCATCGAGCTTGCCCTCGACGCGCGTGAGCTGTTCCTTCACGTCGTCGTTGTTGTCGCTCACCATTGCATCGACAAATATCGAATTGATGAGCGACATGCCGATTATTCCTCCACCGACAAGCATCATGCAGAACAGAAACTTAATCAGATGCGAGTATGCCGGCATTCCTGCAGACACGGCGTTGGGTATTTCATACCAACCTTCGATGGTGCACATCCTGAATATTGAATATATGGAGCTGAACGGCGTGCCAAAATATTCCGGGGCACAATTTCTGAAAAGGAAACAGCAGATGAGCGCCGATGTTATTATCAGCACAAAATAGACTACCATTATGCCGAATGTCTCGCGCAACGCCAGCCAGAAATTCCGCATTATGACACCAAATTTCGGGAACGCACGCATCACCCTGAAGAACCTGAACAACCTCAATATGCGAAGTATCAGCAAGAACGACAAGCTCTGCATTGCCACTGGCACAAACAACGCCACCAACGACGGAATCGACAGCAGTGTCAGCACGCCGTCCATACGGTTCCACCGTTTCGACCAATAGCCTGCAAATCCCCAATTGACGTGTTTAACCACCATCTCCACAATAAACAGCAACGTGCACATGACGTCTATTGTGTCTATCATCGGAAAGCTGACGCCACACTCCTGCAAGAATATCATCACCGAATTGACGACTATTACAACGGCTATGAGCGAATCGTTAAGGAAAATTCTATTCAGCAGATTCTTCATCCTGTTTTTTTTGGTAAAATTATCAAAATAGATGAAAACACCACGATTTGCGGACGCTTCTTTGCTTGCCGGCGGCTACGAACCCAATCATCGGCAAAAAAAACGAATCAAAATGTTGAGCCTTGGGCAAAAAAAAGGCCGCACCCGAATTTGTGTGCAGCCTTGATGCTTGTTACTTATTTAATGGATGTCAACATGTTCGCACTTGATTTTATTGTAAAAGCTGGCGCGAGACGTGTAGATATAAGGCAATAGCCACAAGAACCCGATGCCAAATGTCAAAATGCACAGAAGCCCCCAACCGATGAAACTCAAAATTTGTCATTGTCTATTGTTTTTAAAAGAAACGGCATGCGTAGGATAGCTAAAATATTGAATATCTGTTGTTTTATTGTGCATTATCCGTTTTTCCAAGGTTAAATGAAACCTTTATTCAATAAAAAGTTCAATCAGGCACGCCAAACCAAGCGACAGCAACAGCATCTCCACAACAGACAAGAACGAGAACAGCATTGTACGCACTACGCTATCGCCCCACGATATGCGGAACAACTGACGGCAGTCGTATATGAAGACAATCGGGAAGAACAAAAGCATAAACAACGTTGACGACGGCAAAGGGTAAGCAATCAGATGCAACAAAAGCCACTGGTCGCAAATGTAGATTGTGACAAAGAAGTATTCCGTCAGGCATAACGAGCCACCCGCCTTGGTCTTGCGGAAACTTAAAAACATTGGCAGAACCAGAAACGGCAGAAATAAAAGAGTGGCCAGCCCCAAATTGTCGGTTATCCACTGGATGACACTTACGATGGAGTGTTCCATTTTTTCAGCCATCGCCTTATCCGATTCGCTGTCGCTTTCGTAGTCAATCGACAGAAAATTCGTCATTTTTGATTCGTCGAAATTAGCCAGCGAGTCGTACAATGTGTTCAACGGAAGCGAGTCGTGCAATGCTTGCGGCATTACCCTCACCTCCATATCGCTGGCATTGAATGAGTTGCCTGACAAGTAGTTCACGGCAATGCTGATAGTCGCCAAGATGAACAGCAACTGAATTGGTCGGGTGTAGCGTATTCTATGGCCACTGATGTAATCGCGAATCATATATCCTGGTCGCAATATCAGGCACAAGACCGTGTACAGAAAGCCTTTCTCCATATTCAGGATTATGCCCATCAGATTGCTGAAAATGTCGGCAAACGACAGCCGTTTCTCTCGTGCGCTCTGCCCGCAAACAGGACAGTAATTGCCACGAAAAACAGTTTCGCAGTTCAGGCACTTGTGCTCTTCCGCCATTGCGTCAGTGCGACGGTAAGCCCTTCGGCCAGTTTCCTGCCAGATGCGGAAACGGCGTAGCGTACCTTTCAACGATATTTTTCTTTTACGTGACATGATGCAATGATAGCAAAAAAGTCAATTGTGTCATTTAAACTATTGGCGAATACGAATTAAGGGAACTTCTAAAATTCCCCGATTTTATTTTCCCGCCTTGCAGTTTCCGCCACTCAAGGAAAAGCATTAACTTTAAATCTGTTATTCCGTATGGTCTTTTATGGACAATTGCCAATTCCTTGGTTTGATACTAAAATCCTGGAATTCATAGTGCCTCAAAACCATACATTTTAAAATGATATAAAAACTTGCCTTATGCAAAAGTTGATTGAGCGATTTGTTGCCGTTGTAAAAGAACATACGAACGATATTGCCGTTGTCGATTGCAACGGAACCAGGAAGACGACGTACGAAGAACTGAACGCGATGAGAAGGCGCGTTGCGGGTAAATTGAAAACGTTTGATTTTGCTCCCGGGACACCGGTTCTTATCCTCATGGACCGGAATGTG
>JAZUEN010000023.1:0-107250 GCA_045640185.1 Bacteroidales bacterium
ATTGCGGACTGATTGTCAATTCAAGCCGCGCCATCATCTATGCCGACAACACCGAGAACTTTGCCCAAAAGGCTGGCGAGGCCGCAAAAGCCGTCGCCGACGAGATGAAGAAAATGCTGGATTTGTATCTGTAGAAAAGCAACTCCACTTATAACGACAAAAAAGGCTGCCCGTTGGACAGCCTTTTTTTGTCGAATCACATAATCACTATTTCAAATATTTAGCAACAGCTTCCTCAACTGCGTTGCCACGCAAATCACGGTGTAGGATTGTTCCGTCTGGACCGAAAAGAATGATTTGCGGAATGCCACCAATGCCGTACACGTCGGTACCAGCGTTTTGCGCATTCATAATTTGCGGATACTTGATGCCCAACTCGTCAATGGCTTTCTTGGTGTCACCTGGCTCGTCCCACGATGCCACACCCAGCACTTCGAAGTTTTTGCCACTGTATTTCTCCCATACCTTAATCAGATTTGGGATTTCCTGACGGCAAGGTCCACACCAACTTGCCCAGAAATCGACCAGCACATATTTGCCCTTGCCAACAAAGTCCGACAATTTCTGAACCTTGCCGTCATATTCAGCCTCAAAATCCTTGAACATCATTCCTTCGGCTGTTTCAGCCATTGCCGCAGCATATTTTTCCTCAATTTTCTTCTGTGCTTCAATGGCGCGCTGTTCCCTTACGCAAAGTGTATCGAGGAATGTTTTCAAGCGTCCGTTTCTAAGTTCCAGATTAGTGCTGTCGAGCAACAGGCTTGTAGGCGCACCCATAAATGCACACGCAAGAACCACTACTCCTTCCTCACTGTTGTGCTCCTTAACATACCCTGTGATAGAGTCGCTTTTTTCGTTATACTCTTTAACCTTTTGATTGAACAAGGCGGTATCTGACCTATCAAGAGTATTAATTTCTGCTGCCATTGTACTAAGTTCTTTTCTTGTATTCTTATAGAAGGTTTCAAAATCGTTCCATTCCTTGTAGAATTTTGAACCTGTAAGCTCGTAAAATCCATTGCAAACCTTCAGTTGCGCTGTTTCGCCTGGCATAAGGAAGAAATCGACAACCGCATTGCACACCGTGCCGTCCTTGAAGACAGCTTGAAGGTTTATCAAACGTGGCTCGCCTATGTTTGAGGTGTATAAGAATTTCTTGTCCTTGACAATGATAGTGTCAACCGGGACTTGCGAGAAATTCAGGCTTGCGTCGGAAATGTACACGTAATAGGCCGTATCGGTAATATCTTCAGATACTGTACCATCGATTGTAAATGTTTGTTGCTTGTTTGAGCACGAAATGGCGACAACAGCCGTCAGTAATGCGCCAGCCAGTTGTAGGAAATGTCTTTTCATAGTCTGAAAAAGTTGTTTGGTTATTACTAAGTATTAAAAAAAGAATGTCAACTTCAACCCTTTGTGCGCTTATACCATCTTGCTGATTCCATTGCGCCAAAGCATACAATCAAAAAAGATTACTGAATCACGACAAAGAGACTTATGGCAATGCCATTTAGAAAGAACTAAATTAATGAAATTTGATTAACAATCATTTGAAACCGCCCATGAAAATTCAATCATGAATCAGATTAGCAACCGTGACGTAGAATTTTGCTGTCTTTGTGCAATAAAAATCCCCCAATGCTGCCATTGGGGGAGATTATGACATTCACGTGCGAGTGCACGCTATTTCTTAACCTCAACCTTGTGACTTGCGGCAAAGTTTTGGTTGCGGAAATCGGTGGCTTCAATGACATTGTCGGCCAAAGCGTGGAAGTAACTTCCAGTGATGGTGTTGCTGTCCATAGCGGCAGGCATTCCGTTGCCGCCACACATCGGCGATGCATATTGTAGCCAATGTCTGCACATATTTCAACTATTTGATTATTTTTACTGACATAAAACGCAAAATGCCATTTCAGTTTGATATTCAATTTTGTAACTTTGCGTGATTTTTCGGAATTTCATTAAAAACTATTTAAATAAAAGGAAATGAGTACAAACGTAACAAATCTGGCTGCCAACAACATCCGAATCCTGGCAGCATCAATGGTCGAAAAGGCCAAATCAGGTCACCCAGGCGGTGCTATGGGTGGTGCCGATTTCATCAATGTCCTATATTCTGAATTCTTGCAGTACGATCCGCAAAATCCTTCATGGATTGGCCGTGACCGCTTCTTCCTTGATCCAGGCCACATGGCTCCAATGCTTTATGCACAATTGGCTTTGACTGGCAAGTACACTCTTGACGAACTTGCACAATTGCGTCAATGGGGTTCTCCAACAACTGGTCACCCAGAGTTCGAAATTGCACGTGGCGTTGAAAACACTTCTGGCCCTCTTGGACAAGGCCACAGCTACGCTGTAGGTGCTGCCATCGCAGCAAAGTTCCTTGCAGCTCACACTGGCAACCCAACTTTCCAAAAGGAAACCATCTACGCATACATCTCTGACGGTGGCGTTCAAGAGGAAATTTCACAAGGTTCTGCCCGCATTGCAGGCGTTCTTGGTTTGGACAACCTTGTAATGTTCTACGATTCAAACGATATCCAACTTTCTACCGAGACAAAGGCTGTAATGAACGAAGATACTGCAGCTAAATACCGCGCTCTTGGCTGGGAAGTTATCGAAATCAACGGTAACGATGCCGACCAAATCCGCAAGGCTATCGCACAGGCTAAGGCCGTTAAAGGCAAGCCAGCCCTTATCATCGGCAAGTGCGTAATGGGCAAGGGTGCGTTGAAGGAAGACGGTTCTTCTTACGAACGCAACTGCAAGACTCACGGCGCTCCTCTAGGCGGCGAGGCTTACAAGAACACTATCAAGAATCTTGGCGGCGATCCTGAAAATCCATTCGTAATCTTCCCTGAAGTTAAGGAATTGTACGCTAAGCGTGCCGAGGAACTGAAGAAGATCGTAGCTGACCGTTACGCTGAAGAAAAGGCTTGGGCTTCGGCAAACGCCGACAAGGCCGCTCAATTGACCGAATGGTTCAGTGGCAAGGCTCCAAAAATCGACTGGTCAAAAGTTCAGCAAAAGGACAACGATGCCACTCGTAACGCAAGCGCAGCTTGCTTGAGCGCATTGGCAGAACAAGTTCCAAACATGATTTGCGCATCTGCCGACCTTTCTAACTCAGATAAGACCGACGGATTCTTGAAGAAGACTACCGCATTCACTAAGGACGACTTCTCTGGCGCATTCTTCCAGGCTGGTGTTGCCGAGCTTACAATGGCT
The DNA here is from genome assembly GCA_045640185.1 of Bacteroidales bacterium. Lineage (GTDB taxonomy): Bacteria > Bacteroidota > Bacteroidia > Bacteroidales > SZUA-534 > RUG13583. Next base: position 3,238 of record JAZUEN010000023.1, read on the forward strand.
TGCTGCTGCATCGGTATGGCTTTGCACGGTGGCGTTATTCCTGCTTGCGGTACATTCTTCGTATTCTCTGACTATATGAAGCCAGCTGTACGTATGGCAGCCTTGATGCAATTGCCTGTCAAGTTCATCTGGACACACGATGCATTCCGCGTAGGCGAGGATGGACCTACCCACGAGCCAGTTGAGCAAGAGGCACAAATCCGCTTGATGGAAAAACTGAAAAACCATAAGGGACAAAACTCTATGTTGGTTCTTCGTCCAGCTGATGCACAAGAGACAACAGCTGCTTGGAAGCTTGCAATGGAAAACACTGCAACTCCAACCGCTCTTATCCTTTCTCGTCAAAACATCAACAACTTGCCAGCAGGCAACGACTACTCACAAGCAGCCAAGGGTGCCTATGTAGTTGCAGGTTCTGATGCAAACCCAGACGTTATCTTGGTTGCAAGCGGTTCTGAAGTTTCAACACTTGTTGCAGGTGCCGAGCTTATCCGCAAGGACGGCAAGAAGGTAAGCATCGTTAGCGTTCCATCTGAAGGCTTGTTCCGCAGCCAATCAAAGGATTACCAAAAGCAGGTTTTGCCAGCAGACGTGAAGAAATTCGGCTTGACAGCAGGTCTTCCTGTAAACTTGCAAGGTTTGGTTCCAGAAAGCGAAGGCGCTGTATGGGGCTTGGAAAGCTTCGGCTTCTCAGCACCTTACAAAGTGCTTGACGAAAAGCTTGGCTTCACTGCTGAGAACGTATATAACCAAGTAAAGAAGTTGTTCTAACAGAACGATTTACATAAGACAGCAACCACCCCGATTCGCCTTGCGAGTCGGGGTGGTTTTGTTTTAGGCCGGCACAAACCAGCCATAGGCTTTTTCATTCTCGGTTGCAATTTCGTATATTTGAAAACGGATTGAAAGACAAAGAAAATCTTATTCTGAGTGGCAATTTAATAATTATAAAAATCATATATTATGAATATACAATTATGGAATATGTATAAGAATTCCGACGAAGGCAAGAAGGTGATTAGCCTTTTTGATTTCAAGGACGGCATTTCTTACGATGAATTACAAGAAGTTGCCAACTTTTCGGAAAAATGGGGGGATATGCCAGAAGCGTTTAGATCTGATGACTATTACCTCTTTAATGAGAATGTGATGTCGTTTCCTGTATGGGAATCTCCAATCTTTAGTCGTGAAGAGTTTGAGCAATTTGTTCAGGATTATGATATTGTTCAGATAGAAGATGATGATAAAGGAGGTTATAAATTTTTGGATGATGAAGTGCTACTGTCAAAGAATAGATATCGTGACAAGAACAATTTGATGGGTTTTCTTTCCATGTCGCTATATGCATTCTTCCCCAATAAATTCAAGCCCTTGTTCCATAAAAACAATTTTCCTGTAATTCAACGAAATTGTGATGCATTGGGAATAGATCTTCCGCCAATTCCAAGGACTAAGGACTACAAAGAGTATATGGTATATTATTGGGATTTGTGCCAGGTTTGGAATGAGTTTCAGAAGGAAAACAATCTTTCCAATGCTGAGTTTTGTGCATGCCTTTATGATTTTGCTCCCATGCTGATTCAATCTGTCAAAGAAGCTGAGTTACCCAAACCCACAAACGTTTGGCTTGTAGGCGCTGCAATGGGTGATTTTCAATATCTTGATAATCTTGGGGAAGCCCCAAGCGATGACAATCCCAACAGCATTTGGCAATGCAACGAAAGAACAAAGCGAGGTGATATTATTGTAGTATATTGCAGAACGCCAAGAAGCTATATCCACTCAATATGGCGAGCAAATTCTAGTGGTGTTTTTAATCCATTCGATTATTATCAATGTAGAACAACTATATGTAATGGCATTAAAATACCACCAATCACCATTAATGATTTAAAAAGTGATCCATATTTATCACAACTTCCAATTGTTAGGAAGAATTTGCAAGGGGTAAATGGAGTAGAACTATCAGCAAAAGATTATTCAGAAATACTTAGATTCTTGCAAGATAAATGTTTTGATACTGAAAAACTCCCTAAGTTATTTGAGTGTGTGGATTTTGACTTTGGTGAAATTAAATTAGAGAAAGACGTCGAAGAAAAAATATTAATACCAATACTATTAAATCTTGGATATGACGAATCGAATTGGACACGACAATTATCATTAAAAGCAGGACGAGGTTTAAAGGCCATTCCTGATTTTGTTTTTTTCCCTAAAGGAGACAAGCATTTCGAGTCAGCACCTTTTGTAATAGAAGCAAAATTAGATATGTCTTCGATGGTCGATAGAATTAATGCCTACAAGCAATCATTGTCATACGCACGATTATTACGTTCGAAATTAATGGCTATATGTGACAAAGAAAGATTAATTGTATATGAAGTAGATAAAAATGGTTCATCTGATATTAATACCCCTATATATGAAGAACATTGGGTAAGTATATATAGTGATGAAATCGCAGGTGCTAATTTGAAAAAGATTATTGGTAAAGAAGTAGTTGGTAGATTGTAATATATAAATTCATATTATTCACCCCGATTCGCCTTGCGAGTCGGGGTGGTTTTGTTTTAGGCCGGCACAAACCAACCATAGGCTTTTTCATTCTCGGTTGCAATTTTGTATATTTGAAAACGGATTGAAAGACAAATCGATGACAACACATTATCAATCAAATTTGTAGTACGAATAACAATAGAAGAAATAGCTCAAAACAGCGAGAACCTATACATATCCGTCAGTTCAATATTGCAGCAAGCGTGGCAAACTGCCTACAAATCAATTAATTTCACCATGGTTGTTGCATATTGGGAAATAGGAAAACTCATTACTGAAGATGAGTTGAAATGGCAACATGCCGAGTATGGCAAAAAAGTCCTTAAAAATCTGGCAACGCGCTTAACCACTGTTTTTAGCAAAGGGTTTGATGAACGGGAATTACGTAAAATGCGTCAGTTCTATCAACTATTTTCAATTCGGGACACACTGCGTCCCGAATTAAACTGGAGCCATTATCGACGTCTATTAAGCGTGGAAAATGAGAAAGCCAGGTTTTGGTATATGAATGAAGCCGCAGATTCTGTGTGGTCAACAAGGCAATTGGATCGGCAAATTTCCACATTGTATTACGACAGGTTGCTGGCTAGCCAAGATAAACAACCTGTTATTGACGAAGCTAACGAAAAAATAGCCAAAGTATTGCCAGCCGATATTATCAAGGACCCCTACGTCTTGGAATTCTTGAAATTGGAAGACTATCCTGCAATACACGAAACTGACATTGAAAAAGCCATGATAGCCCATTTACAAGACTTTTTATTGGAATTGGGTAAAGGTTTCTGCTTTGTGGCGAGGCAAAAACGACTTCGCTACGATGACGATGATTTTTATGTCGATTTGGTGTTCTACAATAGTTTGTTGAAATGTTATGTGTTGATTGACTTAAAATTAGGCAGACTTACACACGCTGATATTGGCCAAATGGACAGTTACATTAGAATGTTTGACGACTTAATGAAGCAGCCCGACGACAACCCAACTATTGGTTTAATATTGTGTTCTGAAAAAAACGAAGCGGTAGCTCGTTATTCCGTCTTGAATGATGCAAAACAAATGTTTGCCTCAAAATACAAATTGACTTTGCCGTCGGAAGATGAACTAATAACCGAACTTGAAAAGCAAAGAAAATTACTGGAATAGATAAGACGCATGTAACAACTGATTCTCAATCAGCAAACAAGCACCTCCTCATTTATTTTTCTTTATAACCAAGTAAAGAAATTGTTCTAACAGAACATTTCACATAAGCCAGCATACAACACCGTACTGACGTTTATTGCATGGCGCACAACTACCAATTGAGTCAAGTTTCTGCGATTCGGATTAAGGAGCCGTCAATTGTCCATTGCGCTTTTCAGCGTTATCAGCGTTATCTCCGGATTTGCCCCCAATCGTACTGGAGCCGTACAGCCCAAACCGATATTCACGTAAAGTGTCTGGCCGTTGCTATCGTAGCGCCCGTAGGTCTGTCTGAATGCCCATTTTGCTGGCGTCCAACCGAAAATACGCACTTGCGCCGCATGAGTGTGACCGCTAAGCGTAAGCTGGATATCGGTTTTCGGCAACACTTCGTGCTCCCAATGCGACGGGTCGTGTGTAAGCAGGATTCTGAACCCCTCAGTACCTTGCGCGGCCTTCGTCAAGTCGCCACGCGATATGGTATGGAACCCTTGGTTGGAACAATTCTCGTTATCGACGCCAATAATGGTTATCTTCTCCCCTTTGCGCTCAATTGCTGTGCTTTGATTTCGCAGCACATTCCAGCCAAAACGCATCCGCTGGATGTTCACAACAGAGTCGATGGCAGGCAATTTAGAATCATCGGTTCTGTACTTGCGCGAATAAAGCAGAAAATCATGATTGCCCAAAACCGACACCACACCGTCAGTCGCGCTGATCCGGCTCAACTCTCCAACGTAAGGCTCAGCCTCCTCCGGACCTAGTGTCACAAGATCGCCCGTAAAGCAGACAAGGTCCGGATTGAGGCTGTTGATGCGGTCGACAATCTGGCCAAGTTTCTCATGATTGTCGTCGAACGTAGAAAGATGCAAATCGGAAATATGGACAATCCGATACCCGTCAAACATCTGCGGAACATCGGTATTCCGATAGTCGAGATTGGTTACAGCAAGCCTCCACCTGCCTATGTAGAAGCCGTAGGCAAGAAGCGTCCAGCACAAGGCCACGAGACCGAATGCCGTCCATCCAAATGGCGCATAAGGCGTATGCCACCCCAAAACCCGACCTACCACAAAGACAAGAAGCCATACCAAATTAGGTACAATGGCCAGTATAAACGCAAGTATCAACGAAGCGAAAATCATCATTTCCTATGTTATTTTAACAGATACATAAAATCCGCAAGACGGACACGCAATAGCCCATTTAAGATTGCTTGGCAGTCAGGCTCGGCTATCAATCCTGAACACGCCAGCCACCGCAAAGATAACAATTGCAACGGTTGTCAGCGCCTCGGCAATCGGGACAGAAAGCCAAAGTCCAGCTGTATGCCATACGCTTGGCAACGTAAGAAGTGCGGCCACTGGCAGCACCAGCCCACGCAGCAACGTAAGCACCGTTGCGACAAAGCTTTTCTCCACACTCTGAAAATAACCAATCACGGTAAGCGCAATGGCCATAAAGACAAAGCCAAGCGAATAAAGAGGCAATCCGTCGATGCACAGCGCGTAGGCTGACGATGTCTTGTCCAGAAAAACCGACACTATAGGCTTACTGAATACATAGAAAAAGACGGTGAACACCAGTCCCATAAATGCCGAAAGCCCGATTGTAAGGCCAAATGTCCGGCCGACACGACGGCTGTCGCCTGCACCATAGTTAAAGCTAATTATTGGCTGTGCCGACTGCGATATGGCCGAATAGACCATGAACACGACAGGTATCAGGTAACACACGACACTATAGGCCGCAACGCCATCTTCGCCAAGCGCCTCTATAAACGTACGATTGCCCACAAGCGTCAATACCGACATTGTAAACTCGCCCAAGAACGCCGATATGCCAACCTTTACCATATATGCCATGTTTCTGAATGTGAGCACCACGCTTGTAACCGAGCATTTCAGCCTGTACAAGCGCAAGGTGTGGCAACGGCGAGCCATGTACCAAGCCACCATTGCTATGCCGGCAAATCCGCCTATTGAAGTTGCCACGGCGGCACCAGCTATTCCGTAATCGAGCGGAAAAATGAAAAGCCAGTCAAGGAATATGTTTATGCAAGCAGGTATTATCTCGACAAGACTCGCAAACTTCGGACTCCCGTCGAGCCGGATGACGAACTGCCCGACCATTTGCACCATCAGGAACAGGATGCACGGAATGAACCAAAGGTAGTAATCGGTGCACATAGGCATGAGCACCTCACTTGTACCAAGAATTTTCAAGATGGCTGTCGGGAACGAATACAGCACTATGCCCAAGATCAGCCCCAAGGCCAAAATGGCCATGTAAGCCTGCGTTACAATGATGCGCGCAGCCTTGGCATTCCCCTGCGACAGATGAATGGCGGCAATTACCGACACGCCTACCGCGAACATCATTCCCAAAGCTGTGGCAATGTTGAATATAGGCACGACCAAGTTGACCGCGGCCAATCCGCTGTTGCCTATGCCATGACCGACAAAAATGCCATCGGTCAAAATGAATATTGCCGAAAAGAGCATTCCTGCCAAAGTGGGCACAAAGACACGTCCAAAGGTCTGCACAATCCCACCTTTGCCAAAATCAACACTATCCCTATCCAAATCATTCATAGCCCATGATGATGGCTTGCTGGCTCGACATGCCGAATTACATGGCAAAAATAATGCAAACAGCCGACTCGTGCAACCGGGCGCCTAATCGTGGTAATCGCTGGCGCTCCACTCAAAGCGCGTAGTTTCGGGAGCGAGGTATCCTCCTATGCGGAAATCGATATTGGCCTTATGCGCCTGCGACAATTGGTGGCATCGCCTTATGCGGTACAGGTGTCCGTCCTTGAGCAGTTTCGCGCCTGTCTGATGGAAACGAAACGGGACATTCTTCGCCACGCACTGCCGGCGCAAGTCCAGCACCCACTCATAGTCGCACGGGCGGGCATCCACTCCCGACTCGCCACCGACACAAACCTCCTCAATTGTATTGTCGAGGTATTGCGAGATGTCGACTGGACCGATCATCGGCGATACAATGATTGACTTATGGCAAATAGGAGATTCGCGGAATATCGGAAGCCGATAGTCGGCCACCTGCTGATTTTCGACGGTGCAACCTATGAGCACGTTGCTGTAGCCGTTGCCCCAATCGTCAGGAAGGCACTGCGCAAGCCTGTCGATGCGCTTTGTGAAGAAGTAGAACCGGCAATCGGAACGTCTGCGGATCATTGACCAACATTCCGGACGCCACTCGTCGGCATCTTTCAGCAGAAAATCGGAAGTAAAGCAGGTGAAAACGATGCGCCCCGACGGTATCTTGAATGTGCCGTCGCGCTTCTTCTTCATGGGCAGATTGAACGCACCCGTCTTTCGACATTCGCTGCTGGCGGTCTGGCTACCATACATCTCGTCTTGCCTATACACATAGCAATAACGGCATCCTGGGCTGATTTTAGTACATCCGTGCCAAGGATTCCAATCGGCGTATATGTCCCAGTTCTCTGCCATAACAGTTCCGTCTGCAAGCTCCTGACATGTTCGGGCCGAGCACTGCGCCCGGCATGATTCGGGCTAATGCGCCAAAGACTCGGCTACAATTTGAAATTGAGGTTAAAATTCCGGTCAAAGGTAGCAACAACTATCTGGTAATGCCCTCAAGCAAGGCCGCGATTCAGTGACCCTTTTACGGCTATTCGCCGATGCATTTCTCAATAAGTGCCTTCAGCTCTTCCAGGTTTCGGGCAACGGGAAATTGTGGATAGTCCTTAACCACATTTTCTGGCGGACAATACAGGATGCCCATGTCGGCTGAAGCGACCATTGGTATGTCGTTGTATGAATCGCCAAAGGCGAGCACCTTATACTTTAGGCTCTGAAACGCCTCAACAGTCCTGCGTTTTGGGTCGGCTTGGCGCAACTTGTAGTCAACCACACGGCCAGTCTCGTCTATCTCAAGCGAATGGCACAGCAAGAACGGATTTTCGAGTTGCTCCATGAGCGGTTTTGCAAATTCGACAAATGTGTCCGACACGATGGCGAAACTAGTTTTCTTGCGTAGCCAGCGGACAAATTCGAGTGCGCCGTCAAGCGGTTTCATTGTTGCGATGACGTCCTGAATATCTTGTATCTTAAGGTTATGCTCGTCAAGTATTTTCAATCTGTAACGCATCAGTTCATCATAGTCCTTTATGTCACGGGTTGTCAGTTTCAATGCATCAATACCCGTTTTTTTTGCGAAGTTTATCCAAACCTCAGGAACGAAAACGCCCTCCAAATCGGCACATACAATCCACATAATCAGTTATTTATATTTATACAACGTAATTTATACACGCCAACAAAATTATGGTATGTTTTTGTTGTTCAAAATCTTTACAGACAAAAAAAATTGAGTGTCGCGTTGTGGACACCCAATTTTTGTATTGTTGTTGCCATTGGGATCAATTTCCCGTAGCCATTCCGTGTTCCTGCATGTACGACTGCATCTCAATCATCAGACGTTCCTGCAATTCGTTTTCGCGCGTGCGGTTAATGGCAACCACAACCACGCGATATGGCTCGGCATCCTTGCATACCAGCTTGTAATACTCTTGCGTCTCAAGTTCCTTGCCGCGTATCAGCGTGACTTGCTTGCGCTGTGCTTTCCCGTCGAGCAGAAGCTGAGTCCAGAAGTCCTTGTACGAATCGCTTGCCGACTCGTCTTGCGCCACGACGGCTATGTATGACGAGCCTTGCACGCTATCGTTGCTGATGCCGTAGAACGATGTCATGTTTTTCGACATGCTGATAACCTTGCCGTCAAGGTCAATTTCGGCAACCATGAACCCATTGTAGAATGCCGATATCTGTGAGTTAAGCGTTTCGAACCGTTTTGTGGCCTCTTCCTGCGTGGCTTGCATCTCCTCAAGGTTCTGACGCATCTCCTCTTCGTGTTGCGACAGCTCCTCGGCCTGCACATTTGACTGTTCAAGCAAGTTGGCATTGTGAATGTTAGTGTTCACACTCGAAATTACAGATGCGATGTTCTCGCACAGCTTCTCGACAAACTCTATCTTGTATTTTTCAAGAGAATTGTACGACAAGAGCTCCATCACGCCGAATATCTCGTCATTGACCACCATCGGCACTACAAGCAGGTTGCGAGGCCTTTGTGCATCCTTTTTGCCTGGCGTGAAATGCACATAGTTATTAGGCACGTTTTCCAGATAGATGCATTTCTGCTCTGTTATCACACGGCCGAATAGACCATCCTGCTCATTAATCTGCGGGGTTTCCAGCATAACCTGCTTCCCGTATGCAATTGCGGCCTTATTGTCAAATTTCAGCATAGGGTCATATTCGTCTTCAACCTTGAAGTAGATGGCACCCTGCACCACATCGACATACTTGAGCAGCTGCGACAGCAGGTTGAATGCGAAATCCTCGACATTGTCGTTTTCCTGACGTATGATTTCGCCAAAGTTGGCCAATCCGTGGGTCACCCAGTTGCGCTGGTCGTCGAGCAGTTTCTTCTTGTCCTCTTCGGCCTTGGCCTTGACCAAGCTTTTCTGCATCGTTATGAGGGAAGTTCCCAAAGTATCGCCGCTGCTGAGCAATTTATATTCGGCATCAAGGTTGCCCTTGCCTATTTCTCCCGCAAAGTCGACTGATGCCTGCAAGCTGTCGAACAGGTTGCCCAACGAGCCTGACAAATCCGTCATTTCGTTTTCGGTCAACGTCCTGTTGTTGTCCATCTTGTCGATTATGCCAAGCGACAGGTCGGCTAGCTTGTTGTTGATGTTTACTATCGATTTTGAAATGCCGCTTGCCACAAACGAAATCACTATCAATATCAGTATGAAGCCAATGGCTATAAGCGCTATCACATTGAAGAACGACTTGTTGGCGTCAAGATAGGCCACCTTGACAGGCAGCATGGTGACCAAATGCCAATGTGAATCGATGGCCTCTACATTGTTGCAGACTATTAGCGATGGCTTGTTGTTTTCGTTCACGCCAGTGAGCACTGTGTCATAGGCGCACGCCAAGACTTCTTTCGACACTATTGCCTGGCGCTTGCCGAGCATGCTGCGGTTTGGATTGTAGATGAAGCTGCTGTCGTCGGATATCAGATACACCTGTGCGTCGTTGTCCTCAGACTGCAGTGCTTCGTGCAGGCAGTCGAGAGGAAAGCTTATTGAAACGGCGCCCTTTACGTCGCCGTCAACGATAATTGGCGCCATTACCGATGTCACCAGCACCGAATCGTCAAACACCGACTTTTGCTTATATGGCCTGGCAATTACGGGCAACATCGATTCGCGTAGGGTCTCGTAATATGGTGCAACAATTTCCGGAATGCCGGCATTTTCATCTTTTTCTATTTCTCCATTTTCGCGATACAGCGATATGCAGCAATCCTCCAATGTGGCGCCACCGGCATCCTCCGACGATTCTTCATCAGAGAAGAATCCAAAGGAGTCGTCGAACGGGCCGAACTCATCGCCTGAGCCTTCGGAGTTGTCCGATTCTATATTCAGCCATGCCGATATGATGCTGTTGTCGTTCTTGATGACTTCCTTCAACGCCTCGGTGAAGAATGTGTTCTGGTCGGCGACAGATGCTCCGTTCTTTATTGTAAACGCAAGACTCTCCGCTATCTTGGCCTTGCGGTCGACAATGCCCCTTACCATATTGGATTTGTCATTTGACTTCTGCGCCAAGTATGTCTTGGCGTTTTCCTTGGAAATGCCCTTTACCTCCAGCCCAACATATCCTAATGATACAATATATACTATCAGTGAAGCTCCAAGTAAGTAGAGCATCATTTTACGGTGTATGCTTTTCTTAAAAACCATCGCTTATAATTTTTAGTTCTTTAAACTCGTTAGACTTCTTTAGCCAATATTTCGGTCAGCTCCTCATTGGCGGCATTCCACTTGATCTTTACTCCGTCAAACATCTTTGGTATGCTTGTCAAGTCCTTGTCTTCAGTTATCAGTGCTATCATTGAATCCAGGGAGTCGTATATTGGCTTTATTCCCAGATAATTGACCTTAGTTTTCAAGGCCTTCAAGTCCATCTTCATGACCTTGTAGTTGCGGCTTTTTATCGATTTTTCGATATCGGATATCTGCTCCGGTATCTGCTCCTTGTAGCGTTTCAGTATGGTTACAATCTTCTTGTCGTCGTTTTTGTACACCATATTCAAATGTGTCAAGTCGATAAGGTGTTGCCTTATTTCCACATTGCCTTTGCCGAAATCGCTGTTGAGGTCGTCCGGGATAATTCCTTCCTGAACCATCTGTATTTGAGCTTCAAGTTTTTTCTGTCTTGATATGTCAATTACCACATCCATTATCTCGGTCACCTCGCCCGACTCGTTGCGGACTGGGATAAAGCGGTTGAGCAGGCTTTTCTGTTCCTTATTGTCATCCTCAATCTGTTCCTCCATTTCCATCACATTTCCTGCCAGCAGGTTGCTCCAGAACTCATCGTGCTTGGCCTGTTCCTGCTCGTTCATAAACCGTTCCGACTTGTGGCGTTTGCCGATCAGCTTGTCCTTCTTTACCCTCATCAAATTGAGATAGTCTTGATTGGCGTCTTTCACACACTGGTTTGTGTCATAACGTACAATTGGCAAGATGGAGCCGAGGCTTTCTATCACCGATGTCAGGTTTTCTTCCTTTTGGGTCGATTCTTCCTGCACTGCCTGCATCTCCTCCATGTTCTGGCGGATTTCCTCTTCCTGCTGCTCGAGCACTTCAGACTGGTGCTTTGACTTCTCGAGCAATTCGGCCGTCTGCCCGTTGGTCTTCACTGTCGATATGGTCGAGGCGATGTTCTCCGACAGCTTTTCGACAAACGCAATCTGATATTGCTGGAAAACCTTGAACGAATAAAGTTCCACCAGGCCAATCAGCTTCTTGTTGTAGATGAGAGGCACAATAAGGGCCGATTTTGGCAGAGCCTTGCCCAAACCCGAACCGATAGTGTCAATGTCGGGCGTTATCTCGCTTATGAAGATTGTCTCCTTTTCCAGATAGGCGCGTCCGATCAGTCCGTCGCCCGGTGCCACGTACGAACTGCTGAACACCTTCTCCTTGTTGAAGCCGATGTGAGCAACCATTTCGACGCCCTCCTTGTCGCTTGGCACAACATATAAAGCACCCATTTGTGACTCCAGATACGACGTAAGTGCCTTTATAATCTCTCCGGCAAGGCTTTTCATATTTTTGTCATCGACCCGCAACACCTTGTTGAACAGGTTAATGCCACTTGACGCCCAGTTCAGCTGTCCCTCCTCCTCCCGGCGCTGTTTTTCCTCTTCCTTGGCCTTGTCAAGGCTGTTCTTCATCTCGATGATGGCATTGCCGAGCACGTCTCTGTCGCTAAGTGGAGTAAACTTGTAGTTGGAATTGCCGTTACCTATGTTTTCGGCGAATTTGGTCACCTGAAGCAGGCCTTCAACAACCTTGTTTGATGAATCGGCCATTTGGCCAAGCTCGTCATTGCCGCTGACTGCCATTTTAAGCTCCTCGCCAACCTGGCCAAGCGACAACTTGTTGATTATGGAATTGACCTTCTTGATTGGTGTCACTATCCTGATGGAAATGCCGAAAATCAGCAAGCCAAGAATTATCAGGCCAAGAAGTATGACTTTTGATATGAAAGTCAGCGACTCGCCTATGGTATTGTCAATCTCTTCGGTCGAAGTGCTTGCTATGAGCGTCCAATTGCCACCTAGATCGGCCAGGTTTACCTTGGAAACTGTGTTGTATGTGCTGTCGGCACCATGGACATTCTTTAGCACGAACGACGACAATGTGTCGACACTGCTCAATGCCGAGTTTATTTCGTCAACCTGCTGGCCTATCAAGTCCTTTTCCGGGTAGTCGACTATCATGTTGCCAGCCGAAAGTATGGTCATTGACTGCACTCCTTTCAGGCTGATAGTGTCAATCTCGCTTCTCAGCTTGTCAATGTTTATGTCGATGCCCAACACGCCGCAGAAGTTCTCATCCTTTTCGATAGGCACTGCCAGAGCGACCTTCATCTGCCTGTTGTTGGAAGACCCGTCATATTGGAAGAAATCAGGCTCGGCCACATACGTGCTGTTGCTCTCTTTGACTGAATAATACACACTGTTAAGCTCGTCAAACTCGTACTCGATTGAAGACTCGTTCACTTCAACGCCGTATGACTTGTTTTCGGCCTTTACCAGCCTGCGTCCCATGCCGTCGTATGGCGCCGCATAGGCATTGTCAAAGCTCACCCATGCAAATGCCAGCACTTTGCTCGACTCGCACATGTCTTTGACGAGGTTCTTGTACACCTCCTCATTGTCAGCATAGTCCGCGTCAAGTGTGGCTTCGACAACCGACTTCACTGTCTGCAGGCATTGGTATTCGTTTTTGAAAATATTGTTGATGTGCGTCTCGACGCTGTTTAGCATTATGGCGTCACGAGTGGATATTGTCTTGACCATCGACGCCCTGAACTGATTGTTGATTGACCGCGCCGCAAACACAATGACCAGCGACACTGTACCCAGCACCACCAAAAGCACCCTGAAACTTAGACGAATTCTGATTTTCATAAGTTTATGTTTTGTCGTAAAACCCAATGTCAGCAGGTGCCCTCCACCTTCCGGAGGACCCACACTGAACCAAAAAATAAATATGGGCATTTTATTTGAATTACAAGCAGACTTTATGCCGAAAATTTGATGTCTTTTTTCGCTTTCGCCCACAACTCTTGTATTGAATGATATTTTTTTGTTCTTTTACATTACTAACTAAATCATTTATGAGTGAATCTATCTTAAAGGCACTGATGCAATTGTTCGCAATCATTGCCAGTGCAAACAAGGATGGCGTGAATGAGAAGTCACGTTCAATCGTCGAGTCATATTTGCGCCTTATGCTTAGTTCGGCGCAAGTCACCGAATACCTGGCGCTGTTCGACCAATACGTTGAAGAACGTAGCGGAGGCATAAAGAAAGACGACGCAAAACAAGACCGCAAGCGCACATCGCTTAACTCAGTCAAGATTCTGCGCATCTGCGAGCAGATAAACGGAGAGCTGCAGCAAGACCAGAAATTGCTGGTGTTGCTTCAACTGCTCGAATTCATCAGCTTCGGCGAGGAAATAACCGAAAAGGAGCTCGACTTTGTCAAGACGGTATCCGACATCTTCAACATTCCTGAAGACGAGTACTACAACTGCTACGCGTTCACGCTCGAGCCTTCGTTCGACAAGATTCCGCATAAAGAGAACGCGCTCATCCTCGACAAGAACGACGATTTGGCCCTCGATGGCTTCAAACACCTGAAGTTCAAGGATTTGGACGGAAGAATACTGACATTGTTCTTGCCGTCAATCAATGCATACGCCTTCCGCTATGTAGGCGAGACCGACCTTTACCTCAACGGCCACAGCATCATGCTCAACCGGACATACATGTTGCCAAAAGGCTCGGCCATCAGGAGCCCGCGCATCGGCTCAATATACTATAGCGACATTGTCTCAATGTTCATAAATGCGATGAACTCCGAGAAGGTCGTGTTCACTGCCAAAAATGTGGAATTCCGATTCAAGGGGAGCAACAACGGACTGCACAACTTCAACTTCTGCGAACAAGGTGGCGAGCTGATCGGCATAATGGGAGGCAGCGGCGTAGGCAAATCAACCTTGCTGAATGTGCTTAACGGCAACCTTGAGCCACAAAGCGGACAAATTCTCATCAACGGCAACGACATCTACAAGGAAAAGGAGAAGCTGAACGGCGTAATCGGATTTGTGCCACAAGACGATCTTCTTATCGAAGAACTGACTGTCTACCAGAACCTGTACTATAGCGCAAAGCTATGCTTCAGCGACTATACCGAAGAGCAGATAAACGAGGCTGTGAACAAGGTGCTCGAAGACCTTGACCTGAAAGCCACTGCCGACCTGATAGTAGGCAACCCGCTGAACAAGACCATCAGTGGCGGACAGCGCAAGCGTCTGAATATCGCATTGGAACTTATCAGGGAACCGCTTGTCATGTTCGTCGACGAACCGACATCTGGCCTTTCGTCAATGGACTCTGAAATGGTGATGGACCTTCTGAAGGAACAGACTCTGAAGGGCAAGCTGGTAATAGTCAACATTCACCAGCCATCGTCAGTCATCTTCAAGATGTTCGACAAGCTACTGATAATGGATAAGGGAGGCTATCTGGTATACTACGGCAACCCAGTCGATTCGGTTGTGTATTTCAAGACGATGAGCAACCATGTAAACGCCACCGAAAGCGAATGCTACCATTGCGGCAACATCAACCCTGAGCAAGTGCTGCAAATCCTGGAATCGAAGATTGTGGACGAATACGGGCGTACTACTCACAAGCGAAAAACATCGCCTGAAGAATGGGCCATGATGTACGAGGAGCACTCAAAATCAAAAATCAAGTTTGACACCGAAAAGCAGGACCTGCCTAAAAACAACTTCAGCATTCCTGGAATGTTCAAGCAGTTCCGCATATTCTGCGAACGCAACATACTTTCGAAACTGGCCAACCGCCAATACATGCTGATCAACTTCCTGGAGGCACCCGTCTTGGCACTGATTCTGGCATACTTCACCAAGTACATCGCCGGCGAAGGCTCAAATCCAAACATATTCGTGTTCATGTCGAACGAGAACCTTCCCATCTACTTGTTCATGGGTGTCGTGGTGGCAGTGTTCATCGGATTGACAGTGAGTGCCGAGGAAATCATCAGAGACCGGCAGCTGCTTAAGCGCGAATCGTTCCTCAACCTGAGCCACGTGAGCTACCTGAACAGCAAGATTGCCGTGCTGTTCGTGATATCTGCCATTCAGACAATCTCATTCGTGCTTATCGGCAACTTCATCATGGAAATCCACGGAATGACATTTGCCCACTGGCTTATATTGTTCTCCGTATCCTGCGTATCAAACATGATCGGGCTGAACATATCGGCCGCACTCGATTCGGTTGTGACAATATACATCTTGATCCCATTCCTAATCGTGCCTCAGTTGCTGTTCAGTGGCACAATGGTTAAGTTCGACAAACTGAACAAGGCCATCAGCTCCTACGAAGTTGTGCCCGTCATCGGCGACCTCATGCCATCGCGCTGGGCTTACGAAGCCATGGCCGTGAAGCAGTTCCGCGACAACGATTACCAAAAGCACTTCTTCCTGATTGAGCAGAAGAAGAGCGAGGCCGCATACATTGGCTCGTATCTGGTTCCAGCCCTAAACAACAAGATTGCAAAGCTCAACACCGAAATTGACCAGCCAAGCCGCGACCAAATCATCAGATTGCTCCATGCAGAAATCGGCAAGCTGAACCTTCGCACTCCAAAACTGCAATTTGACAACGTTGAACTGCTGACACCTGAAAAATACGACAGCAAACTGCAAGAAAGCCTGTCACAGTATCTTGACAAGATTGCCAAATACTACCAGCAAAAGCAGAACAAGGCTATATCGGTACTCGACCGTGAGATAATGAACCTAGCCGAAGAGCTTGGTGGCAACCAGGCACTTGTCGAGCTAAAGAAAAACCACACCAACGACGCACTCACGACATTCGTGCTCAACCGTACTGAAATAGAAAAGATTCACGACATGGGCGAATACTTCATCCAAGTATCCGACCCTGTCTACAAGGAACCGGAAAGCCATCTTGGCCGAGCCCACTTCTATGCACCTTTCAAGCAGATAGGCACTCTGCAAATCGACACATTCTGGTTCAACATAATTGTAATGTGGATCATGGCAGGCCTGCTTTACATTTTACTGGTAACTGACGGACTCCGCTGGACAATAACCAAACTGTCAACCAAACGCAGGAGATGAAAATATCGCTAGCCCCCATGCAGGGGTATTCCGATTTGATATACAGGTCAACCCTTTGCCATATTGGCGGGGTTGACGTGTTTTATGCCCCATATATAAAGGTTGAAGATGGCCAGATAAAGAACAAGCATATCGCCGACATAGAGCCCAAAGCGAACACCGGGCTTACCGTTGTCCCGCAGGTGATGGCCAACAATTCGAACGATTTCCTGACGGTTCTGAATGCCGTAACAGAACTCGGATATGCAGAGCTGAACTGGAACCTTGGCTGTCCGTTCCCGATGGTCGCAAAACGGCAACTCGGCGCCGGACTGTTGCCTCATCCCGACATCATCGACAAGGTGCTGACCGACGTGGAGACAAATGCCAACCTGAAAATATCTGTAAAGATGAGGCTCGGCTGGCAATCGGAGGATGAGGTGTGGCCAGTCCTCGATGTGCTGAACAGCCATAAAATTGAGGAAATAACAATCCACCCCCGCATAGGCTCACAGATGTACAAAGGCCTTGCCAACAGGCAGATAATGCCACAACTGATTGCAAAATCGGCACATCCTATTTCATATAACGGCGACATCTGCACACCGGAACAGGCGCAATCAATATTGGCAGAAAACCCAAAAATCAGCCATCTGATGATTGGCCGGGGATTGCTATATAACCCATTCCTGGCCAACGAGATAAAAGGCATACAAACCGATGGGCGCACCCGGCGCAACAAACTAATGGATTTCATTGGCACAATAGGCGAACTTCAGCTGGACCGGCTACAAGGCGCAGGACACTTCATCCAGAAAATGACAACCTACTGGGAGTACTGGTCACATATGTTCACTGACCAGCACAAGGCTTTAAAGACCATAAAGAAATGCCGTTCAATTGAAGAGTATTCCGACAAAATGCAAGACATAGTCTTGAAATGGGAAATGAAATGACGGTTGCCCCAAAAAAGTTGGCTTGTTCTGCCACGTTTACTAAATTTGCCAATAAATTACTGAAACAATGAAAATAGCACTTCCAACTCGCGACGGCATTGTCGATGACCATTTCGGACATTGCAAGGAATACACAATCTTCACAATAGAGAACAAGCTGATTGCCGATACTGAAACACTTCCTTCGCCCGAAGGTTGCGGATGCAAGAGCAATATAGCCTTCACATTGCGCCAAATGGGCGTGAATGTAATGCTTGCCGGCAATATGGGCGACGGCGCGCTTAACGTCCTGAACGCGCAAAACATTATGGTAATACGCGGTTGCTCAGGCAATGTGAAAGATGTCGCCGAAGCGTATCTGAACGGCACGCTCAAAGACAACGGCATCAGTTGCGCACACCACGTGTGCCACTAACGGCTAGTGCGTTTTTGCAGGACATCATCAAACAAGCATGAACAACAACATGAAACACTGCCATCTTTTAGCTGTGCTGATGCTGATTATTCTTAACGTGGCTGAAGCGCAAACGCAAATTCTAGTCATACCCGATATTCACGGCCGCATATTTTGGAAAGACGCGGTTGCAAAACATCCAGACATTCCTGTAGTTTTTTTAGGCGATTACCTGGACCCGTACAGGCATGAAAATATCAGCAACGAGTCAGCATTGGAGAATTTTGAAGAAATACTGGAATTCAAGAGAGCGAATCCTGACCGCGTGACATTGCTCATCGGCAACCACGAAATACACTACATCGACAACGGTTACTATTTTAGTCGAAAGGACACCGTCAACGAGGAAAAAATCCATAATCTGATTGCATCAAACTTGAACTTGTTTGACATGGCTGCTGCATACAATATTGCTGGCAAAGATTTCCTGTTCACCCATTCGGGCGTTTTAGAAAAATGGTGGGGAAAGCACTACAATCTGGACTCGCAGGCAACAGCGGGCAACATATGCAACTTCTTGAACGAAAAGATGAACTGCATAGACTCGCTATATAAATTCATTGACAAGGCGCTAATGGAAATAGGCAAAAACAGAGGCGGAGAATCAGAAGCCGGTTCATGCGTCTGGGCTGACGTTGAAGAATTTGGCACCCAACAGGAATACTTTGAGAACATATACCAGATATTCGGGCACTCTCAACAGAGGAAAAGAGCCATTGTCAAAAAAAACTATGCCGACCTGGATTGCCGAAGCGGGTTCGTTTTAGATTCAAAAGGCAGGCTGAAAAAACTCTGACCGCATTAGCCGACACCTGAATAAACGACTTTGCCCGACACAAAAAATCATTCCTAATCGCTATTTGTTCTATTTTTGGAATTGCAAAAAAGAGTCAACACACCTGATTTGGAAACCGACGACAAACATATTGCCCGACTAAAGGAACTGGTGGCCGTGCTGCCCGAAAGCCCTGGCGTGTACCAATATCTCGACAAGAACGGCACCATCATCTATGTTGGCAAGGCCAAACGGCTGAAACGGCGTGTGTCGTCGTACTTCAACAAGTATCAGGACCGCGCCAAGGTGCGCATTCTGGTGCGCAACATCGCCGACATCAAGCACATTGTGGTAGATACCGAACAGGACGCCCTTCTGCTCGAGAACAACCTTATAAAAAAATATCAGCCACGCTACAACTCGCTTCTAAAGGACGACAAGACATATCCGTGGATCTGCATAAAGAACGAGCCTTTCCCGCGCATCTTCTCGACACGCAATTTCGTCCGCGACGGTTCATCGTACTTCGGGCCGTACACTTCGGGCTACTCGCTGAAGATTATGCTCGACCTCATACGCCAACTCTATCCGCTACGCACCTGCGCCCTCAATCTCAACCGTCAGCAGATTGCCAAAGGCAAATACAAAATCTGCCTCGAGCATCACATAGGCAATTGCCTGGGACCTTGCGAAGGGCTTCAGACAGAAGAAGATTATGCACTGGAAATCAGCGATATAAAGGAAATACTAAAGGGCAATTCCAATGCCGTGGTGTCGCTGCTCAAAGAGCGGATGATGGCCTTGAGCAAGGAGATGAAATTTGAAGAAGCGCAGAAGGTAAAGGCAAAACTGGACCATCTGGTTGAATTCCAAAGCAAATCGACCATTGTGAGCCCGACAATACACAATGTCGACGTGTTCTCGATAATAGACGATGACGACTGCGCCTACATCAACTTTATGAAGGTGGTGAACGGAGCAATTGTACAGGTGCACACCTTCGAGATGCAGAAACGTGTTGACGAGGAGCCCGAAGAGATTCTGCTTTCGGTAATTGAAGAGTCGCGACAGCGGCTGCTTAGCACATCGTTCGAAATAATAGTGCCGTTTGAACTCGATTTTGAACTCGACCGCATAACATTCACCGTTCCGCAACGTGGCGACAAGAAGAAACTACTTGAATTGAGCCAACGTAACGCATTGACATACAAGAACGAAAAACTCAAACAGCAGATGAACCGCAGTCCCGAAAAGCGTGTTGAGCGCATTATGGAGACTATGAAAAAGGACCTGCGCCTGAAAGAGTGGCCCGTGCTGATTGAGGGATTCGACAACTCCAACATTCAGGGAACCAACCCTGTGGCTTCGTGCGTTGTGTTCCGCAACGGCAAGCCGAGCAAGCGCGATTACAGGCATTTCAACATAAAGACCGTGGTTGGCGCCAACGACTTCGCATCAATGGAAGAGATTATCTACCGCCGATACCGCCGGCAATTGGACGAAGGCAACCCGCTACCGCAACTCATCCTCATCGACGGCGGAAAGGGACAACTCGGCGCGGCCATCAACAGCCTCGAGAAACTGGGACTGATGGGCAGAATATCAATCATCGGCATTGCCAAACGGCTCGAGGAACTGTACTTTCCCGGCGACCCCGTGCCTTTGTATCTCGACAAGAACAGCGAGACGCTGAAGGTGTTGCAGAACGTGCGCAACGAGTCGCACCGCTTCGGCATAACGTTCCACCGCGACAAGCGCTCGAAGGCTTTTCTGGTGTCGGAACTCGACGGCATAAAAGGCATTGGCGACAAGACCAAGGAAGCGCTCATGTCTGAACTCAAATCGGTTGATGGCATTGGGAAAGCATCGCTTGAGCAACTGACAAGGATTGTCGGTTCAGCCAAGGCAAAAATAGTGTTCGACTACTTCCAGACAAAGAATTACGGGCGCGAGCAAAGTCTGCCATTCGAATAGTGCGTGACACTCATCGCTTGGCGCATTTTTTACTGCGCTATGAGCGTTTCCTGCCCAACGCCTTTTTCAGGTTCTGATACATTGAAAGCAGGACGCTGTTGTTTTTGTAGATGCAATAATATTCAGTTTGCGAAGAGCCATACCAACGGTACGCCTCCTCAACTCCAGGCATCATGCTTCCCTCAAAGTCAAAAACATCGACATATTGCGACACATATTTTATGGTTTCGTCAACCAAAAATTCGGTTCCGCCCGATGTTGAATATTCCTTCTTGCGCATGGCCATCAAATAGTAAGCCACGCCACCATCCCAAATCACCAAATCGACAGCGTGTATATTATCGTTTGAATCAACGCAATACAATATCCTACCTTTATTGTTGCTATAAATGGCCCGACACAGATTCACGAACAATTCACGCGAAAACTCGACCTTGTCGCCACGTTCAGAAATGGATTCCTCAATGTAATTGTAAAAATCATTGTAATCCAAATCATACTTTATTGTAAAGCCTTTTGCCTTAATGATTTTTTGGCTTTTATAACGAGTATATCCGTCAAGGATTGTCTTATGGTCCTTGATTCCGTACAAGCGGTACGAGTATTTGGTTGTCTGCGAAAACCCGCGCCAATAAAATGCGAGCCAGTTTTTGAAACGTTGGTCGAAATTGACAATGAATTGGCTGAACCGGGGCAGATGGTCAATTATTTCAGAATATATCTCGTGCTCGAACCCTATACGTTTCATCTCCGACATCTGTGGAGGATACACGATGTAAGGACCGAGTTTCTGCGTCAGATGAGGCATCCAAATGACATTTACGCCCAGCGGATAATGCTTGATTGCATACGGGAACGAGGCCACAATCCGGCCGCCGCGCCACACCAAAACCACATCCCAGCCGTCGCCCACCACGGCATCGAGCCACCATGGCTGGCTATATATGCAAATGTCGGCATGTTGCTGGCAAAACTGAATGTATTGTTCCTTATTTGTCATTTCGACGCATTTGTTATGACAAAGATGTGTATTTTTTTTGGTTATCTACAACGATGCACTGCCACCAACTTCCGCCACTAGAGTATTTTTATGGCGATGGCGGCGCAAGCCTCAGCATCGGCAAGGGCGTGGTGATGGTTCTCGAGGTCGTACCCGCAAGCCTTCGCCACAGTATGCAACTGATGATTGGGCAACTGCTTGCCAAAATGCTTTCGCGATGCACGGCAGGTACATTTAAACTCGTAGCCGGGATAATCCATATTATATGCCTGATGCACAGCCTTCAGGCAACCCTCGTCGAACGGACTGTTATGCGCCACGAGCGTAAGGCCTTCCAACTTAGGAGCAATCTGACTCCAAACGTGCGGAAATTCCTGGGCGCTGTCGGTGTCGTCGGGGCCGAGTCCGTGAACCATCTGGCAATAATAGGCATAGTAGTTCGGCGTAGGCTTTATGAGACTGTAAAACGAGTCGGCAACCTTGCCGTCGCGCACAATCACGACGCCCACGCTACATACGCTTGTACGCTCGCCATTGGCAGTCTCAAAATCGATGGCTGCAAAATCTTTCATAAAAGTGTTATTGTCATTTTTCGACTATAACAAAGACGTCCTCGTTGGGCTTCTTCATCATATACTGTTCACGGGCGAATTTCTCAAGATTGTCGTCGTCGGAAAGGAGCTCTTCAGTGCGTTGGGCATCGCTTTCTATCTTCTTCGCATAGTATTCCTTCTGCGCCTTCATATCGCGAAGCGTGCGATAGTCGGAAATGCGGTTCAGAAGGTTGTTTTGGTCGAAAAACAATAGCCACAAAATGAATATCGTGCCCGCTATTACATATTTGTTTTTCAGGGCGTTGACAATCTTTACCGATTTCAGATTCATTTCCATTCCGTTTGCTTATGCCTGCAGTTGACAAATGTAGCTATTCTATTCACAAGAAACATTGATGCCAGAAAATGTTTACCCAAAAGAATTAACAACCTATAAAAACTATTTGACCTGGCTCAAAATCGACTCCACCTGTGCCAGCTCCGACTGGGCAAATTCCAAATTGGCAAGGCTGGCCACGCTGTCCTCAATTTGCCGGAGCCTGCTTGCCCCAACAAGTACCGAAGTCAGCCTGTCGTCTTTCAGCAACCATGCTATAGCCATCTGCGCCAATGTCTGTCCTCGCTGTCCGGCCATCGCGTTCAGCCGCCTTGCCACATTCAGTTTTTGTTCAGTAATCATTTCCGGCTTCAGGAATCCATAGGGTTTTGCCGCCCTTGAATCGGCAGGAATGCCATTCAGATATCGGTCGGTAAGCAAGCCTTGCGCCAACGGCGAGAACGCAATCAGCCCTGTCCCGCTCTGGCCAAGGACATCGAGCAGGCCATCCTCAACCCAGCGCTCGAACATCGAATAGCGTGCCTGATGGATGAGGCATGGCGTGCCCAGTCGCTTCAACTCCTTTATGGCCACATCGGCTTGTTCGGGTTTATAGTTCGATATGCCTACATAAAGTGCCTTGCCCTGCCTTACAATTAGGTCGAGCGTAGCCATTGTCTCCTCAATAGGCGTTTCGGGGTCGGGACGATGATGGTAGAATATGTCGACATAATCCAGATTCATGCGTTTCAGGCTTTGGTCGAGGCTCGACACCAGATACTTTTTCGACCCCCAATCGCCATACGGGCCGGGCCACATGGTATAGCCGGCCTTTGTCGACACCAGAATCTCGTCGCGGTGCGCACGCAAATCTGACGAAACAACCTTGCCAAACGTTTCCTCGGCCGAGCCCGGAGGCGGTCCATAATTGTTTGCCAGATCGAAATGAGTGATGCCAAGGTCGAATGAACCCAAAATCATTTGCCGGCAGACATCAAAATCACATACGGAACCGAAATTGTGCCAAAGCCCAAGCGATATGGCCGGCAGCTTCAGCCCCGACTTTCCGCAACGACGATAAATCATTGACGAATAACGAGATGGATTAGCGGTATACATATTGTACCATTATGTTTTCACAACAAAAAAGCGAAATAAAAATAAGGAACACACAAAAAATACGTTAGATATAAAACTTAAATTTACAATTCTTTTTTTATATCTTCGTATCTTATAACTGCAAATATCAACAACATCATCAAATGATAAAACCAATGTCATTATGATAAAAAAAGCACTTTACTCCCTTTCACTTTGCCTATTGCTGTTCAACGCTCAAGCACAAGACAAGAATTTCAAGCTATGGTTTCAGGCGGCTCAAGAGCACATGCTGTTTGAGGAGTATGACAAGGCTCTGTCAAAATACATACAGATAGAAAAGCACGGCCAGCTCAATTCAAACATAGCGTTCAACATGGGCATCTGCTACATGAATATCGACAACCAGATACAGAGTGCCATACCATATCTGGAAAGGGCCACCACAAACACAAGCACGACATACCGGGAAAACAACTACAAGGAGACTGCCGCCCCTGACGAAGCATGGTTCTACCTTGGCAAAGCATACAGACTTGACGGTCAATACTATAAGGCCATCAATGCATACAATGAGTTCAAGAACAGGCTAAGCGCATCCGATGTCTACTACCACGACTTCATTGCACTGCAGATAGAAAGCTGCTCAAACGCGGCAAAACTGATGGCCACGCCACTGCCTCTGGAGACAACGGTGCCTGGGTTCGTAATCGACGCTGAATGCTACTACCCGGCAGTATCTGGCGACGAAAAGTCAGTAGTCTTCACATCGTGCCAAAAGTCGAGAGACCCTTACACCGGTGACGAAGACATTATCGAATTGATTTTCTATTCGACGAAAAAAGATGACGGCACATGGTCCAAGCCACAAGACATAACGTACGACATTGCTTCCGACGGCACCTTCTCAACTGCATCAATGTCATACGACGGCAACATGATGATACTGTACCGCGACGACTTTGGAAACGGAAATCTGTACTACTCTGTCAAAGAAAACGGCAGATGGAGCGAAATACAGAAGCTATCCAAAAACATCAACTCAAAATTCAACGAGAGCCACGGCAGTCTTTCAAAAGACGGCAACACAATGTTCTTCTCCAGCGACCGCTACGGTGGCGAAGGCGGAAAGGACATATACCGTACGGTGAAAGACAACAACGGGAACTGGGGAACTCCTGTCAATCTTGGCCCGACAATCAACACCGCGTTTGATGAAGAAGCCGCATTCCTGGCAGAAGACGGCGTGACGCTCTACTTCATATCAGAAGCACACAACACCATCGGCGGATTCGACATCTTCAAGACCGTTGCCGACCAGCTCGGCAACTGGAGCGAGCCACAAAACCTTGGATACCCAATAAACTCACCATTCGACGATGTATTCTTCTGCCCTATAGGCGACGGAAGCAGAGCCTACATGGACCGCTTGGATGACGACAACAAGAAAAAGGAAATACAAATGATATCATTGCCATCGGCCGCACCTGCCGAAGATGTCTATGCGCAAACCGTACCGGAAGAAACATACGAGCCGGAACCAACATACACTTCCGAGCCGGAGCCAGCCTATACTCCCGAACCGGAACCAGAGCCGGAATACACTCCGGAGCCGGAACCAACATACACTCCCGAACCAGAGCCGGCATACACTCCAGAACCTGAACCCGCATATGTGCCGACATACCCTTCAGAGTACCAACTTACAGGCAGGCTCACACTGCAAGACAACAAGGATCTCGACAACTCGTTCTACATCCACGTAGCCGACGGCGACGGGCAGATAGTGGCAACCATAAGCCCGAATGCGTCAACAGGCGAATTCACATCGAACCTGAAGCCAGGCAGCTACAAGCTGACAGCATACGGCGAAGGCTACGAGAATGCCGAATCATATCTGTACATATCATCGGTTGAGATGAACCCGGAAGTGACCACATCAATATCAATGGTTCCGAAAGAGGTCAGCTCTGGCGAGTACTACTCAATCAAGAGCATCCTGTTCGACGGCAACAGCTCGAAGCTGAACCGTGACGCACAAATAGAAGTTGAACGCATTGCAGGCCTGATGAAAGCCAATCCGGATCTTAAGCTTCAAGTCACTGGCAACACCGACGACCTCGGCACCGACGACTACAACCAGCGGCTTTCAGTCATGCGCGCAAAAGAGGTGGTCAACTATCTAACTAAAAAAGGCATCCAGGAAAGCCGATTTGAAATAAAAGGCCTAGGAAAGACCAACTTCATAGCCATCAACCAAAACGCCGACGGCAGCGACAATCCGGAAGGCCGCGCACTTAACCGCCGCGTAGACATGAGGGTGCTGAACCCAACCAACGCAAACGTAGTTGTTGAAGGCATCTACGTACCTGACGAGCTGAAATACCGCGACCAACTCACATACACTGTCTGGATTACCGAATCGGACAAGCCTCTTGACCCTTCAAAATTCAAGGCCATAAACAACGTTTGGGTTTTTGAAGCCGAAGGTAAATACATGTACACTGTAGGCCTATTCAAGCACGAAGGCAATGCCGTACAAATGGTAGGCGATGTAGTTGATGCCGGATTCAACGACGCCCGCGTAATAAACAGCGTGGAGTACAACCAGCTGATACAAAAAGGCAGCGGTTTCTACAAATCGAAGATGGCCGATACCGACAAGAGCACCTACGCAATACAGCTGCTGGCCGTAAAGCAGCCTGTCGACAAGTCACGCTTCCGCGGATTGTATGACGTGGAAATGCACGAAGGCGAAGACGGACTATACCGCTACACCTGGGGCGAATTCATTGGGAAGCCATCGGCACGACAGGCTCTTGAAGATGTTCTTAACAAAGGATTCACCGACGCATTCATCGTAAACATTGACAAGTTCGAATAGACGGCAATGTTTGGAAACGACAACATCACGCTACGCGCTGTAGAGCCTGAAGACCTTGAATTTCTATACAGTTGCGAGAACAATACGCAAATATGGCGTTACGGAAGCACCACTGCCCCATACTCCAGATTTGCGCTGAAGCAATACATTGCCGACGCACAAAACGACATCTACACCAATAAACAGCTACGCCTGATAATATGCACACGCCTAAATCCGCAAAAGGCAATCGGCGCAGTCGACCTGTTCGACTTCGACCCTTTCCACCAGCGGGCATCCGTGGGCATCGTGATTGACGGGCAGGAAAACCAACGGCACGGATATGCCGAGCAAAGCCTTCAGCTAATTGCAGAATATTGCTTCACCTTTCTGAACCTTCACCAGCTACATTGCGCCATAGCCGCCAACAACGAGCCAAGCATCAGGCTATTTGGCAAGCTGGGATTCATCCAGTGCGGACAGCGCATTGATTGGATAAAGACCGAAAACGGGTTCATCGACGAACTGGAATTTCAACTGATTGCACCTTCAAGCCGACCTAAACAAAAAGAATAGGCAAGCATTGGTCCGTGCTTGACATATAGGCACATAAAAAAGGGGCATCGCCTTTCGGACAATGCCCCGCATCCTATGCTAATAAAAAGCTATTTCCCAAAATATCTGTTGAACAATCCCTCAAAGCCTTTTCCGTGACGAGCCTCATCCTTGGCCATCTCGTGAACGGTATCGTGGATTGCGTCAAGATTAAGCTCCTTGGCCCGTTTGGCAATCCTGAACTTATCTTCGCATGCGCCACACTCGGCAACCATGCGTTTTTCAAGGTTTGTCTTGGTATCCCAGACAACATCGCCAAGCAACTCGGCAAATTTTGCACAGTGCTCAGCCTCTTCAAAAGCGTAGCGCCTGAAAGCCTCTGCAACTTCAGGATAGCCCTCGCGATCAGCCTGACGGCTCATTGCCAGGTACATTCCAACCTCGGTGGCCTCGCCCATGAAATGAGCATTAAGGTCTTCCCTCATCTGGCTGTCGGTGTCTTTTGCGACGCCAATGACATGTTCTGTGACGAAATTCAATGCAGCCTTCTCGTCAAGGACCTTCCATTCAACTTTTTGCTTGCACTGTGGGCAACGCTCAGGAGCCTCAGCTCCTTCATGTACATATCCGCATATCGGACAAACGAACTTTTTTTTCATATCATACAGTTTTATAATAATATAAGTTATACCATCTAATTCATACGTTCCGGCGACTTTCGACCTTTGCCTGGAATCATGCCTGAAAATGCGCTCAAGCTGGATTTACACCTGACACCTCTTGCCCCTGAAGCAAAATACGCATACTTGCCACAGGCCTGCAATTTGCCAGCAAAAGCAGACATCTGATTGACTTCAGTTCTCGACACCTTTAAGATTTCCATTACGAACGTCCTTATTTCTTATTAAAGCATTTATTGCAATATCCCTTATAATAGACCTCGGTTTCTGTTACATATAGATTGCCGATGCGCGATGTTTCCGCTTCAGCGAAAGAGGGGAAATCGGCAGGAAAAACATCAAATATCTTGCCACATTTTAAGCATTTGAAATGGGCGTGAAGCGATGTGTCGCCATCGAACCTGACATTTTTTCCGTCAATGTCCAGCATCAATGCGGCCTTGCTTTCCGCCAAAAGCTTAAGCGTATTGTAAACCGTCGTTTTCGACAATGTCGGCATTTGTGGCGACAAGGCGCTGAATATTTCGTCAACTGTCGGGTGCGTCTTGTGATCGAGCAAATACTGCATTATAGCAAGCCGTTGCACCGATGGCCTTATTCCGCACTTGTTCAGTTGCTCTTCCGCATTCATAATTTTGTAACGATTACAATTTTGTAGCAATTACAAATATAGCCGATTTCCACGATTTTAGGAATAGCCAAAGAATAATTTTTCGCATTTTGCAAAATAATATTCGGCAGAAACGCAACCCGTTTTTTGTGCACTAAATTTTTATCTTTGCACGCTTAAGTTTTCCGAAATGGGCAAATCGAAGAAAAAAAGACTGAAGGAACGGTACCGCATTGCCATTCTCAACGACCGCACACTCAAGGAAGTGTGGTATGCCGTGCTGTCGCTTCGCAACCTGATTGCGACAATCGGCTTTTTGGGAATACTGCTGATTGGCATCGGCATCGTGCTTGTCACGTTCACCCCGTTGCGCGAGTATGTGCCTGGCTACCCAAGCGCCAGCGACAGGCGAATGGCCATCGACAACTACATTAAGATTGATTCCATTGAAAACGCATTGTACCAAAAGGATATCTTCATTGAAAACCTCCACAACATTCTGACAGGGAAAAACACCAATCCACACTTTGTTGATAAGGATTCCATCAAAAAGTCGAACGAGAGCGTGCACCCGCTGAAACTCGACTCATCGCTTTACCAAAGCATTGAGGACGACCGTTTCAACGTCCGCTATGTTGAGGATGAAACCGTACTGCCGACAATGCTGAGCACCGTCAAGATACACTTCTACTGTCCGCTGAAGGGCGAGATAACCAATCACTATGCGCCCGAAACAGGCCACTACGGCATCGACATTGTCTCAAACGCCAACGACCCCGTGCTTTCCGTCCTCGACGGCACTGTAATATCGGCTGGATGGACGCTTGAGGCTGGATACGTAATCATTGTTCAGCATCGCAACAACATAGTGTCGCAATATAAGCACAATTCTATATTGCTGAAGAAGATAGGCGACCGCGTCCGCGCTGGCGAGCCTATCGGAATCATTGGCAACACTGGCGAATACACCACTGGACCGCATCTGCACTTTGAATTGTGGCAAAACGGCACTCCGCTTAATCCTACCGACTACATAATTTTCTAGAATAATGACAAAACATATAGCCATTCTTGGTTCAACAGGTTCAATAGGCACACAGTCGCTCGACGTGGCACGCGCTCACGCCGACAAGCTGACCGTTGAGGTGCTCACCGCTGGGCGCAACTCGAAACTGCTGATTGAGCAGGCGCGCGAATTCGTGCCAAACACTGTCGTCATTGCCGACGAGAGCAAGTATCAGGAAGTGAAGGAGGCCCTTTCTGACCTCGACATAAAGGTATGGACTGGCGAAAAGGCCATTGAGGACGTGGTTCAGATGAGCCAAATTGACACTGTCATTACCGCAATGGTTGGCTATGTCGGGCTTTCATCGACAATAAAGGCCATTGAGGCTGGAAAGAACATCGCCCTTGCCAACAAGGAGACGCTTGTGGTGGCTGGCGAACTAATCACCGAACTTGTGGAAAAGCACAAGGTCAAGGTTACGCCTGTCGACTCGGAGCACTCGGCCATTTTCCAATGCCTTGTTGGCGAGCCCGAAGTGGAGAAACTCATCATCACGGCATCAGGCGGGCCATTCCGCACAAAGAGCCTCGACGAGTTGCGCACCGTAACTCCGCAACAGGCACTCAAGCACCCTAACTGGAATATGGGCGCCAAAATCACCATCGACTCCGCAAGTATGATGAACAAAGGCCTTGAGGTTATCGAGGCTCACTGGCTGTTCGGCATTCCTTACGAGCAGATTGAGGTGACGGTTCATCCGCAGTCAATCATACACAGTATGGTGCAGTTCATCGACGGCAGTGTGAAGGCGCAGATGGGCCTGCCCGATATGAAGTTGCCGATTCAGTACGCGCTGAGTTACCCCGACCGCTGGCCTTCGGATTTCAAGCGCATCGACTTTGCAAATCAGCAACCTCTCACCTTCGAGGCTCCCGACCTGAACAAGTTCAAGTGCCTGGCCCTGGCCTACGAGGCGCTTGGCAAGGGTGGAAATATGCCCGCCATTATGAACGCGTCGAACGAGATTGCCGTGGCATCGTTCCTGAATGGGAAAATAGGGTTTCTCGACATTGCCGAGACCATTGAAAAGACAATGCACCAAATGCCGTTCATCAGCAAGCCTACTTACGACGACTATGTAAAAACCGACGCCGAATCACGCAAGTACGCACAAAGCATCATTCAATAAATCAGTTAATCAATTAATCAACAATATAGATGGAAACACTAATCCGCATAGCGCAACTGCTTTTAAGCCTTTCACTTCTTGTAATAATCCACGAGTTCGGACATTTCATCTTCGCGAAGGCGTTCAAGACCCGCGTTGAGAAATTCTACCTGTTTTTCGACCCGTGGTTCTCTATTTTCAAGTTCAAGCCAAAGAACAGCGACACCGAATACGGCATCGGCTGGCTTCCGCTTGGCGGATATGTCAAGATTGCGGGAATGATTGACGAGAGTATGGACAAGGAGCAGATGGCCCTGCCTCCAAAACCCGACGAGTTCCGCTCGAAAAAGGCTTGGCAACGCCTGATTATAATTCTTGCTGGCGTAACCTTCAACCTGATTCTTTCAATGGCAATATATACTGGAATCCTGCACCACTGGGGCGAAGAATATCTGCCTACCGAAAATATGAAGTACGGCGTTGTATGCGACTCTACGGCACTTGAATGTGGCTTGCAGAACGGCGACAAGATTATCAGCGTTGACGGCGAAAAGGTGGAAAAGGCCACGGCAATAACGGCGTACATCTTGCTGAACGAGTCGAAAACCATTCAGGTGGAGCGCGACGGCCAAGTGATGAGCCTTAACTTGTCGGACAGCATCATCCCGCGCCTGCTGAAAGGCTCCTCGTTTGTGTCACCGCGTATGCCGTTCATTGTAGGCGGATTTGCCAAAAACTCGGCTGGCGAATCGGCAGGAATGCAAATGGGCGACCGCATAATCGGCATCGACTCGATAAAGATTGACTATTTCGACGAGTTCCGCTCTGAAATAAAAAAGCACAAGAACTCGACCGTGGCCATCACCGTGTTGCGCGACACTCAGGCAATTGTCCTGAACACAAGCCTCGACTCGACAGGCCTGATAGGCGTGATGGCATCGTCTGAAGGCATTTTCGACTTGCGCAAGATAGAATACGGATTCTTTGAAGCCATACCTGCTGGCGCGAAAAAATCGTTTGTCGTAGCCCGCGACTACCTCAAGCAGTTCAAGTTGATTGTCAAGCCTGAGACAAAGGCATACGAGAGCCTTGGCGGATTCATCGCCATTGGCAAGATATTCCCTGGCGAATGGGATTGGCTGTCGTTCTGGAGTATGACAAGTTTCCTGAGCATTATGCTGGCCGTGCTTAACGTCCTGCCTATTCCTGCACTCGACGGCGGACACGCAATGTTCATTCTTTATGAGATGATCACTCGTCGCAAGCCAAGCGACAAGGCAATGGAGATAGCGCAAACCATAGGCTTGCTCATTCTCTTCGCACTGCTTATTTATGCCAACGGAAACGATATTATTAAACTGTTCCGCTAACAATGCCACAGCGTTTCGACCATAGCGTTGACAGTTACATTGAGGAACACACGTCGCCCGTGAGTCCGCTTTTAGACGAACTGGAGCGTCAGACATACCTCAAGGTGTTGCGCCCGCAAATGGTGTCGGGGCATATCCAAGGCAAGGTTTTGGAGATGCTCTGCCGAATGATTCAGCCTAAGCGCGTGCTCGAACTCGGCACATTCACAGGCTACTCGGCCCTGTGCATTGCCACGGCCCTGCCCGACGGCGCTGTCCTGCACACCATCGACGTAAACGACGAACTTGAGGATTTTGTGCGCCCTTACTTCGAGCGTAGCGGACTTCAAGGCAAGATTGAATACCATTTGGGCGATGCCCTCGACATTGTGCCGACACTAGGCGGAAACTTCGACCTGGTGTTCATCGATGCCGACAAGCGCGAATATCCGCAATACTACAATCTTGTGATTGACGCCGTGCGCCCTGGCGGATTCATCATTGCCGACGATGTGCTCTGGTACGGCAAGATAAACGGCGACACGCCTGCCAACGACACCTACACGCAAGGACTTCAGCAGTTTAACGATATGGTTCAGTCCGACACGCGCGTTGAAAACGTGATTTTCCCAATCCGCGACGGACTTATGGTAATGCAGAAACGATTTAGGATTTAGGATTTCTTTTTCCTGTTTCTGGGATTTAGGATTTAATTCACATTTAACATTACAACGGACACATTCAATGTGTCCCTACCGCATTGCAACAATATGTAGGGGGCGCGGTGCCCGCGTCCGATAATAAACACAAAAGGGTTGCGACGCAAATCGCAACCCTTTGTTTTTCATTTGTCCAACGTCTTTTGCCTTTTGCCCTTTAAGGGCGAATAAAGGGTCCATTCCATACGGAATGGAGCTTATTGTGTTGATACGTGTTTTTACCTAGCGTTAATGCCTAACGGCATTGCTGTTTAGGATTTAATTCATTTATCTATGGAATAACGTGTATTGAGTAACAATGCTATTCGCTTAATAGTTTTTCAAGTTCTTCTTTTGTAGGAAGATAAGTTATGTATTTGGATGCAAATATTTGCTTATCGCCTTCGGGTAAAGTGTATTTGACAACGGCATCGTTTTTATCGGCACAAAGAAGGATACCAATGGGCGGATTGTCACCAGGGTTCATAAGTTCACGAGTATAGTAGTTGACATACATTTGCATTTGGCCGATGTCCTGGTGAGTTAGTTCGTCGGTTTTGAGGTCGATGAGGACAAAACAACGTGCGAGGTAGTTGTAAAACACAAGGTCAATAAAGAAATGCTTGTTGTCGAAAGAGATGCGTTTTTGCCGTGCAACAAAAGAATATCCTTTACCCAATTCAAGTAAAAAATGTTGGAGTTTGCTAATGAGCATTTGTTCTAGGTCACCTTCGAGAAAATGTTCACTTTGAGGAATGCCAATAAAGTCTAGTACATATGGGTCGCGGATAATTTCGCGAGGTTGCAACGTGTCAGGCGCCGAAGTATTAATTTCCTGCAGGACGGCATTTTTGTCTTGACTGGCGAGCATACGCTCATAGAAAAGCGTGTTTATCTGGCGGTCGAGTTGACGAACAGTCCAATTTTGGCAAATACATTCATTCAAATACCAAAGTCGAATGTCGTTGTCTTGAACTTTTAAAAGGGTACGACAATGCGACCAACTTAATTTATCACACAGCGTGTGATAAATTGGGAAACAAGTATAGAACTGTCTCATATACACAAGATTGGTAACGGTGAACCCGCTACCGAATTCCTCTGTGAGTTTGGCAGACAATTGTTTTAGGGTGGCTTTGCCATATTGAGCGTGAACGGCACCGCCTTGCTCAAATTCAACAATATGACGGCCAACTTGCCAATATGCGCGCACCAAAGTGCTGTTGATGCTGTTAACAACATTTTGACGGGCTTTTTGCAAAATATCGCGTACTGCCTCATAAAGGTTGTTGTCTTGTTGAATCAGTTCTGTGCTTTTATCGGACATATGATTGTGTGTTTGTTTTTTAAGACTTGATATATTTATGGATTAACCAATGCTATTTAGGAAACTTCCATAAAAACCCCCGAAAAATTATCAAAAAAATCTTATTCTCCATCCTTTATGTGTGTATTTCAATGTTGTCCATTCGTCTTTTGTCTTTCGTCCAATGTCTTCTCCATTATGCCTTGTGCCTTTTTAATCTCATTTAACATTTGAAATTTGTAGGGGCGCGGTGCCCGCGTCCGATAATAAACACAAAAGGGTTGCGACTATAGTAGCAATCACTTTTATTTGTCATTTGCCTTATGCCTTTCCCCTTAATTTTGAAAAGAAACAAAAGACGGAATAGCCATACGACAAAAAGATTTATATTTTTGGACACAGATAAACAGTAACAGCAAAAACAGAAAAAGACTGACAAACTAACATATTATAATTAACAGCATTCGCTATCGTTTCACGTTCACCCGAAAAGCCCAGGAAACTTATTTGGAATAGAACAAACAGAAACGATTTGAGGCAATTCTCCGTGGAATTGACCTTGACCATTTGATGATAGAAATGCTCATGCTTCGGCGTGGGTTTTCTTGAAATGGACAAAGGTTCCATACCTGGGCATACCTTGGTGAACGTGCAAGAGGCTCGCGCCTTTCTTTTGCGCGTTTGCGTGATTTGATAGCCAGCAAAACTATCAATCACTATGGCAGGAAACAGCAACCTCGGCGTGGCAAAGACGGCTAAAAACGATGAATTCTACACGCAATATGCCGACATCGAGAAAGAAATAAACGCATACATTGAATACAACCCCGACGTGTTCCGCGACAAGACGGTGCTCCTGCCTTGCGACGACCCCGAGTGGAGCAATTTCACCAAGTTCTTTGCCCAGAACTTCGAAACTTTTGGGCTCAAAAAACTGATTTCCACATCGTTTGCCGTCGAAAGCAAGAACTATAAGGAAGGTTACCAACTCACCTTGTTCGAGGAGCAAAGCCCGAACTTCGACAAGGCAAAGACCCGCAACAACGGCAAGATATTCGTGCTCGACCACGACACAAACCAGAACGGGCGCATCGACATAAACGACCTTGAATGGCAATACCTTGAAGGCGACGGCGATTTCCGTAGCAACGAGGTGAAACGCCTGCGCGACCAAGCCGACATAATCATAACCAATCCCCCGTTTTCGCTTTTCAGAGAGTTCTTGGCTTGGATTGTTGAAGCCGATAAAAAGTTTATTGTTGTTGGTCATCAGAATGCTATTACCTACAAAGAAGTTTTCCCACTGATAAAAGCCAATAAAATATGGTTGGGAAAAGGGTTCAAAGGTGGCGCAACTCATTTTATTTCTGATTATGTTGATGTGGCAACCGCTGGTGACCATAAAGAAGGAATGATTCGTGTTTCTGGCGTTGTATGGTTTACGAACATAGAACACGGCCGTCGTCACCAGCCACTTTCGCTGATGACAATGGCCGACAACATTAAATTCAGCAAGCACAAGGAAATAAAAGGCAATGAATATGCTCATTACGACAATTACGATGCCATTGAAGTACCGTTTACCGATGCCATACCAAGCGATTACGATGGCGTTATGGGAGTGCCAATTTCATTCCTTGACAAGTATTGCCCTGAACAGTATGAGATATTAGGAATCAGTCTTGAATTAGCAACAAATAGACCCAAGGATCTTCCCAAAGAAAAGCAAGGTGGTCCTGCTTTTTATTTAAAAGAAAATGGGGAATATAAACGCCTATATTGTAGAATCGCAATCCGCAAAAAGCAATAGCGAAATGCCAATATTATCGAACATAGACGATAAAAAGCATATTGTTTTATCGAATATAATCGATAAAAATGGGTGTGTTTTGTCGTTTATAATCGATAAAACGGTATTTTTGTCTGTCAAAAAAAATAAAAGGCTATGATAGACAAGAACGTAATCAAGTTGTTAATTGCTGAAAATCAGCAGATTATTAAAAACATCAGCATCTTTAGGCGTGAATACGACTTTGAAGACAATCTCAACTATGTATTGGTCGGCCTTAGGCGTGCAGGAAAATCGTATCTGCTTTACCAGCGGATGCACCAACTTATGGCGAAAGGGCACGCCATTGAGGAGTTCCTTTATTTCAACTTTGAGGACGACCGACTTATCGGAATGCAGGTGCCTGATTTGGCCAATATAGTGACATCGTACAAGGAAATGTTTGACCACAAACCGTTTATATTCCTTGACGAGATACAGATTATTGACGGTTGGGAGAAGTTTGCTCGTCGCCTTGCCGACCAAGGAATGCGTGTGTACATAACAGGTAGCAACGCCAAAATGCTGAGTTCCGATATTGCAACAACTCTTGGCGGACGCTACCAGATAAAGCAGGTTTTCCCGCTCTCGTTTCGCGAAATGCTTATGTCGAAAGGCATTGATGTTGACGATAGGAATTTCAGATACAAAAATCAGGTCTCTATAAACAAGTATTTGGACGAATACTTCTGTTTTGGAGGCTTGCCCGAGATAACCGCCGTTCAAGATAAGCGCGCGTGGCTCAGTGGTCTCTATGCAAAGATTTTCTTTGGCGATTTGATATCGCGATATTCAATCCGCAACGACAAGGCCATAAAATATGTAGTGCAAAAGATGGCCGAGAGTGTAAAACAGCCAGTTTCATATAACAGAATAGCCAATATGGTGTCGAGCGTAGGCAAAAAGGTATCAACCGACACTGTTATTGACTATTTGGGATATATGAGCGAATCGTGGCTACTTATACCAATAGAAAACTATGTGGCAAAATTTGTTGAAAAAGCATCCATCCGAAAATATTATTTTATTGATAATGGAATACTTAACTTATTCCTTACCGATCCTAACACAAGTCTGTTGGAAAACATTGTGGCAATAAATCTATACAAGCAGTATGGCAATGACCTAACCTTTGTCAACACTAACATCGAAGTGGACTTCTACGTACCTGGCAGGAAAATTGCCGTTCAAGTTTGCTATTCGCTTAACGACGAAGAGACGAGGAAGAGAGAGATTAAGGCTCTTGAAAAACTTTCTTCGACAGCAGAGGTGGATGAACGTTACATTGTCACTATGTACGACGAAGAAGAGTTGGAACATAACGGAAAAAAAATACAAGTGCTTCCGCTTTGGAAGTGGCTACTAAAAACATAAAGAATTATGAATACAACACTCCGTACCGACATTACCGTAGCCGACATCTGCAAAGGCTTCGTGTACAACGAACTTGAAGGCAAGGGCCTGTTCGGGCTTTCGGGCTCGCTAACCATTCAGCCAGAGTATCAGCGCAACTACATCTACGCCGACGGCAAGCGCGATGTGGCCGTCATCGAGTCGTTGCTGGCAGGCTACCCGCTTGGCCTCATTTATTTCAACGAGCCCGCCGAGGGCAAATACGAAGTGCTCGACGGCCAACAGCGCATAACGTCGTTCGGGCGGTACGTCACGGGCAAGTTCGCCATCAAGATTGACGGTATGGAGCAGTATTTCAGCGGTTTGGCAAAAGACCAGCAGGAGAAGATTATGCAAACCACACTCACCATCTACATTTGTCAAGGCGACGAAAAGGAGATAAAGGACTGGTTCAAGACCATAAACATTGCTGGTGTCCCGCTCAATCAGCAGGAACTTCGCAACGCCATTTACAGCGGAGAATTTGTTACGCTTGCCAAGGCCGAATTCAGCAACAGCCAGAACGCCAATGTGCAGAAATGGTGTTCGTACATAAAGGGCACAACCATAAGGCAGGAGATATTGGAGTGCGCGCTCGACTGGGTGTCGGCATCGCAGGGCAAGACAATCGACAACTATATGAGCGAGCACCGCCACGACACCAGCATAAACGAGTTGAAGGCATATTTTAACAGCGTAATCGACTGGATAAACGGCGTGTTTAACGATGTTGAAAACGAGATGCGAGGCTTGGAATGGGGACGTTTGTACCAGACTTACCACACTCTGGCCTACAATCCCGACGAAGTGCAACGTCGCGTTCACGCCCTCTATGCCGACGAGTTTGTGAAAAAGCGCAGTGGTGTGTTTGAGTATATCCTGGGCGGGGAACAGGACAAGCGCTTGTTAGAGATTCGCGTGTTTGAGGAATCTACCAAAAAGGCAAAATATGCACAGCAGAAGAAAGATGCCGAAGAGAAAGGCATATCAAACTGCCCGCTGTGCGCGTGTGGCAACAACGCCAACCGAACAAGAATCTGGAAATACAGCGAAATGGATGCCGACCACGTGACAGCCTGGAGCCGTGGCGGTGCAACCGACATCAGCAATTGCGAGATGCTTTGCCAAACGCACAATCGTAGCAAGGGAAACAAATAATCGCATTCGTTCGGTGCCTGAGTCTATCGAAGGCACTGTTTCTATTCCCAATTATCAATCAGTAATTTAGCACATCGCTCAAAAACGAAATGGCGATTGCCTTGTCGGCAAATAACCAGCGTTCAGAAAATCTGCGTAATTTGCATTCGTAAAACATCACAAAACAATTGCTTGCAATGGCCAGCATCAGGGCAAACATAACTCTCGCATTACGGTTTCTGCGTTGCATTACGCCAAGCAAACTGCACAATAGCGCAAGAATAAGGATTGGCCACATATTCAGGCGGACAACTGTCCGCACAATGCCCGAATCGCTGTCGGTAGAGCCGTCGTCAGTATGTAACCTGCGTTGTCCCGAATGCACCATCGGTGGAGGCCGTCTGACACGAAACAGCCAGTTGATGAGCCTCGACACGTTCCGCAATGCGTTTCTGCCCATTGCCAAATGGCTGGTGAACTGTCAGTTCTACTGGCAAGGCGAGCCAACGCTCAACCCCGACTTGTGCAAAATGATATCGGAGGCACACAAAAGCCGTGTTTTCACGACAATGTCGACAAACGCCCAGACACTTACTCCCGAACTGTGCGAGAGAATAGTGGAGTCAGGGCTCGACCAAATAACCATCTCGGCTGACGGCACCACGCAGGATGTATATGCAAAATACCGCATCGGCGGAAGCCTGCAAAACGTCATCGACGGCATTGGGAACCTGATTGAGGCGCGCCGTAGGCTAGGAAAGGACAATCCGCTGGTCGAAGCGCAATTCATAGTGTTTGCCCACAACGAGCACCAGATACCCGACATCAGTCGTCTTGCCCGCCAATGGGGCGCCGACAGGGTGGTTCTCAAGACGGCTCAAGTGGAGAATCTCGACAAGGCGGGACAGATATTGCCAAGCAACCTGAAATTCAGTCGTTACAGGCAAGGTTCCGACGGCAAATACCATATACGCAAAAAACATCCATTCAGATGTTTCCGCATCCGTAGCACAATGGTGGTGGCGGCAAACGGCGATGTCGCAATCTGCTGCTACGACAAGAACTGCCATTACACATTCGGCAATGTGAGCGAAAGCAATTCTCAAGAAATATGGCAAGCGCCAAAAGCCGACAAAATCAGGCATTTGATATGGATTAATCGGCAGTCAATCAACACATGCAAAAACTGTGGAGAAAAATGATGGTATAATTGACAAATCTAAATATCCGATAACATATTATAAGATTGTAACTTTTATTACATTTGCGACTTGTAAAAGAAAACGCTGTTTGATTTTTAATACTTAATTTAAAGCAATATGATCTACACAAACGAAGTGCAACACATGTGCTGTGTTGCAAAAGGCGCTAACCACGCTAATGCTCCAATCCCTGAAGAGGGAAAATGGGTGCATGCAAAGGAAATAAAGGACATCTCTGGCCTTACACACGGTATTGGCTGGTGTGCACCACAACAAGGATGCTGCAAGCTTACGCTTAACGTAAAAGACGGCATCATTGAAGAGGCTTTGGTTGAAACACTAGGATGCTCAGGCATGACTCACTCTGCAGCCATGGCTTCTGAAATACTTCCAGGCAAGACCCTTCTTGAAGCACTTAACACAGACTTGGTTTGCGATGCAATCAACACTGCAATGCGCGAGCTTTTCTTGCAAATCGTTTATGGCCGTACACAATCAGCCTTCTCTGAAGGCGGTCTTCCAATCGGAGGCTCACTTGAAGACTTAGGCAAGAACCTACGCAGCCAAGTTGGCACAATGTACGGAACAAAGGCAAAAGGCAGCCGTTACCTTGAAATGACAGAAGGCTATTGCACAAAGATGGCTCTTGACGCCAACAACGAAGTTATCGGCTACGAGTTCGTCAACCTAGGCAAACTTATGGATGCCCTTAAGGGTGGCGCAACTGGTCCAGAGGCTATCGAAAAGGCAAAAGGCACATACGGCCGTTTTAAAGATGCAGTTAAATATATTGACCCACGTAAAGAATAATATCAACAATGGCACTATTCGAAAGTTACGAGCGTCGTATTGATCAGATCAATGCAGCTCTGAATAAATATGGTATCAAAGACCTCGACGAGGCAAAAGCTATATGCCAAGCCAAAGGCATTGATCCTTACAAGATGTGTGAAGACACACAAAAAATCTGCTTCGAAAATGCAAAGTGGGCATACGTTGTAGGTGCAGCCATCGCCATCAAGAAAGGCGTAAAGAGCGCTGCCGATGCGGCAGAAGCCATTGGCGAAGGCCTTCAGGCTTTCTGCATACCTGGCTCAGTCGCTGACGACCGCAAGGTTGGTCTTGGCCACGGAAACTTGGCAGCTCGTCTTCTTCGTGAAGAAACTGCATGTTTTGCTTTCTTGGCTGGTCACGAATCATACGCCGCCGCTGAAGGCGCCATCAAGATTGCCGAAATGGCCAACAAGGTTCGCAAGAATCCTCTTCGCGTCATCCTTAACGGTCTTGGCAAGGACGCCGCAAAAATCATTTCGCGTATCAATGGTTTCACTTATGTAGAAACAGACTTCGACTACTTCACAGGCGAAGTTAAGATTGTAAACGAGACAAAGTACTCTGACGGTGTTCGTGGTGGCGTTCGCTGCTATGGCGCAAACGACGTACGTGAAGGCGTAGCAATCATGCACATGGAAGGTGTTGACGTTTCAATAACCGGAAACTCAACCAACCCAACCCGTTTCCAACACCCAGTTGCCGGCACATACAAGAAAGAATGCGTAGAACAGGGCAAGAAGTACTTCTCAGTAGCTTCTGGTGGCGGTACCGGCCGTACACTTCACCCAGACAACATGGCCGCAGGTCCTGCTTCATACGGCATGACCGACACAATGGGCCGCATGCACTCTGACGCACAATTCGCTGGTTCTTCATCAGTTCCTGCTCACGTAGAGATGATGGGATTCCTTGGAATGGGCAACAACCCAATGGTTGGCGCCACTGTCGCAGTCGCTGTTGCAGTTGCACAATCAATGTAATTCTGAAACAATTGGAATTATGATAATTGCCCCGACGGCTTTTGCTGTTGGGGCATTTTTTTGCCTTATATTTGGAAGAAAAAGCCGAAATGCAGTTTTCAGACCTGATACACACGCAAAGTTGGGAATCAGTGGAAGCAATGCTAATGTTCCACTTTCCGAAAAGCCAGACCAGCCTTACAGGATACCATAGGGCATTCGTAAGCCTAACGGAGACCCTCCCCGCCAAAAGCGAATTCACATTGGCGATAAGGCCCCAAGAAGAAAATCCAAGCGCCAAATACGCCTGCGCCATCGCCAACGGACAACAATTCGACCTATTGATCATGCCATGGAACGAAGTGCTTGGAATGGTCATAGAGCCCGCAACACTCGCACGCCACACCACACCGGAAATAACGGCATACATAATCTGGGAACTGACGTTCCTGGGGTTCGATGAGGATACTATCAGACGGAAAAAAGAAAACATCTTGTCAAGCAACGGTTAAGACATGTCAGACGACGTCATTGAAATAGAGCCAATTGCACACATTCGCACCGACTTCCCCAGTAAGTTCGGGATTCCGCGCCAAAGCGGTGTCGTGCCCACGCTGAAAGGGAAAATCGTGTTTTGCCCTAAGTACCGGAACGCCGACTCGCTGCGAGGCCTTGACGGATTTTCGCACCTGTGGCTGATATGGCAATTCTCGGCAAACAGACATGGCGGATGGCAGCCAATGGTACGACCGCCAAGACTTGGAGGCAACCGGCATGTCGGCGTGTTCGCTTCGCGCTCGCCATTCAGGCCCAACAATTTGGGGCTGTCGGCAGTAAGGATAGAAAGCATAGTGACCGACTCTCACCTGGGGCCTATAATAAATGTGCTCGGCGCCGACCTTATGGATGGAACTCCCATTTTCGACATTAAGCCTTACGTGGCATACGCCGACAGCATTCCAGACGCCCAGTCGGGCTTTGTCGACAAGGTGGAATTCAGGAAGATTGAAGCCGTAATTCCCGACGGCCTGATGCCATCTTTCAGCGACGAACAAATGGCGACCCTCCGGCAAATACTCGAGAACGACCCTCGCCCATCGTACCAAAACGACATAAACAAGACCTACGGAATGCCATTTGCCGGATTCGACATCAGGTTCAAGGTCGACAATGGCGTGCTCACGGTAGTTGAAGCCAACAAACTGAGATAGACATGCAGATACACATTGCCGACTTTCCATACTACACATTCAGCAATCTTGCGAGATTCGACGGCATACGCCATTTTGTAACCTCATGCCGGCACGGCGATGACACCGACGTCAACCTGCGGATGCCCAAAGGCGCAGACAACAGGCGCAGACTGGCAAAATCTGTCGGGTTTGACATCGACAGACTCGTGACAGGAGAACAAACCCACAGCCTCAACATTGCCACCGTAACCGAATCAAACGCAGGCATGGGCAATCTGGACATAGACAGCCGCATACCTTGCACCGACGGGCTCATAACCAACGTGCCTGACATCTGCCTTATGGTGCTGACCGCCGACTGCGTTCCAATAATCGTCTACGATCCGGCGACTCACTCGTGCGGAGCAATACATGCAGGATGGCGCGGGACTGCAAACGGCATTGCCAAGGCAGCCATAGAAAGGATGTCGGCGGAATTTGGCACAAAAGCCGAGAACATTGTGGCATCAATAGGGCCATGCATTGGCACTTGCTGCTTCGAGGTAGGCGAAGACGTGGCTAGGCATTTTGCCCGACAGCCAGAAACTATTGTCAGAAAGACGGAGTGGGACCGCCCACATATCGACCTGACGCTGTCGAACCGTCTGCAGCTGATTGATGCAGGCGTCAAATGCGACAACATCGAGATTGCGCAAGCATGCACTAAATGCAACCCTGCGGAATTCTTCTCACACCGCCACAATCAAACTCTTGGACGGATTGGGACAGGAATAATGCTGAAAAAAAGGCTATCGGATTAGCAACCCGACAGCCTTCGAATTATTTCTTGATGAACCTGCTCAGCCACTCTTTCCCGTCGATTACGGTTCTGATGTAATAGGTCCCTTGCGACAGCTCGCTCACCGACAGCTTGCTGACATTGCCGACTATGTTGGCTTTTCTCAAGACGCTTCCGTCGTTTCCAAGCAACTCTATCGTGCCATTTGCGCAATCAACTGTCTCAACTATTATATAGTCACTCGCAGGATTTGGATAAACACACACGCCATTCCTGCTTACGGAGTCGGGAATTGCATCTCTACCATCGTCTTCATCGTCATCTTCATCGTCATCTTCATCGTCGTCTTCATCGTCGTCTAACGGGTCGTACTTGCTGTAGAACACCTCTATCCTACGGCCGACCGTGTTACCATTGCCCGACTTGTCGAACGCCACATTCTCATTGATGCTGAAGTAGTTGGCGCCCTCGACAACATTGACGGCCTGGAACACGAACAACATGCTGTCGACTGTAGTAAGATTAGCTACGGAACCTGACGAAATGTTGATGTCATCGCTTCCGAATCCGCTGACAGGCTTGCTAAACGACACAGTAATTGAAAGATATTCCAATTTTCTGTCTATGGTGTTCTTGTACAAAGTGACATTTGGCCTGGAATTGTCGTAAGTAAACGTGACGACATTGCTTGCTATGGATGGCGCCTGCTCTGCATCGACTGCCGCGCCACTTGATATTACGACCGACACTTCACCTGCAGCTTTAGGTATCACGTCAAAGGTGTAGTTTATATTGTCGGAGGTTGACAGGTTTACGGCCGAGCAATTGCTGACAGATATGTTTCTGTTGCTAAAACCAGTCACAGGCTCACTGAATACTGCCTTGAACTTCACCAAATTCTGATTTGTAGTTGTATCGAGCAACCCAGAATACAATACGACAGAAGGCACATCGTTGCCCAATGTTGCAGAAACTGTAACATCAGCATTTGGCATCCTGAATGTTGAATCAACTGGTATTGTATATGTGCTGCCATTTTTTTGGTATACGGCCGTGATTTCCTTCACACTATAACCTTTAGCCACTACAACATCCACAGCGACATCGGTGCCGACTATAGGCTCGTTATCGGATACCGACATTGAACAATTTTTAACGGAAGCAACTGAGACACGCCGCTTATTGTCAACAAATACGCCAGACAATGTCACATCGGAAAAAGGCATAATAAACACAGTATCGGGTGACACTGGGATTTGATTGCCATCTGCATCAAAAACCTTTATCTCCGACAACTTATGGACAGAATCGACCTCAACCCGGATTTTAACAGCATCCTCAAACGAAGCGAACGCATCTGAAATCAATTTACCATTATCGGAATCCAATATCGTGATCTTATTAGGTATGATTTTAAAGACAGGTGTCAATGTGATACCTGCATTAGGCATCTCGAACTTGCTGTCTTTTACTTCATATGTTTTGCCATTATCTTCAAGGATATTCAGGCCAGACAAGACATAGCCCTTATTTGGCATTGGCGACACCTCAACAGTGTCTCCCTCACAAACATTTGTGATATCTTGGACAGAAATCGACCCATTAGGATTTTGACCAATGGCTATACCTCTAATTGCCCTGACAATAGTGCTACTTACAGAGACATTGTATCCTGGCATTTCAAATTCAAAG
Organism: Bacteroidales bacterium; assembly: GCA_045640185.1. Lineage (GTDB taxonomy): Bacteria > Bacteroidota > Bacteroidia > Bacteroidales > SZUA-534 > RUG13583. The sequence goes on from JAZUEN010000023.1 coordinate 48,156, forward strand.
CCGTTAATCTTTATCGTTTTGTTATTGTACACCAGACTAAGCTTGTCCAAATCATACCCTTTATCCCTTTCGTAGCTGATGCTGACCATTTCGCCTACCTGAACATCACAGGCATCGACACAAGAACCATTGCTGACCAATTTCAGCCGGCCCTTGCTTGGCTTTGCGACAGAAGCTGTGCAATACCTTTCCTTAAAAGCTCCCTTGACAACGACACCGGTACCAGGCATGGCAAACGCAAGCCTTTTCCTGTCGAAATATACTGTATCATCAGGCTGTACAGCACTTGTCACGACAATAGACGCAGTGTCCAATTCATAGCCCTTATTTGGCACCGCACTGATTACGACAGACTTGCCCTCCTGAATCAATCCGTTTTCTTTTATTTCCTTTCCTGCGACATTGAACTTGACTGCTCCATTGACGATTGGGTAATCTTCATCTATTTTTATTGAATTTGAAAGGACCGAAAAAGATCCAGAGACAGACACGTCTCCATAAGGCATAATGAATTCCAAATCACCATTATTCAATGTCACATTATTGCATACGGCTTTTGCCGACATGAAATCGTACTTGTAGCCCACTTGAGCGTTGTACTTTATCGTTACTCTTTCGCCCTCCTTACATGATGTTATCTCATGATTGTTTGCATCCACGCAATAGAATGATCCATATTTGTTGCTGGTGATCTTAATTTTTCTGATAGCTTCCTTAAACACACAATGTATGACAACTTCGCTTCCCGGCATGACAAATGAAGAATCGGAGCCAATATTGACCTTGTCGCCACCACTGCCGCCGACAACATAGTACAATGAATCGATTTCATATCCTTTATTTCTTGTCGTAGTCACCACTACACGTTTCCCCTCTTGAATATTGTCATTGTCGTAGTTTTTTATAGATACCGAGCCGTTGCCATTGGTTTCGCTCCTGATCTTACTAGACAGTAATGAAAAAGAAGGAGTAACAACAACATCTTTATGAGGCATAGTGAACGAGTAATCGCTGTCGACATCTATCTTTTCATTTGCCGCTGTGACAACTGACAATGAAGTTAATTTATAGCCGACATTAGGTTTTGGCTTTAATTTCACTGACGAAGCCTCTTCGGCATAGACACTATTTACATCGACAGTTCCATTTCTATTTGAAGCTATCTTGATTCGCCTTTTTGCCGGTATAAACGAAGCGTCGATGGTTGAATTGCCGGACGGCATGGAAAATTCATACCTGCCTGCATCTAGATATTGAGTTGAATCTAACGGCACATTGTACGTATTGACACTTCCATCGCCTGCCATATTAGTATATGTTATATAAGACAAATCATAGCCAAGCTTACGAATATGCATCAAATTCACTTTGTCATATTCGTACATTATCATTGAATCCTTTTTTACAGCAGAGATTATGTTGTCACCTATTATTTCATTTGCCTTGCTGATAGTCGTGGCTTCAGCCATGCCATCAAATTCTTCTCCAAGGCAAATTGCGGTGTTGCCTTGGTATATTATTAGTGAGCCATTCTCCACCATAGGGTTTGCCTTTAACCAATATGATTTTTTATATTTGGCAACGATGGAGACATCTTGTGCTGGCATAGTAAACTTACCCCCTTCAGGACATTTTATGGTCTTTCTGTCTGTTTGGCCAGTGATTACAAAGCAATTGACTTTATATCCGGCTTCGGAGGTGACCATAATTTGTATCTCATCACCTTCTTGAGCCTTGGCACTCTCTTCACCATTGACAAATACCGACATGTCACCATGCTCAGAAATTTTTCCGATGTTTCTTATACGCTTTTCGAAAGCGACCGTTATTGATACTTCACTTGATGGCATTTCAAATGTATATGGTCCGCCTTCTTTTCCGCTTACTTCTATCTCACCATTAATGTCATTGACTTCAATTATTGGCACATATAAGTCCAAATCTGTTTCTGTCGTGATTTCTATTATGTCTCTTGTACTGGCATTTGTCTGGCTGACTGAAGCGGTGCCACGATCAGCATGCAGGTTGCTTATATTTATTTTATTTATCTTAAATTGCGATATATATATGTCATCAATGGAAAGGTACCATGGCGAACTTGACACATATCCTTTTATGCCTATCCAATACACGCCTGATGTGGCGCATTCGAAATTCACAGATATTTTTTGGTAATCGCCATTTGTTATCGATTGGGTAACCAATTGTGTCATGTTATCCTTGTCTTTCCCGCAAAAGACAGTAATGGAAGCATAGCTCATGTTTGACATATCCTGACGTGCATACATCTCGAAGACATAACTTTCGCCACCCTTTAACCTGAAAGGGGCATAAAGCCAATCGGTATTACCATACTGCAAATAAGCATTCCAATTTCCGGTTCTTGGAGACCTGTTATAATTTGTATAACTGTTATTTGTCGTCCATGAACTGTTACCAGCATCACTTTTTTGCAACCAGGTATTGCCAACTGCACCCACATTGTAACCCGACTCAAACCCCTCATTAAAATATGAATTGGGATCTGTAAGGTCTGCTACCAAACAAAAGAATTTTGGCTTTATCTCAAACTCGCACATCGGCATTTTAAATGTATTGGGGTCATCACTTTTCCACTCCAAAGGCGACCCGTCAGACGTCTTACAATCATAGCTTAACAACGCGGAATCAGCTGACTCGCAAGACAGCGTAACCCAATCGCCATAATCGGCCGTGCTTTTATCTGCAGTAAAAGTATAATCATCGCGCACCACCAATTTATCGGTTACCGAGAGTCCCTTGCTTTTCAGGCATACTACACTGACTCTGACATCATATGGTGGCATGACAAAGCTGTTGTTTTGGCAACTGACGATCCTGCCGGTTTCGTCATTCTTCACTTCTATTTTATAAACAGAATAATCAGCTATAGGAGTAACAGTGAACTGTATGTTTTCCGAGCATTTTGCCTGCCCTACTATTTCCACTGAACAATTTTCGCAACTTGCGACAATGTCATATTTTTTATCTCCAATGATTCTCAATTCTGCATCATCGAACGATGGTCCATATTGGCCAGCCCAACCAAGGTTGTCCTTTCCCTCAAAATACAACTTGACCTGTTTTGTCCCATCTGGCACAACAAAAGACGTATAGCAATCATGCCACTTGTTATCAGGCGAAACAAACGTTGTATCTAGCAATGCCTTCTCTAATATTGCAGAGCCGTCAGAATTGTATAGAGTAACCTTAACGACTGCTTTTCCTTGCGTGTTTCCAGAAAAGCCACTAAGGTGATATCTCGCACCCACATATATGCTCCGTCCTTTCAAATCATCGGAAGAAAAGCCTTTTTCCCCCAAATCGACAATCTGATACATGCTACATGTATTATACGAAGAATTCCACGAGTCGCCGCGAGACCAGCCATTGCCACCATCTGTTTTCTGCCAGCCATCGAAGCTGGTGCCGTCTGGATTGGTTATCAAATTGGCTTCAAATGGTGCTTCAGCTTTTGCCATATTGAAAGATGCGGACACGAATAGTATCACACACAATATCAAAACTTTACAACATCTACTCATAGTGCAGGCATATTGAGGGAAATTCTACAATCATACTATTTCATTAAACGTGCGAATTTATTCATTTAATGATAATTGTAACATATAATAATCAATTTTATAGACGCAACACGACAATTAAATGAAGAGAATCCGTTGCCACCAATAAGCTAAGAATGGCTGAATGGCTCTAAACATAGCCTGATAAACATAATGCAATGCGGTGGACATTGTCGCCTATGCTACAGGGTTTATGCTTTGCTCATTGGTGGGCACCACATAGCGCATCCTGAACTTGACTGGAGTGGATCCGGTCTCCTTTCTGAAACATTTGATGAAGTAGTTTGCATCGGAAAAGCCTATCTCGCTTGCTATGTCTGCCACCGACATGTCGCTTTCGCGGAGCAGCTTGCGGGCCTTTTGCAAGCGTATCTGCATGAGGTACGCATTGGGCGCCGAGCCTACAGCCTTCTTGAATATACGCTGGAAGTTGCGTGTCGACATGTTCGACATTTCGGCCAGTTGCTCAAGATAGATATTGGCGTTGTAGTTGCTCTCCATGTAGTCGATAACCTTGCCTATGCGCACAAGTGCCTGGGCTTCAGTGGCCTCGAGCCTCGAATAGTATCTCGACAGCAAGACGATAAGCTCTTCCAGCCTGTTTTCGATGATGATTTTATAGCCCTCCTGCTTGTTGTCCTGTTCCAGAATCATCGTATTGATAACGTACTCGAGCTTGGCCATGTCTGAACGGTCAAGATGAAGGCGGTTCTTGAAATGGTGCAGCACCCTGTATTGTGGCTCAAGGATGAAAAGCGCCTTGTAGCCTTCCATCTGCTTTACCGATGGCGATATCAGGCTAGTTATCTTGTCGTCGTACATTATGTTGACAATCTCCAGGCCTGACGCGTCCTTGAAATAGTGGCGCTGTTTGCCCTGAAGCACGAACACGTCGCCTGCCGAGACGGCATATTCGTTGTTGTCGACTATCTGTATGCCTTGTCCGCGCAAAATCAGCGCAATCTCGATAAAATCGTGATAATGCTCAATCTCCGTCAGGTCGGCAGGGTGCGTGATGTTCTGCATCCTCTCCACCTTGCATATATGGATAGGATAGCTGTTTATGTCGAAGTAGTCCGAACCTAAGGCTTTGGTAGGCATTGTCAGGCAGTCTGAATCCAAGACAGAGAGGAAGCGGTCCTACACGTTGAACCTGAAATGCATTATGTCGCCGTCCTCAGGCAAGTAATCCTTGCCCTCGACGCCTATCTTTCCTGCATCGCGGCAAGCGGCCTCGGAGCCCAAAGTGATGTAATCGTCATATTTTATCACTTCGGCGCGGATGAATCCCTTTTCAAAATCGGTATGGATTATTCCTGCACATTGCGGGGCCTTCATCCCGTTCTTGAATGTCCATGCACGGGTTTCGTCGGCACCCGTCGTAAAGAATGTCTTCAGGTTAAGCAGATTGTATGCCGACCTGATAAGCTTTGTCACGCCTGCCTCTTCCAGGCCCAGGTCCTCAAGGAACATCTTGCGTTCGTCATAGCTTTCAAGTTCAGCAATATCCGATTCTATTGCGGCGCCAATCACCAAGACCTCGGCATTCTCGTCCTTTACGGCATCGACTACTTTTTGCGAATAGGCGTTGCCCGTCTTGACCGATGCCTCATCGACATTGCACACATACATGACTGGCTTGTCGGTAAGCAGATTCAGGTCGCTGAGCAATTCCTTCTTCACCACAGGGTCGACCTCGACAGTACGCGCCGACTTGCCTTGCACAAGCACATCCTTATATTGAAGCAGCAGTTCAAGCTGTTTTTGGGCCTTTTTGTCGTTGCCAACCTTGGCCACCTTCTCAACCTTGCTGATTCTGCTTTCGACAGTCTCAAGGTCTTTCAGCTGAAGTTCGATGTCAATTATCTCCTTGTCGCGGATTGGGTCGACCGAACCGTTGACGTGAGTCACGTTGCCATCGTCGAAGCAGCGGAGCACGTGTATGATGGCGTCAGTCTCGCGGATGTTTGCCAGGAACTTGTTGCCCAAGCCCTCGCCCTTGCTGGCGCCCTTAACCAAGCCTGCTATGTCCACTATTTCAATGGTTGTTGGGATGATGCGCTTCGGATTGTCGATGGCGGCCAACTTGTTAAGGCGCTCATCCGGAACGGTTATGACACCCAAGTTAGGCTCTATAGTGCAGAACGGAAAGTTGGCAGCCTGTGCCTTGGCATTTGACAAACAGTTGAAAAGCGTTGACTTGCCGACATTTGGCAACCCAACTATACCACATTGAAGTCCCATAATTACAGTTTTTTATTTTGGCGCGAAAATACTAAATAGTTGATAGGTGAACGATTTATAGGCACAGATTTTTGGAAGATTGTGCCAGATGGCCCGACAAATGGGGCACACCGCTAATCGTGGCATGCATTGGACGTTTGGCCAATGGAGGACCATCGATTTTCTCGATAGCCATATTTCTGGTTGCACTTGACAAATTCGTATTAACTTTAGCACGATAAAGTTATGAATATGGTAAAAAGGCTCTTCAACTGCATATCAATATGTTGCCATCCCATTTTCGCGGCAACGCTTGGAATAATGCTGCTGACAAGCAGGCTGCTCTCCATCTCCACCAAAGCGCATTGGGTGCTAGTGCTCTTCTGCCTAGGCTACACAGTACTGCTTCCAATGGCCTTCATTGGCATCGCCCGCATGGTAGGATTCGTCAATGATTTCCAGATGCGCAGCCGCAAGGAACGCATCTTCTCACTGATAATCACTGGGATATGCGTCTATTCGCTAAGCTACGTGTTCAAGGGCTGGCTTGCGCCTACAACCATACGCGCATTTACGCTAGGCATATCGATAATGATATTCCTGGCCACCCTGCTGTCAACCTTTTCGCACATCAGCCTGCACGCAATCGGCTGGGGCGGGCTGACCGCGCTAGTTTCGTATTTCTCGTTCTCGCAGCCAAACCTCACTTGGCTGTTGGCCTTGACCGTCCTGTTATCCGGATTGGTCGGCACTGCCCGGCTATACCTTGGCGAACATAAGCCGATTCAGGTGTATTCAGGATACGTCATAGGATTCATCACCATTTGGACAACATTCATAATCAACTCGTTATGACTCACAGGTATCAAACATCGAAAAAGGCCCGCACAAAAAAGCCTGCCGGCGACAACAAAAAGTCGCTTTTCAACCGCATATTGTCAACTTTCAGCCAAAACGAAGGCAAGATTCTGAACTACAAACAGTTGTCGAAACTGATGGGCATCAACGACGACGAGACCCGCCGCCTGCTAAACACCTGCCTGACGGAACTGGCCGCAAACGGAGAGCTCGATGAGCCATCGCGTGGCAAATACTGCATGCGCCGGAAAGCCGCCTATGTCGAAGGCACCATCGACATGACATCAAGCGGGGCCGCCTACATTGTCTCGGAAGAATTCGACTCCGACATATACGTGTCAGTAAACAATTTGCACCATGCCCTCGACGGCGACCTGGTAAAAGCCTATGTCTACACCGACCGCAGCCACAAGCACGTTGAAGGCGAGGTCATAGAGATTGTCAAGCGCAAGCGCGAAGCTTTTGTCGGCATTGTCGACATGTCGAAGCACTACGCCTTCCTAGTGCCCGAGCGCAACCAGATGCCGTTTGACATCTTCATCCCGCTCGACAAGCTGAACAATGCAAAAAAAGGCCAAAAGGCCGTAGCAAGGATTGTTGAATGGAACGACAACCAAAAGAACCCAATAGGCGAAATCATAGAAGTGCTGGGCAATCCTGGCGAAAACAACACCGAGATGCACGCCATATTGGCCGAATACGGACTGCCATATAAGTTCCCGGCCCGTGTTGAAGAGGCCACCAAGGAAATTGACGAGGAGATACCGGCCCAGGAAATTGCCACCCGCCGCGACTTCCGCTCCGTGACCACTTTCACCATAGACCCTGCCGACGCCAAGGACTTCGACGACGCACTGTCGTTCCGGCGAATAGACGACAACCGGACTGAAGTGGGCGTCCACATTGCCGACGTCACCTTCTACGTCAGGCCCAACACCGTTTTGGAGAAAGAGGCCTACTCGCGAGCCACATCCGTCTACCTTGTCGACAGAACGGTACCCATGCTGCCCGAAAAACTGTCGAACAAGGTCTGCTCACTTCGTCCCGACGAGGAAAAGCTTTGCTTCTCAGCCGTATTCGAGCTCGACAACGATGCCAACATACTGAGCCAATGGTTTGGACGGACTGTCATAAAATCAGACCACCGGTTCGCATACGAGGAGGCGCAGGAAATCATCGAAACCAAGCAAGGACCTCTATCGGAAGAGATACTTGCGCTGAACGACCTTGCACAGAAAATGCGCAAGAAACGCTTTGCAAGCGGAGCAATATCATTTGAACGCAGCGAGGTGAAATTCAAGCTAGATGCCGACGCCCGCCCAATTGGGGTGTACCTGAAAGAGCAAAAGGAGGCCAACCAGCTAATTGAGGAGTTCATGCTGCTGGCCAACCGCAAAGTGGCCGAATTCATTGGCAAGCCTGAAGAAAACAAGAAAAAACGCACGTTTGTGTACCGCATCCACGGCGAGCCGAACCAAGACAAGCTGACTGCATTCGCAACGTTCATCAAGCGCTTCGGCTACCAGCTTCAGACCAAGTCGAAGAAAAAGATTGCCAACTCAATAAACAACCTGCTCACTGCCGTAAACGGCAAGGCGGAACAGACCGTTGTGGAAACACTGGCAATCCGCACCATGGCCCGCGCCGAATATTCCACCAAGAACATCGGGCACTACGGACTGGCATTCGACTACTACACGCACTTCACATCGCCAATACGCCGTTACCCCGACATGATGGTGCACAGGCTGCTTGCCCTATACCTTGAAGACGGCAAAAGCGTAAATGCCGACACCTACGAGGAAATGTGCAAGCACTCGTCGGAAATGGAGCAACTTGCCGCAAGCGCCGAACGCGCCTCAATAAAGTACAAGCAGGTTGAATTCATGAAAGACAACGTTGGCAAGATATTCGACGGCGTAATATCAGGCGTCACCCAATGGGGAATATACGTCGAGCTGAACGACAGCAAATGCGAAGGAATGGTATCCGTACGCAGCCTTACCGACGATTTCTATGAATATGACGAAGCCGAATTTGCAGTCATTGGACACCGAAGCAAGCGCCGATATACAATGGGCGACAAGGTTTCGGTAAGGGTGACTGCCGCAAACATGGAAAAGAAGCAACTCGACTTTGAACTTGTCAACATGCAGATTGACTTTTGATATTCAGACATTTTTGTGGCTCCATCAAAACCATTACTTCAATACGTCAAAAGAAAGTGACGCCCTTGCATGAACCATTAGCCACAGATTGTCAACACGTAACTTTACGTCATATAAAGCAACGGTTAAAGTCAATACGTACATAGGGGGACGAAGCAGGCACACATTGCGCAATGCCGGCTGTACTGGCTATGTAAAGGACATGTTTATGCACGGCCATTCCAACGTGGTTGCACTTAGCCTTACAAATGGAGGCCTGTCGGCAATAGAAGACGGGCAAATGCAGATATTAATTTTGGTCCGAATTATCAGGCACATTCTTTCCTGACATTTATCCACATGGCAATACCATCGTTTTTTCGAATGAATTGTCATTATTATTTGTTAACTTTAACATTGTATTTTCTTATAAACCTTAAATACTGACAGTTATGGAAAAAATGATTTACATTGTTTTGGTGGCATCTGTCGTTGCCCTAAGTTTTGCCGCCATTTTTTTCAAACAAATGATGAAGCAGGACGAAGGCACCGATCTGATGAAAAAGATTGCGGCCCACGTCAGGAAAGGTGCCATGGCGTACCTGAAACAGCAATACAAAGTGGTTACAATTGTATTTGTGGCGCTTGCGGCATTATTCGCAGTAATGTCCTTTTTCGACTTGCAAAACGGCTGGGTCTGGTTTGCATTCCTGACCGGCGGATTCTTCTCCGGGCTTGCAGGCTTCTTTGGCATGAAGACAGCCACATACGCATCGGCCCGCACGGCAAACGCGGCCCGGAGCTCACTCAATAGCGGACTGAAAGTGGCATTCCGCTCTGGCGCGGTAATGGGCTTGGTGGTGGTAGGACTGGCATTGCTCGACATTTCCGTGTGGTTCCTCGTCCTGAACCATTTTATTCCTGCTGAGAACCACCTTATCATCATCACCACCACAATGCTGACATTTGGAATGGGTGCTTCCACTCAGGCATTGTTTGCACGTGTAGGCGGTGGAATTTACACAAAAGCCGCCGACGTTGGTGCCGACCTTGTCGGAAAGACAGAATACAACATCCCCGAAGACGATCCGCGCAATCCGGCTACCATAGCCGATAATGTTGGCGACAACGTGGGCGATGTCGCTGGCATGGGTGCCGACCTCTACGAGTCGTATGCCGGTTCCATTCTTGCCACCATGGCTCTTGGAGCTTCGGCATTTGCCACTTCAGCCGTCGAAGGCATGCAGATAAAAGCCGTACTTGCACCGTCGCTTATCGCCGCCGTAGGTGTCGTTCTTTCCATAATCGGCATTTTTGTTGTCAAGACTGATGAAAATGCAGGGATGAAACAGCTACTTGCCGCGCTGAGCCGTGGCACAAACACTGCCGCCACACTCATAGCCGTGGCCACATTCTTCATTCTATGGGGGCTGGGCATAGAAAACTGGCTCGGGATCTCGTTCTCGGTTGTAGTAGGGTTGGTTGCAGGCGTCATCATCGGCAAATCGACCGAATATTACACATCGCAAAGCTACAAGCCGACACAAAAGGTGGCCGGAAGTTCGCAAACAGGCCCTGCAACCGTGATAATATCGGGACTGGGGCTTGGCATGATATCAACAGCCATCCCGGTTGTCACGGTAGGCATTGCCATCATTCTTGCCTACTTGTGCGCCAACGGGTTTAGCGTCGAACTGAATGCACAAAGCCTGTCAATGGGACTATACGGCATAGGCATTGCGGCAGTGGGAATGCTTTCAACCTTAGGCATCACTCTTGCCACCGACGCATACGGACCTATTGCCGACAATGCAGGCGGAAATGCGGAAATGAGCGGTCTTGAACCTGAAGTCAGGAAGCGCACTGACGCTCTCGACGCACTTGGGAACACCACAGCCGCCACTGGCAAGGGATTTGCCATTGGTTCGGCAGCCCTTACGGCACTGGCACTTTTGGCTTCGTATGTCGAAGAGATAAAAATGGCGCTTATCCGCATAGGCGAGACACTTCCTAACGGTGTTGAAGCGGCCAAGGCTTCACTCATCGACTTTATGGAGGCATACAATGTCAACCTGATGAACCCTATAGTTCTTGTCGGCGTATTTATTGGAGCAATGATGGCTTTCCTGTTCTGCGGATTCACAATGAACGCCGTAGGACGTGCCGCGCAAAAAATGGTTGAAGAAGTCCGCCGACAATTCCGCGAGATTGCCGGGATACTTGAAGGCAAGGCCGAACCTGACTATGCCCGTTGCGTCGCCATATCGACAAAAGGCGCTCAGCACGAAATGCTCCTTCCATCGCTTTTGGCCATAATTGTGCCAATAGTCGTAGGTGTTGTCTTGGGCGTCGGAGGCGTTCTAGGCTTGCTTATCGGAGGCTTAGGATGCGGATTTGTCTTGGCTGTGTTTATGGCCAATGCCGGCGGTGCATGGGACAATGCAAAAAAATATGTTGAAGAAGGCAACTTCGGAGGCAAAGGTTCCGACTGCCACAAGGCAACTGTTGTAGGCGACACTGTCGGCGACCCGTTCAAAGACACTTCAGGGCCTTCACTCAATATTCTTATCAAGCTTATGAGCATGGTTTCCATTGTCATGGCAGGATTGACCGCCACTTTCACTCTGCTGTAAACCTACACTTACTTCCCATAAAACCGCGTAAGTGTTTCTTACGCGGTTTTTTTGTGATGTTTTTTCTTATGAACGCCGACCGGGATTCATGCACGCAGACAACCGGCACCGCGACACAAAAAAGGGCAACAGGCCGAAGCCCATTGCCCTTGATTCAATCTTTAGTTAAAAAAGATGCCCGATAAAATTCGCAACCTTAATACTTTCGAAAGTTTTCAACGCTTTTGCCTTACTTGCTGCAATGCATGAAACAGTCGCCACAGGTTGACTGCTTGCCACGCAGACGGTTCTCTATCATTTCGGCATAGCGGTCGGCAAGGGCCGGAATGCGAATAGTGCGCACAACTTCGTGGGCAAATGCCGACATGAGCATCATGCGTGCCTCCTGCTCGCCAATGCAACGCTGTTGCATATAGAACAGAGCCTTCTCGTCCAACTGCCCGACTGTGGCGCCGTGGCTGCACTTCACGTCATCGGCATAGATTTCGAGTTGTGGCTTGGTGAACATGTGAGCCGAAGGCGATATGCAGATATTCCTGTTCGACTGCAATGCGTTTGTCTTCTGTGCATCGGGGCGGACAAGTATGTAACCGTTGAACGCGCCTGTAGCGTTGCCATTGAGCACATTCTTGTAAAGCTCGAAGCTGGTGCAGTCGGGCACGGCGTGGTCAATGTATGTGTAATTGTCGATGTGCTGGCTGGCATCGGGCAACGAAAGTCCGTAGAGACGGGCCTCGGCGTGCTGTCCGCTGAACAGCACCTCAAGGTTGTTGCGGACGAATCCGCCGTGAAGCGTGAGCGTATTGGTCAGCAGCTGGCTGCCGGCATGTTGTTCAACCAGTATCGATGACAGCTGCGACGAATGGTCGTTAAGGTTCTGTATGTTGTAGCAATCAAGCATTGCGCCGTCGAGCAAGGCGACTTCCGTGACATTGTTCAGTAAGAACTGCTGTTCGGCAAGCGTGTGGTCGCACAGCACTATCTTTGCCTGACTGCCAGCGCCCGCTATTATCAAGTTGCGCTGGTTCACCATCAGCGGATTGCCACCCGACAGTACATTAATTATCTGTATCGGCTTATCGACAACCACGTTGTCGGGAATGTACAGGAACAATCCCCCACGCGCGAATGCGGTGTTGAGCGAGATTATGCTGTCGTTCTTTGCCGACGCCTGCCGATTGTAGAATTCTGCAAAAAGTTCGGGATAAAGCGATGCGCCTTCGGCAATGCTTGTCGCCACCGTGCCTGCCGGCACTTTGCTGTTTTCAGCATCGAAGCAGCCATTGCTGACAATGATTGTGTAGGTGTCGAGATTAGGCACCGAACACCGGAACATGGCCAGCTTGTCAACCTTTGCAGGCGCCTGACTGAACGAATATGCGTAGGTGTGACCGTAGGCGGCCATCAAGTCGGTATATTTGTAGCGCTCCGTGCCTTTTGCAGGGATGCCCTGGCTGGCGAAATGCGCCATTGCATCGGCACGAGGGGCGTTCATGGCGTCCGGCATAGCTTCAGCAACAGCATCGGTATACTTGTCGTAAAGCGCTATCAACTTGTTTTTTATGACCGTAGAATCGACTTGTGCCATAGTTACTTGTTATCGAACTCGTTTTTAATCCAGTCGTAGCCCTTGTCCTCAAGCTCGAGAGCCAGGTCCTTGCCTCCAGTCTTCACAATCTGTCCGTTGTAGAGCACGTGCACAACGTCAGGGACTATGTAGTCGAGCAAGCGCTGATAGTGAGTGATTACAATGGCTGATGTCTCGGGTGTCTTCAGTTTGTTGACACCGTTTGCCACAATGCGCAGAGCGTCGATGTCGAGGCCAGAGTCGGTCTCGTCGAGGATGGACAGTTTTGGCTCAAGCATTGCCATCTGGAATATCTCGTTCTTCTTCTTCTCGCCACCAGAGAAACCTTCGTTGACGGAGCGTGAAGTCAGTCGCGAATCAATCTCGACGAGTTTGCTTTTTTCGCGCATCATCTTAAGGTAATCCTGCGCCGATATAGGCGGTTCGCCGTTGAACTTGCGTTTCTCGTTTACGGCCGCGCGCATAAAGTTGACCATACTGACGCCTGGTATCTCGACAGGATATTGGAAACTCATAAACAGTCCCAGTCGGGCGCGGTCCTCGGGTGGCATTGCCAGCAGGTCGCGACCCATAAAGGTCACCTGTCCGCCGTCAACTGTGAAACGGCTGTTGCCTGTGAGCACCGATGACAGGGTGCTTTTTCCTGAGCCGTTCGGACCCATAATGGCGTGTATCTCGCCCGCGTTTATATGCAGGTTGATGCCTTTGAGAATTGGCTTTCCGTCGATAGAAGCCTTTAAGTCTTTAATGTCGAGCATAGAGTAAATGTTGATGCGTTGAATCGTAGCCGTCCCGACATTTATCGGGATGCGGTTTTCAAAATTCGTGATTTATATTTCGTAATCGAGGCAGACGCGAGTAGCGGTGAAAGGGCGAACCTTCTCGTTGGCAACCTTCACGTGCTCAGGATGAACGGCATAACCCTTGAGTGCGGCCTCGTCAACCAATGTCGAATCGAGCATCACATCGGCGTTTGACGATGCAAGGCCGTTGATGTTGACCTTTATCTCGGTCAATCCTGGAACCTTGCCAATCAAGCCTTCAAGGCCTTCCTTGATTTCTTTTTTTACAGTTGCCTTCTCAGCCTCGCTGAGTTCTGCCTTTAATTGCCAAAGAATAACGTGTTTTACCATAATTGTATGTTTTTTAATAATTTGCTGTTTATTCTTAGTCGTTAGCCGTCTTATGACCTAATTCATTTAGTCCCGATAACCATCGGGATTAGGATTTTAATTTCACATTTGTCATTTGTCTATCGTCTAACGTCTTTTGTCTTTGATTTCACATTTCAAATTTGTAATTTTTTCTATCCCACCGAGCCTTCAAGGCTGACTTGCAATAGTTTCTGCGCCTCAACGGCGAATTCCATTGGCAGGGTGTTCAGCACTTCCTTGGCATAGCCGTTCACAATCAGGCCTACAGCGTCTTCGGTTGATATTCCGCGCTGGTTGCAGTAGAAAATCTGGTCCTCGCCAATCTTCGATGTTGTGGCCTCGTGTTCCAGGACTGCGGTGTTGTTGTTGCACTCCACGTAAGGGAACGTGTGTGCGCCACACTTGTCGCCTAAAAGCAATGAATCGCATTGCGAGAAGTTGCGCGCGCCGTCGGCATTTGCCGATATCTTGACAAGTCCGCGGTAGCTGTTCTGGCTACGGCCTGCCGAGATGCCTTTCGAGACTATTCGGCTGCTGGTGTTCTTGCCAATGTGTATCATCTTTGAGCCCGTGTCGGCTTGCTGGAAATTGTTGGTCACTGCCACCGAATAGAATTCAGATGTGGAGCCGTCGCCAAAAAGGACCGTGCTTGGATACTTCCAGGTTATGGCCGAGCCTGTCTCAACCTGGCTCCACGACAGTTTCGAGTTTACGCCCTTGCACAATCCGCGCTTGGTTACAAAGTTGTAGATGCCGCCTTTGCCGTCCTTGTCGCCTGGATACCAGTTCTGGACGGTTGAGTATTTCACTTCGGCATTGTTCATCACCACAATCTCGACAATGGCGGCGTGCAACTGGCTCTCGTCGCGACGTGGCGCAGTGCATCCTTCGAGATAACTTACGTAGCTGTCGTCGTCGCAGACAATGAGCGTACGCTCAAACTGGCCTGTCTTGGCCGCGTTGATGCGGAAGTAGGTGCTCAACTCCATCGGGCAGCGCACGCCTTTAGGAATGTAGCAGAACGAGCCGTCGCTGAAGACTGCCGAGTTAAGTGCGGCAAAGTAGTTGTCGGTAGGTGGCACCACTGAGCCAAGATACTGACGAACAAGGTCGGGGTGGTTTTTCACTGCCTCGCTGAATGAGCAGAAAATGATGCCACGCTCGGCAAGCGCGTCCTTGTAGGTGGTCTTTACCGACACGCTATCCATTACGGCGTCAAAAGCCACACCCGAAAGGGCTTTCTGCTCGTCGAGCGGAATGCCCAACTTGTCGAATGTCTTTTTCAGTTCAGGATCAATCTCCTTGCTGTCGGGCTTTACGTTCTGTTTAGGTGCCGAATAGTATATTATATCCTGGTAATCAATCTCTGGTATGTCGAGATGAGCCCACGTGGGCATTTTTTGCGTCAGCCAATGGCGATAGGCCTTGAGACGGAACTCAAGCAGCCATTCAGGTTCGCCCTTCTTTTCCGAAATGAGCCTTACCACGTCTTCGTTCAAGCCTTTGGCAATGGTGTCGTGCTCAATGTCCGAGACGAAACCGTACTTGTACTCGCTGTCGGTTACCTCGTTTATTATGTTCTCGTTTGTGTTGTCCACTGTTGTGTTTGATTCTATGTGTTCTTTGCTCTATTGAGCATCTTGTTCATCAACAAACTTCATTGTGCTCAAGATGGCCTCGACTTGGCGCATATAGTTGCGTTTGTCCTTCTTGCCAGCGTAAACGTATCCATCGACTGTGACAATGCGGTTGCGCTTTTCGTCGTACTGCGAGATGCTGACAAACGGCCCTCCCATAAAGTCGCCCTTGGTTTCCCACAGGCCACGGAGTTCGGCTGTGTAGATTCCGTGCAGGCTATACGAGCGGAATGTGGTCACGTCTTCAAACATGACAGTTGTCATATGTGAATTCTCGGATGGGCCGCCGACATATTTCCGTGTCATCTGGTTGCGCATATCTATCAGTCGGTCGCGGGTGAATGCGAGTGTGTCGGTGTAGTCATAATAATAGACGAATATGCCCTGGCTTATTTCGGGTGTCTCATGCGAAATCCATACAAAGTTGTTTGTGTCCATATCATAGGTGTAGCCTTTGGGAATGGTCATATTTATTCCGCACGACTTTTCGAGTCTGGACTGGACCCCGCGGTCGGGGAAGGCTGAGTAGTTTTTGATAATGCGGTCCTGCTCGGCTTTTAGCAGCACGCCTACCAGTTTATCGCGGTTTTGGCAAATAATGTTGTCAAATTCTGTGGCACTTGATGCGTTAATCTTGATAATAGTCTGCGGTTTTGCCCAAATGTCGTGAGCCACGGTGATGCTTGGCGTGCTATCTGGCATTATCTTGCACATGACAATGTTGCGGTGGCGTTGGAAAATCTCTGTAAAGGCGCTGTTCGGGATATGCACCAAATCAAACATAGGCTCGCTTTGCGGCAAACCTGGCACGTCCTCGCAGAGAATATTCAGGATAGTATCTACCGACGATTTCCAGACATCGTCCTCAATAATCAGTACGACCTCGCCCGCGGCGCCCGAAATCTCAGGCAGCATTTTTTCACGCACCTTGTTGTTATTGCACGATGTGAGCACCGTGGTGGCGAACATTGCCACAAGGAACAGCCATTTTGTTGTTTTCATAAGCATATAGTTTTTGAAATAATAATCATTCTCCCCTTTTGTCATTTCACATATCTAAAATTCCACACCGACAAGACATATTTTTCATCCATATTATACAGCCACACATAGTTTTACTTAACTTCAACTAATTGTCTGGCATATTCAGTCACTTGCCCCACCAATTTCTCAGTTGGCTCAACATAGGGCAACACGTCATCTTTGGTCAATCCGTAGGTGTCGTCATAATCGCCTGTTTGCCGCATTGTGAACAATTCGTGATATAATCGGCCTATTTCAGCAGGGAAAATACCTGTTTTAATAAACCGCATACCGAAAAGATGAATTACTCCACTATGTGTTTGTGCCACATCGCCGTTGGCTATAAGCAATGCCGACACCGCATTGTAAGCGGCATAGTAAAGACGGTTTGCAATAGTTTCCCAATATTCCAACTCCATAATACCCTTTGCTTGCTCAAGGGCACGAATGGCTTTGTCAACCCGGAACTCTACAACAGCGAGCCTTTCTTCATCCGACATACTCATAAGGCTACTCCCTCTCTCATGACGTTCTTGTAAAATGGCGTAAAACTTTTTGATTCCCAGTCTTTTATAGTATACATAATGGGGTTTATCATCTCATCTATCTGCCATCCCAATTCTCGAATGGGATATGATATGTTGTTCATATCGTCTGACGTTATTCGGTCTTTGTCAAGCAAGACAAGTACGTCCCAGTCGCTGTTGCGACGAGCGTCGCCACGCGCACGAGAACCGAACAAAATAGTGCGAGCCTTATATGGGCCAGCCTTGCGCAGCACTTTTTCAATGCCACTGGCAATCATATTTCTGTGTATGTCTTCTGGCTGACTCATAATGTGCTTTCTCTCTGTTAAAACGACTAAAAGTACTAAAAAGTAAATTGTTCTCAAACCTGTATTTTTAAAGTCTTCAGGCATCAATCATCCAATTTCAGCACGGCAAGGAACGCCTTTTGCGGAACCTCAACCGTACCAATCTGGCGCATACGTTTCTTTCCTTCCTTCTGTTTCTCGAGCAGTTTGCGCTTACGCGAAACGTCGCCACCGTAGCACTTGGCGGTAACATCCTTGCGCACGGCCTTCACAGTCTCGCGGGCGATAATCTTGGCGCCAATGGCGGCCTGAATGGCAACATCGAACTGTTGGCGCGGTATCAAGTCTTTCAGCTTCTCGCACATCCGGCGCCCCAGGTCGTAGGCGTGGTCGGCGTGGATAAGCGACGACAGCGCATCCACGCACTCGCCGTTCAGCAGTATGTCGAGTTTCACAAGCGATGCACGCTCGTAACCCGTCTGATGATAGTCGAACGACGCATAGCCTTTTGATATGCTCTTCAGGCGGTCGTAGAAATCGAACACGATCTCCGACAGCGGCATGTCGAACGTGACCTCGACACGGTTGCCCGTCACGTATGTTTGGTCCTTCAGTATGCCGCGCTTTTCGATGCACAGCTTCATGATGTTGCCGATAAAATCGACATTGGATATTATCTGGGCATTGATGTAAGGCTCCTCAATATAGTCGATGACGTTGACAGGTGGCAAACCCGAGGGGTTGTGCACCTCAAGCTTCTCGCCCTTTTTGGTGTAGCATATATACGACACGTTAGGCACCGTGGTGATGACGTCCATGTTGAACTCGCGGTCGAGGCGCTCCTGTACAATCTCCATGTGCAGAAGTCCGAGGAATCCGCAGCGGAAGCCGAATCCCAACGCGGCGGACGATTCGGGCTGGAATGTCAGCGACGCATCGTTGAGCTGAAGTTTCTCGAGCGATGCCCGAAGGTCTTCATACTCGTCGGCAACTACTGGATAGACGCCGGCAAACAGCATCGGCTTTACTTCCTCAAATCCATCGATAGCCTTTTCGCAAGGGCGCTCAACGTGAGTGATTGTGTCACCCACCTTGACCTCGCGCGAAGTCTTGATGCCTGAAATAATATAGCCAACATCGCCTGTCTTGAGCGTCTTGCGCGGTTCGCGGTCGAGGCGAAGGACGCCTACCTCGTCGGCAAGATACTCCTTGCCCGTGTTGACGAACTTGACAAAGTCGCCCGTCGAAATCTCGCCGTTTACAATCTTGAAATATGCAATGATGCCACGGAACGAGTTGAAAACAGAGTCGAAAATCAAGGCTTGAAGTGGCGCATTTGGATCGCCAACTGGTGGTGGCACAACCTGCACAATGCGCTCCAATATCTTGTCGACACCTTCGCCTGTCTTTCCGCTGGCTTCAAGAATGTCCTCACGCTTGCATCCCAAAAGATCCACAATTTGGTCTTTCACTTCCTCCGGCATTGCGTTTGGAAGATCAATCTTGTTGATGACAGGAATTATCTCGAGATTGTGTTCAATGGCAAGATACAGGTTTGAAATAGTCTGTGCCTGAATGCCTTGCGTAGCATCTACAATAAGCAGGGCACCTTCGCAGGCGGCAATGGAGCGAGATACCTCGTACGAGAAATCGACGTGTCCCGGAGTGTCAATCAGGTTAAGCACGTACTTTTTGCCCTCGTACATATAGTCCATCTGAATGGCGTGGCTCTTAATGGTGATGCCACGTTCGCGTTCAAGATCCATGTCGTCGAGCACCTGCGCTTGCAAGTCGCGTTCGGCAACGGTGCCTGTAAGTTGCAGAAGTCGGTCGGCTAATGTGCTTTTGCCGTGGTCGATGTGCGCTATTATGCAGAAATTGCGAATGTTGTCCATCTATTGTCATTTAAAAGCGCAAAGATAAAAATTTAGCGCAAAGATTAAGAAGAGTTCTTAATGTTGGCCCGGAAGGTTATTGAGGTCCAAACTCCTGGCTTGGATGCCACCTGTCAAGATGCCGACTTGTTTCACAAATCATCGATGAAAAAACAAAAAAGGCAACAGGCCGAAGCCCATTGCCTTTCACATTTAATCATTAGCCTTTACCCTTCCTGTCATTTCAGGAATACACGTTGCGATTTGTCGCCAATACGTACTATATAGATGCCTTGCGATGGCATCTGCACCTCCATACGATCGCTAGTCACATTCTGACGGACAACCATCTTGCCGCTTTCGTCGAATACATATACATCGTCTTGAGCGTTTTCAATAACTACCGTGTTGTGGTGGGCGTAGATGTTCACTGCGTTGGCGGCATTTGCTGAAATGGCGTCGGTTTTTTCAAAAATGGCTTCCAGTGTAATGTCTTCTGTCACGGTTATTGTGCGTGGATTGTCGGTGTTGCCGTCGCTCCAACGTGAAAATTTGTAATTCTCGGCAGGTGTTGCAGTCAATGTTATATTTGTACCGTATGCATACTCGCCAGCACCTTCCACCGTGCCGTTTTGTGCTGTTATGGTTACCTTAAGCGTATCTATGGCAAATACTGCCGTTAAAATTGTATCACTTGCAACTGTTACCAAACGTGGATTTTCGGTGTTGCCGTCGCTCCACTTTGCAAAATGGTAATGCTCGGCAGGAGTTGCTGTGAGTGATGCTTCTGTACCATATTCATACTTGCCTGCGCCTTCCACTGTGCCGTTTTCGGCATTTACAACCACTTTGAGTGTATCAATGGCGAACATTGCCATCAAGGTTGTATCAGATGTGACGGTAATTGTACGTGGATTGTCGATGTTGCCATCGCTCCAATTCACGAAATGGTAATGTTCGGAAGCAGTTGCTTTTATTCGGGCATCAGTGCCACAATCAGGCTGTTGAACTATTTCGACAGTACCCAAAGTGTCGTCGGTGGATTCAGCTATAAAGTCGAACAGAAAATCCTCTGTAAATGTAATGTCGGAATATTGTCCCCAATCTGATTTTTTATAACCAGCAATATGACTGCAAGGGACAGTGACAATCATTTCGTTTTGTGGGAATGCGCTTGGTTCAAGAGTTGGCGGTGTTGTTGCGTAGCACGTTATGCTATTCAGTTTAGTGCAACCAGAGAACGCTTTTTCTCCAATACTTGTAATCGATTTTGGGAAAGTGACAGATATCAAGTCACTGCAATCAGAGAACGCCTTTTCGCCAATGCTTGTAATCGAATTTGGAATAGTGACAACAGAGTCTTTACCTACGTATTTAAATATTTGAGTTTTAGCGGTGTCTGAATATGCAAATCTTTCATCAGCATAATACACATTGGATGCGCCCCAAGGACTTCCAGTTGCGTTTCCGCCGTATATTACGGTACCTACCCCATAAAACGCATTCGAGTCAATGCTTGTGACTGAATTTGGAATGGTGACCGAGGTTAAGCCACCACAACCACTGAAAGCATAATCGCCAATGCCTGTTACCGAATAAACCGTTCCTCCGTTTTCTACTGTTTCGGGTATCACGGCTGTGGTCAAACTCGAGTAGTTGTTAGAGTAGTCATTATCACTGTTTTCGTACGTTACCTCAACAGTAATGCTGCTTGTAATGTTATAACACAAGTCGCCACTTTTGAAATCGTAGGCTTTTGAACTGAATGCGAGTGCCACAAGCATAATGGTGGCAAGAATGGTGCGTTTCATATTTCTATAATTGTTAGTTAGTTTGTTATCAAGACGCAAATGGAATAAAGTATTTTGGCGGTTTGTTTGCTCCAGTGTTCTTCGATCAAGAGAATCGAAACAAAGCAAAATGGCACAATGAATTTATAGTGGCGCATTGGAACCCACAACCACATTCCCCGTCGGGACCTTTTCCCACGAGAATTCCTTAATGAGCTCGGCAAGCGATATTGCGGCAGGTCTGTCGGTCAGGCCTGCGTAGCAGGCGATTATTCCCAAAAGCTCCTCGGGACTATACACGTTACGCAAATAGCCCATATCGGTGCCCTTGTCCCGCTTGGCAAGCCTATGCCCATCTGCCGACATGAGGAGCGGAATGTGGGCGAAACGCGGTTCGGCGTAGCCAAGCTGGCGGTACATGTATATTTGCTGATGAGTGGAATTGAGCAAATCGCAGCCACGTACAACCTCGGTAATGCCCATAAGCGCGTCATCGGCGACTACGGCCAGCTGATAGGCGAAATTGCCGTCGGCACGCCTCACTATGAAATCGCCGCACCCGAGAGCAAGATTGCAGCTCTGAATGCCGTAATGCACATCGGTGAACTGGCAAACGGTGTCAGGGACAATCATTCTGACAGCAGGCCTACGTACCCGGTCCAACTCAGCACGCTGGCTTGCTGTAAGGTTCCGGCACCGTCCGCTGTACACCACGGCTCCGTCGGACGAATGAGGCGCGCTCGATGCCATTATGTCGGCACGTGTGCAATAGCAAGGATAGAGAAGGTTTTTCTGGCGAAGCTTGTCCAACTCCTTGCAGTAAATGTCGCTTCGCTCGCTCTGGAAGTATGGGCCGTCTGGTCCGCCGGCAGAGCCACCTTCGTCCCATTTCAGGCCAAGCCACAGAAGGTCGTCCTCAAGTATTTCGGCATATTCGCGTCTGCACCGCTGACGGTCGAGGTCCTCAATGCGGAGCACCCACTCGCCACCCTGGCTTTTGGCCGACAGCCACGACAGGACTGCGCTATAGACATTTCCCAAATGCATCCTTCCGCTTGGCGACGGTGCAAAACGGCCCTTCATGGATTAAAACTTCAGACAGAAACCGAGTCCGGCTGGCGACATCCCGATATTTAGGCTGATGCCATCCTCGTCCTCCTTAGGCGGGATGTACTCCTCGCCCATCAGGCGCAAGGCCTCTTTCGACTGCTTGTTGTAGCTTATGAACAAGGGAACTGAAATGGCGGCCATGCAGCATCCCGCCACGGCCATCGGCACATTTGGAGAGTCCTCCCAGAAGCAGCTGACCAATGGATAGGCGACAAGGCATCCGCCGACAACACAGAAGACGGTGCCGAAGAGCTTCGATTCCTGAGCACGGCTAAACATTTCGGCCGCAGGCTCGTTTGTGCCACACCCGGTTATCAGGCGACCAAGGCTGACTTTGGCGCTATCGACATAAAAGCGGTTCAGGAGCATATGCCGTTCCATCACCACCGAATTGACGCTGATGGAATCCTGTGCCACAGCCGCACTGCAGGCACACACAATCATAGCCAGCACAAACAGGCGTTTCATTAAATGGTCTCCTTTATCTGGTAATTGTTACGGTCGTTTGAGCTGCGCGACACCAGCTCTCCCAAGAATCCTGTAAGGAAGAGCTGAGTTCCGATAACCATGCAAGTCAAGGCAAGGTAGAAATAAGGGCTGCTTGTAACCAATGGAGCCACAATGCCCTTTGACAGCGCCACCAGCTTGGTCGCTCCTACGACTACCGCTGCCACGAATCCGACGAAGAAGATGAATACGCCGATAGTGCCGAAAAAGTGCATCGGCTTTTTCCCGAACTTGGTCATGAACAGTATCGACATGAGGTCGAGGAATCCGTTGATGAAACGCTCGATGCCGAATTTGGTCACTCCATACTTGCGGGCACGGTGTACAACCACCTTTTCGCCAATCTTGCCAAACCCGGCCTGCTTTGCCAATACCGGGATATACCTGTGCATTTCGCCATATACCTCAATCGACTTCACCACATCGCGGCGATAGGCCTTGAGACCGCAGTTCATGTCGTGCAGATGTATGCCTGTCGTCACGCGGCCGACCCAATTGTAGAATTTGCTTGGAATGGTCTTGGTGATGGGGTCATGGCGCTCCTTCTTCCAGCCCGACACCATGTCGTACTTGTCATTGACTATCATCTTGTACATTGCAGGTATCTCGTCCGGGCTGTCCTGAAGGTCGGCGTCCATGGTGAACACCACATCGCCCTCGGCTTCGCGGAAACCGCAATACAAGGCGGCCGACTTGCCATAGTTGCGACGGAACCTGAGTGCGCGGATTGAGCCGTACTCCTCGGTGAGCTTGGTTATCTCGGACCATGAATTGTCCGTGCTCCCGTCATCCACTATCACAATCTCGTAGGTGAAATTGTTATCGTACATTACCTTGGCTATCCAAGCCACAAGTTCATTTATCGATTCCTCCTCGTTGTACAAGGGGATTACAACACTTATATTCATTGCATTTTTATTATTCTCTTTGTCTTGATTACATTGGCAAGCAGCAGGCCCAGCAGTTGGTACCCCACAAATTGATATGTGAGCATTACAAAAGATATGGAGGCTGGCGAGAGTGCCTGCTTGAACGATGTCATCAGCAATTCCTTTTGCTCCGACGACCAAACAGTGTTGTCGGCAAACATGATTTCCACCTGACGTATTATTTCGTCGAGGTCGTCTGGCGCTATTTCCCCATAATATAAAATGCCAAACACAAAAAGCATCACGGCACTTACTACATTCAGCTTGGTCACGTATGAGTAGGCCTTGCCATAAGTGAAGTCGTCGCAATAGATGTCAGTACGGCACTGACGGCCCGTCGACATGACGACAAACATGAATATTATGATGTTCAGCCACGACACGTTATCGCCTGGCATATGATAGACGCCACGAAGATGGGCTATGAATATTGTCACGGCGAAAGCCAGCCCCAGCGTAGCGCCAACCTTCAGAATAAATATGTTTACTTCCTTGCTTGACATTGCCTGTTATTTGGGATTACAAATATAAAGCCTATTGTTCAGATTCAAAAACAAATGCTTCCAAGTTATATGCTTTCAGATTATAAGTTTTCGTGCCATAAGTTGGGCCGAACCACTGTCCCCGATTTCAGGCCAGAATGCGCCCCGGACTCCGCTACCATTAATCGCCACCTTGCCATACGCATGCAAATAATTGTATGCGGTGTTCCATAATTCACCAAAAAGGGCGATTTAGTCAGACAATATGGTGCAAACTCAAAACTATTTTCGGATATTTGCCTTATATGAAAAAACCGTTTCTGATAGTCTTGTTTGCAATAATTGGCCTCAACCTGAATGCACAAACCGTGGGCGTGGTGCTTAGTGGTGGCGGTGCAAGAGGCATGGCCCATGTCGGTTTACTTAAGGCTCTGGAAGACAACAACATACCCATCGACTACATTTGTGGCACGTCAATGGGAGCCATTGTGGGCTCGCTATATGCCATAGGCTACACACCCGACCAAATGGCAGAATTCATGCAGACGGAGGAATTCATGCGGTGGTCGAAAGGCGAGACAATGCCCGAAGAGGAATACTACTACAAGATCAAGAACGACGATGCCGAATGGGTCAGCATCGACATTAAGCGCGAAAAAGGCGGAATAACGCCAATACTGCCGACAAACATCATCGCACCCGAGCAGATGGATTTCCGCTTCATGCAGATATACGCGAAAGGTTCGGCACGCGCCGGATACGATTTCAGCAAGCTTCTGGTGCCGTTTTTCTGCGTTGCGTCCGACGTTCACGGGAACAAGCCCGTGGTGCTGACATCGGGCAACCTGTCGCAAGCCGTGCGCGCATCAATGACATTCCCCGGCTACTTCAAGCCACTGATGATTGACAGCGTGCTTCTGTTCGACGGCGGAATGCAGAACAACTTTCCGTCGGACATACTTGAGAAGATGTACCACCCCGACGTCATAATAGGGTGCACGGTAACCGAGAACCCTGAAAGGCCGACATCCGACAACGCCTACCTAATGCTCATGAACGTATTCATGAAGCAATCAACATTCAGCATTCCTGGCAAAGGCGTGCTGATTGCGCCCAAATTGAGCCAATACAGCCTTATGGACTTCGACAAGTTCAACGAAATAGCGGAGATAGGCTACAATGCGTCAGTAGAGAAGATCGACTCGATAAGGATGCTTGTAAGCCGGCGAGTGAACCCCGACTCGCTGGCGGCGAAACGCGCCGACTTTGTAGGCGAGAGCCCGGAACTCATATTCGACAATGTGGTGGTGAACGGCGTAAACGAGCAGGCATCGGGATACATAGAGCAGAGCATCATGCGAGGCAAGGACACCATTGACTTCCACTCGCTTGAAAACGCATACTTCAGGCTGACGTCGGACAAGATGATAGAATCAATCTATCCGCAGCCGTTCTACAACCCATCCACTGGCCACTTTGACCTTCACCTCGACGTGTCGGCGAAAAACGCACTGACAATGAAGTTTGGAGGCAACCTGTCGTCAGGAAACCGCAGCTTCGGGCAAATAGGCGCCGAATATGTATTCATGCACAGAAGCATCTACACCGCATCGGCCAGCATAACGGCGGGCCAATTCTACAATTCGGCTGAAGGCCTGCTACGCATCGACATGTCGCCCCGCAGCTTTGTGCAAAAACTTCCGCCGTACTTCATTGACTTCAGGGCCACATACAGCCGCTGGAACTACTTCAAGACAAGCAACGAGCTGTTTTTCGACAGCGAGGCGCTTTCGCAAGTAATAAACACCGACAAATACGTCGGCATCGACTTTGGAACGCCATTCGGCAACCGTGCGATAGCCACTGCCGGCATAGCCTACGGGATACTTTACTACAACTATTTCCAGACAACCAGCATAAACAAGAACGACATGGCCGACGAAACGCAGATGAATTATCTGGACCTGAAGCTGAACTACGAATACAACACACTGAATTACAAGCAATATGCCAACAAGGGAAGGCTGACAAAAGCACAAGCGTCGTATATGCTCGGCAACGAGATGTACAAGCCTGGCACGACAGCACAGCCATACGAATCGGCCAATAAACTGGTTCAATACCGGAATTGGGCAAACCTGAGCATCGAGCATACTCAATATTTCAGCCTTGCAAAGCATTTCAGCCTTGGATACCAGGCTTTCATGAACATCAGCAACAAGCCCCAGTTCGCCAACAGCATCGCCTCGCTGCTGACGGCCTACCCTTTCAACCCATTCCCGCAATGCCAATCGCAGATTTTGGAAAAATACAGGGCCAACCAATGGATAGGGCTGGGCATTATGCCGATAGTCAACTTCACCGAGAAGATACAGCTTAGGGCTGAGCTGCACGTTTTCCAGCCATATAAATACATAAGCACTTCGAACTACCTGACAACATATAGCGAGAAATTCCCCACTCCACGCTTTATGCAACATTCGGCTTTAGTATGGCAGACACCAATAGGACCGCTTGCCATAACAGAATGCTACTACTACAAGGAAGAGAAGCCGTTAAAGTTCCAAATCAGCCTGGGATTCCTGCTCTTTGCACGGCGCGGGACGGAATAGGCATTCGACAATTAATGGGACTTCTGTAAAGCCGACTATTGCAAAAATCCACAAACATGTCTTATGGCTGTACACATTAAACGACACAGCCCCATGCACGAATCGTGCATGGGGCTGTGTCGAAATAAAAAAGCCCTCTTTAGAGGGCCTCTTTATTAATTTACTTTGTCAGACAAAGCTTTGCCGGCCTTGAATTTAGCAACTTTCTTAGCTGCGATTTGAAGTTTAGCACCTGTACGAGGGTTCTTGCCAGTTCTAGCAGCGCGTTCGCTAACTGAGAATGTTCCGAAACCAACCAATTGTACGCTGTCCTTCTTACCAAGAGCTTCAGCAACAGATGCTGTGAAAGCGTTCAAAGCTTTTTCTGAATCAGCTTTAGTCAAGCCTGATTTTTCTGCCATTGCGGCAACCAATTCTTGTTTGTTCATACCGAGTGTTTTTTAAGGTTCTATAAATTCGATTAATGCTTAAAGCATTGTAAATATAAGGAAAAATGATAATTGTGCTAATGTTTTGTGCAGATTATCATCATTTTTTTTGAAAAAAAACGTGTTTTCCGCTTTTTTTTCGGTTTTGACAAAATATTAAGGGTAAAAACTGCATGAAAAAAAACTGTGAAATACATATTCGAGTGTAGCACGCCACATGTGGCATGCCATAAGTTTCTCCATTAAAAAGCCATATAATCTGGCCATGTGCCAAACCGGACATGAAACTAATTTGTCAATAAAATTTCGGAAGTTCAGCGAATATCGCTTAATTCGTCAAATTTTTCAGCGATGCCAAAATATTCATTCATAGTTCCTGTGTACAACCGTCCAGACGAGGTTGACGAACTGCTTGCATCCCTTTCGCGGCAAGACACCGCCGACTTTGATGTCACAATTGTGGAAGACGGCTCAACAAACACATGCCGACACATATTAGATAAATATTCTGCCCAGCTGCACGTCAACTACATAATGCAGCAGAATGCCGGGCCAAGCATTGCCCGAAACAACGGCGCAAGGCAGGCACAAGGCGAATATTTCATCTTTCTGGATTCAGACGTGATTGTTCCTGAACAATATATGCAGGCTGTCGACAACGCCGTGACCGGACGCGGGCTGCAATGCTTTGGCGGGCCCGACGCATCACATCCGTCGTTTACTCCCATCCAGAAGGCCATCAGCCACTCAATGACATCAGTGCTGACTACTGGCGGGATACGTGGCAAGAAGGAGAATATGGACAAGTTCTACCCCAGGAGCTTCAACATGGGCATCCACCGCGACGCCTTTTGGAAGACTGGCGGCTTTTCCGACATGCGCTTTGGCGAAGACGTCGATTTCAGCATGAGGCTCATGGAAAACGGATATAAAGCCGGACTGGTAAAAGACGCCTTTGTGTATCACAAGCGCCGGACAACCTTCAAGTCGTTCTTCAAGCAAGTCTACAATTCGGGCATTGCACGCATCAACCTTGAGAAACGCCATCCGGGGACAATGAAGATTGTGCATCTGCTGCCTGCCATGTTTTTTGTCGGCAACCTGATGCTGGCGACCTTATGCTGCATCTGGCCTATATATATATATGTATTGGCGCTTCCTGCTGTGGCGTTCCTCATAGACGCACTAATAGAGACAAAGGAGCTGAAGGTCGCGTTTCTGGCAGTTCCCGCCTCGTACGTGCAGCTATGCGGTTATGGATGCGGCTTTTGCGAATGCTTCATCCGCCGCGTGATTTTAGGGCAGGGCGAATTTGCCCGATTCGTGAAGAACTTCTACAAGAAGTAACGGCGCTGAACGGAATTTCCTCGGCTGAAAGCCACAGCCATTTTATAGGACGCCACGCTACGGTTTTTTCTTTCAATGGCTAAAAATCATTACATTTAGCCCCGATGCCCGACAACGGGCACAGACTCTTATCTCTTTTATATACAAAATGATAGATCAAGATACAGTAAACACCATTTTCGATAGGGCCAACATAGTCGACGTGGTTTCGGATTTCGTGAATCTGAAAAAACGCGGGGTCAACTACATTGGATGCTGCCCTTTCCACAACGAGAAGACTCCGTCGTTTACCGTATCGCCTTCAAAAAACATATACAAGTGCTTCGGCTGCGGAAAAGGCGGCAACAGCGTCAACTTCATAATGGAGCACGAACAGATGTCGTACTACGAAGCACTGAAATACCTTGCCCACAAGTTCAACATCGAAATAAAGGAGAAGGAATTTACGCCCGAGGAACAGGAGCGCCACGATGACCGGGAAAGCATGATGGTGCTCAACGAGTTTGCCAAGAACACGTTTATCCGCAACATGACGGACACTGACGAAGGACGCGCATTAGGGCTCAAGTACTTCAAGGAACGCGGCTTCAACGAAAACACCCTGAAGACCTTTGAACTAGGCTACTGCCCACAAAACCGGAAGAGCTTTACGGAATTTGCGCTGAAAAGCGGCTACAAGCAGAAATACCTGACAGACACTGGCCTATCGATACTGCACGACGACGGCACCATATTCGACCGTTTCAGCAACCGCGTGATGTTCCCCATCCACAACCTGACGGGAAAGGTGATAGGATTCGGAGGCCGCGTGCTCGACGCCCGCACCAAAGGCGTGAGCATAAAGTACATGAATTCGCCACAATCGGAGATTTACGACAAGAGCCGCTCGCTGTACGGAATATATCAGGCCAAGCAGTCAATAGTCCGCAACGACAAGTGTTTCCTGGTTGAAGGCTACACCGACGTGCTGAGCATGCACCAAAGCGGAATTGAAAATGTTGTGGCCAGCAACGGAACCGCGCTCACCACTGAGCAGATAAGGCTGCTGCACAAGTTTACCGAAAACATAACGGTGCTGTACGACGGCGACGCGGCCGGAATACATGCGGCGCTTCGCGGCATAGACATGATTCTGGAAGAGGAGATGAACGTAAAGGTGCTTCTGCTGCCCGACGGCGAAGACCCCGACTCGTTTGCCCGCAACCACAGCTCGTCGGAGCTGGAGGCCTTCATCCAGTCGAACGAGACCGACTTCATCCTGTTCAAGACAAGACTGCTTCTGAAAGAAGCGAACGGCGACCCGGTCAAGCTGTCGAACCTGATTGGCGACATCGTAACCTCAATCTCGGTAGTGCCCGACAGCATCAAGCGCGCCATATACGTGAAAGAATGCGCCGAACTGATGAACGTAGGCGAAAACGTGCTGCACCTTGAAATAAACAAGCGGCTCCGCAAAAAGCGCGAGCAGTGGTACCGCGACGAGCAGAAGCATGAAGAGATAAAGCTGCCTCCACAGATAGCCATAAACAGCGAAGTGGCCACAAACGAGCGATTCCTCAAATACGAGGAGGAACTGCTTCGGCTGCTGATAATATTCGGCAACGACATTCTGTTCATCATAGCCAAAGACGATGAGCCATCGGTCGACATAACGGTAGCCGGCTACATATTCAAGGAACTGGCCGACGGCGAAGTGCAGATCCGCATCCCCATATGCAAGCGGATTTACGACATGTACTTTGAAGCCTACAACAACGGGCAAAAGCCAGATGCCACAATGTTCACCCTAAATGCCGATGCCGAGATTAGCAAATTTGCGGTTGACCTGCTCGTGCCTGTCGACAAGCTGAGCAAGATATGGGACAAGCGCAACCGGTACATTCCGCCAGAGGAACTGCACCTGAAAGATGTGATAGACCGCTCCATAAACGGATACAAGTCGGAAATAGTGCAACAGATCCTGAACAGCATGAACAAGAAAATTGAGGAGCTGCAGAAGGAACCTGACAAAGACGAGGAAATAATGAACCTGATGAAGGAATATTCAGACTACCTGAAATACAAGAACGCACTGGCATCCTATCTTGGAAGAATTGTCATACGCAACTAGGCAAACCCGATTGAAACGATGAAGCCCGCACTGATACTTACATTGGCACTGACACTAGGCTGCATTGGCACAAATGCCCAGGCTCAGCCTAAAATTGACGTCACCTACTGCAAGGCACAATGGTCAATGTCGCCCGACACACTGTACATTGACGGATGCATATCGGCACATTTCAAGCCGATGCATGAAACCATATCGTCGATAGACTTCGACCTGGCCGACAAGCTGACCGTCGACAGTGTGACAAGCCACCACAACAAGCTGTCATTCAGCCATTCAGGCGAAAGGCTCGCCATCAGTCTGCCGAACAGTCTGGAACCTGAACAGACTGACTCAATAAGCATATTCTACCATGGCGAGCCTGCAAGCACGGGCTACGGCTCATTCAAGATAGACAAACGGCACAAGACTCTTTGGACCTTGTCGGAGCCATTCGGCTCGAAAGACTGGTGGCCAAGCCGACAAAACAAGTACGACAAAATTGACTCAATGGACATATTTGTGAAATGCCCGATTGAGTATGAAGTTGCCACAAACGGCATCATGAAAAGCGACATCAGGGATGGCGGCAGCCACGTGGTGCACTATAGGGAGTCACACCCCATAAACTACTACATGGTTGGCGTGGCAATCGGGGCATACGACATGCACAAGTCGAAACTGCTCCTGAAGAATGACATGACAATGGACCTTGTCGACTACTCATGGCCAGAAACCAGCTACCCGGGCTACAATGCCGAATATACCGAGGAACTGTTAAACCTGTATGGCGAATGCCTGATTCCTTACCCATACGCCGACGAGAAATACGGACATGCGCAAATTGGATGGAACGGAGGCATTGAGCATCAGACAATGACTTTCATCTACGGTTTTGAGCCGGTAACCATCGCGCACGAATTGGCTCACCAATGGTTCGGAAACTACGTAACATGCGAAGGGTGGCAAAATATATGGATTAATGAGGGATTCGCATCGTATCTCGAATATCTGGCAATACAAAAATGCTACGCCTCCGACACGACAGAATGGAAAAAATACAAACTCAACGGCGCACTGCGTTCAAGAGGGCCAATCTATGTAGCCGACACCAACGACATAAATGTGATATTCTCACAGGCAACCACCTACGACAAAGGCGCAATGGCACTGGCAATGCTACGGAACGAAATAGGCACAAGCGCATTCTTCAAAGGCTGTCGCGCCATTCTAGACAAATATGGCAACGGGTTTGCCTCCGTCGACGATGCCCGCCGATGCTTTGAAGACGCCGCCGACACCAGCCTTGTCCAGTTCTTCGACAACTGGATCTATGGTGAAGGCTACCCCGTATACACCGTCACCTACAAGAGCAAGGAAGACGGAAAGCTGAAAATAAGCGTCGGGCAGAGCTCGTCAAAGGCCGACGGCAGCTTCTTCCCCATGCACATTACACTGCGCATTACAGGCCAAAACGCACAACGCGACATCAGGCTATACAACACCAAGCCTCAAGAAGATTTTGAGGTGCCAGTCGATTTCGATGTAAAAGAAGTGATATTTGACCCGTACATCGACATCCTATGCAAGTCGACGGTAAGCAAAGAGCACTAGTCGTCAGCGCCTGACACCGCATCCGGCTTGCCCGACAAGGCACTGTGCACGGTTTCCGAGCCGTACTTGCGGTTTATCTCATCAACAACCTTCATTAGGCTATCGCTCTTACGTGCATCACGCCTGTCGAACAGGTCGAGCTGGACGCCATCGGCCGGGACGATGTCGGCAAGCACAATGCCCATCTTCTTATACATGTATTTGGGCCGGTAGATATTGTCGAGCACCTGCAAGGCCGTACCGAGGATCACCCTTGTATCCTGCGTCGGGCTGGACAGCTTTCTAGAATCGCTGGAAGAATACTGTGGCAAGTCGAGGCGATGCCTGTTTGTGCGGATAAACACCGTCACCGAGCCACATACGCTATGCTGCTCACGCAACTTGAACGCAAGCCTTGACGCGAAATCAGCCAGCATTTCACGCAACCTGCGCTTGTCGTCGGTCATGTATGTGAAAGTGAGCGAATGCATCATGCTCTTCTGGACCGACTCCTTCTCAATGCTTATGGCTGCAGTGCCATGCAGTTCCTGCCAAGTGCGCCAACCGCCAGTCTTCATTGTGTGCTTGACGTAAACCTCTGACATCTGGTAGAAATCAAGAGCCGTTGCAATGCGGTTGTCCTCCAAGAAGCGCACATACGAACGGCCTATTCCCCACACATCGTTTACTGGCAGCTTGCCGAGCGCCTTCTCGCGGTTTTGCTCCGACAGCACACACACTCCTCCATATCCGGCAAAGTGCTTCGCATACCACGTCGCCACCTTGGCCAGCGTGTATGTCTGCGAGCACCCGCAACTGACCGGCACGCCCGTCTTGTCCATTATCAGCTTCTTAACCTGACCGACGTATTTCCTGACCTCCGACTCGTCGTCGATTGGCAGACTGCCAAAAAACTCGTCGATGCTGTACTGCGCAAAGTCCTGCACCACATCCTGCTCAATGACGGAGCGCATGATCTGCCGGGAAATGTCGCGGTACTTCTGATGATTGACAGGGAACATGACAACGTGACTTTCCTCGAGCAGGCGCTTGACCTGGAACACAGGGTTGCCACGCTTCAGGCCAAGTTTCTTCGCTTCGTCGGTAAGGGCAAGGATGATTCCGCCCCCCGCCTCGTTGCAATTGGCTACAACGACAGGCTTTCCACGTAGCTCGGGACGTGAAGCCACCTCACAGCTGGCAAAGAAACTATTGCAATCGATATGGACAATCATGGCATCTACGGAACTCACCTGAAGGCAAAAATAAGCAATGGAGGCTGAAAGTGTCTATGTGTTGATAAACAAATGGGGCATCGACACCGCCATTGTTGATAAATCTTTTTTGCCACGTTCTTGCTTGGGCGACCAACTAATTATAAAATTGCCGGCAAAACGACAACGAAATGGCTGACCGCGCAATCTTCGCACAGATAATAATCCCCGTCCCCGTCAAAGGCACATTCACCTACGAAGTGCCAATATCAATGGTGGAGCGGGCCAAAGTGGGACAAAGCGTGATTGTGCAATTCGGAGCAAAAAAGATGTACACCGGCATCATAGCGAGCCTTCAAACGACGCCACCCGAAGGATTCAGCATAAAGTCGATCCTGAACATTGTAGATGAAAGACCGACTGTGACACAAAAGCAGCTCGAGCTTTGGCAATGGACATCGACATACTACATGTGCGCCATAGGCGATGTGTACAAGGCTGGCGTGCCAGTAGGACTGCGCCCCGACAGCGAATCGAAAATACTGCCAATGACCGAATGCGAGCCAAGCCCCGACCAGCTTACTGCCGAAGAGCGTTCAGCCTATTCAATACTGGTTAAGGAAGAGTCGGCCACAATAGACTCTTTGGCCAAGATATCGGGCATAAAATCGATATTGACTGTGGTAAAGAACCTTGTCGACAAAGGCTTTGCGACCATAACCGAAGAGGTCCACGCCCAAACGCGGCCTCGCAAGCAAAAGACAATACGGCTGTCGGGCCACATTGCCGACACTGAAATGCTGAACCGCACATTGGCACTGCTCACACGCTCCGAAAAACAGCGCGCCACGCTGAAGTGGATTGCCGACTTCCTGGGCGACGAGGCTTTCAAAGGTAAAACCGTACTGCACAAGATTGTGCTTGAGAAAGTCCCGACCACTCCACCCATAGTCCGCTCACTCATAGAAAAAGGCTACCTGGAAGAAGATGCGGAGGACATTCTGCACCTGAACACGGCCATCGACATAAGCGAGAAGAACCCGCTCAACCAATATCAGCAAAAAGCGCTTGAGCAAATACACGACGAGTTCAAGACGAAGCAGACAGTGCTGCTACACGGCATAACCGGCAGTGGCAAGACCGAAATATACATACACCTGATCGACGAGACTCTGCGCGCTGGCAAACGGGTGCTCTACCTACTGCCTGAAATTGCGCTGACAACACAAATAGTGTCGCGCCTCAAGCAATTCTTCGGCAACAAGGTTGGAGTGTACCACTCGAAATATTCATCAACGGAAAGGGTCGAGCTATGGAACAACCAGCTTCACGGCCAATGCCCGTACCAGATAGTGCTGGGCGTGCGCTCATCGATATTCATACCATTCGACAACCTGGGGCTGATAATAGTTGACGAAGAGCATGAGAACAGCTACAAGCAGTTCGACCCTGCGCCACGTTACAATGCCCGCGATTTGGCAATAGTCCTCGGGCTTCAGCATCGGGCGAAAGTGCTGCTCGGATCGGCCACGCCGTCGCTGGAAAGCTACTACAACGCCCGCCAGGGGCGGTACGGACTGGTTGAACTCTGCCACAGGCACGGTTCGGCAATATTGCCTGAAATTGAAATTGTGGATACGCAAACGGCCCGAAAGAAGAAGCTAATGACACAATGCTTCAGCCAACACCTTTTGGGACGCATCGACAACGCCCTGTCAAACAACGAGCAGGTGATCCTGTTCCAAAACCGCAGAGGATACAGCCCGTTTATGGAGTGTCCTGAATGTGGATACGTGCCTAAATGCAAGTACTGCGATGTCAGCCTGACTTACCACAAGGTCATAGACAAGCTCGTCTGCCACTACTGCGGCTACACCATAAACGCATCGAACTCATGCGGCAGCTGCCACCAAAACACGATGAAGCTGGCCGGATTCGGCACCGAGCGTATCGAGGAAGAGCTGAAAGGCATCTTTCCAAAAGCCAACATAGCACGGCTCGACACCGACACTACCCGGACCAAGCACGGCGGCGAGAACATCATACGCGACTTTCAGGAACACCGCATCGACATTCTGATAGGCACCCAAATGGTATCGAAAGGACTCGATTTCAAGCACGTCAGCATTGTGGGGATACTGAACGCCGACAACATGCTCGGGTTTCCTGATTTCAGGGCATACGAGCGCAGCTACCAGCTCATGTCGCAAGTAAGCGGGCGCGCTGGACGTGCAGACAAGAAGGGAACTGTGATCATTCAGACCTCAAACCCTGAAAACGAAGTGGTAAGGCAAGTCAAGTCAAACGATTTCTTCGGGATGTACCAATCGCAAATGGCCGAACGCAACAACTTCTTCTACCCGCCTATCAGCCGAATGGTGTCGATAACCGTAAAGCACCGCGACCGGAAAAACGCCGAGAACGGCGCCTCACTGCTGGCAAACCAGATAAGCCAGATCAACGGGCTGACGGTTTTGGGCCCGACTACGCCAGCCATCAACCGCATACAGAATCTCTACCTGATGAACATCATGGTAAAGATATCAAAGGCCGACACCCTTACCGCAAAACAAGGGCTGCAGGATGCCATCGACTCTTTCCTGCAATTGGAGGAGTACAAGAACACCACCGTCGTGGCTAACGTCGACCCGATGTAGCCAGGCACAAAAAAGGCCAACCCCAAAGGGGATTGGCCTCATGTCGTCATGTGGTGGTTTCTATTTCAGGACCACTTCAGTGGTGCCTATCATGCTGCCATCGCAGAAAATATCGGTCTTGTAGGTTCCCTCTTTCAGTTCGCCCTCCTCACACTCGTAGTATATTACCATGTCCACCTTCTCGCCCTTGTAATCGACCTGGCGCAATGCCGAGAAAGTAATCTTGTCGTCCTCGAACTTGAATGTTTCCTGCTCCTTGTTGAGCAACATCAGTCCGTCAGGATTGACAATGCGGATGTACACCTTCTTGTTTCCTTGGGGCGCGATTGGGTTCTCGTCGAGAGTGAACTTCACGGCCAGACGCTTTGTCTTCTTTGCTTTGGTTGCAGGCTTGCCCTTTGCGCTGAAACATTCCATTGACGAGTTTACCGCCTTCATCACCGATGCCTTTGCCACCTTTGTAGCCGCTTCCTCGTACTTCTTTGTCAACTGTTTGTTTTCCTGCTTGGCGGCAGTGATCTGCTTCTTGACTTCGGTATTTTCCTCGGTAAGCTGAATGTTCAATGTATTGAGTGAATCGATCTGATGCACGAAATCCTTCATCACGTCGCGCAAGGTCTTGAGTTCCTTCTTCAGCTTGTTGATCTGCGCCTTGTTTTCCGATTTTGTGGCTTTCAGCTCGGCCATCAGATCCTTGATGTGAGCCTTTTCCTGCTCTAGCTGTGCTGAAATGCTGTCGTTGTTTGTCTCAATGTTTTCGTAGTCGGCCAACAGCAGGTTGTATTGCGCGGTCAGCGAATCCTTTTCTTCAGACACCTGTGTAATGGTTATCGTCTGTATGTGACTTGTGTATGACTTTGTGAAATAGAGCACACACATTACTGCCAATAAAATGGATTCAATGATTATGATGGTAACCAGCTTCTTGCTTCCACCACCATTTGTTGATTCAAAGTCTTTTAAATTGTCCACCGTAGATTAGTTTTTTTGGAATTGGCAAATGTATATTTTTTTCGAACGTTTTAGTTATTCTGATGCAACATTGCTGTCGTCACCGTACAAAATATCGTAAAGAGCTGACACCGAGTCGGTTATAAGCCCCGTGCACACTATTTTGTGATGTGCGCGCTCCTCAACCTGCTCCTTGCTGACCTTCTTTTTGAGCAACTCGCCACATTCTGCAGTGCCATAGATGTTTACTATGGCCCCATTCATGTCCTGCACTTTCTTATATAATGCCAGTTTGGCATCCATGTCCTTGGGCGCGAATTTGCCCGCGGCCAGGCCCAGCACCATGAAACTGCCCGTCACGGCGCCACATTTGCCCCTCAGGCGCCCCATTCCTCCGCCAAACGAAGCGGACATCGTGCTTACCGTATCAATGTCGGCACCGAATTCAGGCGCAAACGCCATTGCCACCGATTGTGAGCAGGCATAGCCCTCGCTAAAATAAGCAATCGCCTTGTCTATTGCTTCTTGCTTTGTCATTTTCAGGAAATTTTAGATATGCGAAATTATGCAATTATTTTGACAATGGACGGCTGAACATTGGCGATCCAAACAATTATGGCCAAACAGGTCCAGCATTACGAAACCCAGCCTTTTCCAGAGCGCGACAT
The DNA here is from genome assembly GCA_045640185.1 of Bacteroidales bacterium. Lineage (GTDB taxonomy): Bacteria > Bacteroidota > Bacteroidia > Bacteroidales > SZUA-534 > RUG13583. The sequence continues at coordinate 86,086 of JAZUEN010000023.1, forward strand.
GATTGACAAGCTGCTTACAAGCCGTCACGTACACCTTACGCCACAGATTGTGATAACCTCAATGACCATAATGCTGAACCTTGTTGAGACGGGGCACTGGATTGCCGTGATGTCGGAAACGCTGATACAGGGGCAAGGCAAGTTGCGCGCCATTCCCATTGCGGGAAAGAAGACGCAGATGCACCCCGCCGTGATAGTGCTGAAGGACAGCTACCAAAAAGTGTCGGCAAAGGAATTCATGCGCATACTGCTTGAAAGCCAAAACCATAAGAAATAACGGGGGCTAATTTCAAATTGAAACCTATTCTTAATAACCGAACACATTAACAAATAATTTGTAATTCAAAATTTGTAATTTGTAATTTATCTTACCTTTAGCACCCAAATAAAAAAGGCACTTTATGGCAAAATACAAACGCATATTACTGAAGCTCAGCGGAGAATCGCTAATGGGCAAGCAAGGCTACGGCATCGACCCGCAACGTTTGGGCGAGTACGCACAGCAGATTAAGGAGATAGCCGACATGGGCGTGCAGATTGGCATTGTCATCGGCGGAGGCAACATTTTCCGCGGATTGAGTGGCGCATCAAAAGGGTTTGACCGCTACAAGGGCGACCAAATGGGAATGCTGGCCACCGTAATCAACGCAATGGCACTATGCTCGGCACTTGAAAGCATCGGTCAGAAAGCCCGCGTACTCACAGCCATCCGCATGGAACCTATTGGCGAACTCTACTCAAAGCCTAAAGCCATTGAGGCAATGAACAACGGCGAAGTGGCCATCTTCTCGGCAGGAACGGGCAATCCATACTTCACCACCGATACGGGCTCATCGCTTCGCGGAATTGAGATTGAAGCCGACGTGATGCTGAAGGGCACCCGCGTTGACGGCATCTACACCGCCGACCCTGAAAAGGACCCTACCGCAACCAAGTTCGACACCATCACCTACGACGAGATATACAACAAGGGCCTCAAGGTCATGGACCTTACCGCAACCACCATGTGCAAGGAGAACAACCTGCCTATCGTCGTGTTCAACATGGACAAGCCCGGAAACCTCATCAAGGTTATCAAGGGCGAAAACATTGGCACATTAGTAACTATTAAATAACTTATAAAATACTACGGCTATGATGACACAAGAAGACGTGAAAAAGCAAATAGACAAGACAAAAGCCCAAATGGCCAAGTCAGTTGATTTCCTTGAAGAATCTATCGCCCATATTCGTGCAGGAAAAGCCGATGTAAGGGTTCTGGACAATGTAATGGTTGACTACTACGGCTCGCAGATGAGCCTGGCGCAGGTTTCAAACGTCACCGTTCCTGACGCACGCACCATTAAAATTCAGCCTTGGGAGAAAAAGATGTTCGACGTTATTGAAAAGGCCATTATGGTTTCTAACCTGGGATTCAACCCAACCAACAACGGCGAGTCAATCATCATTGCCGTCCCGCCATTGACCGAGGAACGCCGCAAGGACCTTGTGAAACAAGCCAAGCAGGAAGGCGAAAGCACCAAAATCATCATTCGCAATGCCCGCAAGGACGCCAACGAGGCATTCAAGAAGATGAAGAAGGACGGCCTAGCCGAAGACTTGGCAAAAGACGCCGAAGACAACATGCAGAAGCTGACCGACAGCTTCATCAACAGAGTTGACGAACTGATAAAGAAAAAGGAACAAGACATTATGGCAATCTAGCCAGATTGTCGCCGACATAAGAAAAGCCTTCCGCTCATGCGAAAGGCTTTTTTTTGCGCCATTAGGCAAAAGGACGGACCCGCAAGGCCCGCCCCTAAGCCTTGGCTAGCAACCATATATGAAAAGCTCCACAAATCACTTCATTCTTGAAATGGACCCGCCTGAGCTCGAGCTAACGTCGCTCATGCTTGGCGAGCCAATGTAGCGGATACGGCCACCACTGCTTGCTTCAGCCTTCAGCGTATTCGTGGCGTTTATGTTTACCAATGCTCCACTTGAGCTATGCGCCTCGCCATTTGACGCAACCAGGCTGTCGGCCTCAAACCTTGCGCCACTGCTGGCATTGAGCCCTACATTCTGCGCACTGCCGCCAACCTCAATCTTGGCACCACTTGAACATTTCCCGTCAAAGTTTTCGGCCCTTACCACAACCTTCACCTTCGCTCCCGACGTTGAGCTCAAATAGAAACTGCTACTGACAATGGTGTCGGCACAGTCGACCGACGCGCCGGAATTTGCCACTATGCTGTTCAGGCTTTTTGCAGTCACGTTGACAACAGCGTGCCTGGTTGACTTGATGCTGCTTCCCTTCTTCCACTTTATGTCAAGCTTGCCTTTTGACACTTCTGTTGTCAGAAGGTCGATGACGTCGTCAGGAGCCACAACCTCCACCCGCTCCTCATCGCCTATTGACACATTCGTCCTTATTCCCTGACCAACCTCTATTCCGTTGAAATTATTCGCCTCACGCGTTTGCGTCGACTGACGGCCATCTGCCTTGCATGTGCAAGACAGCATTGCCGACATTGCACAAATTCCGATTAATAACGATTTTTTCATTTTTCTGTTTTTTTAAACCGACATAATGACGACGGCAAAGCCAAAACGTTGCACAAAAAGTCGCATAAAAATCGAAAAAAAACATTTTTTCTTCCCTTTGGCTGATATCTTTGCCTGAAAATCAGAACCTGAAATGGAATTTCGCACACCTATCGACATTCAGCCCGGCCTCACTATCAGCCATTCCGACAAGGTGCTGATGTTAGGCTCGTGCTTCACCGACTATGTCGGACAAAAGTTTACAGAGTCGAAGCTGAACGCCTTGGTCAATCCGTTTGGCGCGCTCTTCAACCCCGAATCAATAGCAATGGCCATTGAACGAGCCATCGACAACACACAGGTCACCGACAACGACATTTTCCAATATCGCGGGCTATGGTCGAGTTTCGGTTTCCACGGCAGCTTCTCGTCAACCAGCAAAGACGATGCCCTGCAGAAGATGAACGCAAGCATCTGCAAGGCCCACGACTGGATAAAGGGCACATCGCTGCTTTTTCTGACATTCGGCACGGCCTACGTCTATCGGGACACCGGCGACGGCAAGGTGGTAGCCAACTGCCACAAGTTGCCAGGCGACAGGTTTGTGAGGGAGATGCTTTCGGCAGAGGCGATTGCAGAGCGTTTCCACGATTTGGCAAAACGCCTGCTCGGCATCAATCCAGACATGAAGATAGTGCTGACCGTCAGTCCGGTGCGCCATCTGCGCGACGGTGCACACCAGAACCAGATAAGCAAATCGACATTGCTGCTTGCCATCGACAAATTGGCAGGCTGTCTCGATTGCGTGCACTATTTTCCTTCGTACGAGATAATGATGGACGATCTTCGCGACTACCGTTTCTATGATGCCGACATGGTCCACCCGTCGCCCTTGGCAGTCGAATACATCTGGCAAAGAATATGCGACACGTGCTTCAGCAAGGACGAGCTGTCGCTCATCGACGAAATATCGAGAATTGAATCTGCCGTACGCCACCGTCCACTAAACCCAGACACTGACGAATTCAGGCAATTTGCCGAAAAACAGAAATCAGCTGTCGAGAAACTGGCCAGCCTGCATCCGGAGATAGACCTCACAAGCGAGCTGGACCATTGGAAATCGCTACTGCTTTAGGAAGTTAAAGGCATTCAGGATTCTTAAACGATGCATGGACTTCTCGTCGTTTTCTGAATGCTTCAGCTCCTTGGCCGTACGCAGTATGTCGTCAGGCGAATAGCCGCATATTTCATATAGTTCGTGCGACGCGCCGTGCTCGACAAACTTGTCGGGAATGCCCAGCCTCACTACTGTAGCCGAATACCTGTTGTCGGCCATAAACTCAAGCACCGCACTGCCGAAGCCTCCCTTCAGCACGCCGTCTTCAACGGTTATTATCTTGCTGAACTTCTTGAACACGAAATGTAGCAGACCCTCGTCGATAGGCTTTACGAAACGCATGTCGTAATGTGCATAGTCGATATTGTCAGCCAGCATCCGCTCCGAAACCTCAGCGACGAAGTTGCCTGTGTTTCCGATTGTAAGGATTGCCATGTCATGACCTTCGCGGATTGTCCGGGCCTTGCCTATGGGCACAAATTCAAATGGACCTTGGCAGTCCTCGCTTGGCGCCTTGCCACGCGGATATCTTATTGCGAATGGGCCTTGAGGCTTATGCTGAGCCGTGTACATCATGTTGCGCAAGTCTTGCCCGTCCATTGGAGCGGCAATTGTCATATTTGGAATGCTGCGCATAAATGCTATGTCGAAAGCGCCATGGTGAGTTGCGCCATCGGCACCGACAATTCCAGCCCTGTCGAGGCAAAAGACGACATTCAGGTTCTGCAATGCCACATCGTGGATTATCTGGTCATAGGCGCGCTGCATGAACGTAGAGTAGATGTTGCAGAACGGTATCATACCCTGAGCCGCCAGTCCGGCCGAAAAAGTAACTGCATGCTCCTCGGCAATGCCGACATCGAACGTGCGGTCGGGCATTTTCTCCATCATTATGTTCATGCTGCATCCCGTGGGCATTGCAGGCGTTATGCCCACAATCTTTGGATTGCGCTCGGCCAGCTCCACCAGAGTGTTGCCGAACACGTCCTGGAACCTTGGCCTCTTGTCGCTCGTCCCCTTTATTATCTGGCCCGTCTTCTTGTCGAACAGGCCTGGAGCGTGCCAAGTGGTCTGGTCCATTTCGGCTTGAGGGAATCCCTTGCCCTTTACTGTCTTTATATGGAGCAGTTTCGGGCCCGGAATGCGCTTCAGGTCGTCAAGCACTTTCGAAAGGTAAACCACGTCGTGGCCGTCGATTGGGCCGAAATAGCGGAAATTGAGGGCTTCGAACAGATTGCCCTGCTTCATCAGTATAGCCTTGACGCCATGGTCAATCTTTTGTATAAGCGACTGCGTGTTTGGTCCGAACCTGTTGAGCTTTTCCAGCATGTGCCAAATCTCGTCCTTCAGCTTGTTGTACCGTTGCGAGGTGGACACATCCACCAGATAGTCCTTGAACGCGCCGACACTCGGGTCGATAGCCATATTGTTATCGTTCAGGATTACGAGCAGGTTGGTCTTTTGCACTCCGGCATTGTTAAGGCCTTCAAACGCAAGCCCGCCCGTCATTGAGCCATCGCCAATGACAGCCACCACATTGCGGTCGTTCTCTCCCTTCAGCCTTGCGCCCATTGCCAGCCCCAATGCCGCAGATATTGAAGTGGAAGCGTGGCCCGCGCCAAATGCGTCATACTCGCTTTCGTCGCGTCTCGGGAAACCTGAGATTCCGTGCAGAAGCCTGTTCGACGGGAACTGGTCGCGCCTGCCAGTCAGTATCTTGTGGCCGTAAGCCTGATGGCCGACGTCCCACACAATCTGGTCGTAAGGTGTATTGTAGATGTAATGCAATGCAACAGTAAGCTCTACCACACCCAAGCTGGAGCCGAAGTGCCCTGGGTGCTTGCTCACCACATCGATAATGTACTGACGCAATTCATCGCAAATCAAAGGCAATTCTTCCGGTTTGAACTTCTTCAAATCGTTAGGAGAATTGATCTGCGACAGATATTTACCAAAATCAGGCATTCACTTACCATTTTAGGGGAAACGCATAATTTCCCGATTACAAACGCGCGCAAAGATAAAAATTTAGAGCACAGAACAATTCAAAATAGACAACGCCTATTGATACCTGGCAAGACTGGCATTCGGCCGGCAAGAGCGATTTTTTTCAGATCCGGGTGGCAAAAACTGGCATGACGGATGTTTTTGGCATAAAAATTGCATACAAAAACGACGAAAGTTTGATTGGATATCGAATCATCAGTTCGGTTGCACCAACTAACAGGCTGTAGGATTTATTTTTATAGAGCAAAACATAATTTTGCAACCTGTTTTCAAAATTTGATATTTAGTTTTACTTTTGCACGAATTTTTTAGGCTTGATATGGACTATACTATTCCAATCAATGATTTAAAAGAAGGCAAGCATCAATATGGTTTTGATGTTACCGATGGGTTCTTTGACGAATTTCCCGAGTCGGAGGTTAAGAAGTGCTCGATACACGTTGACGTAGAGCTGATAAAACGGAGCAACGGCGTTGAGACATTCTTTACATTGACAGGCAAGGCGACCGTAATTTGCGACCGCTGCCTTGACGAATTTGACATGCCAATCGAATATGAAGGGCACCTCTATTTCGAAAAAGGCGATGAAGCCGGAGAAGTATCGGACGAGTTAGTGATAATATCGCGAAACGACCCGCACCTCGACTTGAAGCAATACATCTATGAATTCATCAGTCTTGCGATTCCGTGTCAAAAGTATCATCCGGAGGACGAAAACGGCAACAGCGCCTGCGATCCTGAAATGATAAAAAGGCTAGAAGGAATTAGGGCAACCGAAGGCGACAGTCAGGCAACCGACCCTCGCTGGGACAAACTGAAAGATTTGATTAATTAATTAATATTTAGTAAAATGGCACATCCTAAACACAGACACTCTAAAGAAAGAGGTCGCAAAAGAAGAACACATTACAAAGCAGTTGCACCAACTGTAGCAACTTGCTCAAACTGTGGCGCACCTGTTGAATACCACCACGTTTGCCCAGAATGTGGCTATTATCGTGGCAAATTGGCAATTGAAAAGACTGTTGCCGCCTAATTAAGACGTTCTATTTCCTTCTCGTACAGACTTTGGAAATAAGGTTAGTATATTGATGGTTTTCACGCGGTTACAGTACAAGATACTATGGCTGTGTGAAAATCAGCAAATACTGATTGCCAAGGCAAAAAGGAATATTGTAAGTAAAAAACAGATGAGGGGCCAAATGCCCCAAAACATAGACACACTCAATTTGCTCAAAAGATGAGAATCGGAATTGACATTATGGGAGGCGACTACGCGCCAGAGGCTACGGTTCTAGGCTCAATATTGGCACAGAAAGTTCTTCCTGCCGAAGACAAGATAGTGATGTTTGGGCCAAAAGACAAAATTGAGGCCATCTGTCAGCGCGAAGGAGTTGATCCAAGCGTGTTTGAAATTGTAGACGCACAGCAAGTGATAGAGATGGGCGACCATCCAGCAAAGGCATTCGCGTCAAAGCCAAATTCAAGCATAGCAATGGGATTCGGCTACCTGCAAAAGAAACTGATTGACGGCTTTGCAAGCGCAGGTAGCACTGGCGCAATGCTTGTCGGCACAATGTACACTATCAAGGCCATTCCTGGAGTCATCCGTCCTTGCATCTCATCAGAGATGCCTCAGCTAAAGAGCACACCGACAATATTGCTCGATGTTGGCCTTAATGCCGACTGCCGTCCTGACGTACTCTACCAGTTCGCACAAATAGGCTCGGTTTATGCATCACAGATGTACGGCATCGAGAACCCAAAAATCGGACTGCTAAACATTGGCGCCGAAAGCACAAAAGGCAACCTGGTTGCCAAAAATGCCTACGAGACAATGAACGGCAGCAAGGATTTCAATTTCATTGGCAATATTGAAGGAGACCAATTGCTAGGTAATTGTCCTGCTGATGTTGTTGTCACTGACGGCTTCATGGGCAACATCGCTCTAAAGGAGGCAGAAGGACTTTACAAAATCATCCGCAAGAAAGGTCTTTCCGACGAATTCTTCGAAAAGTTCAATTTCGAGAATTTTGGTGGAACCCCTGTTTTGGGAGTCAATGGAGTTGTGCTAATCGGACACGGCGTATCGAATGACAAGGCAATAAAGACTATGATTCTGCAAACTAAACGGATGGTGGAAGCCAAAATATCCGAAAAGATTTCAGAATTATATAAATAATGTCAAAACAAATTCGAGCAAAAATCTCTGGTGTAGGCTCCTACATCCCTGACTACATTCTCACAAACGACGAACTCAGCCACATGGTTGAGACCAATGACGAGTGGATAACTTCACATGTCGGCATAAAGGAACGCCACATACTGAAAGGCGAAGGGCTCGGCTCTTCATATATGGGCGTACGCGCTGTCAGCCAGCTTCTGGACAAGACCAACACTTCACCCGATGACATTGATTTGGTGCTGTGCGCCACCGTCACGCCAGACATGCCATTTCCTGCCACAGCAAGCATAATTGCCGACAAGGCTGGCATAAAGAATGCAATGCATTTCGACATCAACGCAGGCTGCTCCGGCTTCATATATACACTGATAACAGCGAAAATGTATGTGGAATCGGGCATGTACAAAAAAGTATTGCTGGTTGCGACCGAAAAAATGTCATCAATAGTCGACTATTCCGACCGTACAACTTGCCCCCTGTTTGGCGACGGCGCCGCCGCAATCCTGCTTGAGCCCACAACCGACGGCAATGGCATAATGGACTTCATTGCGCAAAGCGACGGATTGGGCAGCAAATACCTATACATGAACGCTGGCGGATCATGCTACCCCGCATCGGCAGAAACAATCGAAAAACATTGGCACTACGTTCATCAAGACGGCCCTATCGTATTCAAGCATGCCGTCACAAACATGGCCAACGTTTCAATTGAAATAATGAAACGCAACAAGCTTACCGCCGACAATCTGGCTTGGTTTGTGCCTCATCAGGCCAACTTGCGCATCATTGACGCTGTGGCAAAGCAAATGGGCATCCCGGCCCAAAAGGTTATGGTGAACATCCAGAAATACGGCAATACCACTTCGGCCACAATCCCTATTTGCCTATATGAATGGGAGAAGGCGCTACACAAAGGCGACAACATTATTCTATCGGCTTTTGGCGCTGGATTCACTTGGGGTGCGATATACCTGAAATGGGCGTACGACTGTAACTGAAATGGAGCTCAACGGCTGAAAGGGCGCTGAAAGCTCACCTTCTTTCGTCTATCTCTTCCAAAGTCATCCGCAGTCTTATCCACGGATGGGCGGCATTATTAGTATCATAAAATCCATTATAACAAAAAAGCCGAATCATTAAGGTTCGGCTTTTTTTGAATATGCGATAAAGTTAGATTATCCTACCGATTGCATTAGCAACTGAAAATTGTGTTTTTTAACTCTGCCAGGAGTGGTGAGGAAGTCGTATAGCCACCAAATGCCTAGCCAGCCTAAGAAGATTTTAGCAATGCCCAATCCGGTTTGTCCAAGTAAAAACCTGTCTACTCCAATCCATCCAAGAAAGAACGATACAAAAAACATTACAATAGGTTTTTTGTACGGAAGTGATTGAATCAGCGCAAAATGCCTATCGTCGGCACCTTCCAGGCAATTCTTAATGAGTTGTGTCTTGCTTTTAGGAAATTTGTCTCCGTAGCCTGACATGAACATGTCAATTTTACTTTGTTCCATAGTGTTTGATTTTTTTAGTTAAAGAAAATGTGTTTTTACACGTGTTTTTTTAGTTCTATTCTGTTTTTATTCTATTCATTTTTATTCGGTGTCCCCAATAAGTTTGATCGTCATCCACATAGACGTATTCAGGTGTCATATTGTGTATGTTCATCTTATTGCCATCTGTTGTCAATGAAGAAATTCCGTCAATGCTCCAAATGCCATTTCTTACCCTGCCTGAATTGTGGTATTTCATCGTGTATTTGCCATCTTCAAAGAATTGCCATTCATCTTTGTCTTGGTCTATCCAGCACCCCCCTATAAGTGTTATATTCTTGTCGTTTTTATACACAGCCTTTGTCGTTATGTTTCCATTTTCATCCCAGACAAATGTGGTGTCCTCTAAAACTCCATTGTTCCAATGTGCAATTTGATGTTGTTGGCCAGATTCATACCAAGCTTGAGTTATGCCATCTTGTTTTCCATTTTTAACTATGTAAATGACTTTCTTCTGTCCATTTTCGTACCACACTTCGCAAGTGCCATCTATCGTGTCATTGACATAATTGGTTTTTATTTTCATTTGTCCATTTTCGTGCCATTCAATGTATTCTCCTTGAAGATAGTCGTTTACGCGATACCAATCGCCCATTTTTTGTCCAGTTTCATAAAATATTTCCTGATGACCATTCGTTTTGCAGTCTTTGTATTGGAAGTTGGATTTTATTTGTCCGTTTTCGTAGTATTCCTTGTATTGTTTGTCTCTCTCTCCATTGACATAATAGGCGTCAACTTTGATGTTGCCGTTTTCGTAATAGGAAATATACTTGCCGTCCTTATTGCCGTCCTTGTAGGTGCATTTTGTTTCTAGTTTGCCATTGTCGAAGTATGATTTGAATTTGCCGTCTAGCTTGCCCATTTTGTAATGTGAATCTTCTATCAGGATTCCTTCTTCGTTCCATCCTTTTTGCGAACCATTTATTTCATCTTTCTTGAAAGTGGCTATGCATTTTATTGTGCCGTCCGAGTACCATGTTTTCCATTTTCCAACCTTTTCGCCATTTTTATATTGGCCTTTTCTTTCCGATTGGCCATTTTCGAAAAATGATTTATAGTATCCGTCTTTGACGTAGCTGCCGTTTCTGGTTTTCTTCACTTTGTATTTTTCAAGGGTGATGCCAAAAAGTGCTTCTTGCCTGGTTTCGTGCCCACACGATGTTAACAAGATAATTGCGCTTAGTGCGAACAATATTTTTTTCATAATGATATTATTTTTTGATTTAAAACAATAATTACTATCCGTTATCTGAATTGTCGTTTTAGTTTTTCAATGTTTGCCTTTAGTTTGGCCTCAGACTTGCTAAATGAAATTTCGTCTTCCTTGATTTCGCTTTCGCTTTCTTTTATGATTCTTTTCTTTTCCTTTTTGTCAATTGCCGGGTCGGTGTTGGCCTTATTTAGGTTTTCAACTGCATCTAGATACCCGAACATTTTATCGTTAATAGAAAAAGTTTTTGTAGAACTGCCATACCCCGAGTACTGGTATACAAAATGCATATTATAGAATGTGCAGATAAGACGGTTTTCTTCTATTTTCACAGAACACTCATACTGAAGTGATTCTGTCCATGTCCCTGCAAATGGGTTTTCAGCTTTTCTATATTGGAATTTACCTGAGAATGATACTGTTCCGCTTTGATCGTCGTATTTAACAATAGTGGATAATCCGGCCAAAAATGTATTGATGTCGTATCGTGCCCATGATGATATTTTTTCCATACAAATATCTTTTGCCAAATTGTGTGGAATAGTGTCCGAAACTTCAAAATTTCCAATTTTATTCCTTTTGAAGATATAATCTTTGGCTACTACTGTTTGTGAACTTGCCTGAAAAACAAGAAATAGGCAGATGATTGTCAGTGATAAATTTTTCATTTGTTATTAGATTTTTGTTTATTAATTGGAGAATATGATTAATCGTTTTTGGTGTCGCAGTCCATTACCACTCTAAGTCCGACAGCAAAATCCTGGTAGCTGGTGCCATTTACCTTTAAATAGCGTCTTGATGTTTGTCCAAATATCGACATATGGCCCCAGCCACCACCTCTGGTTACTTTTTGCTTCCCAGTTGAAGGTCCTTGCGGGTTTACTTGCGCGCTGTCGGAATATGGCCCAAACCAATCCGAACAAAACTCTTCAACATTGCCACTCATATCATAGATGCCTAATTCATTCGGTTTTTTCATTCCTATTGGCATTGTCGATTTGTATCCTATGGTAGTGTTGACATTCCATGCAACCTCGCTTGCGGCATCACTTCCACTATACAGGTAGCCTTCGCTTTTATTGCCACCTTTGGCAGCATATTCCCATTCAGCTTCTGTAGGGAAACGGAAATGTTTCCCTGTAATTTGACTCAGTTTTTCTAGGAAAACTTCACACATATCGTAGCTTACTTGTTCTACAGGGTGACTGAAGTCTACAAACTTGCTAGGATTGTCACCCATTACATCCATCCATAGTTTTTGAGTGACTTCGTATTTCCCTATGTAGTAGCTGTCAAGGGTAACTTGATGCTCGGGCCTTGCTTTCTTGATGTCGACACTCCCCATTGTAAAAGTTCCTCCTTCGACATATACCATTTCTAATTCGTTGTCTTTAATGGTAAATGTTACCAGACTGTCTGTCCCCATAATTTTAATGTCGGGTTCTTCTTGCGCCATTAGTGGCATTTGGGCAATTGATAAAATTGCCATCAATAATTTTTTCATATGCATTTTTTAGTTGTTATTTATTTACAGACAAGCATACCTTGTCCTATTTTTTAGAAAAACGTGTTTTGTTCATGTGTCTTGTAAAAATGTTAGTTGCTTTTTGTAAAACTATATATAAGATGTTGTTGCCAAAGGAAACGGTGTTTCCGGTTTGTATACAGTAGTGTAGCTATCTTGTCTGTGTTTTTGTAGACACATAGTCAACACATCTCATTTCTTGTCTATTTCGTCTGAATAGATGCGGAAAAAATCGTAATTGAGTATTTTGGATATCGACAGAAGCAAATCTGTGTCAATATGTGGTTTTGAAAAAATTTTGTAGGCGTTGCTGCGGTCGTAGTTTAGCTTGAAAGCGAACCATGTTACCGTTCGCCCTTGTTCTTTCAACTTGAGTTGAATTTGTTGGCCTATGTGTATTTTTCCCATAAAAAAAGCGTTTGCCGTTCGTTGTCTGCTTATCTAGGAAAGAATGGCTCCGCCAAGAACCAGTAACGATAAATAAGCACGAAACGGCCCACGCCTGTAGACGTGAACCTTTTGTGTCTTATTCTCTCGTTGTTAAAATTTGGCGGATTTTATCTTTCCGAGAATAAGTGTATAAAGTTCAATATGTTAATTAATCAATTTTTTGTTGTAGCGTGTCGTTCTGTTTGTTATTTGCAATATATGCAAAGATGCTTAAATAGAGTAGAATAATTGCATATTATTTATTGCTTTAAAATCCATTAACAAATTAATTAGCGTGAAATGTTTTGAACATCAAATAATATTGCAATAGGCAAAAAACAATATTATGAAATTCCTATTCAAAACCTGCTGCAGGCATATATCGCCTGCTTGTTGATGAAACAGAGTTTCAGTCTTCTTTGCAGGCCAATTGCATGAGTTTGCTGATGTGTATTTTCACGCAATCAAGGCAGGGCAGCACGCAATTGTCGTCGTTCAGCAGCAACGGCAACTCGGTGCATCCTAAAATAACGGCTTCTATGCCATCGTCGTTTTTCATTTTGGAAATAATGCCGTTTATTTCGTTCAAGGTGATTTCTTTTACTATTCCCAATTCGAGTTCTTCAAAAATCCGTTTGGCAACGAGGTCTCTGTCGGCTTTGGAGGGAACGGCAATTTCAATGCCCGCCTGAACAAAATCTTTCTTCATGAAATCCTGTTCCATAGTGAAGATGGTGCCGAGCAGACCTATCTTTTTATATCCACGCATAAGCGCTTCGTCGCATGTTGCCTGCGGAATGCTGATTAGTGACACTCCTGTGTTTTCTATAACGGCATCAAACACTTTGTGCATTGTTACCGCAGTCAGGGCAATAATCTCCGAGCCAGTCGCTTTCAGCATGTTAACTTTTTCTGACAAATAGCCAGTCAAGGCCTTGTTATCGCCTGATGTCACATACCCGAAGGCTTTTCTGAAATTGACGCTTTCAATGGCAATGTCTGGCATCGCCTTCCCGCCAGTCATGCGGTCGATTTGGAGGTTCAACTCTTTGTAATACATTGCGGTCGATTCAGGACCGGTGCCGCCTACTAAACCTATTTTCTTCATAACACATCTATGCCTTTTTATTTTTTTTGCATTTACTGGCGAGCCTTGTAAACCATCCAATCAATTTTTGCGCAAAAATCAGATTTATGCCTGTAACAATCATTCCTGCAATTATCCAGCAGGCCGTTGCAACTGACAAATTGCCAATCTGTCCTAAGCATTTTAATATAATAAACACGCTGACAGGCAGGCAAATGATGCTGGTTATTGTCGCTGGAATGTACATTCTCAAAATGCATGTCTGTAAGATATGAATAGCGAAATGTATTGTACAGCCAATAAAGGCTCCCAGCCATATATCGTGAATGATGCTGTTTTGGGTAATCACGCAAAAGAGGCTAATCAATATGCATAATATCAGCTCTTCATAAACTGCTGCCGCAAATCCTTCTGTGCTGAAATCCTGATATGTTTTAAGTATTCGTGGAAACCTTTCTGCTATCAGCGACTTGTTTTTCTCTATCCAAAGCCTTAACCCTATGACTTCTTCCATGTCGTGGAAAATGAAGATGAGCGGAAATATCCAAAAATAGTCATTCATAACTGTCAAATAGCCAATGCGCTCTATTCTTGATTCTCAGGCAAGCATTTCATATTTTTTCCAAAGTCAGCCGCAATCTTATCCACGGATGCTTTATCAGAATTTGTGTGGTGTTGCCGCTTTCGTCTGTGGTTACGGTAAATACCGACTTGCCGAGGCCTGCGCCGCGCTTGCGTTTCTCCACACTTGCGGTTAGGCTTTTCTGCTTGGATAGATTCTTGTCCGCAAATATCACGCGCAGGTCGCGCTCTAGCAGTTGAATCACCTTAGGCCGGCGCATTGGCTCAACGCAACTGTTCACTATCAGCGAGTCGGCAAGGGTGAAGTCGAAGATTGTCGGTCCGAAATACGATGTGGCAAGCACTCGGGGCCCGTTTGCTGTTGGGCGCGCTATCACCATTCCGCTGAAATGGCTTTTGCGGGCATCAATCTGCAGATTGTATTTTGCGCTCTTGCTTGGTGCAATTACCGGTTGAGCCGACGCTTGCCACGTCCAAAATGAGGCAAAAAGCAGAATTAAAACCGTATGTGATTTATGCTTAGGCATTTGCGCAATAAAAGGCTAGTCTATCGCAAAACGGCTAGCATCGTTAAGCTGGTTGTAGCGTTTGTTGCTGAACTTGTAGTCGGTATAGTCGGTTTCGGTTTCGTACATCCGCAGTTGGTCGACGCTCATGTCGGTTTTGCTCAGCCATATCTCGATGTTCGACACGTACTCCTTCACGCTATTGCTTTTTGGGGTGATTTTTATCAGATATTGTTGATTGTCTTCTTGATAATTTAATATGTAGTCGTTGCTCATATTGCTCAAGTCGCCAATCATACAGGCAGTAATCATATCTTGCATCTCATTCATCATCTTGTTGGAATTCAACGACATGATACTTTTCTTCCCATCTGCCACTATCTTCAGTTTGCCATTATTTATTACTATGGTGTAACTTATAGGTTTTGAGTAAATTAAACTTATTTTATTCTCTTTTTTGTAGGAAAATTTGCCAGAGGAAGTCACGTCCTCGTCAAACATATCTAGATGCTTCACTTGAGTAAAGTCGCTTTCAATTGATGTAAGTTTGCTTGCACTGCTTTTTAGTTGACTTTCAAATTGTTGCATATTAGCAATCGGGTGCATTTGCGCCACTCCAACTTGTGCGGCAAGCATCAAAGTAAAAAGTAATGTAAGGTATTTCATATCGTTGTTTTATTATTTGCTAATATATTGATGATTAGTTATTTGTAGTTGTGCTTATGGCAGTGTAGTCTTTCGCGTCAGCGGGCAATGGCAATATATCGTAACCGGCTGTGCGGATTTCGTCAATCACCTTCTGCAAAAGAGTGTCGCTATGCGGAAGGCGGTCATGAAGAAGGATTATGGCGCCTCGCTTAAGGTTTCGTCTTATTCGTTTAAGCACGATTTCATCTTTCGGCATATTGGTGTCGTAAGTTCGTATAGTCCAGCCTATTGTTGTCAGGTTTAACGCTTTTACTGCTTTTGCGACAATCGGGTTTGTAACGCCAAATGGTGGCCGGAACAGCGACGTCTCCTGTCCTGATGCTTCGGCTATGGCTTGACGGCATTGTTCGAGGTCGGCAATCATCTTGCTACGTCTCAAAATCGGGAAGTTACCAGTGTGGCAGTAACTATGTATTCCAATAAGGTGACCTTCGTCGGCTATGCGCTTCATAATTGCCTCATTGCCTGCAATTTTGTTGCCGATGCAGAAGAAAGTGGCCATTGCGTTGTTGCGTTTTAGCACGTCTAGCACTTTAGGCGTCTGTTCGGCATCGGGGCCGTCGTCAAATGTCAGATATACTGCTTTTTTGCCCGTCTTTACCCTGCAAATTGCCTTGATGTAGACTTTCGACTTAATGCTGTACGATGCATAGAACAGATAAGCAAAAAGGCTAATCAATATGTAGGTAAGCCACTCCTGCATATTATTTCTTTATTAGGATAAGCGAGTGGTTTATGCCTTGATACTCGTTGTAAATCAATATGTTGCCCGAAAAATCCTTTTTACTTGTCGCAATATTGAGAAGTTCGGCTGTAAATGTCGGATAGTCAGTTTGTTTCTCGTTTTGCCAATTTGCCTTCAGGCCAATCTTTTGGGCAACATGTTCGGCAGTGGCTTGTTTGCATCCGGACAGCATGAAAATATTGTCGGCGGTTAGGCTGTTGCGTTTCATAAATGCCTCAATCCACTCTGCAATCTCATTTTCGTTCTTTTGTCCTATCTTCGTCTCTATGTCGTTGACAGATATCGAATTGCTTTTGGGTGAATCGTTCAGCAGAAAGAAATTTGCACCTTCGCCAAGTGCGGAATTGCGGTCCATTCCAAGTCTGTGCTGTATGTCGGCCGACGATTGTGTAATCTCGTCCACGGCGCCCAAAAGCACATTGCGCTTGCCGTCAGCCACCTGCATTACGGCATCTATCAGAGCGCTCTCGAAACTCAATCCGCGGTGAACGTAAGTCACATTGTATGAATGTATTCCGTTCATCAGCGCTATCTGTCCGCCAATGGTGTTGAATGTTGATTGTATGAATGGCGTTGGATTCAGCAGTTTTTCCTCGTTTACAATTATCGAGTCGAGGAACTTCTCCGTATCGGCAAGGCATCCGAGTCCAGTTGCCGTTATTATGGCGTCAATTGATTGTGCGTCAACATCTTCAATACATTTCAGTCCGCAAGCCACGCCCATTTTCACAATACGGCTCATTCTGCGACGAAGCGTAGGGTCGGCTATTGCCTGCTTGTAGTCGAGTTCAGTCTCGTTGGCATCGACAAAAAGCCTGTCTTCCTTTATTTGACACGATTTCGTTATGTAGATAGGCTTCATTTTAGTCGATTTTTGAGAATAATAGCGTTGTGTCGTTTCCGCCAAAGCCAAAGGCGTTCGACAGAACGTGCTTAATATGGTTGCCCTCGCTGAACTCGGTTTGAGGCACAAGCCCCGTAGCGGGTTCGGGAGTGCTGAAGTTCAGATTTGGATAAATGTATCCGTTTTTTACGGAAAGTGCCGAATAGACGGCCTCGATGCCTTCCGATGCGCCCAATGTATGGCCAATAAAAGCCTTGACCGAACTGAACGGTGGCACTTTGTCTCCGAAAATCCTGCGAATTGCTGTGCCTTCCGACAGGTCGTTGTTTGGTGTGCCGGTTCCGTGCACGTTTATGTAACTAATTTCGTCAGCCGTTACGCCAGCCACTTTCATAGCCTCGCTCATTGATTGGAATGAGCCGTTGCCTTCGGGTGAGCATCCCGTTTGGTGATATGCGTCGTTTGCGTTGGCGTAGCCTGTAACCAGGCAGTAGGGCTCGCGTCGGGCATCTTCTAAGCGTTGCATCACAATGTAGCCCGCGCCTTCGCCAAGGTTCAGTCCTGCGCGTGTGGCGTCAAACGGGCGACAGTGTTCGCTGTCGAGTATCATTAGCGAGTTGAAGCCGTTGAGCGTGAATTTGCAAAGCGAGTCGGTGCCTCCGGCTATCACGGCATCGAGCAGTCCGTTCTTTAGCATGCGGGCGCCAAGCATTATGGCGTTTCCTGCCGACGAGCAGGCTGTGCTAATTGTCGTTACAAATCCGTCTATCCCAAGTTCACGTGCGATGAATTCGGTGCTTGATCCGCAGTCGTGTTGGCTTACCAATCGGAGCCTTCCGTGCCTGTGGTCGGCCTTGAAATCGGGGTAGAAGTTCTCGCTCAGGTCCATTCCGCCTACCGATGTCGACGATATGAACCCCACACGCATCTTTCTTACGTCTATCTTGCTGTCGGACAGTGCTTCTTTGCAGGCTAACAAGCCAAGCAACGCTGTGCGCGAATAACATCTATTTTTATCCAAACCACATATATTCGCAAGTTCGGCATTCGATTTTTTCACTTCAGACACAGGCACGGCGAGTCCTGTTTGGAAAAACCGGGGCTTGTCCATTCCGTGCCGATTGTTTTTCAGCGACTCGATATTTTCAGCCACATTGAGCCCTATGCCCGACACTGCGCCGATACCAGTAACGGCAATCTTCATTACTTCTTGTTGGCGGTGATGTATTCAGCCAAAGTCTTGACCGAGTAGAATATTTCCTTGCCCTGTGCCGGATTGTCAATCTTGATGCCGTAGTTGCGTTCAAGAATCAGTATAATCTCAAGAGCGTCGATAGAGTCGAGGCCGAGTCCGCCTTCGCCAAACAAAGGGGCTTCTGCATCAATGTCGGCAGGCGTAATTTCTTCCAAATTCAGTTCGGCGATGAGTTCGCCCTTGAGTTTTTCAATCAATTCTTCCATATTCGGAATTTTTATGGTTTATAATCAGTGTTTTCTATCAAATTGAAAATTGCGCGATAACGTGTCCCGAACAATTCGCACCAGCCTGTAATGCAGTAATGCAGGTTTTCTTTTGCCATAGCCATCTGCACATAGGCTGTTGTTTTTTCAGTTTCGTGCCCTTCGCTTACAAAGAAAGTGTTTTCGCCTTTAATTTTATAATGAATGCAAATTTCTCCCAAGACGACATTTGCAAGCGTGTAGACAAACGTGGCGGGACTTGCCAACGCATCGCCCTGTTCGGCGATAATGCGCATGTGGTCCATATCGGTATCGAGCGAGCCCGACGAGTTTGCCAGAATGATGCCCATCTCCTCGGCATTGAAGCTGAAATCCTGTAGCAGATATCCGGCGGCAACATAGCCAAGCTTGCACAAGTTGTCCATCTTGTAGAATTTCATATTGGTGTCGCCCAGGTTCTTGTAGGCCTCGCGAATGAAACTTGCGAATTCGCCGGTCTTAGCATTTAAGACAACATGGTTTTTCGTGCCCAGCTTGACCTGTGAATCGGTTATGGTGATTGTCTTCAGTACTCTGACATTTGCCTTAGGGCAGCAATCGACAGGTTTTGCATATTGCGGCAACGACAGTACTATGGCGGCATTGCATCCGCCAAATCCCGACGTGGTCTTCACGCAATGGCGCATTTTCAGCTGCTGATGCTCGGCCGACACCTTTATCGGCATTGGCGTTCCAAGATTGCGGAATCCCATTGTGCCGAACAGCGTGCCAATCTTCAGCTCATGCGCGCAGACTATGGTCTCAATCACACCCGAAGCGCCGAGCGTATGGCCGAAATACGACTTTAGGCTCTGCACTGGCAGATCTTGCAGTTCGGCAAGGTTGACGGCCTTTGACTCCATCTCGTCGTTATATACGGTTGCCGTCCCGTGGGTATCGACAAAGCTGATGTCGTCCTTGCCGACGCCGGCCTCCTGCATGGCATGGCGAATGGCCAAGTTCAGCTCGTAGCCTGTACGTGACGGCCCCGAAATGTGGTTTGCATCGTTGCTTATCGAACCTCCGCTAAGCTGTATGCTTTGCTCGGTAAAGTCGGTTGAAAGCAGAACTGCGCCGGCGGCTTCGCCAAGGTTCAGCCCGTCGCGCGCTGAATCGAACGGCACACATCGCTTTGCGCTAAGCGACTTGAACGATCTGAACCCGCTTGTTATGAAGTGCGAAAGCACATCGCACCCTACAACAATCACATTGCTGAAAGTGCCGTTTTCTATCATGCGCTTGCCCACTATCAATGCCGACACGCCCGATATGCAGGCGTTTGACACGGTTATGGGCCTGTTGGCGCTATTGAAATGGCGCCCGATGCGGTCGGCGGTTTTCCATATATGGACGCGACCGTCAATGGAATCGCTCTTGACATCGATATATTCGACATTTCCCTTGGTTGTAGCCAATATGATGCCTGTCGATTTGTCGGTAATGTCGATGTGCGACTGGCCAAGTATGTCGTCGATGGCCATTATCACCAATTGCTCCATTTTGGTCAGCATTCCGCTTTGGTCGAGCTTCTGGGCCCGTATCTGCAACCTGAGCTGGTTGTCGTCGAAGATTGATGCCATAATCGGATAGTCGGATATGCCCGACTCCTCATGGCGCTTAAGCCCGCTACGGTATGAACATAAGGCCGCCAGGTTTTCTTGAGTGTTGAACCCAAGCGGGCTTATGATACAGTCAGCGTTTATGTAAATGTTCATTTTATCCATCGTGCTTTCCAGTCCAAATAGAATTTTGGGTTCTCAAGTTCCAGTTCGCGTGTCTGCCCGTCGATGAACACTTGCGTGGTGTAGCCAGTGGCGGCCACTGCGCCGTCTGAAGCCCTGAAGACAGTGTATTCAAACTGTATTTTTGCGGCAGGCGAGTCGATGAATCTTGTCTCGACGATAGCCTCTTCGCCAAACGTAAGCGGAAGTTTGTACTCGCAGTGTGCCTCGACAATTGGCGCAAACACGCCATTGTCGTAATAGTCCCTGTAGGCGAGGCCGCTGAAATGGCGTCCGAACGATTCGCGCCCGTTCTCGAAATATCTTATGTACTCGCCGTGCCACACAACCTGCATCGCGTCAGTCTCGCTGAACCTTACGGGGAACTGATATCTATCTATTAAGGCAGGAGTGCGTTGTGTATTTTTAGTTCTCATTACCGATGTTTAGAAAGATTTTCATTCGGCATTCTGCCACAGGCTCGCCATTGGCCGTGCTTTCTGCCGATATCAGCGACAAGTTTCCCAATTCCTGAACAATGCTTATCCGCGTGCGCAACTCGCTTCCCAGTTCGGGCAACTTGTGGATTGCCAGTTTGTCAACCGAACCGATGTAGCCAAGTGGCACAGGCTCATTCTTTTGCATAAATATGAATCCCATTCGTGCTGCGGCCGATTGGGCTATGTGCTCAATGATGCCCGGCTCGCGCAGATGTCCGCCAGCGCAGAAAATGTTGCTGTCGAGTATTGTCAGGCCTGAATGGGACACTCCTTCCTCAATCCCGTAGAAAGCATCTACCATAACCACCGGCGGACGCTGCGGAATGAGTTTCAGGATATCGGAACCTTGTATAGTTGAGGTATTCACTTGTCGTTTTTTAGTGTTGCAAAAATATTCAAATGAATGGATTAAACCAACTATTATAG
>JAZUEN010000024.1:0-22125 GCA_045640185.1 Bacteroidales bacterium
TTCACCGTAACTCGTTCAATGTTACCAGCATGAGCTTCGACCCGGAAATCATCTACAACGCCATCAAGAAGTACTATCCGAACTTTGAGATGGAATACAAGTTTGACCCAATCCGTCAAGCCATCGCCGATTCGTGGCCGAACAAGATGGACGACAGCTGCGCCCGCAACGAGTGGGGCTGGAACCCGAAGTACGACCTCGACAAGATGACTGTCGATATGATTGAGACGTTGAAGGTGAAACTGCTGAAGTAAATTTGGCGTTTGGTATGTCTTAATAAGGTTGGTTCACACAAGATGAGCCAACCTTTTTTGCTTCAAAGTTGCAGTTTCTTAAAAAAAACTATGACTTTTGCTCCCAATTGTGTTTTTTATCCTTATTTTTGCCCCGAAATTTATGTATTAACGAAGTTCAACCAATTTAAATTCAATAACTAAAATGAAAAAGCTGTTTTTAATTGCTATCGTATGTCTGGCCTTTATGTTGCCTGCCAATGCACAAATTCTGAAACGTATAGGCGAAAGTGCAGCCCGTGCTGCCGAAAGCGCTGTGAGTAATCAGATCAACCGCAAGATTGACGAGGGTATCGACGATGCCTTCAATAAGAACAAAAAGAACAAGAATAAGGATGCGGAACAGGCCGAGGAAATTGACGATGAAGAAGAAGCCACATCACAGAGTTCCAAAAAGAGTAAGGCCAAGCAACCGAGAACCATCGAAGCTGCTTACTCCAAGTGCGACTTTGTCCCTGGCGATGAGATTATCTTCGACGACGACCTCGTTGGCGAACAGTTGGGCGAGTTCCCAAGCAAGTGGGACCTTATCGGTGGTGTTTCCGAAGTGGTGAAATTCGATGGCAAGATGGCTCTCGATTTTCAGGACAATACTACCAGAGTGGCTCCGCTCATGAAGAATCCTCGCAATTATCTCACTGACGAATTCACAGTTGAGTTAGATTTCTTCGCTGGCGACAATAGCACCATTAAAGAAGGCCTGTATTCACGCTCACACTATAGAATGGATTTTATCTCAGAAGAGGATGGAAGAGTTATGGAATTCTACTGGCATACGGCTGATGCGAAAGAAGTACAGTGTTGGTACACGTCCACAAATGGCGATGGAAGAAGTTCTGATGCCGACATTTCAGCATTGTTGGTCGACGGTACGTGGAATCACCTTGCCATTTCATTCAACAAGCGTGCATTCAAGGCTTATATAAACGGAACGCGTGTAATCAACATTCCAAATATGAAAGCACCAAATTATTTGGAACTAGAAAGCCGTCTTTGGAGTGACCACGGTGTGAACTATATTTCAGACATCCGCATTGCCAAGGGGGCTGTTCCATTGTACGACCGATTGACTACTGATGGCATGATTGTAACTTACGGAATTACATTTGAGGTTGGCAAGGCAACATTGAAACCGGAAGCTGACGTTGAAATCAACCGCATCAAAGGCTTGATGGATCAGGATGCCAGTCTGAAGTTTGAGGTTCAAGGCCACTGCGACAACACTGGCAGCACCGATGTCAACAACAAATTGTCGCAACAACGTGCCGAGGCCATTGTGGCTCGCTTGGTTGAATTAGGCATTGACGGCAGTCGTCTTACAGCCGTAGGCAAGGGTAGTTCCGATCCTATAGCCGACAACTCAACCGACGAGGGACGTGCAAAGAACCGCCGTGTTGTATTTATCAAGAAATAAATATTTGTCACATAATTTTTTATAAATAATTAAATCATTTTACAACTATGAAAAAACTTAGATTGTTTGCATTGATGGCAATGGCCGCAATGGTTTCAGTGTCGTTTAACTCTTGCAATTTAATTGATGACGACGATCCTGTAAACAAATACGACGATTTTGAAGAATGTACATGGAATGATTTGTCGAAAGAAGCAAAATTCATGTCAGCTTATCCTGAACTTGAAGGTACGTTCACTGATGGTTCAGTGCTACTTAATACAGCGTATGGAAATGTATCTGATGCTGATTATGTGTCGTTTGAATTTGAAATGCAAGAAACAGAGATTAACTCTTATTTACAAAAACTTGCTGACAACAAATTTTTGGTATCCAGTTTGGGAAACGATTATTTTTTGGCATACAAAGTGGCAGACGGTTATCAATATTCGTTCCAATATTCAGGGGGAACGGTAGTGCTTCTTGCACAAAAATTCAATAACGATGAAGAATATCAGGAAGCACTTAAAGACTATCAGGAAAATCTGGAAAATCAGGGTCCTGTCAATGTTGTATGGGATGATGTCTTAAAGGAAGCAGATTGGCTAAAGAATTTCCCTGCAGCATCTGGTACTTTCTCGAAATATGTTGTAGATTATAATACAATGGTACTTCAAGGTGGTTTCTCTGCAGAATATCTTGAAAAATACGCACAACAACTTGAGGCTGCTGGCTTTGTTGAAATGCCGAATACTTCCCGTACATCTTTCAAAAAAGACCTTGACAATGATGGGTATTATTATGTTGTGATGAATGAAGTAATGATTTGCTTCTATAATTATTCTGATAATTAAATTGATTCTGCTATATAATTGATTATTTTTGATGTAGTTAATATTTAAAAATTTTATTATGAAAAAGATTAAATTTTTGGCAATGATGACTATTGTCGCAATGTTTGCAACCACATTCAATTCTTGCGACAAGGATGACGATGATGACGATTCTGGCAAGTGGGTGAAAGAATACGAAGAATTCGGTGTAACCTACTCTATCAGTGAGTTGAAAGATGACGGATCTACTATCTCTTATAGTGAGAAATATCAACAAGGAAGTGACTGGTATATATATGATTATGTCTATAGTTATGACAAAGAGGGTACAATAACTGGAATGACAGAATCTATCGAGTTTAATTCTTCAAGCAATGCTAAATTAGCTTATGATGAATTTAATGAAGATGAGGGTGATGATGATTATTACTCATCGTTTGTTTTGAACGGTAAAACTATTACTTGCATTGTATCAAAAAAATACCTACCCGAGACAAAGGACGAGGTTATTTCTGAGTACAATAGTTTGTTGGAGGAATAACATTAATTACTGATTATTTAGACAAAACCACAGGTGATATGAATCATCTGTGGTTTTTTTATGCCATTTGGGTGACAATCAATTATTCTGGAATTTGTATAGCCAAAATCATTTCCGGTGTATCCTTTTTGCTTTCAGTGGAACAAGTCACACCACCGACAGCCATAAAGTTCCATAAATTCAGTTTCGTTTGTCATGTCAGACATCCGAGTGGCAGTTATTTCTTCTTGAACGAGAATACGTTCTCTTCGTGATTAAGCAGGCGTTTGATGTTCTTTTTGTGCGTTACAATGAGCAAAAGGCTCACGGCAACCGAAAATATCATCAAAGAGATAATGTGAATCTGGAAAACGGCAATGATAAGGATTGGGAATGTGACGCCCGCTATCATTGAGCCAAGCGAAACGTATTTGCTTATCGACAGCACAACTGCAAATACCGCAAAGCAGATGAGCGCGGCCAGCGGGTGAATGGCAATTATGATTCCAAGCATCGTTGCCACGCCTTTGCCACCTTTAAAATGTGCATAAATCGGGAAAATGTGTCCAAGAACCGCACAAATGCCAAGCAAGAGTTGAATGTTGACGAAAGGAGTGGAGCCTGCCTCAAAATGTGACAAATGAGCCAGACTAACGGCGGCAAATCCTTTTAGCGCATCAATGGCAAAAACAATCATTCCAGGTTTTGCGCCAAGCACGCGAATAGTGTTTGTAGTTCCGGCATTGCCGCTTCCGTGCTCCCGCACATCGATTCCGTAAAAAATCTTGCCAATCCAAACGGATGATGGTACTGACCCAATCAGGTAAGCCGCAACGCATAGCAAGCCACATAAAGCATAACCAGTCATAATATTTAGTTTTTAGTTTTAGCGTGCGCAAGTAAGCAAAAAACAATCCAAAAGACTATGTTTTCCGGGGTTAATTTTGATTCAATTCGAATTTTGTCCGTCGCCCGATTGCGTTATTTAGTTATATCTATCTGTTTTTCTGTAAGTAAAGTGCTTTTTATCATCGAGTTTGGCGATGTCCCCATAACTCCTTGCGGAATGTCAATCTTAATCAGGTCGAACAGCCAAACCCAATAATGAGGAATGTTTCCGTTGGCATCGGTGAAGTCGATAGGCGATTCGTCGAACAATGGCTTGCCGTCAACGACGTAACTGTCGCGAATCAGTTCGGTGCAATATTTTGCCGTATCGGTTGGCATAAACGACGAATTGTACTTCAGCCCGACAAACCGTTTCGCGTTTTCGACAAATTCGGCAACGTGGCTGTCGTCTTTCATCCTCATAACCACAAATTTAGGATATGTGCCATTGTCGAGGGTGAAGTCTGAAAGGAATTCGGCAATAGGGTATCGGGTTACGTTATTCTTGATTGTGGCATCAATGATGAATGTATCGGTTGGGGTCACTTCGGCTATGGCTGTGTGAATGTATGTCAGGTTATCGCTTTCGGCAGTCATCGTTTCCAAATCCAGACCTACAAAAATCAAGTCGCCGGTTTGCAGTTTTTCTTGTCGTGCGCAACTTGCTAAAAGCAGGCTGATGTATATAATCGGCAGTAAACGTTTCATATACGTGGTTTTGTCGTATAAAGCAAGGTGAAATATTGCCATAATGTTATAAATCAATAGTTTTTCATCTTATTGGCTCTTTCTAAATAATTCCGTAAATATATTGTTTTATTATCTGCTCTGATATTATCGTAAGTTGTGCAGGTACTATCGGCGAAACTTATGTCTTACTTTAATAAATTATTGTTTTCCACTTCATCATTTTTCCGACAGCGTCGCATAGTAGATAGTTTGCAATGAAAATCTGATAGGAAAGGGGCTTGTCATTCTAAAGCAATCAAATCCGACTTTTCATAATGGTTGTGCCCTTTGATCCCCTTCTTATATTTCCAGCAAGCAATGGCATCATCAAGGCTCTTGCCTTTATTGTCCTCGAAAAAATCCCTGATATATGTGTTGTATTCAAACTGACGGTCGATGGTGGTTTTGCCCGTTTTCTTTTCTTCCATTATTCGGTAATAGGCTTCTACGGCATCGTTATATGTTTTGCCAGAGTTGGCCTTCAGCCATTTTTGGAACAGCACGTTGAACGAGAAGCCTTTGCCTATTTTCTGCAGGAAAAAGGCTCTGTGCTTTTCCGAACAGACAATGTCCTTTTCAATGATAGTCGTTCCCGTAATCTCGCCAACGGCAACGGTTGGCTTTCTCTTTGCAGAAGCGCACTTCACCTTTCCTGTATCGAGAAAACAGGCGATTCTTTCGGTCAACTCTATCTTTCCGCCTGAAGCAGGCAGATTGTTTGCCTTGCAAAAGTTCACAAGCTCTTCTTTCAGATAGTAGTAGCTACGGAAAGTGTTACCGTCTAATAAGTTGTTCAATTCGGGCCGATTTGTCATTTTGCTTTGCTTTTGTGTGGCTATAATACAAAAAAAGGGCTCTCAAATGAGAGCCCTTCATCGCTATATTGTAAAAACAGATTACAATTTTGGACCAGCAGCAACCAATGCCTTGCCAGCTTCGTTACCAGTGTACTTATCAAAGTTCTTGATGAAACGGCTAGCCAAGTCTTTTGCCTTAACTTCCCACTCTGATGCGTTAGCATAAGTGTCGCGTGGGTCAAGGATGGCAGGGTTGACATTTGGAAGAGAAGTTGGAACCTCAAAGTTGAACATTGGGATCATCTTGGTTTGTGCTTTCAGGATTGAACCGTCAAGGATTGCGTCGATGATACCACGTGTGTCAGGAATTGAGATACGTTTTCCTGTACCATTCCAGCCAGTGTTAACCAAGTATGCCTTAGCGCCAGACATCTTCATCTTCTTAACCAACTCTTCAGCATATTTTGTTGGGTGCAATTCCAAGAATGCCTGTCCAAAGCAAGCTGAGAAAGTAGGAGTAGGCTCGGTGATGCCACGTTCAGTACCAGCCAATTTAGCAGTAAAGCCGCTCAAGAAGTAGTATTGAGTCTGCTCTGGAGTCAAGATTGAAACTGGAGGCAAAACACCGAATGCGTCAGCAGACAAGAAGATAACGTTCTTTGCAGCTGGAGCAGATGAACCTGGTTGGATGTTCTTGATATGGTTGATTGGGTAAGATACGCGAGTGTTCTCGGTAACTGACTTGTCGTTGAAGTCGATTTTGCCGTTAGCGTCAACGGTAACATTCTCAAGCAAAGCGTCGCGTTTGATTGCACCGTAGATGTCAGGCTCGTGTTCCTTTGAAAGGCCGATAACCTTTGCATAGCAACCACCTTCAAGGTTGAATACGCCCTCGTCGTCCCAACCGTGCTCGTCATCACCGATAAGGCGACGTTTTGGGACAGTTGACAAAGTAGTCTTGCCAGTACCTGACAAACCGAAGAAGATAGCAGTGTTCTCGCCGTTCATGTCGCAGTTTGCAGAGCAGTGCATTGAAGCGATGCCCTTCAATGGCAAGTAGTAGTTTTGCATTGAGAACATACCCTTCTTCATTTCACCGCCGTACCATGTGTTGATGATAACTTGCTCGCGGCTCTTGGTGTTGAATGCTACGCAAGTCTCTGAGTTAAGACCCAATTCCTGGAAGTTGTCAACTTTTGCCTTTGATGCATTGTAGATGATGAAGTTTGGTTCGAAGTTTGCCAATTCCTCATCGCTTGGTTGGATGAACATGTTCTTTACAAAGTGAGCCTGCCATGCAACTTCAACAATGAAACGAACAGCCAAACGGGTTGCTTTGTTTGCGCCGCAGAATGCGTCGACAACATATAGATTCTTGTTTGAAAGTTCCTTCTTTGCGATGTCTTTAACCTTTGCCCAAACTTCTTCTGACATTGGGTGGTTGTCGTTCTTGTAAGAATCAGAAGTCCACCATACGTTGTTGTGGCTTTCGTCGTTGTCAACAATGTATTTGTCCTTTGGTGAACGGCCTGTGAAAATACCAGTCATTACGTTTACTGCGCCAAGCTCAGTATTCTGGCCCTTTTCGTAACCTTCAAGGCTAGAGTCTGTCTCTGCTTTGAATAGTTCCTCGTAAGAAGGATTGTGTGCTATTACAGTTGCTCCTGTAATACCATACTTAGTTAAATCAATTGTACTCATTTAAAATGTATTTTAAAAAGATTATACCCTTTTATTAGTTGTCGCAAATATAGATGAAATATGCAAACGCAAAACTTAGAAATGCTTTATAAGTGTTTTTCGTAGCACGTCATAAATGCAACTGTGATAAGTGTTTTTGTATCAAAATAATGCAAGCAAAGCCTTTTTGCACGTAGATTGTGTGGACAAAAAGGCTTTGTTTGCCGACAAATTACGAACGTGGGTGAAACCGTTGTATGGTGTCACGCAAGTATTCCTTGTCAAGATGTGTGTAAACCTCGGTTGTCGTTATTGATTCGTGGCCTAGCATCTCCTGGATGGCCTTCAGGTCGGCGCCACCTTCAAGCAACTGTGTCGCAAATGAGTGTCGGAATGTATGCGGACTGATTTTCTTTTTCAGGCCGATGCTTTTTGCCAGATTCTTTATGATTGTGAAAACCATGACGCGAGTCATCATTTTTCCACGCCGATTAAGGAACAAAGTGTTCTCATCCTTCTTGTCGATTTTCAGGTGGCAACGATAGTTTTGAACATAAAGAATTATGGAATCCTTCACGCTGCGTCCGATTGGAACCAGACGCTCACGGTCGCCCTTGCCTTTAATCTTCATGTAACCTTCGTCGTAGTGGACGTCAGTCATGCGCAAATGCACAAGCTCAGAGACACGCATGCCACATCCGTACAGTGTTTCAAGAATTGCGCGGTTGCGGTAGCCGGTCTCGCTGTCAAGGTCAACAGCGTTTATCAGGTCGTTTACCTCTTCAGGAGTGAGCACAGAAGGCAACTTGCGCCCGATTTTCGGTGTCTCGATCATGGCTGATGGGTCGTTGTCCAAAATGTCATGAACTAAAAGGTATTTGAAGAATGACTTGATGCCAGATAGTATGCGGGCTTGCGAGTTCACGCTCATTCTTTTGACATCGTTCATGTCATCAATAAATGCACGAATGTCAGATTGCTTTACATTGGTAGGATTGTCAATTTTTGAAAAATCGACAAATTTTTGAATATCTTTTAGATATGCGTCAATTGTATTTTCTGACAATGATTTTTCCAGTAGTAGGAAGTTCTTGTAACTTTCAAAATAATCTGCCCAAATCATAATTGTATATTTTAACTATATAACATAATTGTGTATTACAAAAATAAATAATAAGGTGGCAATGCAAAACTTAAAAATGGTATGTTTGTAGCAGTAAAAAAGTCGATTTTAATCATACATAATATGAATCTTTTAGAACAAATCAAGGAAAATGCCAAAAGGCAGAAGCAGACTATCGTTCTGCCAGAAGGCTATGAAGAGCGTACCATCAAGGCCGCTGATGCAGTTATAGAACAAGGCATTGCCGACATAATCCTGATTGGCAACAAGGCCGAACTGGAGAATAAGGCAAAGGAATTCGGCCTGAAAAACATTTGTAAGGCTCAGATTGTCGATCCAGATGACAATCCTCGTCAACAAGAGTTTGTCGACAAACTAGTGGAATTGCGTAAGAATAAGGGCATGACACCTGAAGAGGCCACTAAGCTCTTGAAAAATCCATTGTATTTGGGTGCAATGATTGTAAAGATGGGCATTGCCAATGGCGAGGTTGCTGGTGCCGACAATGCTACTGGCGACGTTCTCCGTCCCGCATTCCAGATTGTTAAGACAAAACCAGGCATTTCTTGCGTATCAGGTGCATTTGTTATGATTATGAAAGACAAGACTTATGGCGATAACGGCATCATGGTATTTGCCGATTGCGCCGTGCTTCCTGTTCCTTCTGCACAAGAACTGGCACAGATTGCCGTTGAGACTGGCAAGACAGCCAAGGCTATTGCCAAGATACAGGACCCTAAAGTGGCTATCTTGAGCTTCTCGACAAAGGGCAGTGCAAAGCACGAGGTTGTCGACAAGGTCATCGAGGCAACAAAGCTTGCAAAGGAGATGGCTCCAGACATGAAGATTGATGGCGAACTGCAGGCTGATGCTGCATTAGTTCCATCAGTGGCAAAGAAGAAAGCACCAGAAAGCAGCATCGCTGGCAATGCCAATGTATTGGTGTTCCCATCGCTTGAGACAGGAAACATCTGCTATAAGCTGGTTCAGCGCTTGGCCGGAGCTGAGGCTTACGGCCCAATTCTTCAGGGCATGGCTGCTCCAATCAACGACCTTTCTCGTGGATGCTCGGTTGAAGATGTTATCAATGTTATTGCAATCACATGTAATCAGGCTATCGCTCTAAAGCAATAATTATGAACGTATTAGTGTTGAATTGTGGCAGTTCGTCGCTGAAGTATCAGTTGATTGACATGAACACTAAAAGTGTTCTGGCCAAAGGTATATGTGAAAAAATTGGCATCGAGGGTTCTTCTTTGACTCACAAGCCAACCGGTAAGGACAATCTGGTGGTAAACCAAAACATGCCAGACCATAAGTCGGCTGTAAAGCTGGTTATGGACGCATTGCTTGACAAGAAGTACGGCGTTGTTTCCAGCATGGATGAGATTCAGGCTGTCGGTCATCGTGTCCTGCATGGTGGCAAATTCTACAGTGAGTCTATCGTCATAAACGAAGATGTTAAACGTGTTATCCGTGAATGTTTCGATTTGGGTCCATTGCACAATCCTGCAAACCTAATTGGCATTGAAGCTTGCGAAGCATTGATGGGCAATACTCCACAAGTAGCTGTCTTTGACACGGCATTTCACCAGACAATG
The DNA here is from genome assembly GCA_045640185.1 of Bacteroidales bacterium. Classification (GTDB taxonomy): domain Bacteria; phylum Bacteroidota; class Bacteroidia; order Bacteroidales; family SZUA-534; genus RUG13583. The sequence goes on from JAZUEN010000024.1 coordinate 9,858, forward strand.
CCAAAGAAGGCATATCTGTATGCGTTGCCATACGAATATTATGAAAAGTATGCAATTCGCAAGTATGGCTTTCATGGAACAAGTCACAGTTACGTGTCGGGTAGGGCAATTGATTTTGGCAAACTGGATCCAAACAACTCAAAGGTCATTGTTGCACATCTAGGCAACGGAGCAAGCATATCGGCTGTGCAAAATGGCAAGTGTGTCGATACCAGCATGGGCTTGACTCCGCTTGAAGGATTGATTATGGGAACCCGTAGTGGCGACATTGATCCGGCTGTTGTGCAATATATTGCAAATAAGGAGAACAAGTCTGTTGATGAAGTGCTGAACATATTGAACAAAAAATCTGGTGTGCTTGGCGTATCAGGTGTTTCAAGCGATTTCCGTGATTTGGAGGCTGCGTCAAAGGCTGGCAACGAGCGCGCTAAAGTTGCGTTTGATGCATTTGTATATCGTGTGGCAAAATACATTGGCAGCTATGTGGCAGCAATGAATGGCGTTGATGCAATAGCATTCACTGCAGGACTTGGCGAAAACAATGGAGCGGCTCGCAAGATGATATGCGATTATTTGACATATCTTGGTCTTGAACTTGACGATGAAAAGAATCAGATTCGTGGTGAAGAGGTTGTCATATCAACCGCAAAATCAAAGGTTAAGGTAATGGTTATCCCGACAAACGAGGAGTTGGCCATTGCAATGGAAACTGTAAGATTGGTAAAGTAATCACGCTATATCGGCAATAAAAAAGCGAGGGTTGAGCCTCGCTTTTTTTATTTTTCCTTGAACAATCGGTTTATTTCCTGATACAAGATCTTGACATCATCTTCGTTTTTCATGCGTATGTGGTTGCGAAATATGAATTTACGTATGTTCTCCTTGTATTGTGGATATTGTCGCCAAATGCGACTGCGTATTTTTGGTGCATTTTTAAGTTCTTTTCCATCCCAAATGTAAAGGACAGATTCGTGTACGAATTTTCCGATTTTCTTTAGGGTGGGGTTTGCGTTGCTGTACATTTCCTCCGTGGCCTTGTACTTTTTTATTACCGAAATGCTGTCTTCAAGTATTATGGAGAAAAATTGTCCGCTCATTTCCTTGAGTTTTTCGTTTACAATCGACTTGAACAATTCTGATTTTCCGGTATTCGGGTCTTTTAGCGTGAATTGGCTTATTGATTCCTTGTCTACAATGATGATGGCAAACGTCAGGTCATTTCTGTAGATTAGATCATCCTTAAACTCATCATAGCCTAGTAGTAGGTCTTCGTATGTTTCTCCGCTTTTCATTGTGATGTCACCTTTTGACCAATTTTCCTGATGAAAAGGTGTTCCATTCATTTGGTTGTAGTAGGAGATGAATGTTTGTCCTGTTATGTGCTGAATGGCGGACTTTTTTACTTTGCTTCCTTGTGCGCTTGATAATATTGGCACAATTGCAATGATTGCCAGTAGAATGTATTTATGAAAAGATGCCATGCTCATTTAACATTAATTAACCTAAAATCTCTGAGATATTTGCCGTTGTTGTCTATACCGAACAAATCTATGACAAAATCGCCGTTTTCGTCAGATAGTGTAGCATCCAGGTCGATTTGCCCATTTATGTCGATGTTTGGGTTCCAATAAATGACCTGTTGTAGGTTGGGAACCTTGTCGCCAGTTTCAGGTTTGTTGGCGGTGGCTATAGGTTGCTGGTAGTTTTGGACATAAAACTCGAAAGTTCCAGGAGCATTGCATCCTTGCCAAAAATCAAGTGCATGTGTCCAGACCAAGACAATGCCGTTGCTGAAATTCAGGTTGCCGAAATTGCGTGGCGCATTTTGTGTATCTATCCTTTTTATTTTACTGCTACCCTTATCCATAAGTAAATCGATATTAGATAGAGGGACGCCATCGACGAGGAGCAGTGGGCGGGACTTGACAATGCCACGTTCGTCAACGATGCGCAATTCGGTTTGCCCGTTGTTGTCCTTTCTGATTCTTACGAATGGCATTGTCTCTCGGACAATTTCCCTGAAATTTTCAAACTCAACAAAATCTTCCGTATTTACAACTTGCCGAAGTGTGCCAACCATAAAACGGTCATACGTGTTATCAGGCCTGTCTGCAATGCCTATTGGGGCAAATTGCTGAATTTCAAATGCTTTGTTGATTATGGATTTGTTTAGTTCTATGCTGTCTGTTTCTGCATATGCTGGCGTAACGTTATGGTCGGTAATTACCAAATCGTGTTGACTTTTCAGTTCGATTTTTGCATTCAGATAAGGTTCATATAGGTAGTTGAATGCATTTATGAATATCTGTTGCGTGCCTAAATAGTTGTATAACAGTACACAAAAAGAACCTGTGCTATCGGTGATGTCATATCTCAGGCGAACAACGCTGTCTTGCAAGGATACCATCACAATGGCATTCGGTATAGGTTTGCCACTTGCCGTATCAGTAACCGTACCAGTGACAATGATGCCATTGTAGGGAGTCAATGGCGTGTAGCCTTCTTCAATCTTTAATGCGTCACATTTGCCAATGGTTGGTTCTGTTTCTTCCTGCCATTGCTTTTTGCTGACAATTCTTACCATTGTCTTTGCGTATTCGGGGTACGACAATGTCATGTGTACTTTTTCTCTTGTACGATATTCCGATTTGTCAATGCTGATAATATGTTCAGTAGAGGTGTGCCTTGCCGTGTCTGTGCGACTTTTAGCCAACTGTGCAGTTGCCTTGCCGAACCTGTTGCTTACAAACACTTCTTTGATGCTATAGTAATTGTCGATATTTGGATATCTTGTGTATGCACGAACCTTGTAATATGCAGTTGAAAGAGAGTCGGGAAGGTTCAGCAATCCTGATGCAACACCATTTGATTGCTTGGCGATTGTGCCGGTAATAAACTGATTGCCAATGTCGGTGATGTCAATGTACACATCAGTTCCAGGTACGGTGTCGTTAATGGTGCCATCGTAAAGGTATATGCAAAACAACAGGTCGTCGCCTGAAATGTAATTGCTACGGTCGGTCTTTAGGTAAATGGGCTCGTCAGCAGACATTTGTTGTGCCACAGCACAAATGCAGGCAAGCATTAATGTTGATATTGCGAATATTTTGTTAAACATGACATTAGTTTGTGAAACTTATGTAAAAGTCTGGTTGAGCATCATAGATAGTGACAGAATCGAGGTCGGGAAAATATGGGACACTGAACGGACGGACCTCCCTATCCCTTAAAGATAGGCTGAAGGCACGAAGTTTTTCCTTTACTGCCGACACGCAGAAATATCCCAATGCTTTTTCGCCATTGACACCTTTAATGTTGCTGACAGGCTGGTTCTCTATTTGGCCAAAAAGATAATTGGTGTTTGTCTGCTGGTCTTTTATGGCTTCCCAAAACAGGAACTCCTTCTCGTTTAGCGAATATTGCTTTACGGACACAAATTCGCCAATATTCCGCACTGAAAATTCTTTTTCCGGAAGAATGTACGGGTCTTGGTAGTTGAGCGAGACATAAGCCGTATTGCAAAGCTTGTTTTCAATTATCTTGTTGTCAACATAGTCGTTTGCATTGGCCAAATATAAGTTTCCATAACCGGAAATGGGCCTATATATGTAGCGTTCAATTGGAATGGCTTCAGGGTAGTGCTGACGCGACTGCAACAATAATTTGCATTCATAGCGGTAGTATGGCGTGTAGCCTTGAGCGTATGTCGTATTGTTGACCAAGATGCCATCTTCGCCTTCTTCAATATAACCTGCGCCGGTTGTGACTAGCTTCTTTTTGTAATAGTATTGGGCGTTGACAAATTCAATGTCAGGACAGTCGAGCATTTCCACAACGTCGGATTTGAATGTCTTGCCGTCGGCGGTAGTGACCTGCAACTGGTATGATTTGCCAATCTGACCGATGAATTTGTCAGGGTTGCTGCAATAACAGCCATTTGTGCTATTGTACAACAACGGATATATGGCGCTGTCGCTAGTGATTATCTTGGCTTTGGCATCTGTCACAATCTCAATTTTATTGCTGGACCCGTATCCACTAGTCTTTGTTATTGAAAGCTTGTACACATCGGGCTGATTTGTTATAAGGCATTCAAATGCATATTGTGGCTCTTGCTCGTCAATGTCGGGAGTGAAGTACTCTTCGCAACTGGCAAACAGCAGACAAAGTAATATGATGTAAAAGCGCTTCATGTCTAGAATCTTAGGTTAAGGGTGAATGACGGAATCGGGACGCCGATTATGGACAGCTTGTACAATCCGTAGGCGTTGTTGTCGTTCAGCTTTGATGGAGTGTCTTTTTTGTAGAATACCGAATAGATGTTCTTGTGTCCGTATGCGTTGTACAGGGCAAAAGTCCAGCTCGGATGTATTTTCTTCTTCTTGTTCAGGTTGCCGTCGTATGTGACTGAAAGGTCAAGCCGATGGTAGTTTGGCAGTTTATATTCATTGCGGTCAGAGAATTGTGCGACCTCCATGCCGAACATGTTATACTTGTACTCGGGATAAGTGGCAGGCCGTCCGCTTGTGAATATGAAGTTTGCCGATGCATTCCACCGGCGTGTTATTTGGTAGCTGGCTGTGACACTGACATCATGCAGGTGGTGGGTTAGGGCATTGTAGTACTCGCCATTGTTGATTTTGTCTTCGTCAGAATTGCCGTCTACCTTCATTTCAGTTTTTGACAATGTGTAGCTTATCCATCCCGAAAACCTTCCGGCGTTCTTTTTTGCAATTAGCTCAAGTCCGTATGAACGTGCGTTCCCTGCAATGACGTCTTGCTCTACATGCTTGTTTGCCATCAGCTTTGCGCCATTTCTGTAATCCAGCTGATTATCTATGGCTTTATAGTACACTTCTGCCGACATGTTCAACATGCCATTGAGAATGGTAGTGAAATATCCAGCCGACACTTGTTGACATGAAAGAGGCTTTATGTTGTTGTCGGCCATTTTCCAATAATCAGACGGCATTGCCGATGTGCTTCCGCTTATAAGTTGCTGATATTGCATTGTATAACCATAGGATAACTTAATGGAGCTGTTTTCGCCGATCTTATATCTGAAGCCGATTCTTGGTTCAAACGCATGGTATGGCTTGACTTTTTCTCCGCTAGCATATGTTGTAGAGTCGATGAGGTTTGTGATGGTTTTGGGCATTCCTTCGGAATATGCATATTGCGTACATGCGCCAATCTTGCTGAACATGGAGTAGCGCAAGCCAATAAGCAGGCTTATGTTGTCGGTTATCGAATAGTTGTCGGATATGAATCCTGCAAATTCCAAGCCATTTTCTTCGTCAACCTTTTTAAGCTTGGCCGATGTCTTGCCACTACGAGTCGACATGCTTCCTGGGTTGATTGTCAATCGGTTGCCTTCGAAGCCTAGACTTATGTCGTGTGTCAGCAAGTCAACCCGGAATTCGGCTTTGCCTCGAATATGGTTTATGCCTGTTTCCAGATTTGATTCCAACGACTCCTGATTCAAGTCGGTAAAGTTGGATACATAGTCGGAGTAGGCGAGAGACAGCTTAAACTGCATTTGTGGAAGTATCGACCATCTGTAGTTCATCCCTGCGATTTTTGAGGTGTAGTCGAATTTTTCAAGATTATTGTAGTTGAAATCGTCGTTGCTCTTGTAGCCAAAAATATCAAGATGGTGTTTTGGGGTTATTTTGAAATCGATCTTTCCTATCAAATCGTAAAAGTTTGTAGAGCTGTTCTTTATGTTTATGTCATGGGTTTTGTCCAGTATCCAGTTTGAATAGGTTGTGCGTCCGCCTGCAAAGAAGCTGCAATGGCTGTTCACTCTGCTGTCGATGAAGAGCTGGCTGTTTAGTATTCCAATGCCGGCACTGCCATGAAAGCCTGTCGTGTCGGCATCTTTCAGGCTTATGTCCATGACAGATGACACCCTGTTGCCGAAACTTGCGGGTTGTGAGCTTTTATACAATTCTATGCCACTTACGGCATTAGGTATGAATGCCGAAAAAAGGCCAAACATGTGTGACGTATTATATACCGGCGCTTCGTTTATCAATATTAGATTTTGGTCGACGTTGCCTCCACGCACATTGAAGCCGGTTGACATTTCACCTGCAGTCTGCACACCTGGCATCAGAGTCATGCTTCTTACAATGTCAGCTTCGCCCATCAGCACAGGCAGTTTCTGCATGGTCTTCATATCCATGGTCTCGACGCCCATTTGAGTGTGTAGAACCTGATTTTTTCCGCTTGAGGCAACTACGGTGACGCCTGCAAGTGATATGGCGGCTTCCATAAGATCGATGTCGAGAGTGCCGGGGCTCAGCACATCAATTTTGACTGTTTCGGTTTCAAGGCCGATGAACGATACTTCAAGTTCAGTCTGCCCAACTGGAAGCATCAGCGAGTAGTGTCCTTCAAAGTCTGTGCGCGTAGCCAATTTGTGAACCTTGTCATATACAACTGCGCCAGGAATCGGCTCTTCGGTCTTGCCATCCCTGACAATGCCTTCAACCTTGTTCTGCTTGTATTTTCCCTTTTCCATCAGATTGCCGATAATCTTGACATAGCCTTGCATGCCTTCGGTAGGCTTGTCTTGATTTGATGTGAACTTTTCGGGGACAAAAACAACAATGTTGTCTTGGAATACGATGTAGGTGAGCCCATAGCCGGAAATGGCTCTGTCTATTATCCATTTGTACGACTTTCCGCGAGTTGCGGTCACTATGTTGATGCTGTTTATCCAATTGCCCTTGTAGAAGAACCTTACATTGCTTTCGGCTTCGGCTTTTTCTATGAATGTTGTCAAAGGCATTCCCTGACAGTCAAATTCGGCCTTTTTGTATATGCTTTTTTGTGCATGAGCCTGACTTGTGGCTAATGTCAAAAAAAGAATGGATATCAGTAATATGTTTTTCAAGATGCAATGTTTTGTCGTTCGTAAAAATATGTTTTGAACATAACAATTATTCATTTGGTACGCTTTTTTTTTAAAATAAAAAGCAGTTGGAGCATAAGATGCTGGTAATTAGTTTTTTTTAATAAAGTGCCTTGTTTTGGGAGAAAACGGCAAGGTTATTTCGTTTTCAATTGTCAATTGCATTATATTAGCCACAATTTAAACATTTAAAAGATATCCAAAATGAGTACAAAGACATACCAATTGACAAACAAGAACGGTTTGACAATTGAATTTATGGACCGTGGCGCAAAGGTTTATTCAGTGCAATTGCCTGACGTTCAGAATCAAGGCAAGAAAGTTGACGTGATGATCGGCTATCAGACTGTTGAAGAGACAGTTGCTGGCGATGCATACATTGGCGCGCTTTGCGGACGTTTCGCAAACCGAATCTACAAGGGCAAGTTCGCCATTGACGGCAAGGAGTACCAACTGAATGTCAACGACGGCATAAACCACTTGCACGGTGGCATCAAGGGCTATAACGCTCGTGACTGGGATGTGAAGAAAGTGAATGTTCCTGGTCGCGCCGATGCTTACGAACTGTCGCTTTTCAGCCCTGACGGCGAGGAGAACTATCCTGGAAACGTGAACATCAAGGCTACATATTCACTTACCGACGACAACGAGTTCATCATCGATTTGGAAGCCACTACCGACAAGCCGACTGTAATAAATATGACAAGCCACCCGTATTTCAATATGCGAGGTGCAAGCAGTGGCCCAATCTTCAATCACGAACTTGAAGTCAATTCGCACCAATTCACCCCAATAGCCGAGGGCGTTCCATCGGGCGAGATTCGCGAAGTGGAGGGGACTCCAATGGATTTCCGCAAGCCTGCACGCATTGGCGACTCAATAAACACTCCGTATGAACAGATTCAGATGTTCAAGGGCATCGACCATAACTGGATTATCGACAAGCCTGCTGACGAAATGGGTTTCTGCGGTCGCTTGAAGGACCCTGAATCAGGACGTTATGTTGAAGTATATTCGACTCTGCCTGGTATGCAGGTTTACACGGCAATGCACTTCAACAGTTCGCAGATTGGCAAGGACGGCATTCCATTCTGCTCATATTGCGCCGTGGCACTTGAGCCACAAGGCATTCCTGACGCGCCAAACAAGCCAATGTTCCCATCGACAGTCCTTCGCCCTGGCGAGACTTACAAGGAGACTCTGGTTTACAAGTTCGGCTGGTAGGGGAATTGAAACGGATGTCCGTTTCAATTAATTGATAATTGATGATTTTAATTGACAATTAATTAGTTAGGTGATATAATGTTGAATATTGGGCAATGGGCTTCGGCCTGTTGCCCTTTTTCATTTAAAATGATTCTTTCGGGTTTTCTGGTCACAATCGTGGGCGGTGAACCCAATGACTCTCAACCACTAAACTCTTGCTGGTATGTTTCAGGTAGATCAAGTTGAAGAATCGGGATTTGGCTAATATTGGAAATGCAAATCGTCGGGCACAATGTCTGATACCCAACTAAATCATGGTTAAAAAATGCAGATTTAGTTGGATATTGTTCGTAAAATGCCGTATTTAGGCCGATAGTCAACTAAATCGCATCAAAAAAGGATAGATTTAGTTGGGTATTGATTGAAATATTCTACATTTGTAATAATAAAAAAACAACGGCATGCTTGTAGGACGACAATTTGAGCAGAATCTGCTTTGGGAAATAGCGCAAAGCGACAAATCGGAATTTGTGGCCATATATGGACGGCGCAGGGTAGGCAAGACCTACCTGGTCAGGGAGACATTCAACTATAACTTTGCATTTCAGCATACTGGCATTCAGGACGGCAACAAGGAACACCAACTTGCATTGTTCGAGAAATCGCTCACAAATGCAGGAATGAATTGTTGTCCGAAACTGAAAGACTGGTTTGAAGCATTTGATGCGCTCGGCAAATTTTTGGAGACGACCAATAGTGAAAGGAAAATCGTTTTCTTTGATGAACTGCCGTGGATGGATACGCCCAAATCGGGCTTCCTGCCTGCTTTGGAACATTTTTGGAATGGTTGGGCGACAATGCGTCGCGACATTGTGTTGATAGTTTGTGGAAGCGCCACTTCGTGGATTGTCGGCAAACTGGTGAACAATTACGGAGGCTTGCACAACAGGCTTACAAGGCAGATCTGCCTAAAACCCTTTACTTTGCATGAATGCGAATTGTATGTCACTGCACGTGAACTCAAAATGACGCGTATGCAGGTATTGCAAACTTATATGGTTTTGGGTGGCATACCATACTATTGGAGTTTTTTGCGTCGTGGCTATAGTTGGTCGCAAAATATTGATTTTATGTTTTTTGAAGAGAATGCCGACCTTCGGAACGAGTTCGATGCATTGTACTCTTCACTCTTTCGCAATCCTGAACCATACATTCAGGTTGTCACTGCGTTAGGCAAGAAAAAGACGGGCATGACGCGTGGCGACATTGCCCAATCCATAGGACAAGACCACGGCGGGACGCTGACGAAAATCCTTAAGGATTTGGAAATGTGCAGTTTCATCCGTTCATACACATCAATTGGAAAGTCGAAAAAAGACACACTCTATCAGTTGTTTGACAATTACACCTTGTTCTATTTCCGTTTTATAGAAGGCAATTCGCAGAAAGACCGACAATATTGGTCGCGGTCAATAAGTGGTGGCACGTATAATGCTTGGTGCGGGCTGGCTTTTGAACGTGTTTGCTTTCAGCATGTTGACCAAATAAAGAAAGCGCTTGGCATTACTGGAGTAATAAGTGGCGTGTATTCGTGGCTTTATCGTGCAAAAACAGTTAATGAAACTGGCGTTCAGATAGATATGCTCATAGACCGTGCCGATGGCGTGATTGATATTTGCGAGATAAAATTCTCACAAGCCGAATACGTGATAAAAAAGAGATATGCAGACGAACTTCGTAATAAGATTGCTGTCTTTCAATCAAAAACAGGAACAAACAAAGCAGTCTCTAGTGTCTTGATAACTACTGCGGGCTTGGCAAATAATGAATATTCCAAGGAAATCCAAAATCAGGTGGTTGCTGACGATTTGTTTGCTTAGAATAAAAAACGATACTCAACTAAATCGTGGTTAAAAAGTATGAATTTGGTTGGATATTGTTCGTAAAATGCCGTATTTAGGCCGATAGTCAACTAAATCGCATCAAAAAAGGATAGATTTAGTTGGGTATTGGGCAATGTGTTTCGGCCTGTTGCCCTTTTGCGTTTAGGATTTGGATGTAGGATTTTTCAATTAACAATTAACAATTCACAATAACTTAACCTTCAGCCTTATACAACACTAGGCATTATTCTTTATTTCGCCGCTCTGCGGCTTGAATTATTGATGTGTCAATGTTTCTACCATTATTCCGCCGCTCTGCGGCTAATGAAAATGTATAATAGACAATGGCTGCAGAGCAGCCTGATAATGGTAGGTTGGTGAATTGCATATAAGTGAAAGCCGCAGAGCGGCGACATAGTTTTTTTAGGTTGATATGCATTATGGAACTTACGAGTAACATTAACGCTCGACGGCTAACAGCCAACGGCCAAAGTTTCAACGAATCAACGTTATTCCACTTTATTGATTGTTAATTCATAATTAATTTACTACATTTGTTATTTGTGATTAAAGACAACATTTGCCTATAGAATAGTAAATACTGAACATACAACATATTAAAGCATTAGGCTTTTTCTTTCTGTCAGTAAAATTTGGCGATTTTAGGAATTAGAAAGAAATAAGTTTTTCAATGCGCGCTTTAGCGTGCACTTGACTTATTTCGTTAATTCCAGGTTACGCCAAATACCTACTGACAGCGAGAGACAGTTGAGTTTCACGCTTTTTTTATGTCTTGTAATTAATGAATGTAAGAGTGTGTATAAAATTGAATTTCAATTAAATATTAATTAATAACCATTTGAGAGAATTATTATGAGAAAAATTTTATTCGTTTTGCTATGCAGCCTTTTGACTGCGCAGGTTTTTGGCTACGATTTCAAGGATGAAGGTAGTGGGTTGTACTTCAACATTACAAGTAACGAGGAACCTTATACTGTTTCTGTTGCGAGGGAAGACTATAGTGGTTTGGTTTTGGCAAATATACCTGAAATGGTTGAGTATGAGGGTAAAACTTATTCGGTTACCAGCATTGACGAATATGCATTTAGTGATTTTGATTTGCGTTCAATAATAGTACCAGCTACGGTTAATAGTATAGGGAGGGGTGGTTTCCGTCAAAACTACCATTTGAATACATTGGTGTTTAAATCTTCTATACCGCCGACGCTTGAAGGAGGCTATATTTTTTGGTATGTGCCAGCCACAATGCAGGTGCCGTGTGGCTCAATGGACGCTTATATTGAGGCATGGGGAGACGAGATATATAATCGTTGGGGTTCATCAATGCCAAATGCCATAGCTGAGTGCCCAGTAGCCTCCAATTATTTGCTCTATGTTAGTAGTTCTGATACAGACTTGGGCAATGTAAAGTTTTCTGGAGATGTATGCGATGCCGGTAATGTGACAGTTACTGCAGTACCTAATGAAGGTTGCGTGTTTGAGGGTTGGAGTGATGGAAATACCGACAACCCACGAACAATGGACATAAATTTGGAACAAGAAGTAAAGGCTGTTTTCAAAATGATATTCAAGAATGTTGAATATGATGGTGTTAAATATAGGTTGGATTTTATTGAACAAACAGCCACTGTGATAGGCTGTGGAAAAGATGAACTTGTAATACCCGAAACGGTTATTTATGATAGCAAAAGCTATCCTGTTACAAGCATTGGCTATGAGGCGTTCTATTATTGCAGTGGCTTGACCTCGGTGACAATTCCAAATTCAGTCACGAGCATTGGCGATTATGCATTCTATTATTGCAGTGGCTTGACCTCAGTCACCATTCCAAACTCTGTGACAAGCATTGGCGAGAGGGCGTTCTATAATTGCAGTGGCTTGACCTCGGTCACCATTCCAAATTCAGTTACGAGCATTGACGAGAGGGCGTTCTATGATTGCAGTGGCTTGACCTCGGTCACTATTCCAAACTCGGTGACAAGCATTGGCTCGGAGGCGTTCTATGGTTGTGACAATATCTCAACACTGACGTACAATACTAATGCTATAGGTTCGATTTTCTCGGGCAAAAAGAGTTTGAAAACAGTTAACATAGGAGATTCGGTGACAAGCATTGGCGAGAGGGCGTTCTATGATTGCAGTGGCTTGACCTCGGTAACCATTCCGAATTCAGTTAAGAACATTGGCGAATTTGCGTTCTATAATTGCAGTGGCTTGACCTCGGTAACCATTCCAAATT
>JAZUEN010000025.1:0-17485 GCA_045640185.1 Bacteroidales bacterium
ATGTCTGAAGCCGACGAACCGCCTACGAAATCAATGTCCTGCAACGGCTGAAGCCTCAACTTTCGTTTACGGTAATGAGCCACGCAATTGTTCTTTGTGATTTTCACCAAGAGAGCCTCCGCATCCCTAATCGGGTATCCTTCTTCCGACAATCGCCAAAATGTCACCAACGACTCCTGCACAATATCCTCGGTTTCGTCCGACATTCCCGACGAATCGGCGAAACGCCTTGCAATCATCAGCAACTTCGGCCTTACCATATTCGATATATTTTCAAATCTCTGTAGTTCCATTTTTTTCGTTTCCACACATAGGTAGCAAAAGCGGACAAAAAGTTAATCGTGGCAACCGTATTTTTTTCAAAAAAAGATGAAATGACCATTCATCAACCGCACAAATATATAATTACCAATATTTTAGAGCATCAACATAAAGATAAAAATTCTTTAGTCCAAAAGAATTGGGACATTATTTCATAAATAAAAAAGCAAAAACAATGTTTTTATAGAATAGACCTTATATTTGTGACTCGAAAAACACAAAAACCATATAATAATGCCTGTAATTGATTATTTGGAGAGGAACGCCAAACTTTACCCGAACGAGGTGGCTTTGGTGGAACTGAATCCTGAAGAGAAAGATAAACGCCGTCTGACGTGGAAAGAATATGACCTTATCGAATCCAATAAATTTGCACCATACCGCCGAGAAATAACTTGGAGCGTCTTTGACGAGAAAGCCAACCGCTTTGCGAATATGCTTATCGGCCGTGGCGTGAAGAAAGGCGACAAGGTTGCAATACTTATGTACAACTGCCTCGAATGGTTGCCAATATATTTCGGCATCCTGAAAACCGGGGCAATTGCCGTTCCGTTCAATTTCCGCTACGACGCAAGCGAGATATTGTATTGCGTTGAGTTGGCCGAAGTGGACGTGCTGGTATTCGGAATCGAATTTATCGGCCGTTTGGAACAAAACGCCGAACGGCTGAGCAAGGGACGAATGCTTATATATGTAGGCGACAACTGTCCCAACTTTGCCGAAAGTTACCGCGAACTTGTGGCCGACTGCCCAAGCACATCGCCCGACATCAACATCACCGACGAAGATTTCGGCGCAATCTACTTCTCGTCAGGAACCACTGGATTCCCGAAGGCAATTCTTCACAAGCATTTGAGCCTGACGCAAGCCGCCGAAATGGAACAAAGGCACCACGCCACAAGCCGTGACGACAACTTCCTTTGCATACCTCCACTCTACCATACAGGCGCAAAATTCCACTGGATGGGCTCACTTGTGGCAGGCAGCAAGGCCGTACTTCTGAAAGGCGCAAAACCTGAAACCATATTGTCGGCCGTATCAAGCGAACGCTGCACTATCGTATGGTTGCTCGTTCCTTGGGCACAAGACATTCTGGACTGCCTTGACGCCGGCACACTCAAAATAGAAGATTTCCACCTGTCGCAATGGAGACTGATGCACATTGGCGCACAACCAGTGCCACCATCGCTTATCAAACGCTGGAAGAAATACTTCCCTAATCATCAATACGATACAAACTACGGTCTGTCAGAATCGACGGGCCCAGGCTGTGTACACCTCGGCATGGAAAACACGCACAAGGTTGGAGCCATTGGCGTTCCAGGATACCGCTGGGAATGCAAGATTGTTGATGAGAACAACAACGTTGTAAATCAAGGCGAAGTTGGCGAATTGTGCGTAAAAGGCCCAGGCGTGATGACTTGCTACTACAACAACCCTGAAGCAACCGCCGAAACCTTGAAAGACGGATGGCTCTACACCGGCGACATGGCAATGCAGGACCCTGACGGATTCATCTTCCTGGTTGACCGCAAGAAAGACGTGATAGTGAGCGGTGGCGAAAACATCTACCCTGTCCAAATTGAAGATTTCCTACGCACAAACGACAAGATAAAGGACGTGGCAGTCATCGGCTTGCCCGACAAGCGCTTGGGCGAAAAGACAGCCGCCATCATCGAACTCAAGGACGGCGTCAGCTGCACACGCGAGGAGATTGACGAATTCTGCATGGCAATGGCACGCTACAAACGACCTAAAGAGATATTCTTTGAGGTGATTCCACGCAATGCGACAGGCAAGATTGAAAAGCCCGTATTGCGCAAGCGCCACAATGCCGACATGCTTGTGGCTCAGGAGAATCAAGGATAGGAATACTATACTGACTACACAAACCAAAAAGCGGTTCCGACAATCGGAACCGCTTTTTTATTGCCAGCCAGCCAACTGACGGCTTACCAGAAACTTGACTAATTGGCAAAAAAAATCCCGAAGCGTTGACTTCGGGACTGTGAACCAGCCGGGGCTCGAACCCGGGACCCCATCCTTAAAAGGGATGTGCTCTACCTGCTGAGCTACTGATTCAATCAACTTCTCGTTTCCGAAAAGCGTTGCAAAGGTACAACCCATTTTGTTTTTTGCAAGCGCAAAAACAAAAAAAATAATAAAATACATAAAACACCGATTATCAGCACATTTCATCCATTGTAACTCTGTTTTCGTATATGGCAAAATGGGAAATCGATGTCAATTGACGAAAACGGCACCTTACTATCAGTCAAAAAACGCACCATCTTGGCATAATTTTGCACACACCGACTTTAGCATACAAATATTTATTACCTTCGGGCGCTTTTTGCGTGGGTGCATTTTGCCCATAGACAACATTAATTAAGGAATCGGCATCTAGATATGCCATAAAAAAAAACAAATACAAAATGAAAGTTGACGTATTGTTAGGTTTGCAATGGGGCGACGAAGGAAAAGGGAAAGTTGTTGACGTCCTAACCCCAAAATATGACGTTGTAACCCGTTTTCAAGGCGGTCCAAACGCAGGACACACATTGGAATTCAATGGAGAGAAATATGTATTGCGCTCAATACCATCAGGAATCTTCCAGGGCGACAAAGTGAACATCATTGGCAACGGCGTCGTACTTGACCCTGCATTGTTCAAGGCCGAAGCTGAATCGCTTGCACAATCTGGCCACGACCTCACAAAACGTCTATACATATCAAAGAAGGCCCACTTGATTCTGCCTACACACCGCCTGCTTGACGCAGCCTACGAAGCCGCAAAGGGCAAAAACAAGGTCGGAACAACTGGCAAAGGCATCGGCCCCACCTATACCGACAAGATTAGCCGCACGGGCGTTCGCGTTGGCGACATCCTGCTGAACTTTGAAGAAAAATACAAAGCCGCAGTCGCTCGCCACGAACAGATTCTGAAATCTCTCAACTTTGAATACGACCTTAAGGCACTTGAGCCAGACTGGTTTGCCGGCATCGAATACCTGAAGAAATTCACGTTCGTCGACAGCGAGCACGTTGTGAACAAACTTCTGAACGACGGCAAGTCGGTTCTTGCCGAAGGCGCTCAAGGCACAATGCTCGACATCGATTTCGGCTCGTATCCATTCGTCACTTCATCAAACACCATTTGCGCTGGAGCCTGCACTGGATTGGGCATCGGTCCAAACAAGATTGGCGACGTGTTCGGCATATTCAAGGCATACTGCACTCGCGTTGGTGCCGGTCCATTCCCTACCGAACTGTTCGACGAGGTTGGCGAGACAATCTGCCAACTAGGCCACGAATATGGCGCCGTAACTGGCCGCAAGCGCCGTTGCGGATGGCTCGACCTTGTTGCGCTGAAATACAGCATCATGATTAACGGCGTAACACAATTGATTATGATGAAGAGCGACGTGCTTGACGATTTCGACACAATAAAAGTCTGCACAGCATACAAGATTGACGGCAAGGAAACAACAGATTTCCCATTCGACATCGACAGCGTGAAGATTGACCCCGTTTACAAGGAATTCAAAGGATGGAAATCAGACTTGACAGGCATCACAGCCGAAAGCCAGTTCCCGAAAGCCTTTGCCGACTACATCAAGTTCATTGAGAAAGAGACGGGCGTTCCTGTAAAAATCGTATCAGTCGGCCCTGACCGCACTGCCACAATCGAGAGATAAAAAAAAACGAATTGATGATACAACAACGCAGGCATCAACATTTGTTCTTGTCTGCGTTTTTGATTTTTTACTTAAAAAGATGAAAACAGTTATCGAACCGTCAGTGATTGACGGAATAATGAAAAAACTTGAAATTGCCGACATCAAGACGGCGTCAATCCGTCAGGTTGGAGCCATAGTGCGCGAGGCCGAAAAGCAGACGGGCACCGAATACATCCACTTTGAAATGGGCATTCCTGGCCTGCCACCTTCGGCTGTCGGCGTAAAGGCCGAATGCGAGGCTCTGCAAAAAGGCGTGGCATCCATCTACCCTATCATCGACGGCATTCCAGAAGTGAAGGAACAGGCATCACGGTTCATAAAGGCGTTTGTCAACACCGACATAAAACCAGAAAGTTGCGTACCGACAGTAGGTTCAATGCAGGCTTCATTCGCATCACTGATGCTTTGCTCCCAACTCGACCCGAAGAAAGACACTGTACTCTACATCGACCCTGGTTTCCCTGTCCAGAAAATGCAGGCATCTGTGATTGGCGTTAAGGTGGCATCGTTCGACATTGCCGACTACCGTGGCGAAAAACTTGGGGCAAAACTGGAAAGCTACTTCAAGCAAGGCAACATCTGCGCCGTCCTTTATTCGAGCCCGAACAACCCTTCGTGGATGACACTCAACAGCCATGAACTGGAGACAATCGGCAAACTCGCAACAAAATACGATGTTGTTGTGATAGAAGATCTTGCCTACATGACAATGGACTTCCGCCAAAACTTCGGAATTCCATTTGAGCCACCATACGTCGCAAGCGTCTCGCACTACACTGACAACTACGTGATGCTGATGAGCGCATCAAAGATTTTCAGCTACGCTGGACAACGCATCGCAATGGCTTGCATTTCCGACAAATTATACGAGCGCCATTACCAAACGCTTAAGGACCGATATAATATTCCACGCTTTGGCGCGGCATACAGTTATGTATTTCTATACACGTTCTCATCAGGAGTTTCGCACTCGGCACAATACGCTATGGCCGCAATGCTGAAAGCCGCCTGCGACGGCGAATACAAATTTGTCGACGACATAAAGGAATACGGCAACCGTTGCCACAAAATCAAGGACATTCTTGAAAGAAACGGATTCTCAATAGTGTATGACAAGGACAACGACGTTCCTGTAAGCGACGGATTTTTCTTCACCATCGGCTACAAGGACATGTCTGGCGCCGATTTGGCAAAAGAACTCCTGTACTACGGTGTGAGCGGCATCGACCTTGCAACGACAGGTAGCGTAAGAAACGGCATCAGAGCCTGCTCTTCGAACATCAAGCCTCACCACTACGCATTGCTCGACGAACGGCTGAAACTTTTCAATGAGAATCACAAATAAGCATTCATCAGGCTACAAATGAAACGCACTCTTTCCGGGTGCGTTTTTTTTGGACCCAAGCCTGAAAATTCACATCGGAAAGAGGCGGCAAACGGGCAATGTCGATTGTTAACCGATATTTATCGACAATCTGCACAAATAATAGCATTCATTGTTACGCAAACGAACTAAAGTGTAACATACATTTCCTATATTAGACGCAGTTTTAACGTTATTTGTATTCGGCTAATACAAATAGCCTAATCGTAAAAATTATCAAAAAAAAGTATTATGAAAATTTACAAAACGACCTTGTTGGCATTTGGCATCGCAGCTATGCTATGCACTAACGCCAACGCTCAAGAGAAACAGGCTGCTCCAAGTGGTCCAAGCCTAGACAACTATTTTACGCCATCGACACCAGAGGCGGCAAAACCCGATGACCAAGGTTTCATCCGCCGTTGGCTGTTGCTTGACCCAATCAGCAAGCCAAACCGCAGCAACACAGTATTTACCGATTCATACCTGCGTGAGGTTTTCGCAAACGGATTTGTGCCTGCAGTTTTGCCAAAGGCTGGCGAAAAAGTGAAAGTCACAGTTGAAAAGCAGGCTCCAGTGAATCTTCAGGCTGGCAGACCAATGATGCCACCTGCCGAGCAAAAGCCAATTTTCGAGAAAGAGACACTTACTTGGCACGCATTCGACAGCAAACTGTACAACGTGAAATTGTTCCGTTTTGCAACTGCACGCGACAAGCAAAGATATGGTGTAATCTTCTGGGCATACACAGTAATCAACTGCGAAGAAGACATGAACGTAAGGCTTGCTGTTGGTTCAAACTCTGCATCACAATGGTGGCTAGACGGCAAGGACGTATTGCTTCTATCGGGCGACCGTCGCATGGTTGTAGATGACTGCGTTTCATCAATCATCACATTGAAGAAAGGCAAGAACATCCTTCGCGGTGCCGTTATCAATGGCCCTGGAATGAGCGACTTCTGCGTACGCTTCCTCGACGAGAATGGACAGCCTGTCAAAAACATCACCATCACCAATAAATAATCGAACAAAAAAATCAGAAAGAATATGAAATCAACTATAACATTGGGCGTATGTGCCCTAATGATTGCATGCACAGCAAAAGACGCCGCTGCACAAATTGGAAAGCCTTTCATTCACGACCCATCAACAATCATGGAATGTGAAGGCAAATACTATACATTCGGAACTGGTGGTGGCGGTCTTATTTCAGAAGACGGCTGGACTTGGAATGGTGGCGCAGAGCGTCCTGGTGGCGGTGCCGCTCCTGACGCAATCAAGATTGGTGACAGATATCTTATAGCATACAGCGCAACTGGCGGTGGTCTTGGTGGCGGTCACGCAGGTAGAGTATTGACAATGTGGAACAAAACCCTTGACCCAAAATCGCCAGACTTCAAGTTCTCTGAACCTATTGAAGTTGCATCATCAGAATACGACGAAGACTGCGACGCAATTGACGCAGGCTTGCTTCTTGCTCCAGACGGACGTCTATGGCTTTCTTACGGCACATACTTCGGATTCATCCGTTTGGTTGAACTTGACCCTGCTACAGGCAAGCGCGTTGAAGGCAACGAGGCTATAAACATCGCTATCGACTGCGAGGCATCTGACCTTATGTACAACAACGGATGGTACTACCTGCTTGGAACTCACGGTACTTGCTGCGACGGTTCAAACTCGACATACAACATTGTTGTTGGACGTTCACGCAATGTGACTGGCCCATATCTTGACAATATGGGACGCGACATGCTGCAAGGCGGTGGCCGTATGGTTATTGCCGCTCACGACCGAGTAATGGGTCCTGGCCACTTTGGACGCTACATTGTTGAAGAAGGCGTTGAAAAGATGTCTTGCCACTTTGAGGCTGACCTTGACTTCGGCGGACGCAGCACCCTCGCAATCCGTCCACTTCTTTGGAAGAACGATTGGCCATACGCCGGCGAATTGCTGAAGGACGGTGTTTACGAGATTGAATCAGAACGTCGTGGATACGCTCTTGAAATGGCCGTTGACTTCGTACGCATGCCTATGATGATGAGAGGTTTCTTCGGTCGCAACGACACCACTCCTATCAAGCCTGTCGCTTCACAAACACTCGACGACGTTAAGGCTACTTGGCCAGAAGGCGACGTTGCAGTACGTGCAGGCGACTACATGACTCGTCCTCACCAAAAATGGAACATTGTTGCAGTTACTGACAAACCAGGCTTCCTTGGTGGCGCTTACTGCAAGATTGTCATCGACGGAACAAACCGTGCTTTGACTGCAGCCGAGAATTATGAAGTAAAGACATCGGAATATACTGGTGCCGACACTCAACTATGGCAAATTGAACAATTGACCGATGGTACTTACAGACTGATGCCTAAACAGGCTCCTGGCGTTGAAGGCGAAGTTGTTCTTGTATCAACTGGCGACAGCACCGTTGGACTTGGCAAGTTCGACTTCAGTAGCGACAACTCTAAATGGAATCTGAGAAACCATTAATAAGTATTTTTCATATTGAAAGGCCGTTCACTCTCGGGTGAACGGCTTTTTTTGTCTAACGTCTTTTACAGATTAGACAAGATTTGACGGAATTAGCAATTCATAAAATAGCACGACTTATTTTCACGACAGCGACAAGACTATCCACAAAAAAATCTCCAAATTGCCACTCATCAATTTTTGCAGTAGAAAAGGAATGCAATGCTTCCTACTAAAAGCATCAACCGAACAAAATGGCAAGCAGAGGTGCAAAACAGAGCATTCTTTTTGAACGAAATCATTATGGCTGACTTGTTTAAAGAGCAAGCAACCACATTGCAGACCGTTTTTCACGGAATCGTTTCCATTTTGCAAAAGCCAACAGAATCAACAATAAAATGTAACAGCATAAACAACGCCAATGCCTCATTTCATTAAAAATTAGGCTTGACAAACATTTTTGAGATTGAGCCGTATATATTTGCGGACTCAAAAATTAGGGGTCAGTTATTTATGAACGGTTCTTCAAATCAGATTAAGAAATTAAGCCTTGTAGGTGCGATTGTCGCATTGGGAATAATATTTGGCGACATAGGCACATCCCCACTTTACGTATTCAGAGCTATTTTGGCGTCAATTGGCGTGGTGAACGCCGAGACCATAATTGGCGCCATTTCGTGCATCATCTGGACACTGACACTTCAAACCACAGTAAAGTACGTATTTATAACACTAAAAGCCGACAACCGCGGTGAAGGTGGCATTTTCTCGCTGTTCGCGCTTTTGAGGAAAAACCACAAGAAACTGTTCATCATTGCCATCATTGGCGGATGTACACTGCTTGCCGATGGCGTGATAGCCCCTTCCATAACAGTGCTGTCGGCAGTTGAAGGTCTGTCAATAATGAACCCGCGCCTACCTGTATTGGGCATCAGTGTCATAATTATCACATTTCTGTACTTCATACAGCAGTTCGGCACAAACGTGGTGGGCAAGTCGTTCGGGCCAATTATGCTTATATGGTTCAGCACATTGGGCACACTAGGATTCGTCAATATGGTTGACTGTCCTGTTGTGCTGAAAGCCTTCAACCCATACTATGCCGTAAAACTGCTGATAAACCACCCTGCGGGGATTCTCCTGCTTGGCGCCGTTTTCCTTTGCACAACTGGTGCCGAAGCGCTCTATACCGACCTTGGGCACTGTGGCATAAAGAACATAAAGGCAAGTTGGGCTTTCGTGAAAACGATGCTCATACTCAACTATATGGGACAAGGCGCTTGGGTGATTGTAAATGCCGAGAATCTGGAAGAAGGCGTGAACCCGTTTTATGCCATAATGCCCGAATGGTTCCTCCCCATAGGCATCGTACTTGCGACTATGGCGGCCATTGTCGCTTGTCAGGCATCCATAACAAGTTCATATACACTTATCAGCGAGGCCATCTCACTGAATTTCTGGCCTAAAATTCGCATTAAATATCCGTCGCAGGTTATCGGCCAAATGTACGTTCCGACAATCAATTGGATTGTGTACGGATGCTGTCTGTTCTCAATATTCCATTTCCGCAACTCGGCGTCGCTGGAAAATGTATACGGATTCGCCATCACGGTGACAATGCTAATGACTTCGACACTGGTGGTCTTTTACTTGCGACAAAAAGGCAAACCTGCCTGGGCCATCGCCTTGTTTGCCGTCAGTTACCTGCTGATTGAGGGTGCGTTCTTTGTCGCAAATGTCCACAAGTTCAGCCAAGGCGCCTGGTTCACCGTTTTGCTGGCATCAATCTTGATATTCATAATGGTGATTCTGCACACAGGCAGGCGAATACGCAACAGATTCATCACTTTTGCAAAAATAGGCGACTATTTGCCTGTAATAAAAGATATCAGCGAAGACGAGACCTTGCCTAAATATGCGACAAACCTGGTTTACACCACCCACGCAAACTACAAGACCGACATTGAGGCAAAGGTGATTGACAGCATCATCCGACGCATCCCGAAACGTGCCGATGTGTATTGGCTGTTGCACGTCGACATTCTGGACACTCCGTACACGCTCGAGTACAAGGTTGAGCATCTGGTGCCGAACAAGGTCATACGCATCGACTTTTTCCTGGGATTCAAGATGCAACCGCGCATTTACGACTACTTCAAGCAGGTTGTGGAGCATCTGGGCGAGGAAGGCCTCGATTTGCGAAGTTCGTACCCGTCGCTACGCAAGCACAACATTCCTGCCGATTTCCGCATTATCCACATTGAACGCCGTGTGCCAAAACAAGCCGACCTAGGCTTTGGCGAGCGTTTTGTACTGAACCTATACTATCCGCTCAAGCGCCTTGGCTTGACCGACGTATCGGCTTGGGGCCTTGACGCAGGAAATGTATCAACGGAACTTATTCCTCTCACCATTCCTGGCAAGAACTACATTCCGCAGATTGTAAGACAGGAATAACAATTTAATTCAAAACCAATCAGTTGACAGAACATAAAAAAAAGCCACCCGCAAAAGGTGACCTTTTCTGTATGTATCGTATCTTCACGCTCCTACTCCTTGTGGCGGGCCTTGAGTTCGCGGGCAAGGTCCTCAATGCGAAGGTCTTTCTCGGTGAGCAACACTATCAGGTGATAGATTAGGTCGGCACTCTCGTAGAGCAACTGCTCCTTAGTGCCGTTGGTGGCCTCGATAATTGTCTCGACGGCTTCCTCGCCGACCTTCTGCGATATCTTGTTGATTCCCTTTGTAAAAAGTTTGGTAGTGTATGAACCTTCGGGCATCTCGCGTTTGCGACGCTCTATGAAATCCTGCAAGTAAGTGAGAAACGCAAGGTCCTCAATGTTTTTCTCGCCTAAAAAAGAATCGGCGCCTGTGGTCGAACCTTCGGGCAAAGCCTTGATTACTATTGCCGTGCCGTCCTCGCTGGCAACCATTGCGTCAACGGCTACAGGCTTGTTGTACTCGCCACTTGTCAGCAATTCGGCATTGGCTCCGTTGAGCAGATACACCAATTTCTCGGACTCCATTTTGGCGACACACTCCTGGTTGGCATATCCTACACGCAAAATCTTATTGGTACGCTTGTCCTGAACAACTGCCTGAACAAGACCATTATTTTTTGAAAAATCGATATTCATCTTTATAGTTTTTGATTGGGCAAAGATAATTGTTTTCATAGAAATTCTTGATCCTTCCATAACGAAGCCACCAATCTATATTGAACGACAGTTTTTAGCCGACTGACACGGATTTTGCAATTCGAGTGGCAATTATCAATTTCAGCATCAATTCATCGGCCCTACTGTAAACTTTTCACACACAGATGTCAAGATTTTTGACACACTATGTTTTTTTATTCGTCCCTAAAATACAGATAATCAATATCTGGCACATCGTGGCATACTTTTGGCACGACTTGGCATCAGAATAATGACAATTAAAAATTGAATTATAAAATTAAAATTTCACAACTATGGAAAACACAAAATCAAACAAAATGGAAATGGTAAAATCTGCAAATGTTTCAGAAATGGTAGCAGTAATCATCTCAATCGCAATTGCTTTGTCAATCAGTTTTTCGGCAAAGACAAGTTTGGCAACAACCTCACAGCCAACATACAGCATCAGCGTCAACAAATAGTTTTTGTCGCTTATTATTGACATTAGTCACAAAAGCCTGTGGCAAAAAGCATTTGCCACAGGCTTTCTTTGTTTATGGGAAAGCATCGGCACATCACTTGACGGAAATCTGCAAGCCCAACATAAAGTTGGTTCCCGCCTGCGGAAAATATCCGTCCTGCGCCCAACGCTGGCCTTCATATATATATGAATAGACCCACGCATTGCTCTCATATTCAACATTGAACAGATTGTTCACCTGAAAATTGACATTGATTCGGCCCAACCATTTGGGATTCAGTTCGTAGCCGAATTTCAGATTATTCACCATATAGGCATCAAGCATCCGCTGGCTCGATTCCGAATTATCAATATATTGATTGCCAACATATTGCGCAGTCAAACTTATATCAGCATTGTGTATGGGACTGAACGTCAGCGCGCCGTTGCCAACAATGCTTGGCGAAAAGGCTATCTGCGTGTTTCCCAAATGGTTGACTATCTGCCCGCCGTTGTCCCAATCATCGACATATTCGACAAAATCGAGAATCTGGTTGCGACTCAGCGTCAGGTTGGCGTCAATGCGCCACATCTTGCCCAACTTGCAGGCCTCAGCCAATTCCAATCCCGCACGGTAACTTTTGGGCACGTTCACCATTAGCGACGAGCCGACATTGTTTATCTGGCCCGTCTGCACCAACTGGTCGCGATAGTACATAAGGTATGCATTGGCCGACAGCCTTATGTGCTGGCTGTTGAAAATTGCGCCAACCTCAAAGTCGTAAAGGCTCTCCGACTTCGGTGTCGGCTGGTTTTTGTCGGTGTCGGTGAAATCGGTTCGGGTTGGCTCGCGATGCCCGCACGAGTACATAAGATAGAACTCGGTTGCGGACTTTGGCTTCCAATTCACGCCAATCTTGGGATTGACGAAGTTGAACGTATGAGTCTGCGTCACGTCGCGGGCATCATCGTCAATGCCTTTCAGCCGATGCCCGATGTGGCGATACTGTATGTCGGCAAATGCCGACAATTCGTCGGCGACATTGTAAGTAGCCTTCACATAAGCATTTAAGTCGATTTTCCTGCCCGTATTGTAGTAATATTGGTGATTGCTCGATGCATCGCCCAAAAACTGTCCCCAAATAACCGTGCCGAAGTGCCTGCCATCATAATAGTTGCCACCACCGCCGACAACGGCCGTCAGCCTGGCGGTTTTGTACTGGGCCGTGAGATTGGCGCCATAAAGGTCGTTGTCAAGGCATTTACGGCGGATAATGTCGGAACTGCCGACCGACTGGTCACCAACGACAACATTGTCCAATCCGTAGTCCGACAAGTCATCATCTTCCTTATACTGTTCATAATAGCCCTTGCCGTAGGTATAATAAAGGGCTCCGTTCAAAAACCACCCGCTACCGAAAGAATGTGAGACGAAAGCCTGGAAGTGCCTCTGCTCATAATCGTCAACCTCGTTTTCATAAGTATATAGATTATATGTGCGGGAATCGGAATTAAGCATCTCCTGAACCTGCTTGTCGGTATATAGCCAATGCTCGCCATAGCGCAACATTCCCGCAGTGTCGTTCTCAAGCCTGACCTTGGGCACGCCGTTCCACGCCTGATACGTCACTTCCTTTCCGCTGAAATGGTTAATTTTCAGCATTGTACGTTCATCATAATAGGCTCCTGAAAGGAAATACGACTGCAGACGGCTCGATGCCCTGTCGATGAAGCCGTCGGATTCAATCTTTGACAGACGCGCGTCAAACGACCAATGCCCGCCAATCAAGCCCGTGCCAACACTGACGCTGTTCTTGAACGTGCCGAACGAGCCACACGACGACGACAGCACCGCATACGGATTTGGCTCATAATGACGGCTTTGCATATTGACAGATGCGCCAAACGATGCCGAACCGTTGGTTGACGAGCCTACGCCACGCTGTATCTCGACATTCTCAAGCGAGTTGGCTATGTCGGGCATATTCACCCAATAAAGCCTGTGCGACTCGGCGTCGTTCAACGGCACGCCGTCAATGGTGACGTTGATGCGCGTCTCGTCAGTGCCACGAATGCGGAAACCGCTGTAACCTACACCCGCACCCGCATCGGACGTGCTGACCACCGACGGCTGAAGCGACAAAAGGAACGGCATATCCTGACCTAAATTATTCGCCTCGATGTCAGCCTTGCCAACAGTCGATGTGGTGGCTGGCGCGACTGTCGACAGACGGCTCGACCGCACCACAACCTCTTGTGTCACAAATGCTTTTTGTTGCAAGACAATATCGACCGACTTGTCGGAATCAAGTTTGACATCGACAATCTCGGGTTCGTAGCCTAAATAACTCGCCTTAAGTTGATAGTTGCCATTTGGCAAATTTTCAATAAGATACACACCGTCAGAATTAGTCAGGGCACCCAAATTGGTGCCGACGACCTGCAAAGCCACACTTGGCAATGGACTCTTTCCGCTATCGTAAACGTGACCTGAAATTGAAAACTGCGCGTGCACAAACACGCTGAAAAACAGAAGTAATGCTGTTAAAATGTTCTTTTTCATTGCAATTAAATTTGTGCCACGCAGGCATCGCAATGCAAATTGAAAAAGAAACGCGTTTCAGAAATTTTTCCAATTGCAATAGCATACCCCACCTGCGGTGACGATTAAACATTATTGCAATGGGTGATTTGATTTTTGCTTTTTCCCTAAACGGCATTACCCGTTCAGGTTCAAAGGGTATAATCTCAGCCTTATAGGCACCCCATTGTGATTTTTCGGGCGCAAATTTAGAAAAAAATCAAGACCGCAACCAAAAAACAGGGAAATACGGACGACAGTCACCGAGACTCGCAATTGCCATTAAGCGAACCGAATACAGCCAAGCCCTTGACTGTCAGGAAATATTTCTGGCGCGGATGAGTCGGCCTGTCGGGATACAGCATCTTCACGAATTTTCCCTTCAATGCTGGATTCAACGAATACTCAAGGAAATTTTCCCGATTCTTCAAGCCAACAGCCGACAACATTTCTCTTACCGACATTTTCTCGTTGCCTATTGCACCTATCAACCTGAGTATATTTTCGTTATCAGTCTGCCACTTATCAGCAGAACTTGTCGGGGTACTTGACGGGGTGCTTATCGGGGTACTTGTCGGGGTACTTGTCGGGGTGCTTGACGGTTTTTTCTTCGGCCTTGCCTTAGAATACGGCACACATTTATGCTCATCACGCTCACTGTCAAACGAAGAGCCAATCAGCATATAGCGGTTTTTCAGTTCGTTCAATTCACCCATAAGCATATTCCCGAAAATCTTTTCCAAAAACTCAGTAGTGGAAAACACTGAGAACTTGACATTATTGTAATTGGCCCTGACCAAAGCATTCCTGAAATACCACGAATTTTCGGCAAACACGTCGTTATTGACATCAAAGCCAAGTTGTTGCAAATATTTGATAGTGAATATAGCCGTAGTGCGCGTATTTCCTTCGCAAAACGGGTGAATCTGCCATACGCCCGCCACGAATGCGCACAAATGGCGAACAATTTCCTTCATCGACAAATGGCGATAATCGAACGCCTTTTCCTGCGAAAAATCGTACTCAAGCGTGTCGCGAATCATATCGTAACTAGTGTACATAACAGTGTCGCCACGCAACACCCACTCGTTTTTAGTTATGTTGTAGGTGCGGAACTCGCCTGCGGTTTTCATAACACCGCCGAACAATTTGCGGTGAATGGCGGAAAAGCCTGCAACCGAGAACGAGAACGTCTTGTCATTAAGCAACTCGACAATATGCAACGACACCTTGTCGGCTTCTTCAGTACGTTGCATATCGGCACGATTATCAAGAGTGTGATAATAATCGGCCAACATTTCACGAACTTCATTAATGGAAATCTCGCCTTCGATATTTCGGCGAGCGGTGTCAATCAAATACTCCGACGGCGCAAGCCCGTCAACATCCTGCAATCCTATGGCCGTGCGCCACGACGATGCACGGTTCTGCTTGTGAGGCTCACTTTGACGCAAATACTCCGAAAAGTCTTCCATAAAGAAATTGTTTCTACAAATATAGCAAAAACAACCATAAAACACAAGATATATATTTGTTTTTATATCAACAAATAAAGCCACCTGCTTGTCGGGGTGCTTGTCGGGGTACTTGTCGGGGTGCTTGGCGGGCAAACTTAATAGAAGTCCACAAAATTGCGAAACGGACGGTTTCACAAATGCAAGTCATTGATTATGTTTACGATGAAATTACACTAGACATCTACAAATCCTGGTCGCAAAGCCTTATGTTTCATCAATTCATTTAATTGCACATTATTAAACGGAATTTGACAATTAAACAGTATTTTCGCAACACAAAAATCGATGTAATGAAACTTTCGGTCGTAATTGTAAACTACAACGTCAAATACTTTCTGGAGCAATGCCTGCACTCTGTTGTAAAGGCTATGCAAAGCGTTGAGACCGAAATATTTGTAGTCGACAACAACTCGGTTGACGGCTCGTGCGCAATGGTGGCCGAGAAGTTTCCGCAGGTAAAGTTGATCGAGAACAAGAAGAACACAGGCTTTGCGGTGGCCAACAATCAGGCAATCAGGCAATCGACAGGCGAATACGTGCTGTTGCTCAATCCCGACACAATGATTGAAGAAGACACTTTCAGCAAGACTGTAAAATTTATGGACGAGCACCCCGATGCTGGCGGTTTGGGCGTAAAGATGATTGACGGCAAGGGCAACTTCCTGCCCGAAAGCAAGCGTGGATTCCCGTCGCCGATGGTGGCCTTCTACAAGATTTTCGGGCTGTCGAGCCTGTTCCCGAAATCGAAACGGTTCAACCAATACTATATGGGGCATTTGAGCAAAGACGAGACAAACCCTGTTGATGTCTTGGCTGGAGCCTTTATGCTTTTGCGCCGAACGGCACTCGACAAGGTTGGACTGCTCGACGAAGACTTCTTTATGTATGGTGAAGATATCGACCTATCGTACAGGATAATAAAGGGCGGTTACAAAAACTACTATTTCCCCGAAACCCGCATAATCCACTACAAAGGCGAGAGCACGAAAAAAGGGAGCGTGAACTACGTGCGAATGTTCTACAACGCAATGTCGATATTCGCCCAAAAGAACCTGAGCGCACGCAACGCAAAAATATTCTCGTTCGTCATCAATTGCGCCATTTATTTCCGCGCATTCCTTGCACTGATAAGCCGATTTGTCAAGCACATAGCACTGCCACTTGCCGACGCCACAATAATGTATGCAGGAATAGCGCTCTTGAGCACAAAATGGTCGGAATACATATTTGAAGGCGGGCATTTCCCGAAGGAATTTTTCACAATCGTGGCCCCGACCTACGTCCTAATTTGGATTCTATCAATCTATTATTCAGGTGGATACGAAAACAAAGCCAAACCATTCTGCGTAACCCGCGGAATTGCCATTGGCACATTGATAATATTGGTAGGATACGCACTGTTGCCTGAAGAATTCCGATTCTCACGCGCTATGATAATGTTCGGCGCCATATTCAGTTTATTGGCAGTCAATATTTTAAGAATAGCAATAAACTACATTTGGCCAACACGTTTCAGTTTCGACATTGGGCAGAAATCGCACATTGCGGTCGTAGGCACTCAAGAAGAAGCCGAACGCGTGGTCGACGTGCTCAACCAATCGACACTGAAATACCAATACGCAGGGTTCATCAGTCCGCAAGCCGACACCGAACGCAAAGCAATAGGCAACATCGGACAGATATCTGAAATAGTGAAAATCAACAAGATAAATGAACTAATATTCTGCTCGGCAAATATGACCGCACAGCAGATAATTGAGCAAATGCTACAACTCGACGGCGACACTGTACATTTCAAGATTGCGCCACCCGAAAGCCTGTCGATAATCGGAAGTAATTCCATCGACACCGCAGGCGACCTCTACACCGTCGA
>JAZUEN010000026.1:0-20644 GCA_045640185.1 Bacteroidales bacterium
CAATCGCTTCATTATCGGGTGTATTTTTGCCGAGCAAATTTTTATGGTCGATAATTGCCGAGCCGGAAAACATACTGCCAAGCTTATCGGGGAATAACATATCCATTTATTTTTTCTATATTCGTCTTATAGTTACCTACATTAACACAACCAGACACTTTGCGTATTTCATCATTTGTATTGCTGAAATTTGTTGTATTGGTAATATATGAATTGATGTTATTTGCTTCCCAATAAACCATAGATACCTTTATTGCCAAATCAATGTCAGTTTCCAACAAATCCATAATCTGTTCTATCGTCCGTTTATCATCTGGATATTTTTTCTTCCAATGATTAAATAATAATTTGGTATAGTTTCCACGACCTGTCAGATGAATAAATCCTCGGCCTCTGAAACGAGCTCCATCACCTGACTCATAGTCTCCATTTTCTAAATTAGATTTATTGCAACAATACGCATAATTGAATAATGCACAATTATTGGCACCGTTAGTGTAATAATTGTTTATAGTTAAATCATAATGTTTTTTTACTTTTTTTGAGTCAAATGTACGTTTATCAAATTCATATATAGTATCAGAGTTGTTTATTACATATCTATTGGCTTTTGTTGTTTCTTTGACAGAAAAATAATATTTGGACTCTTTTGACAAGCCTGAATATAAATCAGGATTAATTAATGCTTTAAAGGTTAGACCACCATCAACTTCAACTACATTACCTGTAATTCTATTGGCGAAAATAGTTTTCACCCGCTCAGCAGAATAAGAACAACTCTCACTTAATCCATCTAAAGTGGCTTTTGCTTCTACTCCTATCTGCCCCAAGAAATGTGCCATTCGTTCTGGCGTGTTGATTTCGAACTCTTCACAATACTTGTTTATGGCCTCGGTTACGGCTTTCACTCTTTCCGGCGTTGCTGTCGGGTAAATGGAGCTTAACTGTTCGGTGCTTATCTCATACGGACTGAACAACCAATCCTCAAAACGTTTCGATTCACTCTCTAAAACATCCATTACAAAGGCAACATCAGCCTTTCCAACAACATGGAAAGTATATTTTTTGCAGTTGACATTCGACTCGTCTGTGTAGGTTTCAATGCTTTGCTCGGCAGGATTTATTGTAAGTTCCCTGTTCTTGCGTTCAAGAAATTCTACTGCCGTTCCTGAAGCGTCAAGTCCAATGTATTTGAGAAGATAACTATTAAGACTGACATCGGCTGTCTTGTAACTGCCTGCCCGTACCGACAATTTGAGATTAGTTTCTTTCTTAAGGTTTGCCTCACGGATTGATTTCAAAATAGGCTCAATAATAAAATTGAATTTCCCCTCCTCATCATCCCCTCTGAACAGCATAAACTCCGGGTTGTGGATGTAGTCCCACTGGTATTTGTAGAGGTCGGTGGCGGTGGTGGTGCATGAATAGTCCATAAGGTTGGTGGTGGCGCCTTGGAAAGCGACGTACTTGTTCTCATCGCTGAAGGTGCCGTGGGGAAATATTGTCGTTTTGTACGCCATTCGTAAAATGTTTACGCAACAATTATACGCAATAAGTGGCGATTTTCATTGTCGATAGCTTTTACAGGCACACACAAGCCATTTTTGTCGGACAGGTAAAAGGCGAAAAAATTCATATTCGAGATGCCTATATTTTAAACCGCTGACAATTAACTGAATGTGCAATGTGGCGTTGTGTGTTATATATAATTTTTAATATTTATATAAAAACACCACTTTTGTAATGAAGAATGTGTCAAATATTAGCTGAAGAATGCGAGGATAAAACGTATGCTCAACATTATTTTTCTCTTAAAATGAAAAAGGTGGAAATAAAGAAACTGCAAGATTATATCAATGGCAAAAGTGGCGTTCCAAAAAGCGATGCGTTCAACATTGTGGATGCAATGGCCATGATTTCACATTACATGCATAATCGTGGAACAAGGTTCGAGGCCAAGTACAAAGGGGGCATGGTGCTGTATAATCAACTGCTAGGGCGAGAAGACAGCTGTCCGGTGACAGACGAAGACTGCAATGGCTTTTTTGAGGGGCTGGCCCAAAATTTCAAGCCGGCAGACACACCCACATTCACTTTCATCGATTTATTCGCAGGCATCGGTGGCTTTAGGCTGGCAATGCAGAAATTTGGAGGAAAATGTGTTTTCTCATCCGAATTTAATCCTAACGCCCAAAAAACCTACGCATTGAATTATGCCGAAGTCCCGTTTGGCGATATCACACTCAAATCGACCAAAGAGCTCATACCGGAAGATTTCGACATTTTGTGCGGAGGGTTCCCTTGCCAGGCCTTTTCCATTGCCGGCTACCGAAGAGGTTTCGACGATACCCGTGGCACGCTATTCTTCGATGTCGCAGAGATAATAAGGG
This sequence comes from Bacteroidales bacterium, assembly GCA_045640185.1. Taxonomy (GTDB): domain Bacteria; phylum Bacteroidota; class Bacteroidia; order Bacteroidales; family SZUA-534; genus RUG13583. Next base: position 2,391 of record JAZUEN010000026.1, read on the forward strand.
AGCACAAGCCCAAAGTCGCATACTTGGAAAATGTCAGAAACCTTGAGGCCCACGATAATGGGAAAACTTTCGAGGTCATTAGAAATACACTTGTGGAACTTGGCTATAGCGTATACCATAAGGTCCTCAATGCGGCCGAGTATGGCAACATTCCACAGCATAGGGAGCGTATCATCATAGTTGCGTTTAACAACGAAAAGGTGCCAAATCATGGCAGTTTCAGGTTCCCGGAACCAATCAAGTTGACCAAAACCATTCACGATTGCGTATGCAAGCAGCCTGTCGACGAGAAGTACTACTATCGTGAGACCCAAATGTACTATCCGCAGCTTGTCAAGGACATGACCAACCCCAACACGGTATATCAGTGGCGACGCGTATATTGCCGTGAGAACCAAAGCAACCTGTGCCCCACGCTGACCGCAAACATGGGGGGCGGGGGCCATAATGTGCCTCTCATATTGACAGACAGCGGCATTCGCAAATTCACGCCTAAGGAGTGCCTGAATTTCATGGGTTATCCAGAGAAATACGAGTTCCCGGCAACTATCGGCGAGAGCGCGAAATACATGCAGGCGGGCAATTCTGTCGTTGTTCCAATGATGGCCAGGGTGGCAGAAGAGATTGTCAAGGTCTTGAACGTGGGCCGATAGTCTTTATGCACAATCCAAATGGATCCGTGTCGGTCCGTTAAGGGACCGGTAAGCCTGCCTTTCACCTATCGTTTCAGTGTGTCGCGCAAACTGCCGATATCATGCATGTCACCAGATTGGATGTAATAGTTTTCGGCATCCATTTTGGTCTTGCCGTTTAACAAGGCGTTTTGCGGAATCACGAATTTGTTTCGGATTGCATATACAAACTCGTCGTGCGAAACCCAGCCGGCAATGTCAAACGACCATTCTTGTGAACGGATGATGTCGTTGATTTTATCTTTTGGAATATCGTTCGAGTACAGCAGCCGGTTTCCCGAAAATACATTTTTTATGTCGGGCCGAATACGCACCAAGACATGGTAGTCATAACTCGCCGTCGACCCAACAGCCATATTTGGCAGGTAGTTGCCGTTTTCGTCGTAGTCGTGAGTCTCAAGCAAAAGCAAATTCGAGAAGTGTGCCGCCGATTTCACGCTCATCGACTTCCCATTGACTACAATGTCCGTATCGTCCCATATTCCTTCGCCATATACGTTGAAATCGATTTCGCCACATTCGAGCCCGTTTTTTAAGAGCTGTCCCCTTAAGGCCGTCTCTGCCAATTTCCCTTGGAATGTGTTGCAGAATTGCTCTCCCGCCTTCCTGCTTGCCTGGCCTCCAGTCCTATGTAGCCTATGGTGTCCTTCACCAAAACACATCTCATACGAAAAGTCGATGACATCGTTTAGCATGTGCGGAGGAATTGCGATTCCGACATACGGCTTCTTTTTCCCAATCATGTAGGAATTGCCATTAATGCACATTTTTTCCATACGTCAATGTTTTTTAGTTCATCGGCAAATTACAAGAAATTTACAAGAAAATTAAGGGGAGCTTTATAAATTGCTTTGTAGTGATTTTGAAGAATCACCCCATATTCTAAAAATATTTAAATCGGGAAATTAATTGAACCCCCCTTAAGAAATTGCCTCAAAAGGATGTTTATGGGGGCGGTTCGTGTTGTTGGCTGTTGCTTATGCCATGGTTTTGCTTAGGCGGGACATGCCCGGCTAGTGGCAATATGCGGGAGTCGGTCGCCAATTGGCGTGATTGGTGAAGCTGATAAACTGGCAATAAAAAATGCCAGCAAAAATGCTGGCATTCCTATATAACCGCCTGATTTTTAGTAGTGGTTGCGGAGAGGACGAGATTCGAACTCGTGGTACGCTAATCGCGTACGACAGTTTAGCAAACTGTTGGTTTCAGCCACTCACCCACCTCTCCTGGTGGTTCTGCGTTGAACCTGCCTTGTTGCCAAAGCGGCACAAAAGTAGAAAATTGGCTTTCAATAACAAACGAAATGGCACAATTTTTTAGGAGGCATGCCTTTTTTATGTTTTAGGGGAGCTCTATAAATTGCTATGTAGTGATTTTGAAGAATTTGTCAGACCGGTTCCGTAGAGACGTGGTGGCACCATGTCTCTAACTGATTACCAAGATGGCTACAAAAATACAAAAGCACCCAAAAGATTGAAGAATGGTCCGTATTTAAAAAATATAATCGGGGAATTTATGGAAGACCCCTTTATCATTTCAGTTTCTGGTTGTTGGCGTGCCTTTCCTTGTCGCGCGATGTCTTTTTCTCGATGTTCTTCTGAAAGGCCTCCGTCAGGTCGATGCCCGTTTGGTTTGCAAGGCATAGCAGTACCCACAGCACATCGGCCATTTCATCCGACAGATCCTTTTGCTTGTCGCTCTCCTTGAACGATTGCTCGCCGTATTTCCGCGCCATTATGCGTGCAACCTCGCCAACCTCTTCCGTCAGTATCGCCATGTTGGTCAGCTCGTTAAAATAGCGCACGCCGTAGGTTTTTATCCACTCGTCAACTTGCTGCTGGGCCTGTTTCAACGTTATTTCCATGATGTCTCGTTTTTGTAAAGGTACGAAAAAATGCGGGGGTGATGGCTGTTTTGCCGGCAAAAAGCCTTTTTTGTCCATCTTGTGCAAAAATTGGTTGTTCTTCACATTTCATTCATTACCTTTGATAGCTTTTTAATAAAAATTTAATTATGGAAAATCTTGATTGGGCCAATATCGGTTTTGGCTACAGAAAGACTGATTACAACGTACGCTGCTATTTCAGGGATGGCAAATGGGGTGAGATTGAGGTCACTTCAGACGAGACAATCCCTATGCACATGGCGGCTACTTGTCTTCACTACGGACAGGAAGCCTTTGAAGGTCTGAAGGCTTATCGTTGTCCTGATGGTAAGGTTCGCGTTTTCCGTATGGACGAGAATGCCGCCCGTCTGCAATCTACTTGCCGTGGCATTCTTATGGCAGAACCAAGTACAGAACTTTTTGAAGAAATGGTTAAGAAGGTGGTTCGATTGAACGAACGCTTCATCCCTCCATACGAGAGTGGTGCTACCCTCTATATTCGTCCATTGTTGATTGGTACAAGCGCGCAAGTTGGCGTGCATCCTTCCACTGAATACCTGCTGCTGATGTTTGTGACTCCTGTCGGCCCTTATTTCAAGGGTGGTTTCTCTACAAACCCTTATGTCATCATACGCGATTTCGACCGTTCGGCTCCTCTTGGAACCGGCATCTACAAGGTGGGCGGAAACTATGCCGCTAGCCTTCGTGCCAACAAGATGGCTCACGACTTGGGCTACTCGTGCGAGTTCTATCTCGATGCCAAGGAGAAAAAGTATATTGACGAAGCTGGTGCCGCCAACTTCTTCGGAATAAAGGACAACACCTACATCACTCCTAAATCGTCATCAATCTTGCCTTCTATCACCAACAAGAGCCTTATGCAGTTGGCTGAGGACATGGGCATGAAGGTTGAGCGCCGTCAGATTGCCGAGGACGAGCTTGCCACATTTGAGGAGGCTGGAGCTTGCGGTACGGCTGCTGTCATTTCTCCTATCGGACGCATCGACGACCTTGAGACCAAAAAGTCGTATGTCTTCTCTAAGGATGGAAAGCCGGGTCCTATCAGCACCAAGCTATACAACAAGCTGGTAGGCATACAATACGGCAAGGAGGAAGATGTGCACAATTGGACAACCGTTGTCATCGACTAGTCATTATTTTTATTATGATAGAGCCTTGGGCGTTTGCCTGAGGCTTTTTTTTTGAAACGCAGGAGCAATCTTGTCGGTATTAAATGCGTTGTTACTATTTTAGCGCAGATGAAACTATTGGGCGGAATATTGAATTTTCGAAAGTCGGAGCTGGTGCACAATTCGGCCACGCTGTTGTCGGCCAATGTCGTGGCGCAGATAATCGGCATTGTCATTTACCCGATACTTACGCGCCTCTATTCGCCTGACGATTTCGGACTGCTTAATCTGTTTCTCAGCATAGGCGGAGTGCTGGTTATTCTTGCTAATTCGGAGATGCATTTCACCGTTGTGCTGCCAAAGGACGAGCGGCGTGCTGTGGCTTGTTTTCACAATTGCCTCTTGGTGGTGATGGGCGTGACGCTTCTCTGCCTGCTGGCTGTGCCGTTTTCAAGTGCCATTGCGTCATTGTTCAATGCCCCGATGCTTGCCGATTGGATGTTTCTGCTGCCTCTGTTCGTTTTCACGCAGGCGTTGTGGGTTCTGCTCAACTATTGGTACACGCGTAGCAAGTTGTACGGCAACATCAGTTTTTATCAACTGTCGCAGAGTACGTTAAGTGCTGGGGCAAAATGTGGATTCGGGTTTGCCGGGTTCTCTGGTGGCGGAATGATAGTGTCTATGGTGTTTGCGCCGTTGGTGTCGATACTTGTCAGTGTGCGTATGGCGTTTGCCAAGTGTCTTAGGCCTCTGCTCCGTATCGACAGGGCCGAATGTCGTTTGGCCGCCCGTGAGTATGCCAATTTTCCGAAGTACGACATGCCACGCGCCGTGATCAACAATTTCAGCTGCAACTTGCCGTTCTTCTTGCTCACTCCGTTTTTTGGCTTGGCCGAAATGGGATTCCTTGGCATGGCCTTCACTTTGGCGTTGAGGCCTATAAACGTGGTGGCCAATTCACTTAATCAGGTCATGTTTCAAAGGACGGCCGAATTGGTCCAGAACAAGCAGAAAATCAGCCTGATGTTTCGTGGCTTCGTAAGCTATGCTTTAATGGTCGTCATACCAACATTCACTGTTTTGTATCTTGTGTTGCCTTGGCTTACGGAGTGGTTGCTTGGCGAAGGCTGGCATGTTGCCGGCGACTACATAAGGCTTATGTTGCCTTGGGTTGCGCTTACTTGCATTGCCAGCACTATCAATTTCATTCCTGATGTGTTCCGGCGTCAACGCGGGCTTTTGGTTTTTGAAATCGCCTATTTTGTCATTCGTGCCATAGCGCTGGTTGTCGGCATCGTGTGTCGGAACTTCACGCTTGCCATCGCCCTTTACAGCATTGGCAATACCGTAATGCTCATTGTGGAATGTGTCTGGTTTGCTGGCATAGTGCGCAAATACGAGGAGACCATAATCTAAACTTCATGTAACTGCATTTTGTGCATTGTGTGTAAATGCGTTATGCAATGTGTCCTTATGCGCCAACGTTACAATGTCATATTGCATGCCACAAGATGGTGTTCGCTATTCAAGATTCGCTTTACACTTCTTATGTGTTAGATATATCTAATAAAACACTCCAAATAATACCAAATGATTAGTTATATCTAACGGACTGACGAAAATAAAACAAAAATAATTGCCGAAAATGTTAGATATATCAAATCAAACTATTACATTTGTGACGAAACAATAGATAAAACTAACAGCAATGACAGACATCTACGCTTTTACCGACAACGCCATACTCAAGCAGATTGGCCAAAAAATAAAAGAAGCCCGCCTCGCCCAAAACATTTCGCAGAGGCAGTTGGCAAAAGACAGCGGCATGTCTAATTTCTCGATCAGCCAGATTGAAAGCGGCCACAACACTTCCATACTGAGCCTTGTGATGGTGCTCAGGGCGCTAAACAGGCTCAATGTGCTCGACGAACTGTTTGCCGAAGCGCCAATCAGCCCAATAGCATTGTCGGAGGCCATGCGCAAGCAGCATAAGCGCCGACATGCCTACACCATAGCCGAAAACGAGCCGACAAGCATGGTGGCCGAAGATGAGTTCTTCAACTGGAGCAATCAACCTGAATAATCACTGCCATGATAAATTTTGCCGATACATACATTTGGGGCGAGCACGCGGGAACCATAGCGTGGGACGAGAGCCGTCAGGTCGGGTCGTTTGAATATGCCGACAGTTTCAGGAGCAAGGGCCTTGACTTGTCGCCACTTACGATGCCACTGGGCAACAGGCAGGTTTATCAGTTCCCATCGCTCAATCACGACACGTTTCTGGGCATGCCCGGACTGCTTGCCGACACCCTGCCCGACGCTTTCGGCAAGGCTTTGCTCGACAAGTGGCTGGCTTCGGCTGGCCGCACGTTTGCCAATCCCATTGAGAGGCTTTGCTATCAGGGCAACCGCAGCATGGGGGCGTTGGAGTTTGTCCCTGCCCGCGACTATTATCTGGAACAAGGTTCGTCGCTGGAGGTGGATGCCTTGGTGCAGGTGGCTCGCGAGGTGCTGAATGCAAAAGAGTCGCTCTGCACAAACATGGATGCCGATGCCAAGGAGGCTATCGCAAACATCATAAGGGTTGGCACTTCGGCTGGCGGGCAACGCGCAAAAGCCGTCATTGCATACAACGATGCGACAAAAGAGGTGCGTTCAGGACAGATAAAGGCGCCCGAAGGCTTCACGCACTGGTTGCTGAAACTTGACGGAGTAACCAATGCCGAATTGGGCGACCCAAAGCATTTCGGCCAGATTGAGTATGTCTATTACCTGATGGCCTGCAAGTCGGGCATTGAGATGATGGAGAGCCGTTTGATGGAAGAAAACGGACGCGCCCACTTCATGACCCGCAGGTTCGACCGCATCGGCAACGAAGAGAAGGTGCACATGCAGACACTGTGCGGAATTGCCCACTTCGACTACAAGATGCTTCACGCCTACAGTTACGAGCAGGCTTTTCAGGTAATGCGCCGTCTGCGCCTGCCGTATAGCCAGGCCGAAGAGATGTACCGACGCATGGTGTTCAACGTTGTGGCCCGCAACCAAGACGACCATACGAAAAACATATCGTTCCTGATGAACAGGCAAGGGCAATGGAGACTTTCGCCCGCCTACGACATATCGTGGTGCTACAACCCGCTAGGCGCATGGACAGCAATGCACCAGATGTCGGTTAACGGCAAATGGGACAACATAACCGACCAAGACCTGATAGACGTGGCCACGAATGTCAACATCAAGCATCCAAGGCAAATAATCGAGCAAGTGAAGGATGCCGTCAGCCTGTGGCCAAGACTGTCGGCCGAATATGGCATACCACCCGACATAGCCAGACAAATAGGCGGGAGTCACCAATTGTAACGGCTCGAATCTGCCTGTGTTCCACTCGTTTTCAGAAACGAACACTTCGGTTTTTGGCAGGAAATAGTTAAGTATAAATTATATTCTGGATTATGCCATTAATTAAATAAATTTTACATCATATTGCTTTTTCATTATTTTCACATTTTTATTATTAAGATGACAAATGCTCATTTTTCAGGCCACGAATCATTTCCTTGCAAAACGTTGTGGCTAAAAAAAGGATATGATTTTTCAAAAGAAGAGAAAGACTTCAATGACCCTACAGCTGTAGTTGATTTGGGAGTAGGCAAAAACATGGTTTCGGCAGTACGTTATTGGTACAAGGCTTTTGGACTGAATAAAGATTCACAAACAGGATGGATTGCGGACTACATTTTGGATACCGAAACAGGGAAAGACCCTTATTTGGAAGATTTGGGTACTTTGTGGCTTATGCACTTTCTACTAATTCATTCGGAAGAGGCTTCTCTGTACAGATTATTTTTTGTTGACTTTCAGAAAGAGCGCAGATTGTTTGACAGAGAACAGGTTGTCAATTTTGTAAAACGCAAAATGAAGGGCGAAGGGAAAGAGAATCTATATAATGAAAATACAGTGAGAAAGGATGTTGGCGTTTTATTGCTGAATTATTGTCTGCCACGGAATCCGCAATCAAATGAAGATTTTTCAACCTTGCTGATGGATTTGGATTTGTTGCGTCAATCGGACAAAAAAGACAATTCCGATGACAGGAAAGAACAGTATTTCTTCAACATAGAAGGCAAAAAGCAAGTGACTCCTGAAATATTTCTGTTTGCTTTACTTTTGATAAAAGAAGATTCTGACAACAGCGTTTCATACGACATTCTGCATGAAATTGGTTTAATATTCTGTATGACCGAATTGGAAGTAATTGACATGTTGAATTTGCTTTCTGAAACATATTCAGATTCACTAAGTTATAGTGATGTGGCAGGAATCAGGCAGTTACAATTCACCAAACAAATGGATGCAAAACAAGTATTGGAAAAATATTATGAATAAAGGATATAGTTTATCGGCAAATATAGAGAACGGGTTCCCGACGGATGTTCAATACATTGTTACACCCAATGGAAGAAAGGCTATTCAAAATATCATCAATGACTATCAATCAGGCATCCATTCGTTTACGATTATCGGAACATACGGAACAGGAAAATCGTCGTTTCTGTTAGCCTTGGAAGAGGACTTGAAAAGCGGTAACAAGGAAAAAAGATTGCTAAATTCACGCAACCTAACGGAAGCAGAAGATTTTGAAATTCTGAATATTGTCGGCGACTATTCGGATTTGTCTGTCTTATTGGGAAGAAGACTGAACTTTGAAGGAAATTCACAAAGCATTTTTGATGAGCTGAAACGGTATTGCAATCGTTTGAAAGAGCAAAACAAGTTTTTGCTTATTGTGATTGATGAGTTCGGAAAAGTTTTGGAACATGCCGCCAAAAACAATCCCGAGCAGGAACTTTATTTTCTCCAGAAATTTGCCGAATTTGTCAATGTGTCTTCGCGTGATGTCTTGCTTTTGACCACTTTACACCAGAATTTCGGAGCATACGCCAGAAATCTGACCGAAAGCCAGAAAAACGAATGGACAAAAGTGAAGGGCCGTTTCAAGGAAATCACTTTCGTTGAACCAATTGAGCAAATACTTTTTCTGGCTTCACAGCAATTGTACGACAAACATCTAATAGCGGATAGTGACAACATCGGTCAACTGTATCAACTTGCACTTGAAACAAAATTCATATCAAAAGCATTTTCCTGCGAAACGGCAGAACTGTTGTACCCGCTGGATCCTTTTTCAGCTTTTGCCATCACTTCGGCAATACAACGATACGGTCAAAATGAACGCTCGCTATTCTCGTTTCTTTCGGCACGTGGATCAAATTCACTGGCAACATTTGAGGCTAATGCGAATCATACCTACAATCTAGCCAATGTGTATGACTACATCGTTTTCAATTTTTATTCCTATCTGAAAGACGCCAATATGGATTCTATGAATTGGAATTCCATGCAAATGTCTATCGAAAGGGTTGAGGGAATGGATTGGGATAGCGAACAGCAGATGAAAGGCGCAGTCCATATAGTAAAATCAATCGGACTGCTGAATCTTTTCGGAATAGCCAGTTTTATGATGGATGCAGGACAAATGGCGGAATACGCACATCTTGCCATGGACGTTAAAGATGCCAAATCCATCATAGACAAATTGCTAAGATTCAAAATCATCCGTTACGCCGAATATAAGAAACGCTTACTGCTTTTTGAAGGAACTGATGTGGATTTGGAATTGGAAATACAAAAAGCAGGTTCAGTCGTTGCTCGACCTATCGCATTCATTGACGACCTTCGTCAATTTGTCAGCAACCGCATCTCACCAGTAAAAGCACACTATTACCACAAGGGAACACCACGTTATTTCGAGTATGAAATCCGTGAGAATGCTGTCGATATGATCCCTACCGGAGATACCGATGGATATATTGAATTGATTTTCTCTTCCGAACAAAATGCAATCGAGGCAACCAAGGCTATTAGCACTGACACGGAACATGCTGTTATTTACGCCTATTTCAACAATACGGAGGAAATCATCGGCCATTTGCATAACATAAAAAAATACGATTATATTCTATCAAAAGTATTGATAGACAAAGAGGCCGACAGGGTTGCATACAACGAAATACAGAAATTGAAAGAGTATGAGGAAACGCTGTTGAACAAGTCTGTCGTTGACAATCTTTTTTCCTTTAAAAACAGCGTGACATGGGTTTTCAAAGGGAAGGAGTGTGAAGTTTCCTCGCACAAGGATTTCAACAAACTGCTTTCTGCCGTTTGCGATGATGTTTATGCCAAAGCTCCAATCATGATTAATGAATTGTTCAACAGGCACAAATTGAGCGGAGCCATTTCGACAGCACGCAAAAATTATCTGACGGCTCTTGTTGAACACTATGGCGAAGAGGATTTGGGGTTTGAAAAAGACAAGTTCCCGCCTGAAAAAACCATTTATTACTCATTGCTTAAAAACACGGGCTTGCACACGGAGAACGGTTTCGCTGATGCTCCGACTAATGTGGGCTTTATGACCGTATGGGACGAAAGTATACGTTTTCTGAAAAGCACTGTAGGTAAACAACGGAAAATATCAGAACTGATAAAAATCCTGTCTGCCCAGCCGTTCAAACTCAAACAAGGATTCCTCGATTTCTGGGTTCCGACTTTCATGTTCATCAAGCGCCAGGACTTCGCCTTGTATGATGTCAATAGCGGTGCCTATATCCCCAATGTGGACATGCTGTTTTTTGATTTATTGCAGAAACATCCTGCCGATTATGCCATCAAAGCATTTGAAGTGGATGGCGTAAGAATCGACTTTTTTAACCAGTACAGAAATCTGGTCAATTTGGGTGACGAATTTAATATCACTTCACAGAGTTTTGTCGAAACCATCAAACCTTTTCTGTTCTTCTACAAAAAACTGAACGACTACACCAAGCATACTCGGAAATTCACGCACAAGTCAACCATGCGTTTCCGCGATGTGTTGGCAACGGCAAAAGATCCGGAAAAAGCCTTTTTTGAAGATTTGCCCGATGCTTTGGGCTTCGCCAAGAAACTGAAACAGAATGCTGACATTGCAGAATATGGCAATGTCATTATGAAAGCCATCCGTGAATTGCGTTCCTGCTACACGCAGCTTATTGACCGCATTGAAAGCCGTCTGGTGGACGGGTTGGATTTGTCAACGGCTGACTATAATGAATATCTGCCTGAAATCAAGCAGAGATTGTCAAACGTAAAACTTACGTTGCTGACTGCAAAGCAGAAAGAGTTTTACAATCATGTGATGACGGAGTACGACAATCGTACTTTGTGGTATCAGTCCATCTGCTATCCCATTCTGGAACATAAACTGGAATCGCTTCGCGACGAAGAGGAAGACAAACTGGCTGACGATTTGATTTACCTTTTCCGCGAGTGTGAAAAATATGCCGACATATCAAAGAAAGCAGTTGCTGATAATGATTTGGCTTATTCCTTCGACATGGTATCAAACAATGGAACAAATATCAGGACACAGACTTACGTTTTGCCAGAAAAGGACAAAAAGCGTGTTTCTGAGTTGGAGCAGAAAATCAACCAAATGCTTTCGGGAAACGACAACGTGGATATATGCACGCTTTTGGAGATTTTGAATAAAAAGATGAAGCGATGAAAACAACCTTGATATACTTACAAAATAACATATAGACATGAGCAAATACAATATACCAACGCTTCCATTGTCCTATGATTTGGAGACCAAAGCCGTTTTGAAGCAAGCGACAGTTGCTCACCGTCGGTTGGCCGAGTTGAAAGGTGCTATCAAGTCAATGCCAAATCCAACAATTTTGATTAACACATTGGCTTTACAAGAGTCCAAGGACTCTTCTGAAATTGAAAGCATCATCACTACACATGATGAATTGTATCGGGCACAGGTCTCATCTGCTGTAAGGTACGTGTCTGCCGCAGCAAAAGAAGTCGAAAACTATAATCAGGCACTTTACTTGGGATTTGACGAGGTTAGTAGGACCAACCTGCTCACTTGTAATACCATCATTAAAATTTATCAAGTAATCAAGAATAATACGGCTGGCTTTCGCCAAACACCTGGTACTACGCTCCAAAATGAACAGACTAAAGAGGTAGTTTACGAACCGCCTCAATCTTACGATGAAATTGTTACTCGCATGAAAAATCTTGAACTATTTATCAATGACGATGATATGTGTGAATTTGATCCATTGGTAAAGATGGCCGTTATCCATCATCAGTTTGAGAGTATCCATCCATTTTCAGATGGGAACGGTCGTACTGGCCGCATTGTCAATATCCTGTATCTTGTCCGACAGGGTTTGCTTGATTTGCCGGTTCTTTATTTAAGTCGTTATATTACGCACAACAAGGGACGGTATTATCATTTGCTACAAGATGTACGCGATAATAACAATTGGGAGGATTGGACCTTGTTTATTCTGAAAGGAATCGAGGAAACTTCTGTTGCAACAACCTCGTTGGTTGAACAAATCAAATCTTTAATGCTGAATTTTAAGCATAGAATTAGGGAAGAGTTTCCAAAGATGTATTCTCAAGACTTAATTAACAATCTGTTCAGACATCCATACACTAAAATTGATTTTGTTCAACAAGAATTGAAGGTAAGCAAACCTACAGCCATTTCGTATTTAAATCAATTGTGTAGTTGCGAGAATCCATTTCTTCAGAAATTGAAATTGGGAAGGGAAAATTACTATGTAAATGCAGAATTGTTTAGTCTTCTGCAAAACGCATTTCAGTCCCATGACGGAAGTAAAGAAAATGGCAAAATCTTTACCGAAAAGTGACAACCAGTAAAAAAAATGGGAAATTTTTTACCGATATACATCAATAAGTAAAACAAACAAAGAATTAACCTGTGAGTAAAATGAACATTAGACATATATTGGGAATTTCAAAATAAAACACGGCTATGGCACTACCACAAAATAATCGGCTTCCGATTTCCTGCCTTGCGGGAATATTCAGCAACACTACGGCGACTTATAAGTTCTATTGGTTCGTGGCGATGCTTGATATTATCGTAAAAGAGCGGAAGACAAGAATGTCGTTTTGGGAAATTATTGCTGAAATGGTGTCCGAATCGTGGTATCCTATTCATTATTTCAAATTGTCTTTTGGAAAGTCGGATTCGTTGTTTACCAAATCTTTGGAAATTCAAAAAGAATTCAATATTTCAATAGAGTCGGATAAAGATAAAACGAAAAGTTATTTGCTTGATAATCTGTGTGAAACAAAGAAATATCTAAAGGTATTTTCATTAAATGTACCTTACCGTTTTTTGTCGCCTTGGATAAAATATACTTACGATGAAGACGTGATAAGGAAATCACAAGTTTTTGAGAACCAATGCCTATATGCAATCTATGGAGATGAAATAGTAATCAATGACATTTGGGCTGATTATCTTACGGAGAATTACGTGATTCTGCGTGATTTTGCTTTTTGGAACTTAACTGAATTTTTGCAGAAACGCAATCCGAATGTGCCTGATGTGCCATCAAAACTTATAAAACCGATACAAAGGGATTCGTTGACAAAGCAACACAAGTTTTGGGACACCTACATAGAAACGGTTGGAAGCATAAACTGTATTTACACAGGCAAACAGATTTATGCGAAACAATACGACCTCGATCATTTTGTGCCTTGGAGTTTCGTCTCACACAATCTATTGTGGAATCTAATTCCTGCCGATTCAAGTGTCAACTCATCGAAAAGCAACAACCTCCCTCCGTTGGAGGTATTTCTGAAACCGTTTGCCAATGTTCAGCAAAAGGCTTTGAAAACATTGTACTTGAAAAATCCAAACAATTCCATTTTGGAAGATTATCTGATGATTTACGATTCCATTTCCGATTTGACGGAACTTTCAGAATCGGATTTTTACAATATTTTCAGAAAAACATTCTCGCCTATGGTTCAAATCGCTGAAAATATGGGCTTTAAAATTTGGCAACTATGAAAAGCATAAAAAACAACCCACACCTAACAGCAAAGGAACGGACAACTATTTCGTTCCCAACCAAATGGCTGAGGCAAAACAATCTCTTGCAAGGCGAAATCCTTGATTTCGGTTGCGGGTTCGGTTTTGATACCGAACAACTGCAAAAAGAAGGTTTTGAAATTGTCGGTTACGACAATTATTATCGTCCAGAATACCCTGCAAAACGCTTTGACACCATTATTTGCAATTACGTCCTCAATGTGCTTGAACCTGAAGAACAAGCCGAAGTATTGATGTCGGTTTCGGAATTGCTCAAACCGACAGGAACAGCCTATTTCACTGTTCGACGTGACTTGAAAAGCGAAGGGTTCCGAATGCACTTTGTTCATAAGCAAGCGACTTATCAATGTAATGTTGTACTGCCATATAAAAGCATTTATATAAATGACAGTTGCGAAATATATGAGTATCACCATTATAACCAAATCAAGCATAACAAGAAAGATGATTTTTGCCCATTTTGCCAGTTAAGCAGTAAAGTGGAATTGCTTACAGAAACGGCAACCGCCATTGCTTTTTTCGATGGCTACCCAGTAAGCAAAGGCCATACGTTGATAATTCCCAAGCGCCACGTTGCCAGTTATTTCGACTTGACAACACACGAGCAACGGGCATTATGGCTTGTTGCAAATCACTGCAAGGAACTATTGCAAAAGCGTTTTAACCCAGATGGCTTTAATGTTGGCATAAACGTTGGCGAATCGGCAGGACAAAGCGTTTTCCACGTTCATATACATATCATTCCTCGCTACAAAGGCGATGTTGAAAATCCGAAAGGTGGAGTGAGAGGGGTTATACCGGGGAAACAGAAGTATTAATTCCTTGTGTAAAAAGAACTTTGCCAAACATATTCTTTCCCCGCCAAACCAACAAAAAAAATCGCAGACGTGAAAACACGTCTGCGATTTTTATTTCACATAACCGTCTATAGTTATTTCAAATTAGCCAGCATTGAGGCAAACAGCAGATACTGCGCGTTGCCACCGATGGTAGCCTCATTTTGTCCCCAGAAGAACGGCCAATCGTCCTTGTTCTCGATATAGTCAGGTTGCAGAAGAAGGAATCCTGGGACCAATGCGCCTGGGATGAACGAGAAATCGGCGCGGTTGTTGCCATAACTAACGTTTTTAGGCTTAACACCAACGCCTGTCACAAACGACAGGTTCGAGAATGGGTGACATCCGAAAATGAAATCGGCCGAGCGGTAGATGTAGTCCTTGCCAATTATTTCAGGATAGTATTTGTTGATCCAGTAGGCGTTGATGCCTTGGCCTACAACCGACCCAGTGCTTCCCCAGCCAGTGCCGTACACGTTGACACCGTAAGGGTTTTGCGTCAGCATAGTGTCGAGCATCTGCTTGTATTGCTCAACATAAGGCTTCAGTTCAGCCACAAAGTTCTCGCTCATATAAGGGGCCACCCTGAAGGCGAAAGGCAGGTTGTTCAACTGCATCATGCGCATTGCCTGTGGATTCATATTTTGGTTGCTGTTGCCACCAGGCAGGCCAGTAGGCATTCCGCTAGGCGTAGTCTGCGGAGCGTCGGTGGAAAGCGCCTTCTCTGGTTGTGCAGGTGCCTGGCGAGGCTTGAATCCGTTCAGTATGGCCTCTTCCATACCGGCAATGTATTTCTTGTCGTTGGTGGCAAGATACAATTGCAAGGCAGCCTGGTTGGTCATTCCTGGGCGACGCACCTTGTCGATGTTGTCGTTCCAAAGTTTCAGGGCCGACTTCAGACAGCGTTCCGACAACTCTGGGTTGAAGTCCTTCAGCACCCTTGCACAGCCGGCCAAAGCCGAGCAGAACTGGAATTCGAGGTTCAGGTTCGAATATGTGAACAGCCAGCGTTCGTCGCCAGTGCGATGCTTGTTGTCGGTTATGGTGCTTGGCTCGTCCAGACGGTTATACTGATACAGAGTGGCGTGATTGATGCCACGGCAGGCGTGGCCAATCTTCTCAACCATTGTGACAATAGGATATACGCCGTGCTCAATCTGCTGAAGCAGGTCGGGCTTGCCGTCGGCAAAGTGGATATTTACATAGTGGTTTTTCTGGTCAACCATAGTCTCGTCACGTTCTGGACGGAACTCGTCCCAAACGGTTACAAAGTTGAGCAGTACGTTGCAGTGCGAACCAGCCTCAATGTCGAAGTCGCCAGCATCGAACCAACCGCCCTTGTCGAATCCAGATATGAAATCGTACGATTTGTAAGGCGAATAAGTCTCGGCACCTTGCTCAAACATATCAAAGTGAGGCGTATTGATTGGTGCCTGAAGCACATCGTCCATATGTGGCGCAGAGTGCCATACACGGTATCCTTCCTTTACCTGCATATGGTCCATTTGTTCAGGGAACCACACGTCAAGAGTTGGATACCACGTTGTGGAGTACACATTATCAGATATTGGGAATATGTTGGTTTGCTGATTTCCGTATTCGATATAATATATGCCTGGCTCGGTGATGTCGGAGAAATCGGCCTTAAGGTAGTTGTATCGGAGATAATTTCCCCAATTGACGGTTTTGGCGGTCTTTACAAGAACAGGCTCGCCGTTTTCGCTTACGCGGAATATCTTGGCCGAAGGAAGGATCTTGTCGGATGGATCAACCTCAATTATTGTCTCCTTGTGCTGTTTGGTGGTGTAGCCTACCTGCGAGAAACCGATGACTGGCTCACGTACCCAGTCGCTAACCGAGTTTGGCTCAACATACCATTCCAGAACCTTGCCGGTTTGTCCGGCAGGAAGGAACGAGTGCAGTACGAACCAGCCGTTCTGTGCCACAATTCGGCCATCGTACAATTGCATCTCGGTGTCGGAAGTGACGGTAACCAGGCGAGTAGGCTCATCGGGAGCCATTACAAAGCGGTTGCCCTTTGCCAACGGTTTTACAACAGTGAACTCGTCGCGACCGCGCAAATCGGAAGTGATAAGGTCGTTAACCTGCTTGGCCTTTTCCGACAAGGGCTTAACCTCGGTGTCGTATCCAGCGTAGCGCGGGAAGTAGGCTGGCTTTCCGTCAACCATATAAGAGTGGTTCCAATATGCCGAAGGCAGGAACTCAAGATTGAAGCAGGCCTTGCCGGCAACAGCGTCAGGAACAGGCTTGTCGAGCCAAACCTGAATGGTGAAGCCCTTGTCTTTAGGAGCCACGCGAATCTCGGAGCGGAAATCGTATTCCTTGTAGTAGAGTTTGCTCCGTATCTCGCCCGAAACGCTGTCAATTTCGCGCTTGCCGTCCATTTCAGGCACAAGGTCCCATTGCTCTGGCGTCTCGTTGAATCTAACACCGCCATTTGTTATAGTCAGCACGCCGTGGTGTATGATGTCGATGCCCGAGCGCTTCTCATCGTAGAAGGCCGCGCTGAACGGGTTGGAATACACCATTACATTCACGCCACGCTTTTCGAGGTAGCCTTTGTCGTTCAGTTTCAGCGAATCTGAATCAGCCGACGATTTGTTGCCGTTGCAACTGGTCAGTTGAGTCATTGCGAATAGTGCCAAGCACATTGCAACCACTGACCGTCCGATTTTGCAATTCTGATTTTCCATTTTTCAGTGTTATTAGAGGTATAGATAAAAGTTTGAATAACAATATATGAATTTTGCGGATGGCTGACACCTGACAATGCTCTATGAATTTGCATTTTCTATCGGCAAATAACAGCAGATAATCGCGCGTTTGGCAAAAGACAGGCACTGAAGCGCGCAGAATGAAAACTTTTTCTTTACAAACGGTTTTTGTCGATTTCTACAATGGTGATTTTTAGGCGTTTTGTCCAATGCATCACAAAACTTTGGAAAAATTCGGAATTTGGGCGTATGAAAAAATTTTTTTGTAAAATTGCCATAAATGTCGAAAACTCCTTATATCAATGTCTTGTTCAGCAGATTACATAGAGTTTACATGTCAACAGATTTCGGCTGTTGGTGTGGTTCGTCCAATGAAAATGATGGGCGACTATATCGTTTATGTCGATGAGAAGCCTGTGCTTACTGTTTGCGACAACATCTGCTATGTCAAGAAGATACCCGAAATAGCATCACTTATGGCCGATGCCGAATGTGGCTGTCCGTATTCGGGCGCAAAGGAGCACTACATTCTCGATATCGAGCATCGTATGTTTGCCACACAAGTTGTTGCCATTCTGCGCGATACATTACCTTACCCGAAGAAACGCAAGAAGTAGATTGGAAACGAAAAGCGGGATTTAGTCCATTTAGGATGTAGTCGATTTAGGATGTAGGATTTTGCCTTATGTCTTATGCCTTTCCCCTTATGCCTTTTGCATTATGCATCCGCATCCTATAGGAATCCCAAATCCATTTTAGCCTCTTCGCTCATCATATCCTGGTTCCATTCGGGCTCGAACACAAGGTTGATGTTGACCTGACGGATTCCTGGAACCGACTGCAGTTTCATTGTCACCTCGTCGAGAATCTGGTCGGCAATGGGGCAACCTGGGGCAGTGAGCGTCATCTCCACTTCAAGCACTCCGTCCTTTTCCTTCAGGTTGTATATCAGGCCCAAATCATACACGTTTAC
>JAZUEN010000027.1:0-6948 GCA_045640185.1 Bacteroidales bacterium
GTACAGCAACAGGTAGTCCGTGGGGTGCTTTGGCAATGAATGGTATAATTGATGGTGATTTCATTTATGCAGACACCGAAAAGACACAACTTGTAAAATATATTGGTGAGGGTGGCGATGTCACCATTCCGAATTCAGTTAAGAACATTGGCGAATTTGCGTTCGATAATTGCAGTGGCTTGACCTCGGTAACCATTCCGAATTCGGTGACAAGCATTGGCTCGGATGCGTTCAGAGGTTGCAGTGGCTTGACATCTGTCAACATTCCGAATTCGGTGACAAGCATTGGCTCGGAGGCGTTCTATAATTGCAGTGGCTTGACATCGGTCACCATTCCAAACTCGGTGACAAGCATTGGCTGGTCTGCGTTCAGCGGTTGCAGTGGCTTGACTTCGGTCAACATTCCGAATTCGGTGACAAGCATTGGCGGGTCTGCGTTCTGGGGTTGCAGTGACTTGACATCTGTCACCATTCCTAATTCGGTGACAAGCATTGGTAATAATGCGTTCCGATCTTGCAGTAACTTGACCTCAGTCACCATTCCGAATTCGGTGACAAGCATTGGCGATGGGGCGTTCAGCGATTGCAGTGGCTTGACATCTGTCAACATTCCGAATTCGGTGACAAGCATTGGCTATGAGGCGTTCAGCGGTTGCAGTGGCTTGATATCTGCCAACATTCCGAATTCGGTGACAAGCATTGGCTCGGAGGCGTTCGCCGATTGCAGTGGCTTGACATCTGTCAACATTCCGAATTCGGTGACAAGCATTGGCTCGTATGCGTTCGAATATTGCAGTGGCTTGACATCTGTCACCATTCCGAATTCGGTGACAAGCATTGGCTCGCGTGCGTTCTATGGATGCGACAATGTTACAATAAAGTGTCAGGCAACATCAAAGCCAAGTGGCTGGAATGATTACTGGAATTCAGACAACAGGCCTGTGATTTGGGGTGCAACTATGGTAAATGTGACTCTTACGGTCAACAATGCCTCATTTGGCAATGTAACCGGTTCCGGCTCATACGTCTCTGGCTCAACTGCGGTGATTTCTGCCCAACCGGCCAACGGCTATCATTTCACTCAATGGAGCAACGGCAGCCGAAAGGCAAACGACACCATTGTTGTTGATTCAGACATAGCCATTTCAGCTGTTTTTGAGGCTCACACCATTGTGACAGACAAGGCTGTTGCCGCAACCTGCGCCAAGCCTGGCCTAACTGTCGGCACTCACTGCTCTGTCTGTGGCGAGGTGATTGTCAAGCAGGAGACAGTGACAATGGAGCATACACCGGAAATAGACAAGGCAATTGCCGCAACCTGCACATCTATGGGCTTTACCGAAGGCTCTCACTGCAAGGTTTGCGGTGCTATCATAGTTGCCCAGGAAAGGATTCCTGCCAGTCATACAGTGGTTGTTGACAGTGCCGTTGCCGCAACTTGCACAAAAACAGGCTTGTCAGAAGGCTCGCATTGCTCAGTATGCAAGGCCGTAATTGTAAAGCAGGATACCATAAAGGCATTGTCACACACTGTTGTTGCTGACAAGGCCGTTGCCGCAACCTGCACAAAGACAGGCTTGTCGGAAGGCTCTCATTGTTCAGTATGTGGTACAGTGCTTGTCAAGCAAAATGTTGTCCCATCACTTGGGCATACCATTGTTGTTGATTCAGCCAAGACAGCCACCTGCACTGTTGCCGGCCTGACAGAAGGCAAGCACTGCTCTGTATGCGATTCGGTATTTGTAAAACAAGAGACAATTCCTGTCATTGACCATAAGTTTACCAACTATGTTTACAACGAGGATGCCACCACGGAAAAGGACGGCACAATGACAGCATATTGCGATTATGGTTGTGGAGTGTCGTTCACCCGTACAGCCGAAGGCACCAAGCTTACCGACATAGCTGATGAATCAGCCAATGGTGTGGTTGTCTATGCACACCACAATGTCATTGTAGTGGAAAACGCCACAGCCGACATCTACGTTTATGATGCAATGGGACGCCTTGTTGCCCGTAGAGGCGTGTGCGAAGGTTCTGCACAAATAGCAATGCCACACGAAGGCATTTACATTGTAAAATGTGGGGTGGAAGTAAAACGAGTGAGCGTTTCACGCAATTGATAATTGACATTTGATAATTCAAAATTCAGAATTCAAAATTCAAAATAGACATTGATAATTATAGGGCAATGGGCTTCGGCTTGTTGCCCTTTTGCATTTAGGATTTGGATGTAGGATTTTTCAATTAATAATTAACAATTAACAATTCACAATTCACAATAACTTAACCTTCAGCCTTATACAACACTAGGCATTATTCTTTATTTCGCCGCTCTGCGGCTTGAATTTTTGATGTGTCAATGTTCCTACCATTATTTCGCCGCTCTGCGGCTTGAATTTTTGATGTGTCAATGTTCCTACCATTATTTCGCCGCTCTGCGGCTTGTATTTTTGATGTGTCAATGTTCCTACCATTATTCCGCCGCTCTGCGGCCAATGAAAATGTATAATAGACAATGGCTGCAGAGCAGCCAGATAATGGTAGGTTGGTGAATTGCATATAAGCGAAAGCCGCAGAGCGGCGACATGGTTTTTTTAGGTTGATATGCATTATGGAACTTACGAGTAACATTAACGCTCAATGGCTAACAGCCAACTGCCACAGTTTCAACTTCTAAACATCTAAACAGCGAAGCGCCCGATAGTTATCGGGATAAACCTATCAACCTTGCCAATGCCAGGCACCAGGTTCTGGGTACTAGGCACTAAACGTTTCAATTTTACCAAAAGTCAACAAAAAATCACTCTGTGTGTAACAACAAATGGAAATACTATTACATTTGTGCCGAAAATTTGAAATGAATATGACAAACAGAGCATCTTTCTTCGCTTATTATTTTTATTACTACTTCAGTAATTGAGGCGGGGCAATGTTTGTGCAATATATTTAATGAATATGAGCCCCGCTTAAAGCGGGGCTTTTTTTTTGAAGAAAATGAAAATAGCAATACAAGGTGTAAACGGAGCATTTCACGAGATTGCCGCAAGGCAATATTTCGGCAACGATGTCGAGACAATCAATTGCGATCAGTTCCGCGACTTGTTTCTTGCAGTGGAAAACCAAATGGCCGATTACGGCATTGTGGCTATCGAAAACACCATTGCAGGCAGCATTTTGGAAAATTACCTTCTGCTTAAAAAGTCGAAACTGAAGATAATCGGCGAACTTAACCTGCATATCACGCAGAATCTTATGGCCTTGCCTGGCGTAAACATTGACGATATTACCGAAGTTTACTCACACCCGATAGCCATAATGCAGAGCAAGGATTTTCTGGATTCATATCCACAAATCAAGGCAATAAACTGGTCCGACACCGCTTCGGCGGCACAAAAGATTGCCGATGAAAAACTTACTCACGCGGCTGCCATTGCAAGCGAATATGCGGCAGGACTATACGGATTGAATATTTTGGCAAGCAATATCCAAACACACAAGCAGAACTATACCCGTTTTTTGGCGTTAAGCCGCACGGCCAACGATGTTCCTGAAAACGACAAGGCTTCTATTTGTTTCGAACTGACACATCAGCCTGGCTCATTGGTCAATGTGCTTGCTGAATTTATGAACAACGGCATCAACCTGACAAAAATCCAATCGTTGCCAATTCTTGGAAGCCCGTTCCAATATACATTCTACGTTGATTTGGAATGGCAGGAACGGAGCAATTTCGACCGTGCCATAAGCAAGGTTCTCAATCTGGTGTCGAATCTGTCGGTTCTTGGCGAGTACAAGGGCGCAAAGTTGTAGTGGATGATAATAATGAATTAATTAAAATAAAACAATAAAGATATGATAGTTACAGTAATTGGACTTGGTTTGATAGGCGGTTCCACAGCAATAGATATCCGTCGTCAGAAATTTGCCGACAAGATAATCGGCGTTGACAATAATCCGACCAATGCGGCAGGTGCGTTGCATATCGGCCTGGTTGACGAGATTTGCGAGTTTGAAGAAGGAGTGAAGCGTGCCGACCTTATTTTGGTGTCGATACCTGTTAATGCGGCCATTAAGGTGTTGCCAAAGGTTCTCGACTTGATAAATGACAATCAGGTTGTCGCCGATATGTGCTCGGTAAAAGGCAAACTTGGCGAATGGGTGAAATATCACCCAAAACGCCAACGTTACGTGGCATCGCACCCAATGGCAGGTACTGAATATTCGGGCCCGTGGGCGGCAAAGGCTGGTATGTTTGAAGGCAAGGTGGCCATATTGTGCGATACGGAGGAGAGCGACATCAAGGCCGTCAATCTAGTGCGCAGTATGTACGAGTCGATGAATATGCGCATCATCTTTATGAACAGCGCAAACCACGACGTCCATACAGCCTACGTGTCGGCCATTTCGCACATCAGTTCGTTTGCGTTGGCCTTGACTGTCTTGGAAAAAGAGAAGAACGAGAAGCACATCTTCGACCTTGCGTCAGGCGGTTTCGACTCAACTGTACGTCTGGCAAAAAGTTCGGCGGCAATGTGGCAGCCAATCTTTGAACAGAACAAGGACAACGTGCTGATAGTGCTTGACACATACATCAACAAGTTGCAGGAGTTCAAGAAGAATCTGGAGGAAGACAACAATGAGGCCGTTTACAAACTCATCGACGACGCCAACAAGATTCGTAGAGTGTTGAAATAAGATAACCATTAAAATATCAGGATAATGCAATCATTAGATAATCCGTTTCAGAATTGGGGCATTAAGAATATCAGACGTCCTTTGCTGATAGCAGGCCCTTGCAGTGCAGAGTCAGAAGAGCAGGTGCTTGAGACTGCCCGTGGCCTAAAGGAAATCGGCATAGAGGTGTTCAGGGCTGGCATCTGGAAACCACGCACTCGTCCAAACTCGTTCGAAGGCGTAGGCACGATAGGCCTTGAGTGGCTGAAACTTGTGCAAAAAGAGTTCGGAATGCTGACATCGACAGAGGTGGCAAACGCCCGCCACGTCGAAGACGCGCTTTCGGCTGGCGTGGACATACTTTGGATAGGCGCACGCACGTCGGCAAATCCATTCGCTATGCAGGAAATTGCCGATGCACTGAAAGGCGTCGACATTCCAATCCTGGTGAAGAACCCTGTCAACCCTGACGTTGAATTGTGGGTGGGCGCCATAGAACGCATAATGGGAGCGGGAATCACCCGCCTGGGCGCCATTCACAGAGGATTCTCGTCGTTTGAAAAGACACGGTTCAGAAATGTGCCACAATGGCAACTGGCCATCGACTTCCGTCGCAAGATGCCTGAAATACCGATGATTTGCGACCCTTCGCACATATCGGGATGCACCGAACTTATTCAGGAAGTGTCGCAGAAGGCGCTCGACCTTAACTACGACGGCCTGATTATCGAAAGCCACTGCAATCCGTCGAAAGCGTGGAGCGACGCCAAACAGCAACTTACGCCTAACGAGTTGCGCGATATGCTGTCGTCGCTTGTTTTGCGCATCATCAACGTAAATCCGTCGCTCAAGACCGATTTGGACGAGTACCGTCAGCAAATTGACAAGTACGACGATGACCTTCTGGCCATTCTCGAAGAACGAATGAAGGTCGCAAAACTGATTGGCAAATACAAGAAAGAGCACAATATGACCATTCTACAGCCTAGCCGTTGGGACGAAATAATAAAGAAAACCGTCGACAAGGGTGCGACATTCGGCTTGAGCGAGGAATTCATCTCAACCATTTTCAAGGCAATTCACCAAGAGTCTATCAACAAGCAGATTCAGGTGATGAATGACGAAGAGCAGAAATGAAAACGGTGACAATAACTGGTCAGCAGGGGACATCGCAAATACTTGTAGGCGAGAGTTTCAGGAACTACCGAAAATATCTCCCGACCAATCAGGTGGTGGTAATCACCGATTCAACGGTGAACAAGTTGTATGGTAGTCATTTTGCTGATTATCCGATAATTGAGATTGGCCAAGGCGAAAAGTCGAAAAACCTTGAAACGGTGTCGGCTGTGATTGCCAAGATGCTCGAACTCAAGATAGACCGCAAGGGATTTGTCCTGGCGGTTGGCGGTGGCATAGTCACCGATGTGGCAGGCTTTGTGGCATCGATATACCAACGTGGCATCGGCTTCGGCTTCGTGTCGGGAACATTGCTGTCGCAGGTAGATGCAAGTGTAGGAGGCAAGAACGGCGTCAACTACGAGGGTTTCAAGAATATGGTAGGCACGTTCAATCAGCCTGAATTCGTAATCTGCGACCCGCAAATGCTGGCCACACTCAGGCCCGAACAACTGGATTGCGGTTTTGCGGAGATTGTCAAGCACACTATCATTGCCGACAAGCCAATGTTCGAGTATCTTGAAAAGAACGCAGAGAAGGCTCTGGCACTCGACTTCGATGTTATTGAGACTCTTGTCGATAATTCGATAAACATAAAGGCAGGCATTGTCAACCGCGATGAAAAAGAACACGGAGAGCGCCGTAAACTCAATCTTGGCCACACCTACGGGCACGCCGTCGAGAAGGTGCTCGGCGTGAGCCACGGAAATGCCGTCAGCCTGGGACTCGTCGTGTCGGCACGCCTGTCGGTCAAGCGTGGCCTGCTGGCGCAAAATGATGCCGACCGCATTGTCCGACTGCTGAAAAGCCTTAACTTGCCTACTGTAATCAACGGCGACAAGCAGGCTATCTACAGCGCTCTTGAAATGGACAAGAAACGCGAAGGCTCGCAAATCAATTTTGTGCTGATAAACGGAATAGGAAACGCCGTGGTTGAGAAAATCGACATTGACGAACTGAAACAGATTGAACTATGACAAAACTTTGCAGGTCGATAGCGGTTCAGGGCCTAAACGACATAGAGAGGTTGATTGACGGTGCCGAAATGGCTGAAATAAGGCTCGAAAAGTCGGGCTTGAATCTTGACGAGATAAA
>JAZUEN010000028.1:0-12226 GCA_045640185.1 Bacteroidales bacterium
TAAGGCGCAGTATTTCTATAACGTGAAATCATACGATGTTGTCGAGCGCGAATACTCGGCATTGTACGGAAAAATGTCGTGGAACGGACGTTTCATGTACGAGTACGGCCACGCATTGCATAATCTGAAAATGTACGAAAAATCGAACACGATACTGCTGGAGGCCGACAAGCTTCTCAACGACCCGATGACACTAAACGTTATAGGCAAGAATTACCAGATGCTGGGCCAGTACGATTTGGCTGAGCAATATTTTGAAAAATCGTCATATAGGGTGCCCAACCGCATGTATCCGTACTATCTGACGATGAAAATGTATTCCGATTCGGTGAGTTATGATTCCATTAAGGCACAAAATGCCGCAAAAGTGATACTCAACATGCATGTAAAGGTTGAGTCCGAGGCAACCCGCCAAATGATTGACGAGGCTGAGAATTACCTTAATAATCGGAAGAAACAATAATTATGAAAAATATTGGTTATAGTTAAAAAACGTGTAGTTTTATTGGCTGAAAGGTTGTTAAACATTAAAATCTAAAATCTGCATTGTTAATTATTAATTGTTAACTGTTAATTGAAAAAATCCTAAACTAAAAATGAAAATTCTAATAAGGCTTTTTTCCGCAGGCATTATAATGGCCTCGTGCGCCAGTCAGCCAACCAACGTCGATGACGACAAGCAACAGCAGCTTGAAGACGATAACGTGCAGGATGTCGAGGTTGGGATAGCGGAGGAATCCGATTTCCATATCGATATAGTGAGCAACGGCAAGGTAGTGCCGACAAGCTATGCCGATGTCTATTGGGAATCCGACGGGCAGATTGCCGAGTTGCGTGTGGCAAACGGTCAGCAGGTGCGCAAAGGCGATACCATTGCAAGGCTTGAGGCCTTCCGCATCAATAATACGCTAAAGTCGAGCCAGTCGAACATGGAGCAGTCGAGGCTGCAGATGTACGACAATCTGATAGGCCAGGGCTATTCGCCCGACGACGCCGACATACCCGAATCGGTGCGCGACATAGCCGAGATAAAGAGTGGCTACCGCAATGCCGAGGCGTCATACGAACTTGCCAAATATGAGGCTGAGCACTGCGCCATTGTGGCGCCCATAAGCGGAGTGGTTGCAAACCTTACGGCAAGCGCAAGCAACAAGGCCGATATGTCGAAGCCTCTTTGCCGCATCATAAGCCAGTCGTCGATGGATGTCGAGTTTTCCATCATCGAGAGTGAACTGGCCATAGTGTCGAAAGGTAGCAAGATAGAGGTTTCCGCATTTGCAATGCCGGACAGCGAATGGGACGGCGTTGTGAGCGAAGTCAACCCATTCGTCGAGACCAACGGCATGGTAAAGGTCAAAGGACGAGTTGGCAGTTGCCCCGGACTCTACGAGGGAATGAACGTGAGCGTCAAGGTAAGGCACTCCATAGGCAAATGCCTGTCGGTGCCAAAGACGGCCGTGGTAATGCGTTCAGGCCGTCCGGTGGTGTTCACCGTAATTGACGGCGAGGCCCAGTGGGTTTACGTTGAGACAGGGCAGGAGAACAGCACGCACATTGTGGTTTCGTCGGGCTTGTCGGCCGGCGACACCATAGTTGTAGGAGGCAATGCCTTCCTGGCACACAAGAGCCGCGTCAACATTGTGGAAAATAGCGGTGAGGAATGATTGCCTTTTATCAATTTTAATGAGAAGTAGATGGACTTTCTGATTCGTCGCCCCATAGCAGTGATAATGGCCTTTCTGGCTATTTTCATCATAGGATTGGTTTCATACTTGAATTTGCCCGTTTCGCTCTTGCCTAACATAGCCATTCCGCAGATAACCATACAGACAACACAGCCAAACACATCGGCCCGCGAAATAGAGAACAGCATCATAAGCCCGTTGCGCCAGCAGCTGCTGCAGGTCAACGGCCTCGACGAGATAACAAGCACGGTGAACGACGGTGTGGGCCTCATCGAGATGCGTTTCAAGTTCGGGACAAACACCGATTACGCTTACATTGAGGTCAACGAGAAGAT
Organism: Bacteroidales bacterium; assembly: GCA_045640185.1. GTDB lineage: Bacteria > Bacteroidota > Bacteroidia > Bacteroidales > SZUA-534 > RUG13583. The sequence goes on from JAZUEN010000028.1 coordinate 2,021, forward strand.
TGATGCGGCAATGAACGTTCTGCCGCCGGAGACCAAGCGCCCTAAAGCCATGAAGGCATCGGCATCCGACATACCCGTGTTTTACCTTAATGTGTCGTTGCGCGGTGAGTATTCCGACAATATGTTCATGCAGTTGTGCGATGTGGTCGAGAATACCGTAAGGCGCCGCATCGAGCAGTTGCCCGAGGTGGCAATGGCCGATGTCACCGGCATCCCGAGCCAGTGCCTGCTCATAACTCCCGACATGAACAAACTCAAAACCTGCCGGCTCACAGTCGATGATATTGGCAATGCCCTAAAAAGCAACAACATGACGGCTGGCAGCATGCGAGTCAAGGACGGCATCTATGAATATACCGTAAAGGTCGCCACATTGCTTCGAGACAAGTCCGACGTTGAAAACATCTACCTGAAAGCCGGCGACCGTTATGTGCAGCTCAAGGATGTGTGCAGTGTCAATGTCGCAATGGAGCAGGAGGCAGGCATGTCGCTCGCCAATGGCAAGCGGGTTGTCACCTTGGCGGTCATCAAGCAGTCGGAAGAAGGCGTAGGCAACATGAAGGAGCGCGTGTCGGAGCTTGTAGGGCAGTTTAGCGAGATGTACCCCGATTTGGAGTTTTCCGTCAGCCGCAACCAGACCGAACTTCTCGACTATACCATTAGCAACCTGAAGCAGAACCTGATTTTAGGCTTGATACTGATAATATTGGTTGCCATTCTGTTCATGGGCGGACTGCGTACGTCGCTTGTCATCTGCATCTGCATGATGTCGTCCATGGTCATCACCTTTCTGCCTTTCAGCCTGTTTGGCCGTTCGCTCAATGTCATATCATTGTCAGGCCTCATCCTTGTTTCCGGTATGATGATTGACAATGCATTGATAATCACCGAAAACATAGCGCAGAAACGCCAGATGGGACGCACACTTAGGGTGGCGTGCGGCGAGGCTACGCATGAACTGATAACGCCATTGCTGAGTTCCACACTCACAACGGTTGCAGTGTTTCTGCCGCTTGTGTTCCTTGACGGAATGGCCGGAGCCATTTTCAGCGACCAGGCCTTCTCCATAACTGCCGGCCTGGCGGTCTCGTATATAGTCGGAATAATGCTGTTGCCTGTAATTTTCAGGCAGATAATGGCACGTAAGTCAGAGCGCAATGTCTATGTGGACAAGGACAGGATGTCGGCAATACGTAGATTCTACAATGGCGGTTTCGACTGGATGTACAGTCACAAGCCCATTGTCATTGCCGTTGCCTTGCTCACTTTGCCGTTGTGCTGGCTGTTATTCAATGCTATCGACAAGAGTCGCATGCCAGAACTCGACTATAACGAGCTTCAGGCGAGGATTGAGTGGAATGCCGACATCAATCTTGCCGAAAACAGGGCACGCACCGAGGCTTTGTTCAGATATACGTCCGGTTCGGTGGTGGAGTATTCGGCTTATGTTGGCTCGCAGGATTATGTCGTGAATATTGATGATGAACTTTCGCTGACGGAAGCATCACTTTATTGGAAAGCGGCATCCGTTGACAGCATAGCCCCATTGACTCAGAAGATATTTGGCTGGCTGGCAGTGCATTATCCAGAGGCGTCAGTCACATTTGCGCCTCCAACAACCATTTTTGAACGTCTTTTCAATACGGCAGAGGCCGATGTCGTGGCGCAGTTGACTCCGCGAGGCAAGGAATTGACTCCGGCCCAGATACGCAATCTTGAGTCGAAGGTGAAGGATGCAACTAGAAATGTCAGGTCGAGTACATTGAGCTTCAATAATATACGCACCATTGTCATCGATAGGCGGAAGATGGAGGTTTATGGTGTAGATTACGCTGGTTTGCAGAATGCGCTAGAAGGCTCCTTCGGAAATACACAGGTTACCATGCTGCATTCGTACAGCAACTACATGCCGGTTTGCCTTGCCGGCGGCAGTGTCGATGTCAGTCAACTGATCAAGAGCGGCACCGTGACGGTTGTCAAAAACGACGTAAGGACGGAAGTGCCAATCCGTACACTGGTGAAGGAAACAACTTCGGAGGATTTGAAGACCATTGTGGCCGGAAAATCGGGAGCCTACATACCCATCTGCTTTTACGGCGTGACAGATGCCGAACAGTTGTGCAACACGGTGCAAGGCATTGTAGCTGATGACGGCAAGTGCAATGTCGATTTCTCAGGTTCGTTCTTCGGCAACCGCAAGATGGTTAACCGGCTCATCATAGTCTTGCTGATATCGCTAATGCTGATGTATTTCATACTGTGTGCACAGTTCGAGAGTTTTCTGCAACCGCTCATAGTGCTTGTCGAGATACCAATCGATATGGCGTTTGGCTTGCTTGTACTGCTTGTCTGCGGGCATACGCTCAACCTGATGTCGTGCATCGGCATAATAGTCTCTTGCGGTATTGTCATCAACGACTCGATTTTGAAAATCGACAGCATAAACGAATTGCGCAAGCAGGGAGTCGCCTTGCTTGAGGCCGTGCATCTGGCAGGTCAGCGCAGGCTACGCGCCATTGTCATGACTTCGCTCACCACCATTGGCGCCATGGTGCCGGTGCTGTTCACCAGCGACATGGGTTCCGAGCTTCAGCAGCCTCTTGCCGTAGCCATGATTGCCACTATGATAGTGGGCACATTTGTCAGCCTTTTTGTCATTCCGCTGGTTTATTCAATGATTGAGAAAAAAGAGTTGTATCAACAAAATAATCACGATTAAGCTTAACAATATGAAATATTCACTCTGTGCAATTTCAGCCATCGCATTGACCGTGCTTGCCACATCATGCGGCAACTCATCAAAAGGCAATGCCGGACTATCGGACAATTACATTGACCTTACGCCGGCATTTGGCGGACCGAAGGTGGATTTGGCGTCCATTATCGATACGGCTTACCTTTTGCCATTGGACAATAGCGAAGACGCCTTGCTTGGACTTATTTCCTCCATTGCATTTGGCAAGGATAACATTGCCTTGTTGACAGGCTATCCTGATTACGGAATCTCCTTTTTCGACAAGGACGGCAAATTCCTTAGGAGATATGGAACAGGGAGCGGTCCAGGCGAAGTCTCCTACGCCTTTAGGATAATTTATTCCGGCAACACCGACAGATTCATCATGTATGACGCATCTGAGCAGTTGAAGTTGTACGATGGCAATGGCAATTATGTCGACTCCAAGGTCGTGCCATATAGTGTCAGTGTATTTCAATCTGCAACATTAGGCGATGAGTTGATATTTGGAGTCATGCCATTTATCCGAAATGACAAATTGGGTGCCTACTCTGAATGTAGAATCATTGTCACCGATATGGATATCAATTTCAGGAAAGGATTCGCGCCAACTCCTACAGATTCTATTGATTCCGAATATTTGCTTGTCCAAAGTAGTCAGTTAGTCACTACATCTAAAGGTGTTTATTTCACGGCGCCTCATAGCGATGAACTTTACAGATACGACGGCGACAGTGTGGCTCATATAGAACTGGAATATCCGCAAAAAATCAATTATGAAGGACGTCCTAGTGGCAATACTGCGGCATATGAGTACGAAACTTCACAAAAAGGATACTCGTTTAGCGATCTGCAAATAGTTAATGGTGTATGGCTGTTTCAATTCTATTATGGCGCAACAGATGAACAAGTTTCAATTGTGCGTGATGCCGCTACAGGCGCGGTCTCGCAAATCGATTGCGGTGGATTGAGTCCAGCTGAAAATACCAGCATTGGCGATTTTCTGGTCGCTCCAATTTATTTCGACGACTTGGAGGGAAAAATGCCATTTTTCGAAAAAATATTGTCGCCAGCCGATGCCGAGCGCCTGAACAAGATGACTGATGACGACAACAATATGCTGCTTTTTTACCGCATAAGTGGCAAACGTGTGTCAGAAATATCACAGAAATGAAAATAAATCCGACAAAAATAATGAAGCAATATATACTTGCATTTGTGTTGGCTACAGCCGCTTTCTCTTCAGATGCCCAGACAAAAAGCGTCACGCTCGACATGCGTCAGGTCATCAAGCTGGCAAACGACAGCTCGCTTATGGCTTTTCGCTACAAGAATCTGTACATGTCTGATTATTGGGCGTTTAGGGGATATAAGGCAAAAAACTTGCCAACCCTCGATTTGTCGCTCAGCCCGGCCAATTATTACCGTTACCTGACCAGCCGTTACGATTTTGAAAACAATATCGACGTTTACCGTGAGCAGAAAAGCTATTCAGCTTCGGCAGGGTTGACGCTGAAGCAGAATGTCAGTCCTATTGGCGGTTTTGTCTTTGTAGAGACTAATGCCGAGTATCTGCGCAATTTCGGTGAAAGTACATACAACCAGTACACAACAACTCCTGTCAGAATAGGTTATCAGAATAATATGCTCGGGTTCAACGAGTTTAAATGGGACAGACGAATCGAGCCATTGAAGTACGAACGTGCCAAGCTCGAGTATCTATATAATTCCGAATCGGTTGCAGCCACTGCCGTAAGTTACTTTTTCGAGCTTGCCGCAGCCCAGACTCAGTACGAACTCGCCGTTGAGCGTGCCGAAGCCTGCGATTCGCTGCTTGTCATAGGTGAGCGCAGGTACAAGATTGGCGCTATCCGGAAAAACGACTTGCTATCGTTGAGGCTCGATGTCGTCAACGCACGCAATTCCATTACAACGGCCCAGATTGCCAGACAGCGAGCCTGCCTGACTTTGGCATCGTTCCTTGGCATGTCCACAGATGTCGATATCCACTTGCTACTCCCCGGTGCGCCTTCACTCATCGATGTTGATGTTGAAAAGGCTTTGGAGATGATGCATGGCAACAGCTACATGATCAAGGAGAAGATGCAGGCCGTGGCCGAATCGGAAAAGGCACTCGACCAGACAAACAAGTCCACCCGTTTCAATGCCAATGTCAATGCAAGCGTAGGCTTCAACCAGGCTGCCGACAACTTTTCGGATGCATACAAGTCGCCAATGCGCCAGGATATTGTTTCGCTGTCGCTAAACATTCCAATTGTCGATTGGAAGCAAGGCAAGGGGCAGCGAAACATAGCCAAGAGCAACTTGACCATCGCCAATATTGATGCAGAGCAAAAACTCATCGAACTTGAACAAGAGGTTATCATCACCATTGCCGAACTAAGTTCCCGAATGCAGCTTCTGTTGAGCGCCGAGCAGGCCCTCGTCCTGGCTAACGACATGTACAACGAGACACGTTCGCTGTTTCAGCTTGGCAACGGAACCATTGCCGACCTTACCAATGCCCAGCAGAAACTGCTCAATGCGCAGAATGAATACATTCAGAACATGCGCAACTACTGGTCGTGCTATTACGATTTGCGAAAGCTCACGCTCTACGATTTTGAAATGAACATCTCATTGTCTGACGAATTCGATTACGACAATCTTGTAAAATAGCGCATCATGCCAGCAAAGAGACACACATCGTCGCCATTCACTGTGTTGGTTGTGGCAATTTGCCTGTCAATGATTGGACTGGCATTGTTCCCGCAGCTGCCTTTGAAATTGTCGCCGTCGCGCAATATGCCGGCGTTGCAGGTGTCGTATTCGCTTAATGGTGCCACTTCAAAGATTATAGAGACGGAAGTGACGAGCCGGCTTGAGGCAATGCTCGCTCGTATGTCGGGCATCACATCGATCAATTCATCGTCTAACGATGGCTACGGATACATCAGCATCGAGTTCGACAAGCATTCCGACATCGACGCCGTGCGATTCGAGGCATCTACAATAATCAGGCAGGTTTATCCTGATTTGCCTGTAGGAACCAGCTATCCAAGCATCTCGGTGCAGAGCTCCAACGAAAACGAGGAGGATGAACGGCAGTTCCTTGTATTCACAATCAATGCATTGGGTAATTCCGCCGACATCAACTCCAAGGTGCATGAGGTGTTCAAGGCCGGCTTTACCGATATGTCGGGCATCAAGGCTGTAGATATTTATGGCTCGCAGCAAATGGAATGGCGTATAACTTACGATGCCGATGTGCTGGCAAATCTTGGTGTCTCTGAATCAGATGTCAGGTCGGCTATTTCACAATATAAGTTTAGCAATACATATGGGAATTTTGTGCTTCAGACCGACAATGTCGCCGATTCTGTCCTCGACTTGTCCGACATCAGCCTCAAGCTGCCTGACGGAAGGCATATCCAGCTCAGTAGTGTTGCCAAAGTTGAATATCGCGAGTCGGAGCCAGGCAGTTATTTCCGTATCAATGGGCTCAGCTCTGTCTATCTGGCATTTACCGCAAATGCAAATGCAAACCAGCTGAAGCTGTCACACCAGATTCTGCAGCGAATTGCCGAACTGAAGCCGCTTTTGCCTGATGGTTATGAGATGCACAAGACTTACGACGCATCTGAATACATCAACACCGAAATCAACAAGATATGCAGCCGTACGTTGCTGACCATAATCATATTGCTGCTGTTCGTATTCATTTCCACATTCAGCTGGCGTTATGTGTTGGTGGTTACGGTAAGCCTGGCTTGCAATTTGGCCGTGGCATTCATTGCATACTATTTGCTTGGGGTGGAACTCCATCTTTATTCACTCGCCGGAATTACCATTTCGCTCAATCTGATGATTGACAATACTATTGTGATGACTGACCATTGGCGACGCAGACATGACCTGTCAGCAATTTTGCCCATAGTTGCCGCCACGTTCACCACGGTTGCCGCACTTGGCATTGTCTTCTTCCTCGATGATCAGGTCAGACTTAATCTCATCGATTTCTCCATTGTAATGATTGTCAATCTGATAATATCAATATTTACAGCATTTTGGCTTGTCCCAGCCTTGCTTAAATTACAGAAATCCGACAAGAAAAGTCGTGCAGTAAGGCCTAGATTGCGATTTGCAGTTTGGTGTAACGGGCTGTATGTCAGATATATCAATTGGTCAACTCGCCATAGGAGGCTTATGGTGGCAATATTGGTGATGGCTATGGGAACGCCAATTTTCATGCTGCCAAAGTCTATCGAAGGTGAATCGTTGCCGGCACGAATCTACAACAATACATTGGGCACAGCTGTTTATCAGGAAAAAATCAGGCCAGTCACCGATGTCGTCTTTGGCGGCACATTGCGGCTATTCGCCGACAAGGTCTATGGCGGCAGCTATTGGAGCAGGGACGAGGAGATTGTCCTATATGTTTCGGCCTCATTGCCGTACGGAAGCACTCTTGCCCAGATGGACGAGCTGGTACGGAAGATGGAAGGCTATATCAGCACATTCGATGAGGTAAGCCAGTTCCAGACAAATGTCTATGGCCCGCAGAGTGCGCATATCAGCATTTACTTCACACCAAAAGCCCGAAATTCTGGGTTCCCTTATTTGCTCAAGTCGAGCATCATATCAAAGGCCTTGCAGCTTGGTGGTGGCAGTTGGAGTGTTTACGGCTTGCCCGACAATGGTTTCAGCAACAGCGTGTATGAATCGTCAGGTTCATATCGTATAAAGTTGCTCGGCTACAACTACGAGCACTTGCAGACGGTGGCAGACACTATCAAAAGACATTTGCTCACTTACAAGCGCATCAAGGAAGTTGAAATCAATTCACATTTTTCGTACAACAAGAGCGATTATTCCGAGTTCAGGCTTGAGCCAAACACCAAGTTCATGGCGCAGCAAGGCATAAGCGTGGAGCAGTTTTTTTATGCCTTGGCGGTCAATGCGCATGGTGAAAACAACGTCGGCTCAATTTGGAATGGCGACAGACAGGAATCAGTAGTGCTGTCATCTGAGCAGTACGACGAGTATGTGATATGGGATATGCTCAACAAGCCTGTCATGCTCAATGGCCGCAAGTACAAGATTGGCGAACTTTGCACTTTTGTAAAAACCCAAGCCCCTGCCAGCATTGAAAAGGAGAACCAGCAATACAGGCTCTGCATCCAGTATGACTACATCGGCTCTAGCAAAATGGGGCAAAAAGTGATGAAAAAAATCGTCGAAGCATTCAAAAAGGACCTTCCTGTCGGATATGAAATTCAATCAGACGATAGTTACTATTGGTATTATGGAAGCGGAAAAAATCAATATTGGTTGTTGGGTATGGTCATCTTGCTGATAATCTTTATTACATCCATTTTGTTTAATTCGTTACGCTTGCCGATAGTCATAATATCCATTATTCCAATATCTTACATCGGCCTTTTCCTGACATTTTATGTCTTTTCCGTCAATTTCGACCAAGGAGGCTTGGCTGCCTTGATTTTGCTTTGCGGAATAACCGTCAATTCAAGCATATACGTTGTCAATGAGTATCGGAACCTAAAAGGTAGTGGAATATTGCGCAAATACCTGAAAGCCTTTAATATAAAGATAATCCCAATCTTGCTGACAGTATTGTCCACAGCTCTTGGCTTCATCCCGTTTATGTGTGGAGAGAAGGAAGGATTCTGGTTCCCTTTGGCAGTAGGGACAATAGGAGGATTGGTGTTCTCGCTTATAGGCATAGTGCTGTTCCTGCCGGCTTTCTGCCTTCGCCTTAAGGACATAAGGCAATAGTGGTTGAAAAACGGACATGCTGCTGTTGGTCAGGCTTGCAACCAGATTTTTATCTGCCAGTGGTGCACCATGGCGTGCTTTACGCCGTCACCCACTTGTCGATGTTGCGGGTTGCGTTGTCGAAGCCCACGCCAACCTTGATCAGCGTCTTGGCGGTTGACGCAAAAACATCGGCATAGTGCCGTTCCTCTATCTGCGCAAGTGCCTCCTCGGCACTGCCTTGGCCCACCTTGAACTCCATGACGTAAACGTAGTCGGGTGTCTCTATCGAAAGGTCGATGCGACCAATGGCCGTGCGGTACTCTATTTTGGTGTAGAATCCCATCAGCGTGAAGATGATGTAAACTACGTTCTGGTACTGCTGTTCAATGAGCTTCTGGCGCTTCTCCTCGGGCGCCTGCGTGTATGGTATGTTGGCAAGCAAGGCTTTCAGGCGCTCCATGAAATCGTCGATGCGACCCTCTCGAACCGCCTTGACAAATTTTGGAAGCGAGAAACCGTTTCCGTTTTCATCAATGCTGGCCCCAAATTGAGGCAACAAGGCATCAAAGAACCCTTGTCGCACTTCGCGATTCGGAAAATCGAGCGAGTAGGTGTCAAATTCCGCATCGTGGCCCTTGATGGTCAGGTATCCGCTCTGGAACAGGATTGGGACCGGGTCGAGTTCGGGCTGGCTGATGTCGCCCAGACGTGATGCTGTAGCCTCGGCGCCTGTCAGCTCGCGCAGGTTGTAGTTGGCGTCGCGTAGCAGTTTGGTCAGGTAGGTTGGCGTGCCTGTCGCAAACCAGTAGTAGCCGAGTTTTTTCTCCGACATGGCATTCAGCAGGCTGAACGGGTTGTAAACATCAATCAGGTTCTCGGCGAAATGGTAGCCATCGTACATCTGTTTCAGCTCGGCAAGCATCTGTTCCTTGGGCAGGTTGTGTTTCTCGGCCATTGCACTTATTTCTGCATCAAAAGTGGTGGTCATTTCCTCCTCGGTTATGCCACATATTGTAGCATAGTCGTTCTTCATTGTCAGGTCTTCAAGGTTGTTAAGGTCGCTGAAGATGCTCACCTTGCTGAACTTGGTCACGCCTGTGAGGAAGATGAAGCGTATATGCTCATCGGAGAATTTCATTGTGCCGTAGAACGATTTCAGGATTACACGGAACTGCTCGTTCAGTTCGTGGTTGGCGAGTGTCTCGAGCAGAGGCTTGTCGTACTCGTCGATTAAGACAACGGCTTTCTGCCCTGTCTGTTGGTGTGCTCGGCGCAGGATGCCTGCAAAACGGTCCGACAGTGTTTCTTCGTTCTCGTTTCGGCCATATTTTTCCTCATATATCGAAAGGGCGACCGACAAGGTTGAATTGAAACTTTCGACACTTGTGTATGTTCCTGTGCTTAACCCGAAATGCAACACAGGATATTTAACCCAATCGGTTTCGAGTGTGCTTATTTTCAGGCCGTTGAAGAGTTCCTTCTCGCCCTCGAAATAGTAGCGAAGTGTTGAGCACAGCAGGCTCTTGCCAAAACGGCGCGGACGGCTCAGGAATGCGGTTTTGTGGCTATGCGCCAGCCTGTAAACCAAGTCTGTCTTGTCGATGTACGACCAGCCATCTTCAATAAGACCCTTAAAGTCTTGTATGCCAATTGGATATTTTCTTGCGATTTGCATAAGCCTGCCGATTTTGTGC
>JAZUEN010000029.1:0-3717 GCA_045640185.1 Bacteroidales bacterium
AAATATGACCGCACAGCAGATAATTGAGCAAATGCTACAACTCGACGGCGACACTGTACATTTCAAGATTGCGCCACCCGAAAGCCTGTCGATAATCGGAAGTAATTCCATCGACACCGCAGGCGACCTCTACACCGTCGATTTCAACACAATTGTAAAGCCTCAAAACATACGCAACAAGCGCACATTCGACTTGCTAATGTCACTTACACTGCTGGTGGCATCGCCAATATTGTGGTTTGTGTGCAAAGCGCCCGCAAGGCTTTACTGCAACATTTTCAGGGTAATGTTCGGGCAAATGTCGTGGGTGGGTTTTTCTGGCAAAAGCCAAAACCCTGTCCTGCCTAAAATAAGGAAAGGCGTTTTAAGTCAAGCACTTATCAAGTACGGACCAAACGCCACACTCGAACAATGTGAAAAAATTGACTTGCTTTACGCAAAAGATTACCAACTTTACATCGATTTGGTGATAGTCGCCAAAGGATTGAAATATCTATCGAAATAATAAAAAACCATAAATACTGAAGTTATGTTATTGTCAATGACAGGATTCGGGAAAGCAACTTGCGAATTGAGTAACAAGAAACTGACCATTGAAGTAAAAAGTTTGAACAGCAAGCAACTCGACTTGAACAGCCGTATTCCAAATTTCTATCGCGAGAAAGAAATGGAAATACGCAACCTGATATCAGACAAACTGTTGCGTGGCAAAGTCGATTTCTCGATGTACTCCGAACTGAACGATGTGGAATCGGCATCGACAATCAATGCCGACGTCGTAAAATCGTACTACAGCCAACTGAGCAAGATTGCCGACGAACTCGGCCTGCCTGCATCGGCCGACCTTCTGGGAACGATAATGCGCCTACCCGACGTGCTGAAAACCGACCACGAAGAACTTGACGACGAAGAATGGGCAACTATCAGAAAATCGATAGAAGATGCATTGGACCAACTTGTCGCATTCCGCAAGCAGGAAGGCAAGGCATTGGCAAAAGACATTGCCGACCACATATATAAGATTCAGGAATATCTTGCGCAAGTGCCCACATACGAGCGCCCACGCATCGACCGCATAAAGGAACGCATCAAGGGCGACCTCAACGAGTTCATCAAACTCGAGAACATCAATATGGACCGCCTTGAGCAGGAAATGATCTTCTACATCGAGAAACTCGACATCACTGAAGAGAAGGTGCGCCTTGCCAATCACTGCAAGTACTTCCTCGACACTATGAACGGCGACGCAACTGGACGCCAACTCGGTTTCATTGCGCAGGAAATGGGTCGCGAAATCAACACTTTGGGCTCAAAGGCCAACGACTCCGAAATGCAGAAACTAGTGGTTTGTATGAAGGACGAACTGGAGAAAATAAAGGAGCAATCACTTAACATTCTGTAAAATGAAGGAAGGGAAAATTGTCATTTTTTCAGCACCGTCAGGCTCGGGCAAGACAACCATTGTAAAGCACCTGCTATCGAAAGGGCTGAAACTGGAATTCTCGGTTTCGGCCTGCAGTCGCGCACCTCGCGGACAGGAGAAAGACGGCGTAGATTACCATTTTCTCACTGTCGACGAGTTCAGGAAGCGCATCGACGCTGACCAATTTGTTGAATGGGAAGAAGTTTACGCAGGACGCTTCTACGGCACGCTTAAATCGGAACTGACCCGCATCTGGGGCAAAGGCAACCACGTGCTGTTCGACGTTGACGTGAAAGGCGGAGTCAACCTGAAGAAGAAATTCGGCGACAACGCCCTATCGGTGTTCGTAATGCCACCTTCGGTGGAAGAACTGCGCAAAAGGCTGATTGGTCGCGCCACCGACTCGGCTGAAGAAATTGAGAAGCGCGTGGCAAAAGCCGAAGAAGAAATCTCCTACGCCAACCAATTCGACCTGACCATAGTGAACGACGTGCTTGACGTCGCTTGCCAACAGGCCTACGACAAAGTGAGCGAATTCCTTGACAAATAGGCGCCAAAGATGAAAGTCGGACTATACTTCGGTTCGTTCAACCCGATTCACATCGGGCATCTGGCACTGGCCAACTACATTGCCGAATATACCGACCTGCAGGAGATATGGTTCGTGGTGAGCCCGCAAAACCCGCTCAAGCAACGCGCGCAACTGCTCGACGACTACCAAAGGCTACACATTGTAAACCTTGCGCTACGCGACTTCAGCAAGTTCCGCGCCTGCGACATCGAATTCCGTATGCCCAAGCCATCGTTTACCATCGACACATTGGCTTATCTGCAGGAACAGCACCCCGAACACGCGTTTACGCTGATTATGGGCGAAGACAATCTGGGCACTCTCCACAAATGGAAAAACTACGAACTGCTTCTAAGCAATTTCAACATTATGGTTTATCCGCGCCCAAACTGCGAAAAGACCGTCTTCCACAATCATCAGCACGTGCAACTCATTGACGCACCGCAGATTGAAATATCATCAAGTTTCATTCGCAAAGCCATCGCCGACGGCAAGAACGTGCAATTCTTTGTGCCTGAAAAAGCGTGGCAATACATTGATGAGATGAATTTTTACAAATAAGATTCTAGAATTGCAAAATCGCACTTTCTAAATCATTGATTGACAATTGCGTCTTTCTAATTATTTTTGGGGCAATCCGTGGGTTTGTCCGCTTTTTCGGGACTCACGGAATTTGATAACTTTGTCGGGAAAATGAGATACAAGATGAATATTGGAAGAACAATACAGATACTGATTTGTGCGATAGTTCTGAGCGGATGCCACGGAAAATCGGACATTGACATAAGCAAGGCTTATAAAGACATTAATATTCAACGCTTTGAACAAGACCTTTTTGCCATACCTGCTGACAGCATCTGGCAACACGTTCCGCAAATGGAACAGAAATACGGCCAATTTCTGGACCTTTTCAGCATCAAGATCATCAACATTGGCGGGACGAACCAACTGAACTACGACCGCAAACTGGCATCGTTCCTCACCGACCCCGACATCTGCGGGTCGATGCGCGAAGTGAACCGCATTTTCGGCACTGGCAAACTGAAGTTCGAAAAGGAACTGTCGGAAGCGTGGGCCCGACTGGCCGTGCTTTTCCCCGAAAAGGAACAGCCGAAAATCTACACCCACATTTCGGGATTCAACCAAAACATTGTGGTGGATTCGGGACTCATCAGCATCAGCCTCGACAAATATCTCGGCACTAACAACAAGTACTACCAAATGTTGCGCACGCCTGTCTATCTGCAACATAATATGCATCCGCAGAAGATTGCCTCCGACGTGGTCACGGCTCTCGGCTTAACCGAATTTGAATACACGCCGAAAGATGACAACCTAATCTCGCAAATGCTGTACTACGGCAAGATTCACGTCTTTTTGGACTACCTACTGCCCGACTCACCCGACTCGCTCAAATGGGGCTATACCAAAAAGCAACTCGAATGGTGCCACAAGAACGAACAGCAAATGTGGCTGTCAATGGTTGACAAGAACGCACTTTTCAGCACATCGGCAAAAGAGATAAACCGTATGGTGAACCCTGGCCCGTTCACCGCCTCATTCTCGCAGAAATCGCCTGGTGGCGTAGGCCAATGGATTGGCTACAAAATCGTCAAATCGTACCTGAAGCACAACCCGAATGTCACTCTGCAGGACCTGATGCGTGATAACGACTACCAACTGATACTGAACGCATCGCACTACAAACCTTAATATTTAGGAT
>JAZUEN010000030.1:0-22812 GCA_045640185.1 Bacteroidales bacterium
CGCTTGGCCTCCGACTTGGAATGGGGCGAATTTACCGACTGCAACCTGTTGATTATCGACACTAACATGAATATTTTGGATGGTTACGTGCATTATAAGTTGCACTGGACTGGTCCAACGCCCCCCCACACCCCTGTGAACCCATTTCTTGGCGGTTCGTTTGTACAAGGCAATGACTATGTATTTTTTCAAGAAGTGCAATGGGATACCCTGTTTGTTTACGATACAGCCTGTCATGCGTTGGCTGTCAATTATCCAAACAAGGCAAATATCAACATTGAAGAAATCAATAATGACAATATGTATGCTTTTAAGAATGGTGAAAAAAACAATTACATTGAAAGAATAATGAATTTTGAAAACTACATATTGTTTATAATCAATCCTGCAGGCTGGGTCTTGTATAGCACGTCGACAAAAAAATCCGTATTTATAAAACCATTTCCTTATTCTTATGCATACAGGTTCGGCAATTGCGCAGTTGAACCATTCGATTATGAAGATTTAGAGCGTTGCAAAGATAACGATGAAGCAAAGTTGTCGGACCTCAAGCGCATATTGTCAGAATCAGACTACGCCAAACTTGAGAGCTTGACCGAAGACGACAACCCGGCACTCGTAATCTATCAACTGAAAAAGACGCTTGAATAGGCAGGCATTGCAGTGCCTAAGTACAATATCGTTTGCCGAAACAGATAAACAATTAAATTTGCGCGCAATAACAAAAAAATAGAAAATGAGCGTTTTTGAATCTATCATCATTGCAATTGTAGAAGGACTTACCGAGTTTTTGCCCGTATCGTCAACCGGACACATGATAATAACCCAAGGCCTGTTGGGTGTTGAAAGCACCGATTTTGTGAAGGCATTTACGGTGATTATACAGTTTGGCGCAATTCTTTCGGTGGTGGTGCTTTACTGGAAGCGATTCTTCAAACTGAACCAGACGCCAGCCCCTGAAGGAGCATCGGCACTGAAGAAGTTCATCCATAAGTTCGATTTCTACTGGAAACTGCTGGTGGCGTTCATCCCCGCCGCATTCTTCGGACTGCTTTTCAGCGACAAGATTGACGAGATGCTCGAAAGCGTGACCGTTGTTGCCACAATGCTTGTAATAGGCGGCATATTCATGCTGTTCTGCGACAAGATTTTCAACAAGGGCTCTGAAGATACGAAACTGACCGAGAAACGCGCCTTTTGCATCGGCTTGTTCCAATGCATAGCAATGATTCCAGGCGTTTCGCGTTCAATGGCAACCATAGTGGGCGGCATGGCGCAGAAACTCACACGCAAGGCGGCCGCCGAATTCTCGTTCTTCCTGGCCGTTCCAACAATGTGCGCCGCAACCGGCTACAAATTCCTTAAACTACTGCTTGAACCTGACGGGATGCAAATCCTTTCCGACAATATCGGGGTGCTGCTCGTAGGCAACATTGTCGCCTTTGTAGTAGCGCTGCTCGCCATAAAGTTCTTCATCAGCTTTGTCACAAAATACGGATTCCGCCTGTTTGGCTGGTACCGCATACTTGTTGGCGGACTGATTCTGGTGCTCATGGCTTGCGGATTCAATCTGTCGGTTTGCTAACCGGTTTCTCGTATAACGAAAAAAATTGATGATTATGGATAATACGCTTTTCAGCCATATTGGACAATTCAAGAAGCGCGCCGAAGGAAAGATTCCTTCGCAGTCGCTAAGCCATCAGCTGCTTGACAAGACCGTCAGCCTTCTGTTCCCTATACTTTGCGACGACACTCAGTCGACCGAGGCCCGCTACTACGACATGAAGCACCTTTTGGAAATGGCTCTCTCGCAGTTGTCGTACACCGACGAGGAGATTGAAAGCGAGGTTGAGGCATTTTCAAACTCGCTTGAGCTGCTCTACCTGCGTATGATTGAGGATGCAACGGCCATATATAACGGCGACCCTGCAGCCGAGTCAATTGAGGAGGTTGTGGTTACATATCCCGGATTCTATGCCATTGTGGTCTATCGCTTGGCACATCAGTTGTACGAGCAGAAGGTGCCGGTGCTGCCGCGTCTGTTCACCGAGTACGCCCATGGCAAGACTGGCATCGACATCCACCCTGCCGCACAGATAGGCCACTCGTTCTGCATCGACCATGGCACAGGCATCGTCATTGGCGAGACAACAGTCATCGGCAACAATGTGAAGCTGTATCAAGGCGTGACACTCGGCGCATTGAGTGTTGACAAGGCCGAGGCAGGCATCAAGCGCCACCCGACCATTGAGGACGAGGTGACAATATATGCAGGCGCAACCATTCTGGGTGGCAAGACTATTGTCGGGCACAACTCCGTCATAGGCGGCAACGTGTGGCTGACCGAGAGCGTTGAACCTTATTCCACCGTATTCAACAAAAGCAACGTGTACGTCAAGAACAAGAAATAGTCAGTGGGGCGTTGCGTCTTGTTGATTTGGCGCACCAGTGACTTAACAAAAAAGGCTTCGGCGATAATTCGCCGAAGCCTTTTTCAATTGTTGATATGTTGGCTTTTATAGAAGCCCCTTTAATTGTCAATCACAATCGGCATAGACCTTCTTTGCCACATTGCCAACCTTTACAATGTAGATGCCTGCATTCTGCATTGTGATGGAGACGTGGGACGCAACGTCATTACGGGCGACAAGGCGGCCGGCGGCGTCAAACACGCTTATTTCGGCATCGGCATTCTCGACTACGATGGAGTTGCCTGTGGCGTACACCTTAACGGTGGAGGCGGTTTCATCATTGATGCCGGTTGCTTCCCTAAGGTTTTCAAACACTTTCCAGTTCGAATTTTGGTATGCTTTCAAAGAGCCGGCAGGAACATCTACCGGGATTTCGAAGATGTCAGAGTCGAAAGTTCTGTTGGAAAAGACTATTGGATTCTCCCTTTTGCAGATTATGTGTTTAATGCCAATGCAGTTGCGGAAAGCATAGTTGCCGATTTGCGATACCGATGCAGGCAGTTCCAGCGATGAAAGTTGGTCGCAATCGTCGAAGGCATAATCGTGGATGAGTTTTGTATTCTCGTTGATTTTGCAACTGGTTATATCTGTGTCTGTGGCTTTGTAAAGCATGAAGTAGGGATTAACGCTATCGCCTAGATAGATGGCATTGTCGAATTCGTTTCCGGCTATATTGCTGCATTTGTTAAATGCTCCGGCGCCGATATTGCTGGCTGAACTTGGCAATTCCACCGAGGTCAGACTTGTGCATCCTTCAAAGGCCGATGGGCCTATGAATGTCACCGAGTTTGGAATGGCAACTGATTTCAGCGATTCGCATTGAAGGAAAGCACTTCCATTGATGGTCTTGACAGAGTTTGGTATTGTAACCGACTCCAATGCGTAGCAGCCGGCAAATGACTCAACGCCAATTGACATAAGTGAATTAGGGAAGATAATTGATTTCAATCCGCAGCTATAAAATGCGTCAGTGCCTATATACGTTACGGAATTTGGGATGTCGATTGACGTCAATGACGTGCACAAGGCAAATGCGGCTTCATTGATGCTTGTTACTGAATTGGGGATGTTTATCGATTTTAGGTTTTCGCAGTAGGTAAACATGTATGGCTCAATGCTTGTGATGGAACTGGGCAATGTGACAGTTTCAAGGTACGAGCAGTCATAAAATGCGTATTCCTGCAGGTCGGTCACCGATTCGGGAATTACAATTGAATTGAGACGTCCGCAACCCTCGAAAGCGTAACTGCCTATTTTTGTAACTGAATTGGGAATGTTTATTGATGTTATTCCGCATACGGCAAAGGCAAACTCGCCAATTTCGGTTACCGACGATGGCAGCACTATTGTGTCAAGGCTGTAGCAGTTTTCAAATGTTGCCGGCTCAATGCGTGTAATGGAGCCGGGTATGTTTATCGACTTCAGGTTGTGGCAGTTGGCAAATGCCATTATGCCGATGCTTGTCAGCGAATCGGGCAAGACCAAGGTTGACAATGTGTCGCAATAGGAAAATGCCCAGCCCCCTATTTCCTTGACAGATTCGGGAATGTTGATGGACATCAGGTTGCCGCATTCCTCAAATGCAGAGCCTTCTATTTTTGTCACGGAATTAGGAATGGTGACCGATTTCAGGTTAGAGCATACGGCAAACGAAGCATAGCTGATTTTGTCCACCGACTCAGGTATGACAATGGTGTCCAAGCTTGAGCAGTACAAGAAAGCAAGGGAGTCGATGCAGGTGACCGAGTTCGGAATGTTGACCGATTTCAGGACGCAGCAGCTGTCGAATGCCATTTTGCCGATGTATGTCACTGAATTTGGAATTTCAATCGAGGTCAGGCCTGTGCAGAAGAAAAATGCCGCCGAGTCGATGGCGCTTACCGAATATGTCTTGCCGTTGTGTTCAACCGTTGCAGGTATTACAATTGATGCGAGTCCTGAATAGTTGCTGTCTCGGCTTTCTTGTGCCACGGCCACTGTGCACGGGTCGGTGTTGCTGGTGATGTTGTAGCAAAGGTCGCCCGACTTGAAATCGTAGGCTTGTGCGCCGGCAAATGCCATTAGCGCCACGATTAGGGAGAATGCTTTTTCATTCATTTTTTAACAGATTAATGTTGTTTTGAATAGTTAGGCAAATGGTTAATATCAAATATAAAATTGGTGCAATATGTTAAAAATATCGATAAAGTTCCCGAATATTGGGCTTTTTAATATAGACTGTTCTTCAAACTTTTGCATGCTTTTGGATTTTTGTCGCCATCTTGCTGATTAGAAATCGGTCTGACAACCAATCAATCTGCCTGACAAAATCTTCAAAATCACTATAAGGCAATTACTAGAGATCATCTTAAAAAAAACGACACAAAGAAGATGCGGTCAGGTTGAAATAGGTTGCGTGCCAAGTATGTAATGGGCCTACAGAGCCAAGGCGTCGTCGATTATCGAGTTCAGCAGACGGCACATTGGGTACAGCGTCTTATGCACGTTGGCAATGTAGTCGTAGAGGTCGGGTGCGGCGACCTGCCTGTCGGCAATGGCGTTTGATGCAATGAAATGCTTGTATTTGAGCAGGTCGGCATGCTTGAAGTCGCGGTTGTATCCGGCAGGGACGGTCTTCAGCTTCTGGTAGTCCCACAGCCCGTTGAATGTGTTGCGGAACTCGTCGGTCTCGATTATGTCGAGCAGGTCTTCGGGCACAGAGTATAGCTCGTCGCGAATGGCTTTGAGAATGTTTTTGTCCTCAATCCAGATTCCGCCACCGCACATTGACATGTCGTGGGGTTCAAGCTGAATGTAGAATCCGCAGCGTTGGCTGTTTTTGCCACCGGGCGCTATGTTTGCCGCAAAATGGGTTTTGTATGGAGTCTTGTCAAAAGAGAAGCGCAAGTCGCGGAAAATGCGGTAGATGCTTTCTTTGGCCGTCACGCCGACAAACTCCGGGTTGGTTTCGGCCAGAATCTCAATCATGTCGGCTACAAACTGCACAAAATCGGCCGATGCCTTTTTGTACCAATTGCGGTTGTTGTCGAACCATTGCTTGTTGTTGTTCTGCTGTAGCTCAGACAGAAACGGCATAATGTTGTTGGCGGGATTTATCATGGCAAGTTGCTGATTGAGTTTTATGAATTAAAGTGTGTGCCTCGTATCTGCTGTGAATCAATTGCTTTCAATCTTCGCCAAGCAAGTCGGGGCGGAGCCGTCTTGTGCGTTCAAGCGACTGCTCGTATTTCCAGTCCTCAATAAGCCGTTCGTTGCCCGACAGCAGCACGTCGGGCACTTTCCAACCTTTGTAGTCGGCAGGGCGTGTATAGACTGGGGCCGACAGCAGATTGTCCTGAAACGAGTCGGACAAGGCCGAAGTCTCATCGCTGATGGCTCCGGGTATCAGCCTGATGACGGAGTCGGCAATGACGGCGGCGGCCAGTTCGCCTCCTGTCAGCACGTAGTCGCCTATCGATATTTCCTTTGTGATAAGGTGGTCGCGTACACGCTGATCGACGCCTTTGTAGTGCCCGCAGAGTATTATGATGTTCTCAAGCTGCGATATCTGGTTGGCCATAGGCTGGTTGAACATCTCGCCGTCGGGCGAAGTGTATATGATCTCGTCGTAGTGGCGTTCCTTGGTCAGGGCCTCGATGCAGGCTTCGATGGGCTGGATGGTCATGACCATGCCTGCGCTGCCGCTGAACGCGTAGTCGTCGCAACGGTGGTGCTTGTCGGTGGAGTAGTCGCGGATATTGTGAATGTGAATCTCGGCAATTCCCTTTTTCTGTGCCCGCCCAATGATGCTTTGGCTGAACGGGCCTTCAAGTATTTCGGGGACAACTGTCAGAATGTCGATGCGCATAATGGTATGTTTTTGTTGTCGCAAATTTAAATCCAAATCGACAATTAATCAATTCAATAATCGAAATTGGCTACGGCAAGCCGTACCGTTCTGCCGACGTTTACGTTGTCAACTTGCCAGCGACCGAACTGATTTACGATGGTGTTCCAAAGGCAGTGACTGCTGTCGGTGATGGTCAAACAACAATTTGGCATTCAGGCGCCAACGACCTCTACAATCGTGAAAAAGGAGAGTATATTGGCATCGTGTCGTCAAATTTGCATAGAAAGACGCATATCATGACAGTCGGTGTCAAAGCCGGCTGGAGTGTCGGTCTGGGCTCGAAACTGGCAGGAACGATGAATCTCAAGTCGGAGCGTAAATATTGATCCGCATGTAAAAAATCCACATGTCGATTTTCAGTTTTTAGACACAGATAATCATTTAAAAGCGCAGATGTGTATTTTTGCATTTCCGTGCTTTTTTTATGGAATATGGCATGAAAGACAAGTTGGCATCCATACTGAAAATGGCCGTAGCCTTGGCCGCCTTTGCGTTTATATCCTATCGCATATATTGTCAGGTAAGGCTTGGACTGTCTATGGATGTCGGCAACTTCAGGCTTCTTCCGTTGATGGCTGTAGTGGCTCTGGTGCCTGTAAACTGGATGGTTGAGGCTAAAAAGTGGCAGTCGCTCACTTTGCATTTGCAACGCCAGTCAATGGCGGAGTCGTTCAGGTCGGTGATGGTGGGGCTTTCTGTCTCAATGCTTACGCCAAACCGTATCGGCGATTTTGCGGGTCGCATATCGACGCTAAAGCCCGAAAACCGCGTTGAAGCCACCATGGCCTCATTTGTTGGAAGTTTCGCACTTGTAGTGTCCATTTTCCTGTTTGGTCTGGTCGCGTTCATTCTGGAGCCAGTCTTGCCACATTCGTTTGAATGGATTGCCAGCCATCATGTCCAGCTGTCGGTTGTGCTTGCGGTGCTGGCTGTGGCTGTCGTGGCTTTTTATTTCTGCATCGGAAAAGCGGCGCCAAGATTCAGCTTTCGGCCTTGGCCTTGGCTCGAGCGTTTTGTGCAGGGCGCGGGCAGGCATTCCGTCGGTGGGCTGTTTAGGGCATTTGCCTATTCGTGCCTGCGGTATGCTGTCTTTTCGTTTCAGTTCTATCTGGCGCTTGAGTCGGTAGGAGTCAGCCTGAGTCCGCACGATGCTTTTTGCTCCATTGCGCTAATGTACTTTTTTGTTACGCTGATACCCACGTTTGCGCTGGTTGAGTGGGGCGTCAGGGGTTCAATGGCATTGCTTTTTATCACGCCTGTCGGCGGATTGCCAACCCAGGTGATGATAGCCACAATAGTCGTGTGGTTGCTCAATGTGGCCATTCCTGCACTCTATGGCGCAGTCATTCAGGCTGTGGGTCCCACATCAGGCTCCAAGAGGAAGCTTTAAGGAAAGTCCGATAAATTGCTTTGTAGTACTATAGCAATGCGCCAATAGAAAGAAGATACCATTCACATATTTGTAGGGACAAATTGAATGTGCCCGCCATCAAATAAGTCCAAAATACAAAATCATTTACGTAGATGCGCCATTTCAAATTTCAAAAGTTTTTGCCATTTGGCAAATCAACAATTGTTAGCTATTATTTGTAATAAAAATCTGTAACGCTTATTTAGGACGCCACACCCGTCAAAATCCTAAATTTTGTCCATTATACCGTCATTTGTCTAACGTCCAATGTCTAATGTCATTTCCCCATATGCCTTATGCCCTAATTCATTTAGGATTTGGGTTGTTGGTTGTTTCGCACAGATGACACAGATTTGATTTTTTTTGTTGTAGAGACGTGGCGCGCCGCGTCTCTAACTGAACACCATGATGGAGACAAAAACTCAAAGCCACACAAAAGATTGAAGAATAGCCTCTATTTGAAAATTTCAATAATCGGTGAATTTATAGGAGTCCCCTTAATTTAATGAGCCTAAAGGTGATAATACGGTTTTATGTCGTTGACAATTGTGCTAATCATGTTCAGCAGCGTGTCGCTGTCGGCAGGCTTTGGCAGATAGTCGTATGCGCCAAGGCTCTTGAAGTGGGCGCCGTCGTCGTCGCCTATGCGTGAGGCATGGACAATCACTTTGCAAGGCAAGTCTTTCTTGTGTATCTCCTTAAGGCATCCCACTCCGTCTTTCCCGGGTAAGTCAATGTCCAGGATGATGATGTCTGGCGTGTGGGTGTTTACAAGCTCCATAAGGTCGTTGCCATTGCTTATGTGCTGAGGGGTCGCCTTCTTTTCTATCAATATCGAGTTAAGCACCTTGTAAGTGCGGAAGTCGCTGACGGCAATTACAATGTTCAGGCTCGAGTAGTCTTGCTTTTCGTTGTTGGCTTCATTGCCTTCGATTGGAACTGTGAAGCTGAATGTCGAACCGACATTCTCTTCCGATTCAACATCGATTTTCCCGCCAAGCATTTCTATGAATCCTTTCGTTATCTGCAGTCCTAGGCCGGAGCTGTCGTTGAATCCGTCAGTGAATTGTGGCAGCTTTGTGAACAGGTCCTTCTGCATGTTCTTTGAGAGGCCAATGCCTGTGTCCTTGACATGGAAGCATAGGTTCTTGTCTTCCACCTTCACTCCATATTCTATGCGCCCCTTCTCGGTGAATTTCACGGCATTGTCAACCAGGTTCGACATTGCTATGTTTAGTTTCTCATAGTCGGAATATATCATTAGGGGAGCTTCGCCGTTCAGGTTGTCGCAAATGAGCTCAACGCCCTTTTTGGCTGCGCTGTCGTGGTATGTCTCATACAGCTCCGCCAGTATCGTGTTGACGTTAAGCGTGTTTTTCAGGACCACAATCTGGTTAAGCTCCATTCGGGTGATGGTGGCCAGGCTTGCCAGCAGGTTCTTCGACTTGCTTGCGCAAATGTTTATTGTGTCAATGAATTGGTTGCCACGGCTGCTTCTCTTCATGTTTTTCTTCAGCAAGTCGGTAAAGTGCGATATGCTGTCGATTGAAAAATACACTTCCTTGCACAGCACCGATAGAAGCTTGATTTTCTTGCTGTCGATGGTGGCGGTCTTTTGCTCGCTTATCACGCTGTTGTTGTAGTCCTTGTATATCTCGCATGCTATCTGGATCGGAACGCCTTCGTTGTTGCGCACGTAGGCAAAGTGTCCAAACATGGCTTTTGCTTTCTGGTCCTTGTCGTATGCCGAAAAGCTGCAGTCGTAGCCGTTGAATCCGTTCTTTTCGGCCTCGTCTATCAGTTCGTTGAGGTTGTAGAACTTGCTTCGGTGTTCAGGCAACAGCCGTTTTGCAATGTCTTCCTCTGTGCAATTGATTAGCTGCGTTGCCGATATTCCAAGCAGAATCTGCACGTTGTCGCTCACGTATAGCACTTTGTGTGTCTTTATGTCGATATATGACAGAAGCGTGAACGATATGTCAAGCAGGCGGTGCAGCTGGTCTCTTTCTTTCTGGAAGAACGACTTGTCGTACATCACCATTCTGTAGCCTTCGGCCGATTTTTGGGTGGCAATTCTCATTGTCGCCTTTGTCTGGCCAACTTGCATGTCGGCCTGAATGTAGAATACGTTGGCCGAGTCTTTCAGCTTCTTTTTAAGGCCGTCAAACGTGTTCTTCGAATCGTCGGTTATGAGGTCAGGCACGGTGAGCCCGATGACGTCTTGCCTGTCGACATTGAACGTCTCGCAGAATGGGGTGTTGGCTTGCGTTATTCTGAAGTTGGAGTCTGTTATGACGTTGCATACTGGCGAATGTTCGAAGTAGTCGGCGTACTCGTTTGCCAGTTTCTCTACGTTTGTCTGGGCTTCCAGCAAAATCTTGTTTTCCTCTTCCAGGTCTTGTATGTATGATTCGGCTTTCGCCATCAGCTCCTTGGCTTTCTGTTGCCATTCGTCAATGTTTCCGGTCTTTGAGTTCAGCGCGCTTTCCATTTGCGCGGCCAGTGATGTATATTCCGTCGTGTCCATGCTATAGGCTTTTTAACAACTTGACAATATAGTTTTTTGCCACAAAAAATCCTAGATATGCGACATGAGTTATGTCATACTATCAACACGCTTAAGGCATGCGTTGAGGCAAATCGCTTATTGTGGAATTGACAGTTGCGGTGCCCGATTTGTGGATTTGCGCTGGTTTGTCTCGGTTTTTGGACGCAATGCGCCAGTTTCTGCCTGTAGCTCGATGGCTTACTGCTTGAAGCTTGAATCGTCGAATTCCGGTTCCACAAGAGTCTTGCCTTGTGGCAGACGGAATTTCAGGTAGTGGATGGTGTTGCCGTCGTCAATGTGCAGTTGCTCGTAGTATGTCTTTATCCGCAGAATGTCGTCGAGCCATGGTTCGTTGTACAGGTCGGCTGTCTGGCGTTCTGTCTCCAGCCCGTTCACTTTTGCCACCTCGCATGTGTACCTGTATAGGAAGCGGCTGTCGGTTTTCAGGTTTATGGAGCCTCCGTCGATGAGCAGTTCCTGGTACATCGAAAGGAATAGGCTTGAGGTTAGGCGCTTTTTTGCCCTGCGGCTTTTCATCTGTGGGTCGGGGAATGTTATCCATATTTCGCTGACTTCGCCTTTTGCGAAGAATGCCCTGATTATCTCGATGCGGGTGCGTAGAAATGCCACATTCGTCATCTTGTCGAGGTTCGACGATTTTGCGCCAGTCCAGATGCGTGCGCCCTTTATGTCAACGCCAATGAAGTTGCGGTCGGGGAACATCTTTGCCAGCCCCACTGTATATTCGCCTTTGCCACACCCCAATTCAAGTACAATCGGATTGCTGTTTTTAAACACTTCCTTGTTCCAGTTGCCTTTGAGCGGATGTGTGAAATTCATGAAATCGGTTATCTCGGGCTGAAATACGTTTTCAAACGTCTCGTTCTCCCTGAACTTGGCAAGTTTTCCTTTTCCCACAATTCTGAATTTGAGTTATTTGACACTTTCTATTCTTATCCCAGCGTCAAGCACGTGTGGCAAGTTCTCGATGCGCATGGCCTGTTCAATGTAGAACGTGTATGTGCCGCTTTCTGGGAAGATGATGTTTTTCTTGTATTGGACTGTATTGGTCCAGATGTTGCCGAACCCTTTTCCGAGCCATTTGCCACGGCTGTCGGCCAAAATGCATTCAAGCGTGTCGGTTTGGTGCGTGCGGTTTGGCGACACTACGGTGACAAACAGGTACATGTTGCTGTATGGATATTGGCCTGTTATGCGGTTTTGGAAAAGGATGTTGTAGGCACCTACGGTGTCGGTTATTGGCACTTCGAATGCCAGCACGCTGTCGCGGTTCCATTGCTCGTTGGGCATGTCGAAGTCGCGTTCGTATAGCATCGGCTTGCCGCATGCGGCCAATGACATTGCCAGGCTAATCGTTGCCGCTGTTTTCAGTATGGGCTTCATCGTTTCTATTGTTTTCTCCTGCACGGCTTTTGTCTGCGCTGTCGTTGTCGCCTCGCTGACGGCGGTCGCGGCTGTGGTGCTTCTTTCTTTTCTTTTTCGATGAGTCGAAGCGTGTCAGGCTGTCTTGCCCGACTACTTGCGTGAAGTCTATTGCCTCTTCTGTGCTTGTTTCTTCTTCAGTTTCTGCCTCCAGCTGGACTTTTATTCCACGCTTGTTCATCTCTTGGTATTCCCTTACCTTTTCAACCGAAATGGGAACCAGGTTCAGCCCATTGGCATCGCCAACCGAGTACCACATCAGGTGGCGGAATACGTCTGTCTTCTGGTGGTAGGCTTTTCCGGTCTCGGTCATGATAGGTGTTTCAGCCGATGGGAAATTCTTGCGTTCGTCAATGTATGAGTCCACCTCGTAGTTGAGGCAGCATTTTAGCTTGCAGCATTGTCCGGCCAGCTTTTGCGGGTTTGGTGAAAGCTCCTGGTACCGTGCCGCGGTTGTAGTCACCGATATGAAGTTGCTCATCCATGTCGAGCAGCACAGCTCGCGTCCGCACGAGCCTATGCCACCAATGCGCCCGGCTTCTTGCCTTGCGCCTATTTGCTTCATTTCCACCCTAATACGGAATCTGTCGGCTAGTACCTTTATCAGTTGGCGGAAATCGACACGGTCGTCGGCAATGTAGTAGAATATGGCTTTTGTCTTGTCTCCTTGGTATTCAACGTCGCCAATCTTCATGTCGAGCTTCAGGTCTGAGGCTATTTTCCGCGATTCAATCATTGTGCTTGTCTCAAGGGCTATGGCCTCTTTCCATTTTTCAATGTCGGTTGGCTTGGCCTTGCGGTATATGGCCTTGAATTCGCTTTGCGGATTGATGTTGTGCTTGGATAGCTGGTGCAGCACCAATTGGCCTTTCAGCGATATGATGCCGATGTCGTGGCCAGGCGACGCTTCAACGGCAACAATGTCGCCTGTTGCCAGACGCAGTCCGCTTGCGTTGTAGTAGTAGCCCTTTCGTGTGTTCTTGAAACGGATTTCGTATATCTCGTTTTTGTCGATGCCTTCAGGAATGTCGTTCAGCCAGTCGAAGACATTGAGCTTGCCCGAATATGTAATCTTGCAATTAGTGGTTTCAGAATCAATGTTGTCGATACTGCAGCCTCTTGATATGTCGTTGCTCATAAATATAAAATTCAAGTGATGCCAAAAAAGCGGGTAAATATAGTTAACAATTGCGAATCGCCATAAATTGCGAATCACGATTTTTGGATTACAAATCGTAAGACCATGCTGACGCGATTGCAAGCAGTTGACCATCAGTATATTAGCTGTTAGTGTGGGCGTAAATGTATGTAAGCGTGTAATTGGTTTGGCCGACTTTTCGGACGCCGGTCTTTAAGTTGACGATGCGGTTGATGCTTCTGTACGGCAGAAAGCAGACAATACTAATTGCAAAAACCCATTTTCACGGCGCCTGCTTGCCGTGATTTTGCGTGTTGAATACGGTTTTACCCTTCTTCCATCATGAATTTTCCCGGAAAATAGCGTGTAGGTCTATTCAAAACGTGGTCCATCTCCACAAAAAAACGGTGAGAGGTTATGCTAACTATTTGATTTTTAATAATTGAGAAAAAACTTTGCAATTTTTTTTAAAAACTGCTTGCACGAAACGGATTTTGGCATACATTTGCAACCGCAATCGCGAGAATAGCTCAGTTGGTAGAGCACGACCTTGCCAAGGTCGGGGTCGCGGGTTCGAGTCCCGTTTCTCGCTCTTTTTTTTTGTTCTTATTCAAGGTTGCCCAGATGGCGGAATTGGTAGACGCGCAGGACTTAAAATCCTGTGTCCAGTAATGGACGTGCCGGTTCGACACCGGCTCCGGGTACTTACAAAACTCACAAGGCTTCAAACTATGTTTGAGGCCTTTTTTGTTTGTGTGAAGTTCCATAACTTGCTTTGTAGCGGTTTTGAAGATTTTGTCAGGCAGGTGATTGGTTGTCAGACCGATTCCGTAGAGAAGTTGGTGCACCACATCTCTAACTGTTCACCAAGATGGCGACAAAAATTCAAAAGATTGAGGAATGTCCCATATATAAAAAATAAAATAGGGCAATTTATGGAAGTCCCCTTAATGCGTGAATCACAATTCAACATTTGTTTCTACATTTGAGGGATTGCAGGTTGCACCATTGATGCCTGCTTAACGAAACAGACAAAGCATGAAAGCAAATAAGTTTTCATTAGCCGTTGCGCTAATGGCATTTTTTAATGCACAGGCATACGATTTTCAATTTGGAGACCTTTTCTTCAACATTACAAGCGAAGTGGAGCCTTTAACTGCCGAAGTGACATTTGAAGCCTACCCAAAAGGCAACTATCCAAAAATGGCATTTGCAACAATTCCTCCTTCGGTTATCGATGACAAGGGAAACATCTATTCTGTCACTCGAATTGGCGACAATGCATTTTCCCATACCAATTTGGCTGAAATTGAAATTCCATATTCTGTTACAAGCATTGGCAACGGCGCTTTTTGCAATTGCGCAAGCCTGCCAGCTGTCTACATCCCGGAGTCTGTTGCTGAAATAGGCGATGATGTGTTTTGCGGATGTGTGGCATTGGCAAATGTCGATATCCCGAATTCGGTGACAAGCATTGGCAGTTCTGCATTTGGCGATTGCGTGGGCTTGATAGGCATAAACCTGCCAAATGCCATCACGGCAATCGGCGACAGTCTCTTCAGAAACTGTTCGGGCCTGACAGACATTGCCATTCCAAACACAATCCAGACTATTGGCGAGGGAGCTTTTTTAAATTGCACGGGACTGAAAAGCATCGGTATTCCAAGTGCTGTCACAAGTATCGGCAGAAGTGCGTTCCATGGATGTTCCGGGCTGGCGGAAATCAATATTCCAAAATCTGTCAGTAGTGTCGGGGACATGGCTTTTATCGGCTGTGGCTGTTTGAAGAAGATAGAAGTCGATGCGGACAATGCCAGCTATACTTCAGCTGACGGCGTGCTTTTCAATAAAGGCAAGACATGCCTTATCAGTTGCCCAATGGGCCATGAAGGGGTCTATTCTGTGCCAAACGGCGTTACTGATGTCCATGACGATGCTTTTCATGGTTGCGCAGGCCTGGTATCCATCGATGTGCCTCAGTCGGTTGCCCGCATAGGTAAAGACGCATTCTACGATTGTGCAGGCCTGGCCAAGATAGATGTGCATGCGGATAATGCCAACTATTCTTCAGCTGACGGCGTGCTTTTCGACAAAAACAAGAGCATGCTTATTTGCTGCCCAGCAAAAAAGTCGGGAGATTATTCTATTTCGAATACTGTCGACACCATTGGCATTATGGCATTCCGCGGTTGCGCGGAATTGACAAGCGTATCAATCCCTAATACGGTCAAGATCATTGGCAGAAGCGTCTTTGAAAATTGTTCGGGACTGACAAGTGTGGCAATCCCCAATACGGTCAGCTCTATCGGAGTAAATGCGTTTTACGGATGCACCAGCCTGACAAGCATTGCCATTCCAGGCTCGATGCGCAGTATTGACTATTATGCGTTTGGAGGCTGCACGGGCCTTGAATCAATTACATGCACAGGTGAAAGCCCTGCAAGTTTCGACGTGGCGACATCTTTTGAGACCTACGGGATACCAGTGTATATACCCGTAGGCACTTTTGATTCATACTATGCCTCTGATTGGTGGTACTTCAACCTCGTTGAATCAGATAAGCTGACGGCAATTGACGATGAACAGGCTGACAGACTTGTAATCTACTCTGTCGCCAACACCATGATAGTCGAGAATGCCGATGCCGAAATCAGCGTGTATGATGTTGTAGGCCGATGCGTAGCCAACAGCCGGGCCGAAAGCTTCCACATTGAGATGGCTTTGCCAAAGCATGGCGTCTATATTGTAAAGGTGGGCGACGTGTCAAAGAAAGTCTTTGCCGATTGACGACAGATAATTGAAAATTGGCAGGTGGCCGACAGCAAAAAGGCAGAAGCGCAAAAAGATGCACTTCTGCCTTTTTACTGTCAAGGTCCCCTTAAGCCCTTCTATTGCTTTTTTACCTGCACTTTGTGTGACGCGCCAAGATTCTGGTTGCGGTAGTCGATGGCTTCAATAACGTTGTCGGCCAAGGCATGGAAGTAACTGCCGGTTATGGTGTTGCTGTCCATAGCGGCAGGCATTCCGTTGTCGCCACCCTCACGGACGCTCTGAACCAGGGGTATCTGCCCGAGCAGTCTGACGTTTTCCGTCTCGGCCAGCTTCTTGCATCCTCCATTGCCGAAAATGTAGTATTTGTTGTTTGGCAATTCGGCGGGCGTGAACCAAGCCATATTCTCGACCAATCCGAGCACAGGCACGTTTATCTTCTCGTTGCGGAACATGTTCATTCCCTTCAGGGCATCGGCAAGGGCCACTTCCTGTGGCGTGCTTACAATGATTGCGCCAGTAATGGCAAGCATCTGTATTAGGGCCAGATGGATGTCGCCGGTTCCTGGAGGCATGTCGATGAGCAGATAGTCGAGCTCGCCCCAGGCACCTTCCATTATCATCTGCTTGAGTGCGCTGCTTGCCATTGGTCCGCGCCATACAAGCGCATCCTTTGCGTTCACGAAGAATCCTATCGACAGCAGCTTGACGCCATATTTTTCGACAGGCACTATCATCTGTTCGTCATTTGACATCGGGCGGGCATCGGGCAGGTCGAACATGAGCGGAATAGAAGGCCCGTAGATGTCGGCATCGACAAGGCCTACTTTTGCGCCTTTCTGTGCCAGTGCCACTGCCAGATTTACGGCGACTGTCGATTTTCCGACACCGCCTTTGCCTGAGGCTACGGCAATTATGTTTTTCACGTTGCGGAGGCCGTTCTTCTCTTCCTCCTCGGTTTCAGCCTTGGCCTGAACCTTGATATTGCCACGAACGCTAATTCCTGGCAATGACTTTTCAAGCGCATCAACGCAGTTTTGCTTTAGCAAGGCGATGTTGGTGCTTTCCTTTTTCCCGACCAACAAGGCAAAGCTCACATTGTTGCCGTCAATTTCAAGATTTTGCACCATTCCAAGTTGAATGATGTCCTTTTTCAGTTCGGGATGAACCACGGTTCGCAGCACCCCGAACACCTGTGCCGGTGTTATTTCCATTTCACGTCTTCTTTTTTCAAACCGCCACAAAGATACGTTTTTTAAATGCAATGGCACATTTGGCGACAATTCAAACACCAACCCATGTCAGAAATGCTCATTTTTGCCATCAATCAGCTTTGTAAAAGCCAATTGATGGATGTAATAGCAGGCCAATAAGCAGATGTTGCACGTACAATGCACTGATGTACAGTTGAATAATATTTTTTGTCCAAAACGTTTGGTCGTTATGCATTTTTATCTACTTTTGCAACGCTCTTAAGCAATGAGGGTGCCATAGCTCAGTTGGTAGAGCAAAGGACTGAAAATCCTTGTGTCACTGGTTCGATTCCCGTTGGCACCACCCACAAAGAAGGATTCCGGCAAACGGAGTCCTTTTTTGTTTTCTAACCTATTTAACTGCGACTGATGAACAGCTTTTCGGAACTTATCGGGTCATTGTCGTCGTTCCTGTGGGGATGGCCTATGATCATTTTGCTGCTGGGTACGCACATCTACCTGACTGTCAGACTTAAGTTTCCGCAACGCAAGATTTTTACGGCTATAAAGTTGTCGGTCAAAAGCGACGGCGGAAAGTCGAAAGGCGACGTCAGTCAGTTTGCTTCGCTTGCCACATCGCTGGCCGCAACGGTAGGCACAGGAAACATCATAGGTGTCGCCACAGCCGTGTCGCTGGGTGGCCCGGGTGCTGTGCTGTGGTGCTGGCTGACTGGAATATTCGGCATCGCCACAAAATATTCCGAAGGCCTTCTGGCAATAAAATACCGAGTGAAGGCACGTGGCGGGCAGATGATAGGCGGCCCGATGTTCGCCCTCGACCGCGGGTTGGGCCTTAAATGGCTTGCAACGCTTTTCTGCGTGTTCACGGCTTTTGCATCGTTCGGAATAGGCAACACTGTGCAGTCAAACGCAGTGAGTACAATCCTTTCAGAGGCTTGCGGTATAAATCCTTTGGCAACAGGCATAATCTGTGCATCACTCATAGCGCTTGTGCTGATATTCGGCGTTAAAGGCATAGCCAAAGTTTGCAACTGGTTCGTGCCTATAATGGCCGGGTTCTACATTATCGGATGCCTGCTGATATTGGCATTGAACCATACTCACCTGCTTGCGGCCCTGAAGCTCATAGTTGAATCGGCCTTTACGCCGTCGGCTGCCGGTGGCGGTTTCGTTGGCTCATCGGTGATTATGGTGGCACGCTACGGCATAGCCCGCGGACTCTTCTCCAACGAGTCGGGCATGGGTTCGGCACCGATTATCGCGGCAGCGGCCCGTACTAAGAATCCTGTACAACAGGCGCTTGTGTCATCATCGGCAACATTCTGGGACACGGTTGTCATTTGCGCCTTGGCCGGCTTAGTGCTTGTAAGCAGCATTGTCGCCTACCCCGACATCGACTATGTACACGGGGCTGTACTTACCAAGGAAGCATTCGGCAAACTGCCCGTTGTGGGGCCGTTCATCCTAACCTTTGGCATAGTTACATTCTCACTTTCCACCATTCTGGGCTGGTATTATTATGGCGAGAAGGCCGTCGAGTACCTGAGCCGCGGACGCCGTCTGGTGAAATGGTTCAAAGTGCTATGGATAGCCGGCATACTGGTTGGCGCAGTGGCAAACCTGACGGTTGTATGGGATATTGCCGACTGCATGAACGCCCTTATGGCGATTCCAAACCTTGTGTCGCTCATCCTGCTCTCGGGAGTTATCGCCAAAGAGACCAATAAGTGGCTTTGGAAGAGAAAGACTAACGACTGAAAGCAACTGAAGGGATTGTCTTGCAACAAGAGCCAATTGGCATCTCCCCACAAATATTAGTTTTCACCTTAAAATTAAAACGTTATATTCGCAGTTTGTATAAAAGACAAGGCAACGACATTGCTGATATTGCTTAAAGTATTTATTATAAATAAAATAGACAATCAGTCCTTATGCAAACTGAACGCAGAGTAGTGATAACTGGCATGGGAATTTACTCTTGCATAGGCAAGAACCTTGACGAAGTAAAGGACTCTCTATATAACGGCAAGTCGGGCATAGGCATCGATTCTGACAGGACAGAACTCGGTTTTCTCTCGCCTTTGACTGGCATTCTTGAACGCCCCGACATGAAAAGCCTGCTCGACCGTAAACGTCGCCGCGGGTTGGCCGAACAAGGTGAATATGCTTATGTTTCAACACTTGAGGCTTTCAGAAACGCAAGGATTGACGATGATTTTCTTGCCAATAACGAGGTGGGGATTCTGTTCGGCAACGACAGTTGCGCAAAGCCAATCATAACGGCAATCGACACCATACGCGAAAAGCACAGCACGGTGATGGTTGGAGCCGAGTCGGTGTTCCAGTCGCTCAACTCCACCGTGTCGATGAATCTATCCGTGATATTCAAACTCAAAGGCATAAACTTCACAATATCAAGCGCTTGCGCAAGTAGTTCGCACGCAATAGGCATAGGCTACCTGCTAATAAAGCAAGGCTTGCAAGACTGCATACTGTGCGGTGGCGCACAGGAAGTCAACCCATACGGAGTATGCAGTTTCGACGGATTGAGCGCATTCTCGACCAAGGTTGACGAACCGTCCAAGGCATCAAAGCCTTTCGACCGCAATCGCGACGGACTTGTCCCAAGCGGTGGCGCCGCAAGTCTTGTGCTTGAAGACTACGAGTCGGCAGTCAAGCGCGGTGCGCCTATCATTGCCGAAGTTATTGGCTACGGCTTCTCGTCGAACGGCGACCACCTTTCGGTTCCAAATGTCGACGGTCCGAAACGCTCGCTGATGCGTGCGTTGAAAAACGCCGGGCTTACAGCTTCCGACATTCAGTACATCAATGCGCACGCCACATCGACGCCCGCAGGCGACTGCAACGAGGCAAAGGCGCTGAAGGAAGTCTTTGGCGGATGTTCGCCTTACATCACTTCAACCAAGTCGATGACAGGCCACGAAATGTGGATGGCAGGCGCAAGCGAGGTTATATATTCAACGTTGATGATGAATAACGGATTCATTGCGCCAAACATCAATCTCGAAGAGCTTGACGAAGCAGCCGAAGGACTGAACATACCAAACCGCCGCGTCGATTGTGAGTTTGACACATTCCTGTCAAACTCGTTCGGATTTGGCGGCACCAACTCATCGCTTATAATTCGAAAATTCAAATAACACACTCTATGACGAACCAGGAAATCATTGAAAAAATCAATAGTACACTTGCCGAAGAGTTTGAGGTTGACATCGACATCATCAAGCCAGAGGCTCCGCTAATGAAGACATTGGAACTCGACAGCCTTGACATGGTTGACGTGATTGTACTGGTTGAGGAGAATTTCGGATTTAACGTCACAGGGCAGGATTTTGTAAAGGTCAAGACATTCCAAGACTTTTACGATTTGGTTATAGCACGAACAAGCACTAAATCCTAATGGCAAATTGGGAGGGGAAGACACGGGGCGGCCAATTCGGCTATATGTTTTTCATCAAACTGATTAAGCATTTGGGAATTAGTGCGGCCTATGTATTCCTTGCATTTGTAGTAATATACTTCATCCCTTTCGCGCCAAAAGCGACGGCCAGCACATGGCGCTATTCAAGACACATACTCAAACTTGGAGTGTTCAGGTCGGTGCTGATGCTGTTCCGAAACTACTACAGGCTCGGCCAGATACTAATCGACAAGATTGCCATTGGCGGAGGAATGGTGGAAAAATACAAGTTCAAGTTCGAACATTACCAGGAATTTCTTGATGTGCTCAACAGCGAGCAAGGCGTGGTAATGATAGGCGGACACATTGGAAACTGGGAAATAGGCGCACCGTTTTTCGGCGACTACGGCAAGAAGATAAACATTGTGATGTACGATGCCGAACACCAGAAAATAAAGGAGATGCTTGAAAAGAACTCCACCGGCCACGACTACAAGGTGATTCCTGTCAACAACGACAATCTTACGCACGTGTTTCAGATAACGGAGGCACTGAACAATCACGAGTATGTTTGTTTCCAGGGCGACCGCTACGTGAATGCCGAGAAACTGCTCACCGCCAACTTCATGGGGCACGATGCGCAATTTCCTGCAGGGCCGTTCCTGCTGGCATCGAGGCTGAAAGTGCCCGTGGTCTTCTATTTCGCCATGCGCGAGAAAAACCGCACGTACCATTATCGGTTTACGATGGCATCGCCTGTTGCACGCACAAAAGACAAAAAGCCCGAACAGGCCTTGCTTGAACAATATGTCGAAAATTTCGGAAAGGTACTGAATGAATATCCTGAACAGTGGTTCAACTACTACAGGTTTTGGAATGAATGACTTGACAAATTATTAATTGACAATAGAATAAATATTAATAACAAATGCAACGGCAAGGATGAACATTGGGCATTTTTGCATTTGCCAACAAAACTTAAGAAATATGAAACTTTTCCCAGCACTGCAAAAGCAGTACACAAAAGAGCATCAATCAGCATTGGATGCGCAAAGATTGGCACACTTTATCGCGTCTGCGCCAATGGTCTTTCAGGTGTCACGCCTAATGGTGAAATTCGGCATCCTAAAGGAGCTTGCCGACAGCAAAAAAGGCCTGACACAGACAGAGATAGCACAAAAGTGCAAACTGTCGGAGTATGCTGCGCAAATCCTGCTTGAAGCATCGCTTTCCATAGGCACCGTAATATTCGCCGACGAGCGTTACCAGATAACAAAGGCAGGCTGGTTCCTTGCCAACGACACCATGGTTAACGCCAATATGAATTTCAACCACGATGTCAATTATCTTGGCCTTTTCAAGCTCGAAGAGTCACTGCTGAACGGCAAGCCCGAAGGCTTGAAAGTGTTCGGCTCGTGGCCGACCATTTACGAAGGATTGTCGCAACTGCCACCGCAAGTGCAGAAGAGCTGGTTCGGTTTCGACCATTTCTACAGCGACAATTCGTTCCAGGAAGCGCTTGAAATAGTGTTTGCCAACCACCCGCGCACATTGCTCGACGTAGGCGGAAACACTGGCCGCTGGGCTATGCAGTGCGTAGGATTCGACAAAGATGTCAATGTCACCATAATGGACCTTCCGCAACAAATAGGAATGATGAAGGAACAGACCGCAGGAAAGAACGGCGCCGACCGCATTCACGGACACGGAGCCAACCTGCTCGACCCTTCGGTTCCATTCCCTACTGGTTTCGATGCAATATGGATGAGCCAATTCCTCGACTGCTTCTCGGAGTCGGAAGTGACAAGCATCTTGAGCCGCGCCGCCAAATCGATGAATGGCGAAAGCCGCGTTTTCATAATGGAGACATTCTGGGACCGCCAAAAGTTCGAGACAGCCGCCTTCGACCTTACAATGACAAGCGTATATTTTACGGCTCTTGCCAACGGCAACAGCAAGATGTACCACTCCGACGACATGGCACGCTGCGTGGAGAATGCAGGCTTGCAGGTTGAAACCATTCACGACGGAATAGGCCTTGGCCACTCGATTATGGTCTGCAAACTGAAGTAGAATTGAATATTTTGCAAAAGGGAAGGGAGGCTGATGCTTCCCTTTTTTTTGCTTAAATGGCTGGAGTTTAGCCGCCCAAACACCTTGCCACTTGTCCCAAGACATTGATGAAATGCAACAGATGTCAGGAGATAATGACGAAATTTGTCGATTTTTTGAAATTTCGTCATTAAGGAGTGTTTGTGATGTCAATTCCATTGTTTGACGTGGCGAAAGACGTTACGGACAACGGGAAAAAACAAAATATTTTTTCAAATCATCCGGAAAAACATTCAGCCCCATAATATGCCAACACTATAATAGTTGGTTTAATCCATTCATTTGAATATTTTTGCAACACTAAAAAACGACAAGTGAATACCTCAACTATACAAGGTTCCGATATCCTGAAACTCATTCCGCAGCGTCCGCCGGTGGTTATGGTAGATGCTTTCT
>JAZUEN010000031.1:0-9521 GCA_045640185.1 Bacteroidales bacterium
AAAAACTCAAAAAGATGAATAACTGGTACGAATGCAAAGTCAAATATCAAAAAGTTGACGAAGACGGCAAACAGAAGGCCGTAAGTGAGATATACATGGTTGACGCAGTGTCGTTTACCGATGCTGAAAGCCGAATAACAAAAGAGTTGGAGCAATTTGCAGGGCTGGGCGAGTTCAATGTGGCATCAATCAAGACCACCAACTACTCTGAACTTGTCCCTAACGAATCGGGCGACCGCTGGTTCAAGTGCAAGGCCGTTTTTATCTCATTCGATGAGAAATCGGGCAAGGAACGGCGCACTTCATCAAACATTCTTGTTCAGGCAAACGACGTGAAAGATGCCTTCGAGACGCTTTCGAAAGCGCTAAGCACCAGTATCAGCGACTTTACAATCCCGATGATTCAGGAATCGTCGATAATGGACATATTCGGCATACTGCACGACTTTGACAAGGCTGAATAATTGTTACACAAACAAAAAAATGCGTCAACCGGCAACGATTGGCGCATTTTTTATTTCTTGGCATTTAGCCTATCACCATTTTCTAAATCTTGACCTTGATTTTCTTTCCTACATAAGAAATTTCCTTGTCGGTATTGCCAAGATGAATGGGAACACGCATTTCTGCGACGACAAAAAAAAGTTTTTTCTGCTTCATACAAAAAGCATCTTAATTCTCAGCACTGATTCTCATGTACATAATGTATGCATATCACTATTTTTCTATTTTTGTACGTATGTAAAAAACTCAGCATTATGAAAATAAAGATTGTCACCTCCACCATTTTGGCAACATTACTATTTTGCATACAAGCAAAAGCCGGCAACACAAACATTTTTTCAGGCTTGGGCACAAAGGAATCCCCATATATAATAGAAAATGCAACTCAATTAACGCTAATGTCGCAAATGGTAACCGCAGGAACATTAGGCTACGACACATCATTCTATAAAATAACCTGTGACATGGATCTAAGCAATACTATATGGTATCCAATTGGCGCCACAGCAACCAATCCATTCAAAGGAACACTTGATGGACAAGGACACACAATCAGCAACATCAAAATAACCAACGAATATGCATACAGCGACTATGCTGGATTGCTAGGCTTTGCTGAATGTGCCACCATAAAAAACATATGCATCTCAAACAGCAACATAGAACTAGAACGAACTAAATCGGCACAACTATATATTGGCGGAATATGCGGATACGCCGTCAATACTACAATATACAACTGCCACAGCAACTGCACAATGAATGCCAAAGGCGAATCAAGTTCCAATTTTACAGCAAACGACCAGATACATATTGGTGGAATATGTGGCTATGCAAAAAAATCAGAAATAAGCATATGCTACAATTCGGGCGAAATATCAACATCGTCGATATGCTCTGCAACAAACGACTCACACATATATGCTGGTGGCATCTGCGGATATTCTGACAGCACATCGATAACCATTTGCTATAACACAGCGACAATTCATACAGAATCACAACAAACCGAATCATATATTAATTATTTCAACAAGGCATTCCAACATAATGGAGGCATTTGCGGTTACCAAGACAACCATTCCAGCATCCAATCATGCTACAATATTGGGATAATAACAAATACAGCGACTGCGAACAACGAGGACAACAATATTGCATCAACGAAATATGCAGGCGGCATTTGTGGATACTCATTGAACAATTCATATTGCAAGAATTCATTTTTTGTTAATTATTGCCAGGGATCAGGAACCTACGGCGGTGCAAAATCGACAACCGAAATTATGCAATCAGAAGCTTTTGTCAACATAATAAATGGCGATTTCGAAAACGCTTTTGTGCATAAAGACAACTCATCATTTCCTGCGATCAACAAAATATATGACATACAAATAGGGACAAGCACAACAAATGGCACAATTTCCGGTTCAACTGATTTCTTTGAAGGAAAGCAATTTGAACTGACTGCAATACCGGACACCGGCTATCATTTCGTCAAATGGTCAGACAACAGTGAAAATAATCCAGAAAAATTCATTGCTACCGAAGACACCCAAATAGATGCAATATTTGAAATAAATAAATACAGCCTAGATGCCAAGTCAAGCAACGAGGATGAAGGAACTGCTTATGGAAGCGGAACTGTACGACACGACTCATTGGTAAAAATAGAAGCAATTGCCAAAGAAGGATTCGCATTTTCGTATTGGTCCGATTCATCGTTATGCGAAAACCCAATGAATGTCAAAGTAACTTGCGACACTTCATTTACCGCCATATTCCACAAATTGTGCAAAATCGACATAACCCCTAACGATTCCACCTTTGGCAAAATATCAATTGCTGGTGCTGAAAACGGAGGTTATTGCGAAGCGAATACAACCATAACAATGACAGCGATTGCCGATACAAATTACTCGTTTCTAAACTGGAGTGACGGCAATACCGACAATCCTCGCAGCATTACCATAGACAGCACAACGTCAATGTCTGCCAGATTTGGCATAGTCCACAACATCAGCACCCTTACAGATAACTCATGGGGGTATGTCACCGGTGGAGGACTATATGAACACGGCACAAATGCCACGCTGATGGCTGTAGCCACACAATGGGTCAATGGCTCAGGTTTTGGATTCATCAGGTGGAGCGACGGGAACAGAGACAATCCCAGAATAGTTAATGTCACAAAAGACTCAACATTTGCCGCCATATTCAGTTCTGTAGACACTTTCTACATTTACGTTCATGACACGACAATCATTCATGACACAATATACCTGAATTCGTCAGTAGACAGTAAGCCCGTATCTTCACTCAACATATATCCCAACCCTACCACAGCCTACATAAATGTGAGTGCCGCAGAACCATTTTCATACATTCTCACAGACAATAACGGCAAGGCCATATTAAAGGAAGATGGCGGCACATCGTACATAATCGACTTGTCGGAGCATCCGGCTGGAATATATTTCATAACCACATCTGATGGGATAACCCACAAAGTCATTAAAGAATGACACTCTAATTCCATAAGTTTGCAACACTAATAAAGGGCTCATTATGAAAGCGGCAAAGACTCTCCTACTTATTTACACATTGGCACCACTGTTCTGCACAGCACAAATAAGCAATCATATGGACAGCATCAGAGCCAATGGAAAAACGAAAGTCACTCCTGCATATTTATGGCAAGGAGTCAGCATCGAATCTGTATTAAGCCAAATTGTTCCCTACACAACAGACAGTATCAGCGCCATTGCCGACGAAGCAATGAACATTGCATATCTTGCGGGGATCAACTCGTCCAATGCGATATACAGACAGCTATCGGCAAAGGTTGTCGCCATGGGTCTATTCAGAGACAACAGCACAATATCCAATACCATCTCACGGCTAAAGAGCTACTCTGCAACCGACATCAACGACGAGACAAAGAATATAATAGAAGACAAGCTCAAAGACTGGAAATCGGGATACTACAACGGCATTGCACTTATGGCCGCTCAGCTTGGTGTGGGCAAATTCCAAATTATGGATAGGCTTAACACTGACAGGAATGCAACAACCGAACTAAAATGGGACTTGCACCTGGCACTTGCCAGACTTGGCGAGCAAAAAGACATTGACTATGTTGTACGAAAAGCAAAATCCATTCCAATGGACTACATTGAGGAAATAATGCATTCCATTGTCCCTCAATTAATATACACCCGAAGCAAGGATGCCACTGACATATGTGTGGAGATGCTGCAAGACAACAGATGCAAATGCTCGTCACCGAACCCGACAATCGACAAGAAAATACTTTGCGGCTATCGCATTATGGAAATGCTTGCCCCTGCCATCAAAGAATTTCCCTACAAGGTTGACAAGTCTGGCTCATTGGACACCGATGACTATGAAGAGGCCCTTGCTGTAATAAGACAATGGTTTTTGGACAATCCCGACTACCAGACAATAGATTAGTAGATTGGCAACCAACATCTAAAAATCGGCAAACCATTTTTTATTTCCTTCTTCTTCAACATGCTTCCTGCCACAGCTGAAATTGTAGCTATATGTCAGGTTTGCCGAATATTGAGTGCCTCGCGACTGCGAATTGTTGTTTAGCGATGTGATGTTCATGCTGACCGAATGATGTTCCAACAATGAATAAGAGAGTGTGGCCCTCGCGTTTATTATGTCATAGTTTTTTTCTGACGACACATTACTGCATGTCACGCCAACCGATACATTTAGGTTTTTCACAAACGAATTGCTAAGTGTGGCACCATACGTCAAAACATCAGTAACAATGGTATTTTGGGTACGGTTGAAATTTCCTGACAGAGACAACGACGTCTTAGATTCAGCATGCGTTATCTGATACGAAGCGTTGATATTGTGCAACTTTGTGTCGATATATTTATCGCAGTTATCCTGTTCATGCGATGCCCTCTGGTACGTATATCCAACAGTGACCGACTGTGGCAGAACCTGCTGATCGCCAAACGAATAGCTTACAGTTTCATTAGTATTGAAATTCAATTCAGTATAACTTAGAGTATCTAGATTTTGGTATTGATTGGTTTCTGTCACCTTCTCTATAATGTCCTTTATATATACATACGACTGGATATTTGATATAGAACCATTTAATACAAAACGTTCAAAGGGTGTCAGTTGCAAGTTGCAATTGTATATTGCCTGCGAATTAGTATTGACATCCTGCTTATCCAAATTATCATGCTGAAAACCCACATTACCACTAACATTGGCAAATTTCCCAACCCTGGCAGTAAAATCCACTGTCACATTTTGGAAATCATCAGTATTGTAATATGAACCAAACGACATATAGTTTGGCGATACCCTTTCTATAGAAGCGCCAAGCGAACCTATACCGAAATTGTGATTTGCCGACAATTTGTACGCAGAATACCTATAGGTGTCATCTTCATCGACCAATATGCCCATTGTTGTACCAGAACTGTCTTTTGACGCACAGTCAGAATCAACTATGCTCATGGAGTACTGTGCAGAAACCGATGTATTCTCAAATGGATTGGCACTGACCTCAATGCCAAATGCCACATTGCCTTGTGGTGCAATATAGTTTGTATCTAATTCAGCGAACATTAGCGACTCTTTGTCATCAGCAACATGAATGGCATTTACCTTTACTGTCAAATTATCTCCTTTGTACCCTACAAGCACACCACCACCTAATCTTCGATATATTGGTTTCATGGTGGCGCTATCAAAATCAACAGCCTTGTTGAATCGGCCATAGAATGCACTAAAAATTACTGGGATTGTAGGCGGGGTAAGTTCAACGCCTCCTCCCATAAATTCCCTACCTGACAACGTATATTGCGAGAATGTCATTGACGAAAATCCAATATACGTCTTTATCCACTTATATGAAGGTGACAGCGAAAACCTATTAAAAGGATACGCTATTGTTGATGCATACTCATTATTAGTATATGAGAAACTGATTGGCACCGAAACAACTCCATACAATGTAGTGTTAAGCGCTCCAGATATGTAACACGAATATGTCTGTTCCTTATTAAGGGAATCTGAAGGCCACGAAAAAACATTGCTCATTGTCAGGGAACCGTTACTTATCCACGGATCGGCCTTTACCACCTGTTCCACATCCTGACCTACCACCTGTCCCATCCACATTGTCATGAGCACTATACAGAACAACCTTGACCTCATACGTAAAGACCTCATCACTTTAGTTCCTTTATCTCACTCAATATTGATTCTGAGCCATCGGTATAAACAGCCTTAACTGCATATCTATACTTCTTGCCCAACGATATGCGTGAATCGTCATAACTTGTCTCGGTCGTCTGTCCGTATGGCAAAAGTTCACTTTCTGCTTCGGCTCGGAATATCACATAATATGATACCCTATCGTCGAACGGCTGCCACTGCAATTTCGCTTGACCTGCATTTGACCTAACCTTGAGTGGCATTGGTTTTTCTGTCATGTTAACCCTAAACTGCCACTTATCCGACATTTGTGAACGGTTGCCAGAATCGTCTTCTGCGACTATTGCGTATATATATAAATTACGAGAAACAACGTCGTTATCGAGATAATGGTCTATTTCTCCCTTATATTCTGACGACCAGATTTCCGCAAACGCACTGTCAGCGGATTGCTTACGCAAGACAATATGTCTAACCACATCTGAACTGCTACTGCATATCCACGTAAGCAAAGGACGCTCATCCTGAGAATCTATGGACTTAAACACTGGCGCAGACGGACGTACGGTATCTGGTCGCGACAGTTCCAATATCTCTGACAATGCCGACTGGTTGTCACGTACATCAACAGCATTGACTTTATAATATATTTTCTTGGTAAGCGTGTTCAGATTCACTTTGGTCTGGAACACAGTGTCGGTAATAACAGATGGAGTAAGAAGAGCGAACTCGACATCAGGTCTATTGGCTGTATATACCCTATAACCAGAAATGTCTCTCTCGGTATTTGAAGTCCATCTTAATGTGGCAATACCTGTAGTATCGATTGTACCTACAAGACCTACTGGCGGAGCTGGCGGAAAACTGTCAATTAAGCCGACATAAGTTACATATGGCGTAATCAACTCCACTTCGGAATTATAGGCCGACACCTTATAGTAATTGGAGATATCTGGCATATTGTCGACGAAACTGCGTTGCGTTGGCTGTGTGCCTTCAAAAATCTTGCGCAGGAGTTCGTTAGGACCAGACTGGGAATAAACCTTAAAGCCAATCACGCTGGTATTCATGCTGTCTGGGAAACTCCATATAAGTTCAATGCTCTTATTGTCATATACGTTATAGTCAATAACCATAGGTGCCTGATCAAGAGGAACTGCACCACAGGCTTCTATTACCTCCGATGGCTCACTTATGCGGCCAAAACAATCGATGCCCTTAAGCCTATATTGAAACGGCACATTATTGACCGGAACAGAATCAACATAATAGGCCATATTGCTTCGTTTTTCGGAATTGCTAAAGCTCACTATGTTGGCATCGTTAAGTTGAACAAAGGTGGCGCCGCAATCGTCGGAGCGTTCCAGCACATACGATGTGTAATACTTTGATACCGACGATATGTCCCACTCCAATTTTACAGCATGGTCGGCACTTTGGCTCTTCAGTTCGGGCATGTTGGCCAAAGGTGTCTCAATACCTGCAATGACAAAGTCCATTGCGGTATCCTGCGCAATGCTGTCAGGCAGGTTCAACGCAACCTTGTAAAGATATTTCTCGTTCCGCAACACGCCTGCATCAATGGCCAACAGGCCAGAAAGCTCGGCCGCCTTTGGCGACATGTCGGCCGCATACAATGCGAAGGAGAACCTCTGCTGTTGCTGGCGATAACGCTGGTAAACGGACTTTACTGGTGACACCGATGCCATCTCGCCTACCTCTCCGTAGATACACTCGGCGGCAATGGCCACATACTTGTCGTCTGCCCACGGCTCCCACTGCCCGAGCGGAGCCGGTTTTGCCGAAGTGGCTATGCACCTACGTGAAGCCTGAATATCTTCGGACGGCAGCACCTCATTGTCGCGCAATATGGTATAGCGGAATACGGAATAGCCAAGGCTGTCGCCCATGCGCCATGTGGCATAATTGGCAGGCGCCCAGCGAAGCACCACTCCGCTGTCTGTCACGCACGTGCGCATCTTTACCGAATACTCGGGCACAGAAGCAGTGCTGTCGCTCTGCGCCCACATTGGCAATGTCACTGCCAAAAGCAATAATGCCAATAATAGCTTTTTC
The DNA here is from genome assembly GCA_045640185.1 of Bacteroidales bacterium. Classification (GTDB taxonomy): domain Bacteria; phylum Bacteroidota; class Bacteroidia; order Bacteroidales; family SZUA-534; genus RUG13583. The sequence goes on from JAZUEN010000031.1 coordinate 7,798, forward strand.
ATTTATTGTCAGTAGTTGATTTTCAGTCGCTTTCGATTCATTTGCCTGTTTGATGATTCATATTCATTTCAGTCTGTATCCTTGCCAATGAACGGCAATGACGCTGATTGGCATAATTTGCTTTCTACTACGCCGTCACCCACTTGTCGATGTTGCGGGTTGCGTTGTCGAAGCCCACGCCAACCTTGATCAGCGTCTTGGCGGTTGACGCAAAAACATCGGCATAGTGCTTCTCCTCTATCTGCGCAAGAGCGTCCTCGGCACTGCCTTGGCCCACCTTGAACTCCATGACGTAAACGTAGTCGGGTGTCTCTATCGAAAGGTCGATGCGACCCATGGCCGTGTGGTACTCTATCTTGGTGTAGAATCCCATCAGCGTGAAGATGATGTAAACCACGTTCTGGTACTGCTGTTCAATGAGCTTCTGGCGTTTCTCCTCGGGCGCCTGCGTGTATGGTATGTTGGCAAGCAAGGCTTTCAGGCGCTCCATGAAATCGTCGATGCGACCCGCCTCGACATCCCTCACGAAACCACTGACATTGAATCTGTTGTCGCTTCGCGAATCGGGGACGTAGGTCGGCAACAGATAGTCGAAAAATGCCGATTTCACTTCCTTGTTTGGAAAATCGAGTTTATAGTCGCCGAAACGCTCATCGTGGCCCTTGATGGTCAGGTATCCGCTCTGGAACAGGATTGGGACCGGGTCGAGTTCGGGTTGGCTGATGTCGCCAAGGCGCGATGCGGTGGCCTCGGCGCCCGTGAGTTCGCGCAGGTTGTAGTTGGCGTCGTGTAGCAACTTGGTCAGGTAGGTAGGCGTGCCTGTCGCGAACCAGTAGTAGCCGAGCTTTTTCTCCGACATGGCATTCAGCAGGCTGAACGGATTGTAAACGTCAATCAGGTTTTCGGCGAAATGGTAGCCGTCGTACATCTGTTTAAGTTCGGCAAGCATCTGTTCCTTGGGCAGGTTGTGTTTCTCGGCCATTGCACTTATTTCTGCATCAAAAGTGGTGGTCATTTCCTCCTCGGTTATGCCACATATTGTAGCATAATCGTTTTTCATTGTCAAATCCTCAAGGTTGTTAAGGTCGCTGAAGACGCTCACCTTGCTGAACTTGGTCACGCCCGTGAGGAAGATGAATTGAAGATGTGCATCAGCTGGCTTGAACACTCCATAAAACGATTTCAGAATGACTCTAATTGATTCTCCAAGTTCCTTGTTCCCAATGGAATCAAGCAAAGGCTTGTCGTACTCGTCGATTAGCACAACCACTTTTTGCCCCGTTTTCTCGTGGGCGCGTTTAATGATTCCGCCAAAACGCAGACTCAACAAATCCTCATCTTCGCCCCTGCCGTAAATGGCTTCCCATTTTGTCAGAACAGACGACAATGTCCGTTCCAACACCTCCGCTGAATTATAAACACCTCCGTTGTTGAGTTGCATGTGCAACACTGGATATTTCACCCAATCTGTTTCGAGTGAGCTTATTTTCAGGCCGTTGAAGAGCTCCTTCTCGCCCTCGAAATAGTAGCGGAGCGTTGAGCACAGCAGACTTTTGCCGAAACGGCGCGGACGGCTCAGGAAAGCGGTTTTGTGGCTATGCGCCAGCCTGTAAACCAAGTCTGTCTTGTCGATGTACGACCAGCCATCTTCAATAAGACCCTTAAAGTCTTGTATGCCAATTGGATATTTTCTTGCGATTTGCATAAGCCTGCCGATTTTGTGC
>JAZUEN010000032.1:0-34939 GCA_045640185.1 Bacteroidales bacterium
CGACGCTGTTCAGATAGTCGCCTGAATTCAGAATCTTGAACAGCAACTTGTCGCCTTCCTCGCCATACTTGCCCATAAGGGTTGAAAGGTTTTCGGTGGCAGGCGTCTCAATTTGCTGAAATCCATATAGTTTGAATACGCTTTTGATAGTGTCGAATATGTAGTTGCGCTTTACCATTTCGGCTGGACCGAAATCGCGCGTGCCTTTTGGAATTGAAGGCTGTTGAACTTGTGCCATATCTTGTATTTTGTTTTTATTTTTTAATGGTGCAAAGATAAGAAGTTCATTGATAGTTGACTTACGGGACATCTATAAATTCCATAGCAATCTACTTTACAAAAACGAATTGACTTGCAATTTTTTACGCACTTCAAACTTCACCTTGCAAAATCCGCAAAACTGCAGGAAAGGCGCATTTGCCACGCCTTCCTACTCTTTCAGTTTGCGGTATCTGATGCGCGTCGGGGTTACATCGCCAAGACGTTTTTTCTTATTTTCCTCATATTCAGAGTATGAGCCTTCGAAGAAATAAACCTGCGAATCGCCTTCAAATGCAAGAATGTGAGTAGCGACGCGGTCGAGGAACCAACGGTCGTGCGAAATGACTACGGCACAGCCTGCGAAATTCTCAAGTCCTTCCTCAAGCGCACGCAACGTGTTCACATCGATATCGTTGCCTGGCTCGTCGAGCAGAAGAACGTTTGCCTCCGACATAAGGGTGAGAGCCAAATGCAATCGGTTTCGCTCACCTCCTGACAGCACTCCCGCCTTTTTTTCCTGATCGGCACCCGAGAAGTTGAAACGCGACAGATATGCACGTGCGTTGATAAGTTTCCCGCCGACCTTTATCTCGTCCTGTCCGTCTGAAATTATCTGATAAACAGTCTTTTCAGGATCGATATTCGAGTGAGTCTGGTCTATGTAGCCTAACTTTACGGTTTCGCCCACCTTGAACTCGCCCGAATCGGGCTTTTCGAGGCCCATAATCAGTCGGAAAAGCGTGGTCTTGCCCGCGCCGTTTGGCCCGATGACACCGACAATGCCGTTTTGTGGCAACACGAACTCAAGGCTGTCATACAGCAACTTGTCGCCATAGGCCTTGCTAACTCCGTGAGCCTCAATTACATTTGTACCCAACCTAGGTCCGTTAGGGATGAATATTTCAAGCGACTGCTCCTTCTCTTTAGTATCTTCGTTAAGCAACTTGTCGTAAGCGTTCAGACGGGCTTTCTGCTTTGCCTGGCGGGCCTTTGGCGCCATACGCACCCATTCAAGTTCGCGCTCAAGAGTCTTGCGACGCTTGCTCTCCGTCTTTTCCTCCATTTCGAGGCGCTTGGTCTTCTGCTCAAGCCACGACGAGTAGTTTCCCTTCCAAGGAATGCCCTCGCCACGGTCGAGTTCAAGAATCCAACCTGCCACATTGTCGAGGAAATAACGGTCGTGAGTGACGGCGATGACAGTGCCCTTGTACTGCTGAAGATGCGCCTCAAGCCACTGCACCGATTCGGCATCGAGGTGGTTGGTAGGTTCGTCAAGCAAAAGAATGTCAGGCTCTTGCAATAGCAATCGGCACAAAGCCACACGTCGACGCTCACCGCCTGAAAGATTTTCAATCTTCCAATCGGCTGGCGGACAGCGCAGAGCGTCCATAGCGCGTTCAAGGGTGCTGTCGAGTTCCCAACCGTTGTGCTGATCGATGAGTTCGGTGAGTTCTCCCTGACGTTCAATGAGTTTGTTCATCTCATCGTCACTCATAGGTTCGGCAAACTTAAGGTTCACGGCTTCGTACTCCTTCAGCAAGGCGACAATTTCGGCCGTACCTTCCTCCACAACCTCGCGCACGGTCTTTTGCGGGTCGAGTTTAGGTTCCTGCTCAAGGAATCCCACCGAATAGCCTGGCGAAAAAACCACTTCGCCCTGATAACTCTTGTCGACACCTGCAATTATCTTCATCAATGTTGACTTTCCAGCGCCGTTCAAGCCCAAGATGCCAATTTTTGCACCATAGAAAAACGATAGGTAAATATTGTTTAGGATACGTTTTTGAGGCGGAATAGTCTTGCTGACCCCCACCATAGAGAAAATGACCTTGTTGTCTTCTGCCATAATTTTAAGGTGTGTTCAAATTAATACATCATTTTTTTTCAAAAATAATCAAATATGCTTGTGTTGCAATTGTAGTCTAAAATTCAAAATGTTAGATTTGCACTCGAAAAATCGGAAAACAATGAAATTCAACATAAATTTCGGCAGTATGAGCAATGTCGGCAAGGTGAAGGAACACAACACCGACGCCATAACCGAATTCCCAATAGAGAATGGACACGTATTTGCGGTATGCGACGGCCACGACGGCGTTGAATACGGCGGTGCGCTGGCATCAAAACTCACGACGGAGGAAATCAAGCGCTACTTCTTCGACCGCTCCTACAGCAACCTTTCAAACGCGCTTACTAACGCCGTGTCGTACGCCAACTACTGCGTCAACAACCAGGCAAACAAGGATACCAAGTACAACGGCATTGGCTCGACACTTGCCATTCTGATAATCCAAAACGACGAGGCCTACTACGCTTCGGCAGGAAACAGCCGTATCTACATATATAAAAATGGCCAAATTGCGCAGATTACGCGCGACCACGTTGAAAATGGCCAAGTTACAGTGCTTGTTGGCAAGGACAAGAACATAAAGTTCAGCGTATGCAAGAACCCAATCCAACTCGACGGCGACGAGCGGTTTCTGCTATGCACCGACGGGCTGACAAGCCAAATATCTGACAACGAAATATTTGAAATACTAAACAACGACGATATGTCGTCGGAATTCAAGACAGCGCAACTGATTGAAAAGGCCAACACCGCTGGCGGAGCCGACAACGTATCGGTACAAGTAATCGATTTTTCGACAATGGATAAAAAGCGCGAGCCAAAGGTCTCTATTTGGCGTTCGGTGGCGATAGTGTCAATATTGCTACTCATCATCATCGGATTCTACGAAGTTTACAAGCACGAAGTGAACGAGGGCACGCCAAGCAAATCAGACGAGACGGAAACGGTTGAAGCCAAGGTTGCTGAAAACACGAAAGCCGACGAGACAGCCGTGACCGAGCAAGCGCCCGAGCCTAAACAGCAAACCGCCGAAAGCACCATCGAAGACAACCTGAAGAAAAGCCAACAGGCAAACGCCAAACTGCAGAAACAAGCATCAAACAGCAGTGAAACAATATATTATCACGTTGTGGAGAAAGGCCAAAACCTGTTCCGCATCGGACTACGATACAACGTTCCGCTCAACAGAATTGAAGAGTTGAACGGCGACGACGCCACCCACCTGACTATCGGGGCGAAACTGAAAGTGCCCGTAAAGGCCATCCACACCATCGTCAACGGCGAAACAATAGAGTCGATTGCAAGCAAATACGGCAGTTCGGCACAAGACATTGTCAAGGCAAACCAACTAACTGACGGCGAGGAACTTGAAGTGGGCGACGAACTGGTGATTCCACTTCAGAAAAAATAATGTCAAATGGCTGAATCGGCAAGAAAGAACACGCTGAAAAGCCTGTTGCCGACAATAATCCCACTACTCGTCTTTATTGCCGTTGAAGAGATTTATGGCACAATAACCGCCACTATATTTGGCGTGGCCACTGGCATTGTGCCGTTCCTGTGGAAACTCGCTAGACAAAAGGTTGCCGACAAATTTCTGCTACTCGACACGGGACTCGTCGTGGTCTTGGGCGCCGTCAGCATTGCCGTCGACAAGATTGGCAATCAAAGCCTGCAAGCCACCGCAATAGGCGCCATTTTATCCGCCATTTTGGGCATATCGGCCTATACGCCATACAATTACCTATTGGCTACAGCCAAACACTCATTGAAAATGCCAATCAGCAAGTGGCAAGAGAAGGCTATGACCGCCAATTTGCGCAAACTATTTTGGTTATCAATAATCTTTACAGTAATTGCATCCTGCCTGCCAAAATTCATTCCTGAAGAGAACTGCAGACAGGCGAATATCTGGCTGATATCAATATTGACGATTTTCTACTTTGCACACGGAATAATATCAAACAAAATAAAAATGAATCAGTTAAACAACGAAGAACAACTGCCAATTGTAGACGACAACGGCAAGGTGATTGGCAAGGCGCCACGTAGCGTGTGCCACTCCGACCGCTCACTGCTACACCCTGTCATCCACCTGCACGTATTTAACACTAAAGGCGAACTTTATCTGCAGAAACGCTCTATGACAAAGAAAATACAGCCTGGCAAGTGGGACACTGCCGTCGGCGGACACATTTCGTTCGGCGAAGACATACTTACGGCTCTCCAACGCGAGTCACGCGAGGAAATAGGGCTTGTCGGCTTTGAGCCTATTGCGATAACCCACTACAAATGGCAATCGGCGGTTGAGTCGGAAATAATAAACGTGTTCGCCACCGTCACCGACAAAGAACTCATCAGCAAAAACGACGAAATCGACGATGCGCGCTTCTGGGCACTTGAAGAAATACGCAACTCCATCGGCAAAGGGATAATGACACCGAATTTCGAAAAGGAATTCGCAAATATCATTGATACAAAAGCGGTTGCCGACGCCATTGCAAAAGCGTCATCAGCGTCAGGCAAGGCATAACAAATCATCGTTACGATATGATATTATAAATCAATACTATGCCACCATTATTATATATATTTACATCAAACTTGGTTTCAAATCAATATAAATTAGACGCTTTTTCTTTCAATATAAAAGCAAAATAATAAGTTTTTCTTTCATTTTTTACAGACAACCATTTGCATTTATATTTTGATATACTACTTTTGGCGCGTCAAAAAAAAAACAGACAAAAGATGAGCAAACTGAACTTACCCAAAGGTTACAAGCCAATCCTGAACCTGACACAGACGGAATTGGGCATTCAACGCACCAAGGACTTTTTTCAGGCGAACCTGTCGGCCGAACTGCGCCTGCGCAGGGTCACAGCGCCACTTTTTGTGCTGAAAGGCACTGGCCTGAACGACGACCTGAACGGAATTGAGCGTCCTGTAACCTTCCCCATCAAAGATATGAACGAGCAGAAGGCTGAAATCGTCCACTCGCTTGCAAAATGGAAGCGTATGATTCTGGCCGACTACAACATAGAGAACGGCTTCGGCATCTACACCGATATGAATGCCATCCGCTCCGACGAGGAACTCGACAACATCCACTCGCTATACGTCGACCAATGGGACTGGGAAATCCACATCGGCAAGGAAGACCGCAACATCGAATTCCTGAAGACAGTGGTGAAACGCATCTTCTACGCTATGCGACGCACGGAATATCTTGTGTATGAGATGTTTCCCGAGATAAAGCCTCAACTTCCGCAACGCATACAGTTCATCTATGCCGAAGACCTATATAAGATGTACCCCGATATGACCACCAAAGAGCGCGAGAACGCCATTGCGAAGAAATACGGCGCAGTGTTCATTATGGGCATCGGCGGGAAGTTGAGCAACGGCGAGAAACACGACGGACGCGCTCCCGACTACGACGACTGGACCACGCCAACTGGCGACGGACACTTCGGCCTAAATGGCGACATTCTTGTATGGGACGACGTGCTGGGTCACGCACTGGAACTGTCGTCGATGGGCATACGCGTCGACAAGGAAGCATTGCTCCGTCAGTTGGATATAACTGGACAGCAGGAACGCAAGGAACTGTATTTCCACAAACGCCTTCTCGACGGAACCCTGCCCCTATCAATCGGCGGTGGCATCGGACAGTCGCGCCTGTGTATGTTCTTCCTGCGCAAGGCCCACATTGGCGAGATACAGGCAAGCATCTGGCCCGACGATATGCGCAAGACTTGTGCAGAGAACAACATTCCGCTGATATAACAGAGATACAAACAGATACGAAAAGACGAATTGGGTGACAATTCGCCTTTTTTTTGCATAGACACAATCAAAAAAAAGGCCCACATTCTTCAATGTGAGCCTTCCCCTTTTTCCGACATATTGTATCTAAATCATTTCAACCAACATATCTACAGCCTTGTCAAGCCCCGATGCGTTCTTGCCACCTGCGGTTGCAAAGAATGGCTGACCACCGCCACCGCCTTGGATTTCCTTGGCAACGGCACGAATCATATTGGTTGCATTCAAGCCTGATGCAACAGACTCGTCAGACAGCATCACTGTCAACAACGGCTTGCCATCGACAATGGTTCCTGCCAAAAATGCGAACTTGCCTGTGAGTTGTCCGCGCAACTGGAATGCTATTGTCTTGACAACGTCTGCGCTGAACTCTCCGCGTAGCACCATCAGTTTAGTGCCGTTCTTCTCAGTTGCCTTTGAAATCAGGCTATCCTTGACCTGTGCACATTTATCAGCCATAAACTGCTCGGCCTGTTTCTTCAAATCGGCGTTTTCATCAATGAGTTTCTTTATTGACTGCGCAAGATTTGGTGCATTATTTAGCAAGCCTTTAGCGTCGCGCAAAGCATCTTGTTGCATATCGAACAGGTTTTCAGCCTTTTCTGCCGTGACAGCCTCGATACGGCGCACGCCAGCGGCCACCGAACTTTCCGACACAATGCGTATCATACCAATCTCGCCAGTCGAACGGACGTGAGTACCACCGCAAAGTTCAATTGACGGTCCGTACTTGATGACACGTACCGTATCGCCATACTTCTCGCCGAACAGCGCCATTGCGCCAAGTGCCTTTGCCTCATCGATAGGCATATTGCGATTTTCCTCAAGTGGCAGATTCTGACGGACAAGTTTATTGGCCAAATGTTCAGCCTTGCGCAATTCCTCGTCGGTAACCTTCTGGAAATGCGAGAAGTCGAAACGCAAGCAGTCTGGCGACACCATTGAGCCCTTTTGCTCAACGTGAGTGCCAAGAACCTGGCGCAACGCATAATCAAGCAAGTGTGTCGCTGTATGGTTATTGGCTGTCTGCTGACGGCGCTCGGCATTTACAACGGCGTGGAACGATGCTGTAGGGTCTTTCGGCAACGATTTTGCCAAATGAATGCTTAACTTGTTCTCATTTTTAGTGTCGATAATCTCTATCTTCTCGCCGTCGGCTTCAATGTAGCCTGTATCGCCCAACTGGCCACCCATTTCAGCATAGAACGGCGTGCGGTTCAGCACTATCTGGTACAATTCCTGATTTTTTTGCTTAACCTTACGGTAACGCATTATCTCGACATCAGCCTCAAGCCAGTCGTAACCGACGAATTCCGACTCGCCTTCCTGCAGATAAACCCAGTCGCCAGTTTCCACGGCAGCTGCGTTGCGGGCGCGTTCCTTCTGCTTCTGCATTTCGGCATTGAACTCGTCTTGATTGACAGTCAAATCATTTTCACGAAGTATCAACTCTGTCAAATCGAGAGGGAATCCGTATGTATCGTAAAGTGTAAATGCCTCTACACCTGTAATTTCCTTTTTACCCGAAGATTTTGCGTCAGCCATAACCTTATCAAGCAGACGCATACCAGTTTCGAGTGTGCGAAGGAATGCCTCTTCCTCCTCCTTCATCACCTTCTCGACAAGAGCCTGTTGTGAGATCAATTCAGGATAAGCATCGCCCATTGTATCGACAAGTACAGGCAACAGTCTGTACATAAACGATTTGCGTTGACCAAGGAATGTGTAGCCATAACGGACTGCACGACGCAGAATACGACGTATTACATATCCAGCCTTGGCATTTGAAGGCAACTGGCCGTCAGTAACTGAAAATGCTATCGTACGCACATGGTCGGCAATTACGCGCATTGCCACGTCAATCTTTTGATCTTTCCCGTACTCGCAGTCGCAGATGCGTCCAATCTCCTTGATTATAGGCTGGAACACATCGGTATCGTAGTTCGACTTCTTGCCTTGCAAAGCCATGCACAAGCGTTCGAAGCCCATGCCAGTATCAACGTGCTTGTGAGGCAACAACTCGAGCGAGCCGTCAGCCTTGCGGTTGAACTGCATGAATACAAGGTTCCAAATTTCAATCACAAGCGGATTGCTTTGGTTGACAAGGTCACGACCAGGAATTTTGGCACGCTCGGCATCGTCACGCAAGTCGATGTGGATTTCAGAGCAAGGACCGCAAGGACCTGTTGCTCCCATTTCCCAAAAATTATCATGCTTGTTTCCGTGAATGACACGTTCGCGAGGCAGATATTTCAGCCAGAAATTTTCAGCCTCAGTATCCAACTCAAGATTTTCGGCAGGGTCTCCTTCAAAAACCGTTGCATACAAACGGTCGACAGGCAACTTGTAAACCTCGGTAAGCAGTTCCCAAGCCCAAGCAATGGCTTCCTCCTTGAAATAGTCGCCAAACGACCAGTTTCCGAGCATTTCGAACATTGTATGGTGATAGGTGTCATGCCCCACCTCTTCAAGGTCGTTGTGCTTACCCGAAACGCGCAAGCATTTTTGGCTGTTGGCCACACGAGGCCATTTACGTGGCGATATGCCAAGGAAGATATCCTTAAACTGGTTCATGCCTGCATTTGTGAACATCAAAGTAGGGTCGTTTTTGACAACCATAGGTGCACTGCTCACAATTTGGTGTTGCTTCGAAGCGAAGAACTCCTTGAATTGATTACGTATCTCTTTAGAATTCATATAGATGTTACTTTAATTTCAATTCTTATTTACCTATTCTTTCAAAGTTGCAAACTTACTTTTTTTAATTAGTTTTGCTATGTAAAAAGCAAGTTTTCAAAAAAATAATGTCGAAGCCAAAATACAGATTCGATCCCGACAGATTATCATACGATAAGATAACTCTCACTTTCAGGCAAAAAGTCTTCAGATTCCTGAAACGGGCAATGCTATTGCTGACTATGTCGTTTATAGTATTAATGATACTATCTGTCTTTTTTGACACGCCTGGCGAAAAAATCCAAAAGAGAGAAAACAAGCAACTTCTACTTCAATATGAAATGTTAAGCCAAAAAGTGGAAAAAATGGAGCAAAGCATGGACGACATCCAACAACATGACGACAATATTTACCGCTTGATTTTCGGCATCGACCCGATCCCCTCATCGGTACGGCAAGCGGGCATTGGTGGCGCAAACCCATACAAGGATCTTGAAAAATACTCAAACTCGGAGTTGCTTATAGAGACATCGAAAAAGATTGACAACCTGACCCGCAGAATGGTTGTGCAGACCGAATCGTACGACAACGTGATGAAACTGGTGCAAGACAAGGAGAAATTTCTGGCATCAATACCTGCCATATCACCTATAGCCGACAAGAATCTGAAACGTTTCGCGTCTGGATACGGATACCGAATCCACCCCATTTACCGCACGCTGAAGATGCACAACGGCATCGACCTTACTGCGCCAACCGGGACACAAGTCTATGCAACTGGCGGTGGCAAGATAATCAGCGCAGGATACTCGACTGGCGGATACGGCAAGAAGGTGATTATCGACCATGGTTACGGATACAAAACCCTGTACGCACACCTTGACAAGGTTCTTGTGAAAAACGGACAGAAAGTGACAAGAGGACAAGCGATTGGCGAAGTTGGCAGTACGGGACGATCTACAGCCCCCCACCTACACTATGAGGTCAGGAAAAACGACCAGACCGAAAACCCTGTCAACTACTACTATACCGACCTGACTCCAGAAGAATACGAGGAAATGATCAACGTATCGAGCCAAATGACAATGAGTTTCGACTAAATTTTGAAGATATGCCATACAAGGAACAAAAAATCGAAAAGCTATTCTACACTATCGGCGAGGTTGCTGAAATGTTTGGTGTAAACACGTCCCTCATCCGCTATTGGGAAAAAGAATTTGACATCATAAAGCCACAGCGCAACAAAAAGGGCAACCGCCTTTTCACTAAAAAGGATGTTGAAAACTTCTACATCATCTTTCATTTAGTCAAGGAACGTGGACTTACACTTGACGGTGCGAAAAAGAAACTGCATGACAACAAAGAGGACACCATAAACAACTTTGAAGTTGTCAAGTCGCTTGAATCCATTAGGGACATGCTGATTGAGGTCAAGGAAATGCTGTAGCCCACAACATTCCAGCTTAAAAACTGAGCTGCATTTTCTCTTTTTGGAGTTTTCAACTTTTTTTGTGCAAAAATTATAAGTCTTTTTTGTGGAATTTCATGTTTAGTTCCTATTTTTGAAACAAAATTTTTTCCAATATGAATGATTTGATAATAACACCAAGTAAGCAGAAACCAGACTTGCAATTTTGCGCAGAAAAGGGAGAGTTGGTTATTGCTGGACAGTCGTTGCCAGAAAACGCGACATTGCTGTACGGTTCTGTCCTTGAGTGGATTGAGAATTATGCAAAGAATCCTGCACCAAAGACAACAATGTCTTTCAAAATGAAATACTACAACACGGCATCATCAAAAATGTTCTTCAGCATAATCAAGCGTATGAACCTAATGTTCAAAAGCGGTGTTGATGTGGAAATTCATTGGTACTACCAACAAGACGACGAGGACATGCTCGACCAAGGCGAATATTTCAGGGATTTGGTTGACTTGCCTTTCAAGTTCTACGCTTTGGAAAAGTAACAGACTACTAGCATAAAAAACAAAAGCCTCACATTAATCTAATGTGGGGCTTTTTTATTATTGGCATCACTTATCCAATTTTTCCTGTACTGCAAATCTTGTGCAACCCCACTCGTCGAACCGCTCCTGCGTGTTATTGTAAATTGTTGATTATCTATACAACATCATTTCACATCAATCATCAGCATCATTTTTTATTTATTTTTTTCAGATTTGTTGTTGCATATATGAAAACCTAACCTATATTTGCAGTGTAATATTTCACTAATACACTATTGAATTATGTTAGAAATTAATGATTTGAAATTTGGTTACAGGAAACACGAAGTGTTCAATAACCTTAATATGAGTTTTCCTGAGGGAAAAATCTATGGCCTGCTTGGCCAAAACGGCGCTGGCAAATCGACACTGCTTTACCTTGCTAGTGGCCTGTTGTTCGCCGAAAAGGGCGATGTGAAGTTCGACGGCAAGAAAGTTGCCAAACGCACACCCGATATCTTGTCGGAAATATTCATCGTACCTGAAGAATTCGACTTGCCAAGAATGAGTTTCAAAAGATACGTGAAACTGTACAGCACGTTCTACCCCAACTTCAGCAATGCGATTCTGGAAAAATGCCTGGCAGGTTTCGACATGACGATGGACATCAACTTAGGCAGGCTATCGATGGGACAAAAGAAGAAAGCCTACGTATGCTTTGCATTGGCAACAAACACCAAACTGTTGCTGATGGACGAGCCGACCAACGGCCTCGACATTCCGTCGAAGAGCCAATTCCGCAAAGTTGTTGCTGAATGCATGACCGACGAACGCACAATAATAATATCGACTCACCAGGTACGAGACGTTGAGAACCTGCTCGACCAAATCATCATACTGAACAACAAGCAAATTGCACTTGACGCACCAATTGCCAAAGTCATTGAGACAGTAGCATTCTGCGAACGCAAGAACAGCGAATCGCTTGAAAACGCAATCTACAGCCAGCCAACACCTTGGGGCAACATGACCGTTGAGCCAAAGGCACCTGACCAGCCCGAAACGCCACTAAACATTGAACTACTGTTTGGCGCATTCCTGACCGAAGAGGAAAAGATGAAACAACTATTCAAATAGCAGGAGGAACAACCATGTCAAACATATTTTCATTTAAACGGCTCTGGAAGGCAATGAAATGCGAGATTTCGCTTTCGTGGCTACAATTAGCGCTCTCCTATGCCTTAATATCTATAGGCTTAATTGTTTTTACAAAAAGACCCAACGAACCAGATGGCATATTTTTGCTAATGATTAGCCTGATTGTCTTATACTACATGGCATCGCACGTGCTTTCAAACCTGGACCATAAGCCTCGGCGGATACAGTTTCTGACATTGCCCGCAACCAATTTCGAGAAGTTCACAGCCAGGTTCATACTATATTGCCTAATACCTGCAATAATGGTTATTGCCGTTTTACAGATTGCATCTTGGAATGAGCCAAGCACAGCATCATATTCGCAAAACAGCTCTCAACCTATGATGGCAACACTATTGATATTGCTTTTCATGACAACAATGGCAATTGTGTTTTTGGGTGGTTGCGTATTCAACCGTTACGAAGGAATAAAGACCATAATTGTATTGATGGTCATGGCTATATTGGTTGTATGCTTTCGAAACTCGATAAACTTTTATCCAATAAAAGCGTTGAGCATCAAACCAATTGAGCAAATAGGACTTATCTTGACGGCATACCAGATAATACTGTGCGCAATAACCATAACTATTGGATACTGGGCATTCAAACACAAAACAATCAATGACAAAACAATATAAATCTATTACCATGAAGAACAACATTTTCAGCCTGAAACGGCTTTGCAAATTGGTCAAAACGGATTTGTCAACTGCATGGATATGGTATGCCATATTTGTTGGGATAATAGTCATATACAACGTTATTACATACAGCAACCTTATACATGGCCATCATTACAATCAATTGTCACACCTATTTGTAGCATGGATTGCATTAGTGATTGCTGGACAGGCTTTCTGCGACATCAGTGGCAAGGGACGCAGGATAAACTACCTGACCTTGCCTGCCACAAATGCAGAAAAATTGGCCTCAAGACTATTGGTTTACATGATTTTCCCCATTGGCATTTATATCATTTCATGTTTCTACAATTCGGAATACATATATTTGAAAAGCCTAAACATAGGTGATATCACAGCACAAGGACGTTATGTGGTTACGGACAATTTTATAAATGAAATTTCCAACTTCTACACTTTTGAAAAGATAAGACGCCTGTCGTTTGCGTACTGCGCTATAGCCATTGCGCCAATAATGGCATTGGGCAGTCTGATATTCAATGGTTTTGCATTTGGCAAAACGGCTACAGTTTTTCTTGTCGCAAACATTGCATCAGGCATATTTGCCGATAAGTCAGCAATTATTACTATGAATTACACAATACATTCTGAGCAAGTTACCCATTATTATAGTCCTTTTTATCAACATCCAATCAGCGAATTCGTTTTCACATACCACAACGTTGTTCCAGCAATAACGCTGGCGGTTGTGGCGACAACACTCATAATAGTGCTTTTCAACAGGAAAAGCATAGCAGGATACACTAAATCTGAAAATTATGGATTTTAAAGAGAGCAAGCCAATATACATGCAGATTGTAGATAGAATCTGCAACGAGATTCTGACTGGCGACTATGCCGAACAGGACCGCATTCCATCGGTACGCGAGTATGCCACAATTGTTGAAGTTAACGTAAACACGGTTGCACGCTCATTCGAATACCTTCAATCGAGCAACATCATTTTCAACAAGCGAGGCATTGGATATTTCGTATCGGAAGGCGCAAAAAAGCAAATTATTGAAATGCGAAAAACAGCATTTATGAGCAACGTGCTCCCCGAATTCTTTAGCGAGATAAAAATGCTTGGCATTTCAATCAATGATATAGTGGACTTATATGACAAACTATCAAAATAACAGATTATGAATAAAATACTAAAAATAACGGTTTTTATAGTTTCCGTTGCAATCTTAAGCAGTTGCTCACCAAAAAGCCAAATTGACGAACGGCTTATTGGCAACTGGATGTGCAAAGGCAACTGGGAATATGGCTTCTTTGAAGATTTGGCCATTTACGAGAAAGACTTTTGGGACTACAAGCAGGTTGAAAACGTATCGGACGACTGCATTAACGTGCAGATAGCGAAAAACGACCGCACAGTCGATTTGCAGATACAAATCATAAACAGCGATTCCATTGTCATTACCAAGGACGGGACATCAAAAGAGTACAAGAACCAAAGACAATCAAATGGAACTTGGCTTTTGCCGTTTCCACCTATGCCAGAAGACAAAGATTCTGCAGAATATTTTGGCAATGTCAAGGTTGGCGACACTGCTACTGTAATCATATATTATCGCAACCTCTTGGAAGGCTTTCAGAGTTTTGGCGACCATCTAAACTTGGGAATACCTTATACCTCTACCTCACTATATATAAATGACATAACTGGACCTAATGAGATAAAATGTGACGAAATACGGAAAACGCAAACTGGCTTATGCCTAATTGCCCGTTGTCCTGTCGCAAGCATCATGACTACACAAAGCCTAAACCACAAGTGGGTAGCAAATCCTCATACAGAACCTGGAGACACGACATTCATACTCATCAACACCACATCAAAATTTATCTATCCAATAAATATGGGGAAATACACTGGCATAGACCGTCGTTCATATATATATGAATTTACTCAAAACGACACTTTGGCAAAGCACATTGCCAATTTTGACACCATACTGCAAACCAACATCACCATACCTGACTTAGACGCTCCCAATACATCGAACATAATATACAATCAAAGGAAATGCAAGATGATTGAAGATTTTGGGGAAGACCTTTTGCGAAATTATCCCGACAGGCTAAACCACAAAACCGAAATAATAGACTACGTGATTAAACTACTGAACAGGAAAGAACTTGTCGTTCTGAACGACGCGCCACTTGCAAGAGGCATTTTCGAATGGTTTGAAAACGACAGCATTGTAGCCATTCCTGCGCAATATGTCGGCACCGACAAACGCACCGAACGGATACGAGACATCGACAGCCTGCAGTTGCCACAACATTGGGCCGAAGTGTATCTTGCAAAAGATTGCTACTACGCCCTAAACGAGAGCAAAAAGCCTCTTGAGCAGTGGCAACTCGACATCTTCCACCAGAAAGTGCATATCCCCTACCTGGTTGAGATAATCGATAGGCTCAACACTTGGTACGGACTTCAGGCAAAAAACGAATCCAATAGCACGGAACCATAGTCAGATTTCTCTATACAGAAGCCCTCAAATCCGCAACGGAATGAGGGCTTCACCTTTTTTAATCGGGTTGGCAAACATGCTCAAACGAGATTAAGCAAGTGGTAAAATCCGAGTTGAAAAGGTCTTTCAAAAATTGTTGATTAGATGTTGATACGTAAAACTCTAAAAAAGTCGGAGCCAAATTTCCTCTCAAATAATTTGCCTACATTTGCGACATCAAAAAAATGAATTAATTTAATTTCATAATAAGCTATGAGAAAGCATATTTTTAATGCCGGTCCATGTAAATTGTCTGACCAAACATTGCAGAACACTGCAAAAGCAATTATCGAACTTGACAATTGCGGACAATCTATCTTGGAAGTATCGCACCGTTCAAAAGATTTTCAGGCAGTAATCGACGAAGCAGTTGCACTGTTCCACGAGGTTATGAATATTCCTGAGAACTACCACGTACTATTTTTAGGTGGTGGTGCCAGTACACAATTTGCTATGCTCCCATTCAACTTCTTGAAGACAAAGGCAGCATACGTAGATACCGGCACTTGGTCCTCCAAAGCAATCAAGGAAGCAAAACTATTTGGCCAAGTTGAAGTAATTGCATCATCAGAGGCAAAGAACCACACATACTATCCAACTCCAGACTCTTTCACAATTCCAACAGATGTTGACTATTTGCACATCACTACAAACAACACCATCCGTGGCACAGAGATTCTGAAGGATATTGATTCACCAGTTCCATTGTTCGCCGACATGTCATCAGACATCTTGAGCCGTCCAGTTGACGTAAGCAAGTATGCCGTAATCTACGCTGGAGCACAAAAGAACGTAGGTCCTGCTGGAGCAACCATCGTCATCATCCGTGACGACATGTTGCAGAAGGTTGTTGCCGACCGTGCAATTCCATCAATGTTGCGCTACGACATCCATGTAAAAGACGGTTCAATGTACAACACACCTCCTTGCGTAAACATCTTCGCAATCCGCGAGACATTGCGTTGGATCAAGTCGGTAGGTGGTCTAGAGGCAATGGAAAAACTTGCAATCGAGCGTGCAAAACTGATTTATGACGAAATCGACCGCAACAGCCTGTTCACATCACCAGTTGAGCCAGGTTCACGTTCACGCATGAACATTCCATTCGTATGGACTCCAGGCAACGAAAAGTACCAAGACGAATTCATGGAATATGCAAAGAAGTGCAACATCGTAGGCATCAAGGGACACCGTTCAGTTGGAGGTTTCCGCGCATCATGCTACAATGCATGCACAATTGAAGACTGCCAAGCTTTGGTAAACTGCATGGCAGAATTTGAAAAACAAGTTAAAAAGTAAGAAATGAAGACAATATTAGTAGCAACAGAGAAACCGTTTGCAAAACAAGCTGTTGACGGCATTAAAGAAATTGTCGAGAAATCTGGCAATAAATTCAAATTGCTGGAAAACTACACCGACAAACAACAGCTACTTGACGCTGTGGCTGATGCCGATGCCATCATAATCCGTTCCGACAAAGTTACCGACGAGGTAATGGCTGCTGGAAAGAACCTTAAGATTGTAGTCCGCGCTGGCGCAGGCTACGACAATGTCGACCTTGAGGCCGCAACAAAACGCGGTATCGTGGTGATGAACACACCAGGTCAGAATTCAAACGCTGTGGCTGAACTTGTATTTGGTCTGCTTGTGTTTGCTGTTCGCAACTTCTACAACGGCAAATCGGGTACCGAACTAAAGGGCAAGAAACTCGGAATCCTTGCCTTCGGTCAGGTTGGCCGCAATGTAGCCCGCGTAGCTAAAGGCTTCGATATGGAAGTTTACGCCTACGATGCTTTCTGCCCGAAAGATGTTATTGAGGTTGCAGGTGTTAAAGCTGTTGACAATCAAGAGGCTTTGTTTGAGAACTGCGACATTGTATCGCTTCACATTCCTGCAACTCCAGAGACAAAAGAGAGCATCAACTACGCTCTTGTCAACAAGATGAAAAAAGGCGGCATTGTTATCAACACTGCCCGCAAAGAGGTCATCAACGAGGCTGAACTTATCAAACTTATGGAAGAACGTCAGGACATTAAGTACATCACAGACATTGCCCCAGACGCTGACGCCGATTTCAAAGCAAAATTTGAAGGTCGCTACTTTGCAACACCTAAGAAGATGGGTGCGCAAACTGCCGAGGCCAACATCAACGCTGGTCTGGCCGCCGCCAACCAGATTGTAGATTTCTTTGCAACTGGCAACAAGCGTTTCCAAGTAAACAAATAATAAGTTTATCGGATATATGAAAATCCCAAGTCTCGGCTTGGGATTTTTTTTAATATTTGCCACCGAAAAGTCATGTCGTGGCGAAAGCCATAGCAAGGCTATCATCAGAAACTTAAAAAACACAAAATAAACATGGCAACAGTAAAACCATTTAAAGGAGTACGTCCACCAAAAGAGATAATCGAGAAATTGGCTTGTCTCCCATACGACGTAATGAACTCGGAAGAAGCCGCAAAGATGGCTGAAGGCAAACCAGAAAGCCTATTGCATGTCACCCGCGCCGAAATCGACTGCCCAGCAGGCACCGACATTCACTCCGAAACAGTGTACAACAAATCGGTTGAGAACTACAAGATGTTCAAGAAGAACGGCTGGCTTGTACAAGACAAGGATGCTAAATTCTACATCTACGCACAAACCATGAATGGACGCACACAATACGGAATTGTTGGCGCCGCCGCTTGCGAAGACTACAACACTGGCATAATCAAGAAGCACGAGCTCACACGTCCTGACAAGGAGGAAGACCGCATGGTGCTCACCCGCTACCTGAACGCAAACATCGAGCCTGTATTCTTCTCATACAAGGCCGTTCCTGAAATCGACGCCATTGTTGCCGACATTGTCAAGAATCAGAAACCTGACTACGACTTTGTTGCCGAAGACGGATTCGGACATACATTCTGGCCAATCAACAACCCAGAGACAAACAAGCGCATCGAGGAATTGTTTGCCACAAAAGTTCCATACAGCTACGTTGCCGACGGACACCACCGTACTGCCGCCGCCGCACGCATCGGAATTGAGAAGAAAAGCCAAAATCCGAACCATACAGGCAAAGAGGAATACAACTTCTTTATGGCTGTACACTTCCCTGACAATCAGTTGAACATCATTGACTACAACCGCGTCTGCAAGGATTTGAACGGATTGAGCGAAGCAGAATTCCTGCAAAAGCTCGAGAAATGCTTCACAGTAACCAAGATGGGCGCTGACATCTACAAGCCTTCAAAACTTCACGAATTCAGCATGTACATGTCGGGCAACTGGTACAAGCTTAACTCAAAGCAAGGCACTTACAACGACCAAGACCCGATTGGCGTACTTGACGTGACAATCTTGTCAAACCACGTGCTCGACGACATTTTGGGCGTAAAGGACCTACGCACCACTACCCGCGTTGAATTTGTTGGCGGCATACGTGGACTTGGCGAACTGAAGCGCCGTGTCGATAATGGCGAGATGAAATGTGCTTTTGCGCTTTATCCTGTTTCAATGAGCCAATTGATAAACATTGCCGACTCTGGCAACATTATGCCTCCAAAAACCACTTGGTTTGAGCCAAAACTTCGTTCAGGATTGGTAATTCACGAGTTATAATTGATTTTTACACGCATCTTATATACTGCCCGTCAAAGGTTTACGACCATTGATGGGCATTTTGTCAATAAGAAAGACAAAAAAGGTTTCCTTATTGGTGGTTTTTTATATTTTTGACATCGTTCTGAAAATAAATAATAAATGAACAAAGCAGTTAATACAGCCACTATACTTATGCACTGCGACGACCAAATCGGCATTGTCGCAAAAGTGACTGAATTCATTCAAAACAACAGGGGAAACATTTTGGCACTCGACCAGCACGTTGACCACGAAGAAGGCCAATTCTTCATGCGCATAATGTGGGACTTGGCTGAATTTGTCATCCCGAAAGACAAGATTCAAGACTATTTCAATACATTGATAGCATCGGCATACAACATGCAGTTCAAAATCTATTTTTCGGAAGACAAGCCTCGCATGGCTTTGTTTGTCTCGAAAATGGACCATTGCCTGTTCGATATTCTGGCTCGCTATCAAGGTCGCGAATGGAACGTCGAGATTCCTCTTGTAATAAGCAACCATGAGGATTTGCGTTCTGTTGTGGAACAATTCGGAATTCCGTTCTACTGTTTTCCAATAACCAAGGAGAATAAGGAGGAACAGGAAGCCAAGGAACTGGAACTACTTGAAAAATACAACATTACATTCGTTGTACTGGCTCGCTACATGCAAGTGATTTCATCCAATTTCATCAGCAAATATCCAAACAAGATTATCAACATTCACCACTCCTTCCTGCCTGCATTTACAGGCGCAAAGCCTTATCACGCAGCATACAAGCGTGGTGTGAAAATCATTGGTGCAACATCGCACTACGTTACAACCGACCTCGACGAAGGTCCAATCATTGAACAGGACGTGACACGCATCACCCACCGCGACACTGTCGATGATTTGGTGCTTAAAGGACGCGATTTGGAAAAAATTGTACTTTCGAGGGCAATAAACTTGCACATACAGCGCAAGACTCTAGTTTACAACAACAAAACAATAGTTTTTGCATAACCACATATACCATCAACAATAATTAAACTCAACTAATTATGAAACATTTACTTACAATTGTAATCGCAGCCTTGGCACTAAATTTAAACGCCCAAGAAGTTGCACCAGAAGATCTAATCAACCAAGCAAACAGCGCCGTACAGCTTAAGGATTTCAAAGGAGCCTACGAACTCTACACAAAAGCTTTCAGCGCATACGAAGCTAAAGGACGCTCAAAAGACATCGCTCTTGACAACTACTACAACGCAGGATACTGCGCACAAAAGGCCAACATGAACGACGAGGCTATCCCATATCTGGAAAAGTCAATCGAATTGAACATCAAGGAAGGCAAACCATACCAATATCTTGCAAATGCCTACAAGGCAAAGAAAGACAACGACATGTACGAAAAGACACTTGAAAATGGTCTTGCAAAATATCCAGACGACATCGCTTTGAAAAAAATGATGGCTAACCTATACGTATCAAAAGGCAACACATTCTACAAGGAAGGCAACAGCATAAAGAAAGCCGCTAACGAAAGTGGCCTTAACGCAAGCGATACCGTAGCTTTCAGAGCAGAATACGCAAAGGCTGACGCCGAATTTGAAAAGGCTCTTCCACTCATCGAAAAGGCTTACCAATACGACAGCAAAAACAAGAACGCTCTTAAGATTCTTGTGAACCTATACACTGCATTGGACAGAAACGAAGATGCCGACCGTATCAAGGCTGAATTAGACGCTTTGAAATAACAAAGCTGACAAGAAAAGAATAAAAATCCCCAAGGCCTTGCTTTGGGGATTTTTTTGTCTCAATCAATCATTTCAACTTGGCGATTATCCTTCTGCCAGATTCCATCTGCTCTTCAATAATGCTGGCACAAAGTCCCCTGACAAGCATTACGGATATCTCGTCGGTGCCAGGCGCATCAAGTATTGGCCCGGCACAGTTCGATTGGCAAATCTCCATTGTAACACAATAGTCCTTTTCCGAGAAGTTGAATATTATGGATATTTTGCCGCCATGAGGTAAAATGTTGGCCAAGAACTCCTCAAGAAGCAGCTCCATTGTATTTATCTTATCAACCAACGAATATTTATGGCAGAAATACTCAATCTTGCCATTCATCTGGTAAAGGTCGTAATCGCGTGACACGACACTGAACTCGATGCTCTTTATCTTGTTTATGAAGATCTGTGTAGCCGTCTTCTGCGGATGGTCAAAAATCTGTTCAGGAGTTCCTTCTTCATAGATGACACCGTCGAAAAGGAAGAAAATGCGGGAACTGACATCACGCGCAAAAGACATCTCGTGAGTTGTAATCACCATTGTATGTCCTTCCTTGGCAAGTTTGCGGATGACGCTCAGCACCTCACTCACCATTGTCGGATCAAGAGCCGATGTTGGCTCGTCGAGCAGCAGCACGTCAGGTTTCATGGCCAGGCAACGTGCAATGGCTGCGCGCTGAATCTGTCCACCCGACATTTCACTCGGCATTGCCAGAGCCTTTTCAGCCAAGCCCACGGCCCGCAAATGTTCCATTCCTTGCCGTTCAGCTTCTGCCTTGTCGATGTGCAGCAGCTTGCGTGGCCCCAGCGTGACGTTGTCAATGACATTCAGATTCTCAAAAAGATTGTAGTTCTGAAACACCATCCCCACCTTGCGACGGACCTTGCAAATGTCGGTCTTGCCGTCTAGAATGTTGACTCCATTAACGAGTATGTTGCCAGACGTAGGCACCTCTATCCTGTTCAGGCAACGTAGGAACGTGCTTTTGCCTGCTCCCGACGGCCCGATTACCGATATCACTTCGCCTTTGCTTATGGTGCAGTTGATATCCTTCAGGACATTCTGGACAACTCCGTTATTGTTGTACCGTTTCGATAGATGGCTGACTGTTATCATGCTGCATTATCATTTAAACTTTATCCTGTCGAGCAGAAAACTCAACATCCACGCTATCAGCAAGTATATTGCCGATATCAATATAAGTGGGAAAAACTCATCGAATGACCGGCTTCGAATGATGTCGGCGGCCTTGGTCAAATCCAGAATAGCTATATAGCCAACCACTGAGGTGTTTTTGACAAGCGATACGGCCGTTGCCTTGAATATTGGCAAAATGCGTTTCATGGCCTGAGGCGCTATGACGTACAATAGCGTCTGCATCTTGCCGAAACCCAGCGCGGCGCTTGCTTCTGTCTGGCCCTTGCCGATGCTACGAATAGCCGAGCAAAGCATGTTGCTGAAATATGCGCTGAAATTAATGGCAAAGGTGATGCAGGCAATGTTAACCGCAGACAAGCTGGATTCTGAAAACACGACATAGAACAGAATCATCAGCAAGACCAAAATCGGTATGCTAAGCACAATCTGCACGTAAAGCTCTCCTACGACATGGCCGATACGGCCACAATAAAGCGTAAGCATGCAGACCATTGCGCCAATTATCATGCCGAATATGATGGCAAAGAACGATATGCTGATAGTGGTAAAAAAGCCTTGTACAAGCAACATGTACCTTTTTTCGGTCAGCAGGTTTATGTCGATGTCGTTACGGATGCTCTCGGCAAGTGTCATTTTTGCCTTTTTGACATCATTCATTATGACACAGACAACATCAGATTCAAAATAGCTATCGGAAAACAATACCGATTTGGCACGTTCAGGAGTGGCGGCCAATGTGCTAACCACGACATCGCATTTACCTCGGTTGAGATATGGTTCCAACGAATTGAACGCCACTGTCGTCAACTCGGCAGGACGCCCGAGCGACTGCGCAAAACGGCACATTAGTTCCGGCTCGAACCCGGCCAACTGGTCCTCTGTCATGATTGTAAAGCAGGAAAGCACGCCGTTCAGGCCGACAAGAAGCGGTTCCGACTGACAAACCGTGTCGGTCTGTGGCATTTGGCGTTCACCATCATCGGCAAACCAGTTTTGAAGCATGGTTGCATAGGTGCCATCCTGCCTTATTTCTTCCAAAAACCGATTGAATTGAATTTGAAGTTCTGTCTCGTTGAAACGGAATGCCGCCACCATTGTATCGACGGCAAAAACGCTATCAATCATGCAGAAATCATCATTGCCTTCTTTCAGATAGTCGAAATTCTGCCGCAATGTGAACAGCGCATCGCACTTGCCCGACGAAAGCGCATACGACATTGCCGCCAGACTATTCAGGCTGACTATTTCGGCCTTCGGGAAATGCTCGGCCACATACCTGTCGTGAGGCGTACTGGACAATACGCCAATACGGCAATCGCCCAAATCGTCGATTTTTTTCACAAGATGACGCTCGGACTCATGCCCGCACGAACTCGCAAGCGCAATGACTATCAGTATTAATGGCAATATTTTTCTCAACTTACGACTTTTTGACTCGCTAAGTTAACTCACATTACAGTTTTTTGCAAAACAGATTTTTCATCTGACACATTGTTGCAGAAGTGTTTTTGATTCTGGGCCACAATTCATCACCAAATCAATGATAGACAGGTTTGGAACGAAGCCGAAACGCTCTTCGAACACTTGTGTGTATGGTTTTGCCACAAAGTGCACATCTTCAGCCTGATGCGATTCTTTAGGATGAATGGTGTTGCGGTAATCTTCACAAGTGGCCTGCTTGACGTAATCGTCGGTAAGGACAGAATTATTGCTCATTTTCAGCCATTTGCAACAAACTTCAAAAATTGCGTCATTCAAGTCGAGCAAATAGTCGAACTTTTTGTCGTACAACGGCTTTATGTCATCAACATAATAATCGAAATACGGCGACGACTTGTAAAGCGACTTGATGGTGTAGAAATGGTTTTTCTGCCACTGTGTCTGATACGACAGCCGAATATCCTTAGTAACGGGATTGTGCACATCGCCCTTTAAAGTTGGCACTTGCAACGACTGAATGCAATTTGGTCCATAAAGCACGCAACGATTGCGGTAACTTTGCTTTGGGAAAGTTTCATACTGCTCGACAAGCACTTTCTGATGACTTATCACCTTTGCAAAATATTGCACTGGCGCCCAATAGGCCGTGCTCAACAAAACTGTTTCATTACCCATAACCTCAATCACTGGTTATTCAATTCGCCTGCCTCGATGATACGTATGAAGTTTGCGGCACGGCAACGTCCGAAACTGCCTGCTAGAATTACAATCAAGTCGTCGCTGGCAAGCAGTCCGCCCTGTATCATATTTGAAAGATTCTCCTTCAGGAAATCATCGGTATTGTCGCGACGCTGAACCATTTGGCAGAACACGCCGAACGACAGAGCCAACTCGCGCATTGTGCTTTCGCGATAGCAAAGGGCAAAAATTGGCACATTGCCACGGAACCCTGTAAGGTTGCGGACTGTTCGGCCCGAAGTGGTGTCAGCCACAATGGCCTTGGCATTAAGTTGCGTGGCCGACTTGACAGAGTACTTGATGAGCATTGCGGCCACCTTGTTGGTAAGCACCGTAATGTCGCGGTCGCGATAGGCATCGTTCTGGCTTTCAACCTCAAGCGCGATGCGTGACATAGTCTGCACGGCTTCAACAGGGTATTTCCCGTAGGCCGTCTCGCCACTCAGCATTATTGCATCTGTCCCCTCATAGATGGCTGTGGCTATGTCGGTCACCTCGGCACGAGTAGGACTTGGATTCTTTATCATAGAGTGAAGCATCTGCGTGGCCACGATGACAGGCTTGCGACGTGTGGCGCATTTGTCAATCAGCATTTTCTGAATGCCTGGAATCTTCTCGCGTGGCACCTCGATGGCCAAATCGCCACGTGCCACCATCACGCCATAGGCGACATCAAGGATTTCATCGATATTGTCAACGCCGTCTTGGTTTTCAATCTTTGCAATTATCTTTATTTCAGAATGATACTCATCAAGAATTTGCTGAACAGCCAACACGTCGTTCTTGCTACGGACAAAAGAGTGGGCAATGAAATCGATGCCATTCTCTACAGCAAATTTTATGTATTCCTTGTCTTTTTGGCTCAAGGCAGGCAACTTGATGTGAACCGACGGGATGTTGACGCTCTTCTTGCCCTCAATGACGCCTTCGTTCTTGACCTCGCAAGCAAGGAA
Organism: Bacteroidales bacterium; assembly: GCA_045640185.1. Taxonomy (GTDB): domain Bacteria; phylum Bacteroidota; class Bacteroidia; order Bacteroidales; family SZUA-534; genus RUG13583. The sequence continues at coordinate 24,641 of JAZUEN010000032.1, forward strand.
CTGGTCGTTCTTGTCAACCACGGTCATTTCAACCGAACCGTCGTCGATAAGGATGCAACTGCCAACTGGAACGTCGGCTACAAAATCTGGATAAGTCACACATATCATATCGGGCGTAGTAGCCTGACTCGGTTCGCCTTTAATCTTGATTATATCGCCACCTTTTACGGGTATCTCTAACTGCGATTCAGTAGTGCGGATTTCTGGGCCTTTGGTATCGAGTAGCAATGCAATCTTGTCAGACACCTTGCGCACATTTTCAATGACCTTGAGAGTGTCGGCGTGGCTTTGATGAGCCGTGTTCAAACGGACTACATTAACGCCTTCATCATACAATCTTTTAATAAAATCAACGTCGCAACGGCGGTCGGAAATGGTTGCGACAATCTTTGTAAGTTTACGTTTCATCGTATTTTTACCCCTTTCAAAATTCGGGCGCAAAATTACCATTTCTGATTTATTACTGAGAATAGAATTGCTTACTTTTATCGCAAATATTTGTGATATGGAAAAACAAGCAAAAACTACAGAACAATTGTGCGACGATTGCGCATTGGCAGAATGGGATATGAAGTTTCCAAACCTGGATGTCTGGAAGAAACCTACCCTTCTGCACTGTCCACATCAGAAATTTGCAATAATAAGAGGCACTCACGCGTGCGAACATTTCAAGTTGAAGCCTGCTGAAGACAAACAAGCGTCACTTTGAGACCGCACTGATTGCAGAATAAGTTGTATGACAAATACTTACTCAAAGTAAAAATTCAATTGTACAGCAATATCACGACACTGGATTTGCAAGTCAATGAACTGACAAAAAAATATTGTTGATTTTTTGCAAAGGACGGATTAAGGCTTATTTTTGCGTCGTAAAAAAACGGCTGGTTCCGTAGCTCAGCTGGATAGAGCAACAGCCTTCTAAGCTGTGGGTCTTGGGTTCGAATCCCAACGGAATCACGAAAACAAACAAATGCTAATTCCCTTACACGACAAGAGAGTTAGCATTTTTAGTTTTGCATCGCACCTAAAATCGTCTATTAGTTGACGGCACCAAGGAAATAATTTTCGAGTTCGTGGTCGGTTTCGCCTGGCGTGTGAGGCTTGTCCATCTTGACTTCGCCGTGGTCCAAAAGGACAATCCTGTCGCAGATGTCGTTGATTGAAGCGAGGTTATGGCTTGAAACTATCACCGTTGTGCCTTGCTCCTTATTCATTTTCTGAATGTGCTTTGCTACAACTATTTGCGAACTTGGGTCGAGATAGTTGAACGGCTCGTCGAGAATCAGGATTTGCGGGTTCACAATCATTGCGCCAATGATGCCTATCTTCTGTTGGTTTCCGTTTGAGAAATTGCGAATCAGTTTTCCTGTGCCCAAAATCTCACCGCTCATTAATGTCTCGTACTCGCTCAAACGCCTTTGCAAATCGTCATTTGAAATGCCGTAGATTTCGGCAATGAAACCGAAAAACTCTTCTGGCGTGTAGAAGTCGATGAGAAACGCAGAATCGAGGTATGAGCCTGTATATGCCTTCCATTCAGGATTTTCAGCCACATTTTCGCCATCAATCTCAACCTTTCCGTCGGTAGCCTGAATAAGGTCGAGAATGAGGCGCATCATTGTTGTCTTGCCTGCACCGTTGTTTCCGACAAGTCCTACCAATTCGCCATTGTTGATTGTCAACGACGGAATGTTCAACGCCGTGAGTTTTTTGTAAACTTTTTTAAGATTATTGATTTCTATATTCATCACTCAAAATATTTTTCCATATAACGATATCTATCCTTAAGGAATTTATTTTCAACCCATTCGAAATACGGTTTGCGAACGCAGAATCCGATTACGCCTAATGCCGACAGCACTATCTGATACCAATTGGGAAGAAAATATGTGGCACCGACTACTATGCCCATTATCACCAATACTCCAATCCAAATACTAGCCCTGTTTGCTGTGGAAGCACCTTGATAATTGAAAAATGCGTTGCTATACATTTCAAAAGGCTCACATTTATATGGGTCAAAAAGCAAGCACAAACTACCGAATCCTGCGGAAAACAAAAAAAACGACACAATAGTCATTATTTGCAAATCTGAAAAGAAACAAAAAGGGATGCACAAAACGCTTCCGATAGCACAAAGAATGACACCAAACCAATATTTGTCATAAAGAAGTCGCCTTATGGCAAACGGCTTTGTCCATATTGCGCCAAAAAAGTTGCTTTCAATTCCAAATCCATACTGAAGCAAAAGGTATGGCATAAAACATATTGCAAAATAAAATAAAACAGCATTGGAAGATGACGACAATGATTGTGAAATGCATTGCAAATAAACCAACGCACACATCGTAATCACCAAAATTTTCAATCTCTTAGACCTGAGCAGACTACGGACTTGAATTCCAAAGATGTTTCTACCACGGGCTGAATTGACGGTTCTAACCTTGCCGACCTTGACTGCGTTTTCAGGCTGATATACGCCCTTGTGCTTTATCAGCATAACAATGAATCCGCCAAATACCGACAGCAGGTACATTGCTATCCAAACGAAAATGCCCAAAATGGCAGGCATAAACAGCACGCACAACGGAAGAACAATGAGTGGCATCAACAAGTTGCCGATTTTCCAAAATTGCGATATGGTGAGGAATCGGTCCCACATCTCCTGCGTAACAGGACGAGTCTTCAGAAACGCATCCATAACGGTATTGTCGCGGACAAATATCAACTTCAGCAGGAAATCTGGAATTATTGAACTGAAACAGATGATTATCGGTACGACTGTCGGAACATCTATCTCTTTTACATTACATACGATGAAGGCACCTATCTCAAAAATCCAAAAGTACAGGAACCCGAAAATGGAACCAAATACGGCTCCCTTGCTTTTGCTTCTCTTCATCCGACAGGAAGACAGCCTGATAAGGCTTTTGTAACTTATGTTATTCTGCATTTTGCGACGATTCAAACATTTAGCAAACTTAATGATATAATGAAGATGTTCAATAGGACATAATCATTTTTACAGAACCGATCTTCTTAAAATATCTATTTTTCAACCACAAAAACACTTGACATTTATCATTCAAATCTAGCCTTATGCCGAAAATGTTTCGTAACGCATTTTCAATATTTTTGCAAACAATAAACTACAAAATATGAAAAAGAGATTATTCTGGGCAATACTGATTGCAATGGGCATTAGCCTGGCATCGTGCCAAAAAGACGACGACAGCAATGACGACGATACTCTGTTGTTCAGCCTAAAACCCACAGGGGAATTACTTGACGTTACAAGCGAACGGATTGTAACTGCCAATGAGATAATCGACTACCTATGCTCATTTTCTCCTCAATTGGAACAGTACAAGTTCATTTTGCCCATAGTAATCAACAAGGACCTGAGCATAGCATCAATAGCATATTCCACAAGAAATGTGGACGGGACTATCACACAGGCGTCTGGAATCATTGCATACCCCATAATTGAAAACTACGAATACACGAAAATTGTCAGCATACAGCACGCTACTTGCGACATTGCCGACGCGCCTTCGACACAGAATCTCACAGCCGAACTGCTACCTGCCATTGTGGGCGACCACGCCAACAATCTGCTCAGTCCCGACTATTTCATAACTGTAATGGCAGATTACCTTGGCTACGGAATAAGCGAGACAGACAAACTGCAACATCCATACCTGCACACAGGCATTACTGGCTCAACCTGCGCCGATATGTTGAAAGCATCAGAAAAATACATTGCCGACAAGGGTCTGAAGGTGAAATCGACATCAGGCGAAGGCGCCGACGTTGACCTTATTGGATACTCGCAAGGCGGTGCATCAACCTTGGCCACACTGATGGAATTGGCAAAACGCGACAACAGCTGGCAAGCGCGCATACAAAGCGTTTGGGCGGGCGCAGGGCCATACGACATTCCCTGCTTCATCGACTTTTTCAAGAATTGCACCGAATACGACAGGCTGGGATTCATTCCGTTCACATTCCGTGGCATCTGCTATGGCGAAGGAATATCGCTCGACTACAGCAAAATATACAATCCGAACCTGAATACCGACGAACTTGAAACCTTGTTCAGCACAAAGCAGTTAAGCGAATGGCACACCGCACTCGGCACCGACATCACAAAATTCCTAAATCCCGACTTCTATAAAGCCGATTATGGTGGCAACGCTGAAATACAAAAACTTATGAACGCAATCGAAAAGAACTCGCTTGCATATAGCGACAACGTTCCTGATGAGTTAGTTCAGAAAATCAAACTATTTCACAGCCCTACCGACAACACCGTTCCATATCAGTGCTCTGTCAACCTGAAGGAAAAATGGGGATGCTCCGACATAACAAACCTGTCGATGTCTGACCACACAATGGCTGGCATTGAATTTATGCTATACTACTGCAGACTGGAAAGCCTGATTGAACTTTTCAGCAGTTCGGCTGATTTGTAAAGCATTAGCAATTAGCATAAATTATTGCACGAAACATATTTAGCATATACGCCACGGATGTACGCATAGACTATTCTTGCAAGTCTCGGCAACCTGCAAGACTACTAGCCATTCTTCATAACAGCGCCTGACGCAATGCCTCGATGTTGGCCTTCGAGACGGGTATTGTGCGGTCGATGCTGAACAGGTGCAACTGGCAACCCGCCGAATTTCCTTCGACATAAGTTATGAAATGTGTGTTTACAAGAAATGCACGGTGACAGTGAAGCATAAACGGATAACTGGCAAGAACGCCTTCAATATTCTTAAGCGTGTTCCTTATTCGTTTCTGCTTCAGTTCGCCATCAGAGAAATACCATATGCTCAAATAGTTGGCTATTGATTCGATATAAATAATATCTGAAGGAGAAACCGTTAACGACTCTTTCGACTCGCCAACAAGTTCAACGGCATCGGCTTTTTCGACAGGCACGGCCTCTGTCTTGTCAATGGCATCGTTCAGGGCAAGCAGTTCCTGAATCTTGTGTTCTTTCATACGGCTGTTGGTAAGGAATACCCAATACACGGCAATGAAAACGCATATCGACAAATCTGACGTGAAATTCTGCATATACCATTTCAGCGTGAAACTGCCATCGGGGGCATACCAAAAGTAGAACCACTTGCTCCATCCCCACTCTATGATTGTAAAATATTGGCCTATGAATGCCGACAGAAATATTATCACGAAAAAGTACAACGGCATCTTGCGTCTTATCTGATAACTCCAACCCTTGGAATAGTCACAAGGCAGATTAAGCACAAAAGATGTGACAAGTTCGCTGAAGACGGCACAAATGAATATCAACACACCTTCACCAACTATCTGCATAAACTTGCCAATAGGCAATGCAGGATTGCTAATGGCACTGTCGAGGCCGAAAGGGTCAAGCAGGAAGAACAGGCAGAACCCTGCGCCGAGCATTGCATAATCCTTGATTATCTGATTCGGAATTCTTTTCATAATGCACAAAAATAGGCATTTATGCCTAACCTGCATACCATTAGGGACAGTTGGAAAGAATGCGGGACAGTTGGAAATGTTTCCGAATATCCCGTTTGCCTTTGGCATTTATCCCTACTCTTCTCCGCCCCAAATGCGCCTTTTACCTTTGCCACAACAAAAAATCAGAAATATGAAAAAGATTGTATCGGCACTATTATTCAGCCTTGCAATTTACACGCAGGCAAAGCCACAAAACATTCAAGGCATTGTACTTGACGAGAACGATGCCCCTATCGAATTCGCCACTGTGACGATTCTTTATGACTCATTGATAATGGATGGCGGAATTACTGACAAGGACGGGAAATTCGACTTATGTCGGCCGAAAAACGCCAACCGCATCAAGGTTTCAATGATTGGATACCGCACAGCAATATTGCCTGTTTCTGACATTTCAAATTTTATGAATATTCGTTTAGATGCTGACAATGTGCTACTTGACGGCGTAACCATTACAGCCATTTTGCCCAAAACCGAAATTAAAGGCGATGCCGTTGTTACAAATGTCACAGGCTCAGTACTTGAACACTCAGGCAATGCTCTTGACGTACTGGCTAAAATTCCAGGAATGATTGAAAGGAACGGGAATCTTGAAGTTTTAGGGCGCGGGACGCCAGAGTATTATATAAACGGCCGAAAAGCAACAGACAATACTGAACTTCGCAATCTTATGTCGGAAGACATAAAGTCGATTGAAGTAATAAACAACAGCGGTGCGCTTTATGGCGGAAATACGAGCTGTATAGTGCGCATCAGCACAGCAAAACGGCAAGGCGACGGATTAAGTTTTGCCCTAACAAGCCAATCAAGGCAACGCATCATTTCAAGCAATGATTTTGAACCGTCCTGGTCGGTTCTGGACATAAACTACCGCAAAAAAGGCCTGGACCTATTCGGGAAAATTGTATGCTGGAACAGGCACAACTACCAATCCAGCAACATAAACAGCGTGACACATATAATAAATAACGACAGGATATCAGTCCAAGCCGAATCAGGAACGATTGATTATGCCAGCCACAACGGCGGATTGCAATACGCGTTCGGAACCAACTGGCAGATAAACGAACGCCATTCGCTCGGATTCAAAATTGATATTGACAAGAACAACAGGGACGATTACGACACCCGAATCATTACCAACGTGCTTGCCAACAACAGAGTTGAAGACCATTTGGATTCGTACAGCCACGCAACGAATCCATACAACGGCCAGCGACTCGGAAACTTATACTACGACGGCAACATCGGAAAGACAAACGTGAATTTCAACGCCGACTTTGTCGAAGGGCGCATCAGCACAGAAACCATCACAAACGAGTCGAGCACGCAAAAGCCTGCTGAAATATCATCTTCGTCAAAAGCAAAGACCTGTCTGGGCGCAACAAAACTGGTTATTTCTCACCCTGTCGGGAACGGCAAACTGCAGGCTGGCGCCGAAGAAACATACGTTGTGGCAAGCCAAGAATACAATATTACCAAAAGCGACATTCCTTCGGCAGACGCAACGCTCACCGACAACACAATTGCTGGATTTGCACAATACTCAACGCCTCTGCCGTTTGGACAAATAAGCCTAGGCCTGCGCTTTGAACACGCAGATATGGATTACGACGACTTCCTGTCGGACGCAAACAGCATTGAACGCCACCAGAACGACTGGTTCCCGTCGTTCAGTTTCGCATCTGCCATTGGCGAAATAAAATACTCGCTCACTTTCACAGGGAAGACCATCCGTCCTGCCTACAATATGCTCAGCAATGAAATAACATACAACAACCGTTATGCTTATCAGCGTGGCAATCCGAAACTTCAGAATGAAAAGAACAGAACACTTTCAATTAACGCGAACTGGAAATGGATAACATTCAGTTCAAATATAGAAGTCAGGAAAAGACGCATAGTGCAATGGGCATCGCCGTACGGCAATGAAGGTGTTGTAATGATTGAATATTCGAATCTCGACAAACGAGTCAGGCAAATGAGTTTTTTCATAAATGCCTCGCCAACAATAGGCAAATGGTCGCCACGATATACTGCAGGACTACAAAAGCAAATTCTGGAAGTAACCGTGGACGACCCAGTTGCCACTGACGGCAGACGCAAACTGGCATTAAACAAGCCGTTACTGTTTTTCCAGGCATACAACTCGTTCCATTATTGGGAAAGCTGGGTCATTGATTTGAACTACGAATATGCCAGCAGAATGAATCAGGACATATACTACATCAGCAAGCCTATTCACAAAATAGAGGCGAGCATCCAAAAATCATTTTTCGACGGCGACGCCCTGACCATACGCCTGACGGGTACTGACCTGCTGAACAAAAACGTACAGCCCGTAAAAGCAGACTGCGGAAGCTATGCCGTTGTCCAGACAAATGACAACAAGACTCCAAGCATATTGCTACGTCTGGCATACCGTTTCAACTGTGCCAGCAACAAGTACAAAGGAACAGGCGCAGGCCAGGATGCGAAGAGCAGGATGTAATTAAATGCCACTGTTCTCAGTTTGCTATGTTTTGACTAAAAACGACAACAAAACCAGTGCGATTCAACTTCGAACGAAGAATAGACTATTTTTGCGGGCTGAATTATGAAAATAGAACTTTCAGGACATTACAGCATAAAGCGACTTCTCACAAGTTGCCTTCCAATGATAGCAATGATGCTTGTAACATCAGTTTACAGCATCGTTGACGGTCTGTTCATTTCAAACTTTGCAGGCAACACGGCATTTGCCGCAATGAATCTGGTTTGGCCAGCAATAGCACTCATTGCCGCCTTGGGATAGATGATTGGCACAGGTGGAAGCGCTTTGGTATCTAAGACTTTCGGCGAAGGCCACCATACTAAAGCCAATACCATATTCACTATGCTGATACGGCTATGCATTATTGCAGGCACGGGCATTACCATAGTTTTTTTCATACTGATGCGACCCATAGTCATCGCCCTTGGCGCAGAAGGCGCACTGATTGAACCCGCAGTAACATATGGCCGCATTGTAGTGATTTCCATGCCAGCATTCATTCTTCAGATGGCATTCCAATCGTTCTTTATGACAGCTGAAAAACCTCAACTCGGTACTATAATGAGTATCATTAGCGGTTGCCTTAACATCATCCTCGATGCCATTTTTGTCGCAGGCCTAGGTTTCGGTCTGACTGGCGCCGCCATAGCCACATCAATATCACTGACAATTGGCGGCATGTTCCCTATTTGGTATTTCGCATCACACCGCAACAACTCGCAACTGAAGTTTCTGAACGCATCAGGCGTGCAATCGTTTGGCATTGAATGGATGTACAGCCACACTCCTGCCGACTGGCATCATATTGGTCGCTCGTGTACCAACGGAATGTCTGAATTCATTGGCAACATTGCACTTAATATAGTAAGCATCTGCTACAATCTCCAACTTATGCGTTTCATAGGCGAAAATGGCGTAAGCGCATACGGAATAATAATGTACACAGGATTCATCTTCGCATCCGTTTTCATTGGTTACAACACTTGCGTCACACAGGTAATTGCATTCAACTATGGCGCTGGCAACAAGGCAGAAATGCGCAGCCTTCTGCACAAGAGCCTTGTGATAGCCTTGCTTGCAGGAATGGCTATGACGGCATTGTCGGAAATATTGGCCCCCACGCTGGCACACATCTTCATACGGAACAATCCCGAACTGACCCAAATGACAATCCACGCCATACGCCTTTATATGCTGTCATTCTTGATATGTGGCATAAATATGTTTACATCTGCGTGGTTTACTGCACTTAACAATGGCATCATCTCTGCCATAGCAGCTTTTGCCCGCACTTTGGTTTTCGAACTTGGAGCCGTATTCATTCTTCCATCCATTTTAGGAATTGAAGGAATATGGTACTCCGTTTCTGTTGCCGAAGTTTTTGCGCTCATCCTTTCGCTGGCACTGATTCTAGCATTCCGCAAAAGGTACCTCGACTGATAATTCGACTGGCAAACTAAAACAACAATTAGCATTTTCGCCTACATATTTTACTTTTGCATCACTATATAAACAATACAATAATGGACAAACTATCTTACGCTCTTGGCCTGAATATTGGCCAACAACTTAAACAAATGGGACTTAAAGGCAAGTTTGTGGCCAACGACTTTGCCGCCGCCGCCAACGATATGATTCAGGGAAATGCTCCGCAAATCGACCTGTCAGAGGCTCAAATGGTATTAAACCAATTCTTTGCCGACCTTGACAAACAACAAAAGGAAGCATCGGCACACGCTAAGGAAGACGGTGAGAAATTTCTGAAGGAGAATGCATCAAAACCAGGTGTCACAGTAACAGCAAGTGGCCTACAATACCAAGTTCTCACGCAAGGCAATGGCAAGAAGCCAAAAGCAACCGACACAGTACGTTGCCACTACGAAGGCACACTTATCGACGGAACAGTCTTTGACTCATCGTACCGCCGTGGCGAACCTGCCGAATTTGGCCTCAACCAAGTAATCAAAGGCTGGACAGAAGGCGTGCAACTTATGGCAGAAGGTTCAAAATACCGATTCTACATCCCGTACAACCTTGCATACGGCGAACGTGGCGCTGGTCAGGACATTCCACCATATGCCGCACTTATTTTCGACGTTGAACTCATCAAGGTTCTTTAATCAAGAACAACACAAATAAAGGCAATCTGAACAGATTGCCTTTTTTGTGTTTAATAGTCAGCACATTGGGTCAACCTCACTTACATATAAGCCATCATACTTATATTGACTATTACCGTAAGTATG
>JAZUEN010000033.1:0-124794 GCA_045640185.1 Bacteroidales bacterium
AGTGCCTGAAGCTGATGCAAACGCATAGTTGCCTGCATCTGTACCATTCTTGGTGAAGTTGAATGTAGCGGTCTTATTTTCGCCAACATTCTTGTCGGCAAAATTAGCGCTGTAGCTTACATTGACAATGTCGCCAGACACGATGCCCGATGTTGATATTGTGCCAGTTGCGGTTGTTGTGCCGTCATATACCTTGTTGTCGGCTTTGTCGATGCTGACAGTGAGTGTCTTAGCCGAAATGTCAGCTTTAGCAGTGCCTGAAGTTGTTATCAGGTTGTAGTTGCCTGCTTCGGAACCACCGATTATTGCAATGTCTGTGAAGTTTACATTCTTGCCAGTGCCAACGTTTTTGTCGGCAAAAGCATAGTTGTATGTAAAAGTAATTTTATCGTTGTTGTTGACACGGTCGTCGGTAAATTTGCAATTTGTTGCGACTGTAGTGCCATCGTAGGTTTTGCTGTCGGCTGTGAAGTTGCTCAATGTGAGGTCCTTCTTTGTAATGCTGAATCCCTTTGAAAATTTTCCAGAAGGACCGTTCCAGGTGACTTTAGCATTATTGTTGACGTTTCTGTTGTAATCGTAGGTCACGGTGTAAGCCGAACTGTTGAACGTGAATTTTTTTCCACAGATAGTGCGGTCTGCGCTAATAACAGCATCCAGACCATTTCCAAGAGTGTAATAGTCACCCTTGTAGACAAATGATGAAGACATTGTTATGTTTGATTCACTCAGTTTTTCTGTTAGGAAACTGCCTGAACCTGCAAGATTGTTGCCTTCAATGTCGCCAGTGCATTTGATGGTTCCGTTGTTGGTAATGATAGCCGTACCTGTGGTTTTGATTGAAGTGTTAGCAGGAATTTTCAAAGTCTTGCCAGAAGGAATCACAAAGTCATTTGAAAGCACCATATTTCCAGTTACGGTAATCACATTGTTCGATTCGGTAGTGTAGCCACTAACCATATTGTGAGTTATGTCAAGCACTGGATACTTGTCGCCATTTTGGCCAATGTTTTGTCGCCAAACAGTGCCACTTAAGCTTGAGCCATTCAGCAGGTAAGCCACATATCCGCTTTCAAACTGCTCGGCAGTCACAAGGGTTGCTTTTAAATCGCTTATAGATGTTTCTAAGTAATAATTTTTGCTGTAACTGCCATTATTATTATACCCCCCGCAAATAGGGTCGCAATTGGTGATGGTGCTACTGCTTGCAAAGTAGCAGTTGGCTATTGTACTGCTGGAATTGTCTTCGCCTAATATTCCTCCTACTATTGTGCCAACTATGGTGGAGGTGCAGTAGCAATTTTTTATGGTAGATTTGAATGAATATCCGCATATTCCGCCAACAGGATGATTACCTTTTATATATGAATCAATAACGCCTACATTCTTTATGGTGGCGTTGGTTGCGTAGCCTATTAGTCCGACATAGTTGCCTCCTGCAGGATAGATGCCAAAACTAGTATTGTCGAAGTAAAGTCCGCTTACGGTGTGTCCATTGCCATCGAAAGTGCCACTGAAATTATTGGAGCGAGTGCCTATCGGTGTCCAATAGTTGTCAGGTATGCCAATTAAATCTCCGTTGCTGTCCAATACATCATTGTTTACTACAATGTCATTTGCAAGAACGGCTTTGATATTGAAAAAGCCATTGTTTACCATTTCGGCTAACGAGTACAGCTCATCTTTATTGCTTATTGCAAAGTATCCGATGTAATCGCTTGACAGCTCGTAATTTGCGCGATTGCTTTCTGATACGAGTACTATTGATGATACTTCGTCGTGAGTTTTGTCCAATACAGGATAAGCATCTTCCGAAATGGTCTGAAACCAAGCAGGAGGCTCGCTTGGGTCGTTCAGCAGTGATGCTACCGTGCCGTTTGCAAACAGCGAGGCAGGCATTGAGGTTGCATAGTTGTCGGCTTCCTTTGTGCTTAAGTAGTAATTCCTTTCGTAGTATGCATTACCTTCCTTTTCACCACAAATAGAGTGACAATAACCTTTAACCGTTGCAGTGACAGTCCCTATATTGTAGCAGTTAGTTATGCTGGCATAACCACGGCCTAATATTCCTCCGCATTCGCCAGCATATTTATAAGTGGCTGTTATGGTGGAAGCATTGTAGCAATTCTTTATAATGGGATATGGCAATCCACCAGTCGGGTTATATGCATATCCGCATATTCCGCCCATAGCACCTTGTCCATACAGATAAGAATCAACAACGCCCACATTGCGTATGATGGCACCTCCACCGCAAGTGCTTATCAGGCCAATATAGGATTCTGTATTGCTTTTATAATAAAGTCCGCTTACTGTATGGCCGTTGCCGTCGAAGGTGCCTTTAAAAGTTTTGCTGTTTGTTCCTCCAATAGGTGTCCAGGTGTGCGCTGGCGTGCCATTGGGATTGCCATTGCTGTCAAGCACATCGGCGTTTACCACTATGTTGGTTGTCAGCACGCCATTTGCTGTTGTCTCACCGCCGTTGACAAGCGTGGCAAAGCCGTAGAGTTCTTCGGCACTGCTAATGGCGTACCATCCATTGAACTGTCCCCAGTTGGAAGCATTAAAGCCGTATTGGCTGTAGTTGGTGCTAGTAATTTTTTGGGGGCTTTTGGGTGTCCCGTTGTAGGCAGCCCACGTGGTTAGCGTGCAACTGATGCAGGCTAATGTGAAAATGAGTCGTCTAAGTTGTCTCATAGATTAAAAATTTAAAGTTTATAAATAAAAATTCTGTGCTAAAAACGCGTTCCGTAATCAGTGTCTAAAAACGTGACGCTATTAGCGATACAAAAAAGAGGATTGGCAAAACCTTATACAATACCCCAATTTTTTCAACAGCTCGAACGGCGGGTTTGGGCAAATTATCGGTGGCTTTGAGTTCACGAACGGCGGGTTTGGATTCACGAACGGCGAAAACTTTCCAAAGCCAAAGATGAGTTTCTTAAGAACGATAATTTGATTTAATTAATTGAATGTCTTTTTGTTGATAATGTATTTTTAAAGAAAACTCAAAAAAAGGCAATTTGTGGTGTTTATTGCCATTTTCGGAAAATTCCGCGCATTTTGTGAAAAAAACGCTAGAAAGTGCATTTCGACAGTTGTCGGAAAACGGGCAGAAAATAGCGTCTTAATTGACAATGGAATTTGGACAATCGGGCTTTGTAATAAGTCTATTAACTTTTGCCTTTATAGCTTTCGATGCTATCGAAATGGCAATTCGACTTATGCCTTGTGCCTTTTCAACTAATATTATATTTCTCATTTGTAATTTACTTCAGTAGCAGTTGGCTTTTTGTTGTGTCTTGCCACTTATGCCTTCTGTCTTTTGCCTTTTGTCTTCTGTTTTATGCCTTGTGCCTTTTGTCTTATGCCTTCTGGGAAACCCTTTTTGCCGAAAAAATGCCAAAAAGCGGAGTTCGTGAAGTCAAAACCGCCGTTCGTTAATCGGTGCTTGACGCATATGCACAAAAGGAACACTTTTGCATCGTAATATTTACAGAAACGTTACAAAAACAGACTTGATTAAATTAACAATTAAATAATTAACACTATGATTTTCGCAACTGTAATGATTTTGTCGCTTACATATAGTATGGTGATGCGACGTATTGCTAAAAATTAATAAACCGATAAAAAATAAACCAATTAAAATTTACTGATATGAAAACTTTTGCAGGACTATTTGTAGGAGCATTACTGATGTTGATTTGCGTTTGCTGCTATTTGTCTACTATTATTTAAGGTGGGTTCTATAAATTGCTTTGTTGTGATTTTGAAGATTTTGTCAGGCAGATTGATGATTTGAATGAAGGAGCAGTGCGGACACTGTGACTGAGTGAAAGTCAACAAGATGACGACAAAAATTCAAAAGCACGCAAAAGATTAAATGTCAATCCATATTTGAAAAAAATTAAATCGGGGAATTTATAGAACACACCTTAAGTTGTTTGTGCTATAAAATTGCAGAATAAGTTATGGCATTTCCATATTGTTAGTGTAGCTGTAGCATTGCGGAACATACATATATTATATTGTGTGTTTGACAATATTGCTTTAGGCAATAAATCTCATTTACGGCATCGCGTAAGCAATTGTAGCAATGCAGGTCTCATTTTTGGACACATCGGACTTGAAATAGAATACAAGCGAAACGATATCTGAATAAATTGGCAGATGCACATTGATTTGCAGTAATCAGATATTTATAGACAGTGAAGGCTTGAAGTGCGCAAGGTTAATATGTTTTTCACGATAAGCGTCACAATACAATGTGGCGACTAATTTTCTAATGAGCAGGCACGTAGCGACAAGCTACGGGTTTTTGTATGCCAAGCGATAAAATGATTCTGGCTAATGAAGCTTTCCCGTATGTGAAATGCACATCAATGTTCAGATATGCGATTGGTTAATGAATGTCTTTCATTAGCTCGTCATAAGCCGTATAAGTTCTTCCTTCTTCCGTCGTGAGACTTCTACAGTTGAACCGTCAGACATTACTACCTGCCCGCCGTCACCGTTTATGTATTGTTCCACATAGCGAGTGTTGATAAGGTGCGATTTGTGGATACGCAAGAATTTTCGGTCGGACAGGAGGTCTTCGTAGTTTTTAAGATTTTTCGACACTACGATTTTCTCTTTGCTGTTCATGAAAAAAATAGTGTAGCTGCTGTCTGACTCGCAACGTACAATGTCATCCACTTTCACAAAACGTATTCCATCTGAGGTTGGCAGTCCTATTTTTTCAAAACTGTTGACATTAGACAAAAGTTCATCAATGGTGTTGTTTTTTGTTTTGTCTGCTTTGTCTGCTTTTTCGATATCTATTTTAATCTTGCTTACAGCTTCGGCAAAGGCATCTGGGTCAACTGGTTTAAGCAGATAGTCCGTGGCGCTGTATTTGAAGGCTTTAAGCGCAAATTGGTCATACGATGTCACGAATATGACCTTGAAATTGCGGTTTTGTATTTGTTCCAGAAGATTGAATCCTGTTCCGTCCTGCATCTGGATGTCGAGAAACACCAAATCGGGTTTCTTCTTCTCAATTTCGTCAATGCCGCTTTTTACAGAATCGGCTTGTCCGACAATTTCAATTCCATCGCAGTATTTTTCCACATATTGGCAGATTATTTTACGTCCGCTCTCTTCGTCGTCAATGGTGATGGCTTTAATCATTGCAAGTTGTATTTGTGTGTGTGGGATGAAAGTATGATAAATATTCGAATAGTTCGTATTTTTTTTCAAAATATTGTCATTTTTCCAAAGCTTTGTTAAACAAGTTTTCTGCTACGTAGTGCTTTTTATGCATTTGGTTTATTAATGGACATTTATGGATATCCCCATAAAATAAATTCTATTTTTGCGCAAAAATCTGAATCACATTGGAAGCGACACAGTTGTCATCGGTATTTGCTGAGATGAAAGGCGTCAAGTCTGTAGTGAGACAATTGCAGACAACTGAGCCAAAGGTCTTGTCGCTGAAAGGGCTGAAGGGTTCGGCAGTGGCCATGGTGTTGGGCACGGTTTTCCGTCAGCAGCGTCACATGATGGTTGTTGTGGAGAACGACATGGAGTCGGCCGCATATTTCTACAACGATTTGCAGACAATACTTGGCAAATCAGATGTGGAGTTTATGCCATCGTCGTATCAACGGTCGATGGACCATGAGCGGACGGATAGCAGCAATATTCTTTTGCGTACCGATGTCCTTGGCAAAGTGGCTTCGTCACAGAATCCGATGGTTGTCGTCACCTATCCAGAAGCCATAATGGAGAAGGTGATATCGCCCGACAGACTCAAGTCAAATACGTTTGTCATCAGCAAAGGCGATACGCTGTCACACGATTTTCTGGTCGATTTGCTGGTTGAGTATGGCTTCGAGCGTGTCGATTTCGTCTACGAACCGGGGCAGTATTCCGTACGCGGAAGCATAATAGACATTTTCTCGTTTGCCGACGAGATGCCGTTCCGTCTCGATTTTTTTGGCGACGAGGTTGACAGCATACGCTCGTTCGACATTGAGTCGCAACTGACAAAGGACACCCCCGAGAAAGTAACCATCATACCTAACATTCACGACAGGGAGCTTGACGACGTAAGAATCCCGATTACTGATTTTTTTGCCAAAGATGTGGTGTTCATGTTCAGCGATCTTGCTGTCATAATTGAACGCATAAACCAGATTTACGATAACACAAGGAGTAAGGCTGAAGGCGTCGCTATTGAGCAAATGGCCTTGACGGGCGAACAGCTTTACAAATTGGTGTCCTCAAAAACGTATGGGGAATGGGGAGGAAAAATGCTTGACAAAAGGGGAACGCAGATAAAGTTTGATACCACTGTACAGCCCATTTTCCATAAAAATTTCGATTTGCTTGCGCAGACGCTGGATGATTATGCGGAGAAAAAATATTCAATATTCATTTTGTCGGACAACCAGGCGCAAAACGAGCGTTTGACATCGATATTCAGGGACAGGGGCATAAAATCGACATTTACTCCGATCTTGAAGACCATCAATGAGGGGTTCGTTGATAACGAGTTGAAAATATGCTGTTTTACCGACCATCAGATTTTCGAGCGGTTCCATAAATACAATGTCAAGACAGGTTTCAACAAGAAGGAGTCGATAACATTGGCCGAATTGAGCAATCTGCATGTCGGCGATTATGTGGTTCATATCGACCATGGCATTGGCAAGTTTGGCGGATTGCAGAAAATCGAAATAAACGGCAAGTACCAGGAGTCCATCAAACTTATTTACAGGGACAACGATGTGCTTTTTGTCAGCATTCACTCGCTGCACCGCATTTCGAAGTACAAGGGCAAGGATGCTGAGGTGCCGACCATTCACAAACTCGGTTCCGGCGCATGGCAAAAACTTAAGGCCACAACAAAGAGCAAGGTCAAGGACATTGCCAAGGATTTGATAAAGCTGTACGCGCAGCGCAAGGCTCAGCAAGGTTTTGCGTTCTCGCCCGATTCGTTCCTCAATCAGCAGCTGGAGGCTTCGTTCATGTATGAGGATACCCCTGACCAGCTGAAGGCGACGCAGGCCGTAAAAGCCGATATGGAAAGCACGATGCCAATGGATAGACTGGTTTGTGGAGATGTCGGTTTCGGCAAGACTGAGGTTGCCATACGTGCCGCTTTTAAGGCTGTGGCCGACAACAAGCAGGTTGCGGTACTGGTGCCGACGACCATTTTGGCAATGCAGCATTACAAGACCTTCAGCTCGCGTCTGGCTGACATGCCATGCACGGTCGATTATCTGAGCCGGCTACGTACAGCCAAGGAACAAAAGGATATTTTGAAGCGTTTGGCAAGTGGTGAGTTGAACATCGTCATAGGTACGCATAAGCTCATAGGCAAGGAGGTCAAATTCAACGATTTGGGATTGCTTATAGTTGACGAGGAGCAAAAATTCGGTGTAGGCGTAAAAGACAAGTTGAAGCAACTGAAGGTTAATGTCGACACATTGACACTTACAGCCACTCCAATACCGCGCACCCTTCAGTTCTCGCTTATGGGTGCACGCGACTTGTCGGTGATTGCGACGCCGCCACCCAACCGTCAGCCTATATTGACCGAGGTGCATACTTTCGATGAGGGCATTGTAAAAGAGGCCATTCTGTATGAATTGAACCGCGGAGGACAAGTATTCTTCATAAATAACCGAATTGAGCAACTGGCAGACATTGCGGGAATGATAACCCGTCTGGTTCCTCAGGCGCGTGTAATCACGGCTCATGGCCAGATGGACGGAACCGCGCTGGAGAAGATAATGCTCGATTTCATTGAAGGCAAGTTTGATGTCCTTGTATCGACAACAATAATAGAGGCTGGTCTTGACATTCCTAACGCCAATACCATAATAATAAACGACGGTCAGCATTACGGCTTGAGCGACATGCACCAGTTGCGAGGCAGGGTGGGGCGTTCGAACAAGAAGGCGTTTTGCTACATTTTTGCACCTGCGCCAGAGACGCTTACCGATGAGGCTCGTCGCCGGTTGAAGGCCATTGAGGATTTTAGCGAGCTTGGCAGCGGACTGAACCTCTCGCTTCAGGATTTGGACATCCGCGGGGCCGGGAATTTGCTGGGTGCCGAGCAGAGCGGTTTCATTGGCGATTTGGGATTTGAAACTTATCAGAAGATACTTGATGAGGCGCTTGTCGAACTTAAGGAATCGGAACTCGAGACGGAGATGTCTGAAAGCCAAAATGCGCAAAAAACGCCAGATGCCGCAATGTTTGAGAATGTGCGGTTTGTGACAGATTGCCATGTCGATACAGACCTTGAGCTCCTCATTCCGGAAAGTTACGTCGAAAATGTTCCAGAACGAATAAACATTTACAGACGAATAGACTCATTGCAAGATGAAGAGGCCATATCGAAATTTGTAGGTGAGTTGACGGACCGTTTCGGAAATGTTCCGCAACAGGTGGCTGATTTGCTGCAGGTGGTGAGGCTTCGGTGGATTGCCGTGACGCTTGGGATGGAGAAGATAATGTTGAAAAACGGCAAAATGACTATCTATTTCGTGTCTGATCAGAAATCGGCGTTTTACCAATCTCCACAATTCTATACAGTGCTGAAAAATGTCCAGCGCTACCAGAATACTTGTCAAATGCAGGAAAAAAACGAGAAGCTGGTGCTTACGTTTGACAGTGTAAAGACGGTGGAAAAGGCCTTGGATCTTCTCGGCAAATTGAAGGGCGCAGAATAGCATTTTTGAAATGTCATGTTTTTTTTGCTGCGTATAGTGTAACATTCAGAAAATGCCGACGTCTATTAAGTCGGTTTAAAACTTAAAAACATATGGATATGGACAATCAGAACAATCTAAACGGACAAGGATTTGGCGTAGGTTCGCTTGTATGTGGCATAGTTGCAATAATAATCGCATTCATTCCTTGTGTGGGAATGGCAAGTATGCCATTTGCCATAGCATCAATCGTATTTGGTGCAATTTCAATGTCAAGGGGCCGAAAGACAGACAGCCCTAAAGGTATGGCGGTAGGAGGGCTTGTCACCTCAATAATTGCATTGGTTGTCAGCGTAGCTTGGCTTGTGGCACTGGTCAGGCTCAGCAATGTCGATGGCAATGCTGTTAAAGACAAGTGCGAGGAGATATTCAACAGCATGGATTGGTCGATGACTGTAAACGAGTGTGATGCGGATTTCGACTGCAACGATTCAACGATGGAACGTCTTGAAACAGTGCTGTCTAACATGAACAATGACGCAAATTTCAACATGACGGCTTCTGACAGCACATTTGAAGTGACTGTTGACGATGGAGAATCGAAGGTTACCATCAGCGGAAAATCGAAAAACAGGAAATGAGGATAGCTTGGCGCGAGCCTTATATAGTCATTAACTTATTTTTTGCCGGAGTATTGGCAGCAATGTTTGCCTACTTCGGTTTTTTTTCGTGTACAGATGCTTATCCTTTAAATGCCATTGCAGATGGAACGCTGGCAAGTACCGGAATGCAACGGGCATTGTCAGAGTGGGTAAGGCTCCGTCCGGCAAGTGCAATGGAATTCAATAAATATTCGTTGGGAGTATTTGTGTTTATTGTATCACAGTTGCTTATGCGTATCGGCACGACTTTGCTTCTTCTCATTTCACCGAATCGGAAACGTACTTTGGCAATAGTCGACGCCATAACATCGGTTTTGCTATTTTTGTGGGCATTCCTGCCAATGACGCTTGTACAAATTCGAATCGTTTTGGCAGGCTGATTTGTGCGTGATTGTTGATGTTTAATAATTAATAAGACTTTATATGCGAAAACTGACAAACGAGGAGTTAGGCCGATTGACGGTGGATGAATATCGTCAGTCGGAAAAATTGCCGATAGTCATAGTCCTTGACAATGTGCGGAGTTCGAACAACGTGGGGTCGGTTTTCCGTACCGTCGACTGTCTCGGAATGGCGAAACTATATTTGTGTGGCATAACCGCAACACCGCCTAACAAGGACATAAACAAAACCGCTCTTGGTGCAACCGAATCGGTTGAATGGAAATACTTCGAATCGACACTCGACGCCATTTCCGAACTGCGTGCCGAAGGCTACACCATATTGTCGGTTGAGCAAGTCGAAAACAGCATCGCTCTGCAGAATTTCAAACCAGCTGAAGGCAATAGATATGCGTTGATTTTCGGGCACGAAGTAAATGGGGTGGACCAGTCGGTAGTGGATGCCAGCGATGATTGCATTGAAATTCCGCAAGTTGGCACAAAGCACTCGTTCAACATTTCGGTAAGTGCGGGAATTGTAATGTGGGAAGTATTCAGAAAAATGCAATTCTAGCTTGATGATTTATTTTTTGTCGGAAATAAGCCACAATTCAATAATAGAAATCATCGTTAACTATAATGCCTTTGGTAACGTATGATTTATATCTTTGCGGCTATGATGAGAATCCGCCATAAAATTGTCGCATTGTCGGCTGTTTGCCTGTCCGTGGCGCTTGGTGCTGATGCGCAAGTGGCGGATAGCCTGTTTATATCGGGCATCAACGCAGACAGTGGCAAGGCGGATACGCTTGTCAATACGCTTGAGGTGGCGTCTGATACGGTGGCTGTTGATCCTTCGGTTGTGCTGGATACTGCATCCTATGTCGATTCGTCCAAAATTGATAGTGTAAAGCATAAACATGTTGCCGACACTTCGGAATATGCACTTTACCGTCGCATTTATGTCGAGCCCGACACGTTGCGCATTCATAAATGGCACTATAGCCCAAACGTATTTGATTTTGACATCGTTACTTACGATTCAACCCTGGACATGCTTAATTTGCACCGGCCGGCGAACCGTGAAGGACGTGTCACTGCATATTTGCACCAATTGGGAACCGCCATTCAGAGCCATGAATATTTTGAACCTAATAGTCCAACGCGGTTTATTTTCCTGCAGTCGTTCACACCATACATGCATCAGGCGGAAACAGAGGAATTCTACAATGTCAAAACCCCATTTACGCTATTTGGCTACGATGGCGGAATGAAAGATGAGCAAATAATCAGTTTACTGCACACTCAGAATGTAACCAAAGGATTAAACCTGTTTTTCAAGTACAATTCATTTGGTGGTGAAGGCGAATATGTTGATCAAAAGACGAAAAATCGGTCAGGAAGCCTTGGCGGATCGTTCATCGAGGGGCGGTTGGCAACGCATGTGGCTTGGACATTCAATCGCATCGATGTTCAGGAAAATGGCGGCATTGTCGATGAATATCTGGTGACCGACAGCATAATGGCTCCCAGAGAGATTCCGACAAGGCTTTCCGATGCAAGGACTTTCATAAAGGACCGCCAATGGTTCATTGACCAAAAGGTGGGCTTTGTAAAGGCAAAGGAATCTGATACGTCAGACACGGGTGGATACTGGTTCAGCCTGCAATATACGTTCAGCAGCCAAAAGAGCGTGAAATATTATGTCGATAATGGACAAGAGTATTTCAACCCAGTGACACATGACACATTGTCGTTGTATGAACACAATTATTCGGGCCGAAAGACTTACGATTCGTGTTCATATCGTGACTTCAACCATCAGATAAGGCTTAATCTTGAAGAGATAAAGAACCCTTATGCGCCATTCGGCTTGTATGGAGCATTGGGCGTCAACAAGGCCCGATACTATTACTTTAATGTGGATACGCTTTTCGACAACACTCACAGCACGACAAAAAGCAGCGGCTATGTTGAGGCGGGATTGCATCGTACACGCCCGGGATTGCTGACCTTTGCGGGAAGTTACCGCCAGTATTTCGCCGGATACAGATTGGGCGATTTCGAGATTAACGGAAGTCTGACACAACGCTTTTCAAAATCAGACAAGCCCATGTCATTGTCGGCGGAATGCCTGTTCGAACAGCGTAAAGTCGACTATTTCCTGACCAATTACCAGTCAAACCATTACAAGTGGCAACACGATTTCAGTGAACGGCCAATGACGGCAAAGGTCAGCGCAAGGCTTGACGTGCCACGCTTCAGGACTAGCATAGGCGGACATTATGCCCTGTTGACAAATTACATTTATTTGGATACGCTTTGCCAGCCTGCGCAGGCTGATAAATCATTCTCGGTAATGGACATTCAGTTCAGAAACCATTTGTCGGGAGCCGGTTTCAATTTGGTAAGCCGCATCAACTATCAGATAACAGGCAATGATGAAGTCCTTCCATTGGCGAATTTGACAGCATACGAGGCGTTGTATTATGAGCACGACCTCTTTTTCAAAAGCACGGGTGGACATTTGTATTTTCAGTTGGGGCTCGACATGAGCTACTGGACCAGATACAACGCGCAGGCATATTGTCCGGCTACAGCATTATTCTACAACCAGAACGAGACACAGACGGGTAATTATCCATTTGTCGGCGCATTCCTTAATGTGCGCATAAAGCAGGTGCGATTCTTCATCTGCGGGCACCATGTCAATTACGATTTATTCGATAATCGTGATTTCATGCTTGCACCTTACTATCCAACATCCAAGGCTACATTTAGTTACGGAATCCGTTGGTCATTCTATGACTAGCCGTCATTTCGGGAGCGTCGCAATTCGGCTTTTTGAAAAAAAAAACGAAATTTGCGGTGTAGTTATATGTATTGTATGATTCTCAGCATAAGGAAGACATTATTGATTGCGGCGATGACCCTTGTCGGCTTTTCCGCAATGTCAAACACCGGCTACATCGATAGTCTGGCTATCGTTGTATATACTCTCAAAGGCGAAGAACAGATTAAGGTCCTCGATATATTGTCGGAGAAACACGAGAATGTTGATTCGACAATGAAGTTTGCCACAATGGAACTGAATCTGGCGCAGGAACTCAATATGACAGACAAACGCGCCAATGCGTTAAGATTCTTGGGGTGGGCATGTTGTTTCAGAAGCGATATTGACAAAGCCTATGAATATACGCTTCAGGCCAACGAACTGTATACAATACTTGACGACACTCTGAACCAGGCGCATTGCTGCAACATGCTTGGAATGATATTGACAATGAAGGGTTCGGGGGCGACAGCTGACGGATTCTACAACAGAAGTCTCGAACTTTACAAGTCGCTTGGCAGAGAGTCTGCCGTTGCCGAGATATACCGAAACATGGGGCATCAGTGTATTGAATATAAAGTGTATGATAGGGCATACGAATATTTCGGCCGGGCGCTTGACATCGACAATCGCATAGGCAAGCATAACGGCGTGGCTGAAGATTTGTACAACTTGGGATATGGGCAATTGCTCCAATGTATTGACGAAGATGGCAGCGACAGCCAGCTTCAGCGTGCAAAAAGCACATTGCTGGAATCGTTCAACATGTTGGCCGACAGGCAGACAACACATTACCTGAGGCTGTGCACGGCCTTGGCTGACGTGTATCTGCGTCAGGCTAAGGTTTGCCCCAAGGCCGATTTGAAAAAGACATTGGATAGCTGCAAAATGTACATAGATGATGGCTACGGCACAATTGAACTGGTCGGGGCATCGGGGTACAAGCCGACATTTGATTTACGTACGGCATGCTACGAGCTGGCTTGTGGCAATTACATATCATCGATAAAGATATTGCACGAATTGGAATCCACATTAGAGGAGTCGAATCTGGTGGCGCTGACACATGATGAGTTATACCATGCATTTACAGAATATTACGAGGCGGCTGGAAACTATAAGATGGCGTATGCTTACGTCAAGAAAATAAACGAGTTGGTAAGGGAGAAGAACAATGATGGATATCTAGTCAACTCAACTCAAACAAAAATTCAGACAGAGTATGATGAAGAAATGCGCCAGAGAGACATTGCTTACAGGCAGAAGTCGGAAAAACTGACACTCATTATCGTATGTTCCGTATTGCTTATAGCCATTCTTTCCCTATTGATAATAGTGGTCTGCCGAAACAGCGTAAGGCGTCGTCGCGACAACGAATTGCTGAATGAGCAAAACAAGAAGCTGGAGAGCCAGCAATATGAAATATTGGAGCAGAACGTGCTTCTGAACCAGAAGACAGAAGAAATTCGGGTACAGCGTGATGAGATTGAAGGCCAGCGGAATTACCTGTCGAGCCAGAACGAACTGATAAAGAATGCAAACAGGCAGATAACCGACAGCTTGCTATATGCGCAAAGAATACAGCAGGCGGCCATTCCGTCAGAGGAAATGATGGAGGCGATTTTTGGCGAATGCCTGATCTTCTGGCGACCATTGAACATTGTCTCAGGCGACTTCTATTGGGCAACGCAGATAAAGAACTACAAGTTCTTGGCCGTAGCCGATTGCACTGGGCACGGCGTTCCGGGCGCATTCATGAGCATGCTCGGCATATCATTGCTTAATGACATTGTCACATCGGAAGATGCATCACAGTTGACGGCGGCCAAGGTGCTCGACAGCCTGCGTGCCAACCTGAAAAAGGCGTTGCGCCAGACAGGAAAGAAAGGCGAGGCTGAGGATGGCATCGACATGGCATTCTGCATTTTCGATTCTCAATCGACACAAATGCAGTATGCAGGCGCATTTCGCCCTCTGATAATAATACGCAACGACGAGATGATTGAATATAAGGCCGACAAAATGCCATGTGGAGTGTATATAAACGAGTCGTCGGATTTCACCAACAACATTGTCGATTTGCAAAAAGGCGATCTGCTATATATGTATTCTGACGGCATTTCCGACCAATTCAGCGGTGGCGGCGACTTGCGGAAATTTACAGTGCGGAGGCTGAAGGAAATGCTGATGGAGCATCATTCGCAACCACTTGCACGACAGAATTTGTTGATAGCCAAAACTATAGATGACTGGCGCAAACCTGCGGGCGGCTATGGCAGGTTGAGTGACCAGGTCGATGACATCCTGCTTGTCGGCTTAAAGATTGAGTAGCGGGCTTTTGTAGCCGTTGATGATGTGTATATTATTGACAATCATTAATATATGTATTGATTAAATGCCTATTCATTTTTTTGTTGTACAATAGCAGTAAAATCCAACCTTTTGCCCATATTTGCACCGATTTTTAAAAATCGGATTTATTCAGTTAAAATACAGATTATGAGACTTAAAGCAATTCTTTTTTCGGCATTTATGCTTGTTGTTGCAACAGGCTCTTATGCCCAGGTAAATGTAAAGACAGAAAAAGGCGATATGACATTGCGCCTTATCGGACGTACAAATTTTGATGCAGGTACATTCATTGGTGGCGACAGCCTTGCAGAGCACAATGGCATTGCAATGAGTGACACCCGCCTTGGCGTTTCGGCTTCTTTTGATGAGAAATTCTCTGCAAAAATTGAGATTTGCTATGCAAGCAAGGCTATCTCGTTCCGCGATTTATGGGTAGGCTACAAGTTGAACGACAACAGTTCAATCACTGCAGGCAACCACTTCCAGCCTTACGGCGCAAAACCTCTTGGCTTGGCATACAAGTTTGTCGAGGATGCAAGCTGCGACTACGCATTCTGCCCTTCGCGTAAGATTGGCGTATCGTATGCATATACTTCTGACAAGTTCAACTTGACTGCAGGCTTGTTCAGTGATGGCAACGTCGACAATGGCAAGAATATCGACCAGGGCTTGTCACTTTCTGCAAAGGCAATCTTCCGCCCAATTATCGACGACAATTCGGTTCTTCACTTTGGTGTGGCCCCAATGTTCGTGAAATCGCCTAATACAGTTTCTTTCACAGGCATTATCCCTACTACCGTGGTTTCAAACGCTTTGATTAAAACAGGCACTCTTGCCCCTGACAACTATTTGCGTTTGGAGGCTGAGGCAATTTTCATCAAAGGCAAGTTCTATGCTGAAGCACACTATATGGCAACTTCTGCAAAAAATGCCATAGTTGTGAAAGATAAAGAGGAAAGCGTTTATCTTGATGGTTTCTATGCTCAGGCAAGTTTCTTGATTAAGGGCGAAAAGCAAAACTATAACAAGAAGACAGGTTTGGCTGCAAACGCTTCACCAAAGAGCCTTGAAGTTTTGGCTCGTGTAAGCCACCTGAACTTTGACGATGACAATTTGAAGGCAGGCAAGCAGACTGACTTTACAGTTGGCGCCAACTATTTCTTCAACAAATATCTGAACTTTAAACTTAACTATATCTACGCTGCAGTTAAGGACGGCGACAACTACAATATGATTCAGTCGCGTCTTCAATTCTCGTTCTAATTATTTAAGTAAGACATAAAAAAAGCGACCTAATGGTCGCTTTTTTTGTTGTACTGCAGTCAGTTTTCATTTAGCGCTTTTGCCACCAATCTTGTAGTGAATGGCAAAATCTATTCTGTAAGTCCGCCAATCGAATTTGCGAATTTCCATTTTTTCAGGTTCGCAATCGTCGCAGTCGTAATTGCAGTTGTAAATAGTGCCCTTGTGCGACATGTCGCTTGTCACTCCGCCGTAAAAGTCGGTTGAGAATGCAAAGTAGTCGTTGAGGTCGAATCGGATGCCTGTTGTAAGTCCTACCGACTGAAGGTCGTCCACATTGTCTTCCAGAGCCATGCGGTAACTGTATTCAACGCCTACTGAAGGAGTGAACTTGCCAATCCTGTATCCAATCTTCAGCGGGACAGCCAGCATGCAGTAGTCGGTTCCCGATTCTTCACTGCCGACGTATTTGGTTCCGCCGATGCCGTTTTTTTCATTCCATAGGATTTTGTAGCCATCGTCACCGTTTTCGTCGCAGACATCGCAGTCGGGATAGTTGCATTTTAGGTGAGTGCGATAACTGCTGTTGCCGAACATATAGTGAAAGTTGGCGGCCAGGTTTAAGTTCAGTTTGCTCTTGAACGTAGTGTTCAGTCCTACGCCCAAATGGTCGGTCATTGATGCCGAAGGATTCCATACCAGGTGTTCTTCAACTACCAATGGGGTGCACACTGCCGACCACACGCCAGCGCCAAGGTTGACTTCAACATTTGTCTGAGCCATTGTTGCGCCTTGCGCAAGTGCCAGACCAATCAAAAGGGAAAATGCTTTTTTCATTATCATATGTTTTTTGTTCGTTTGACATATTGATGTGCATTTTCCCAAAAGGTTGCACTAAGTGCAGAAAAAAAATTTCAATGGCTATTTCTTGCCTAGTTTGATGTGCGTGTAAATTTCTATTCGGTGGGAGTGCCAGTTGGCGTCATAGTCTTTCACTTTGACAAGTTGGAGTTCGCCGTCATTATTTTTTTCTTGTCGGTAAAGCGTGGCTTTGTGCTTCATGTCTTTGGTTATGCCGTAACTGTAGTTTAGTGAGAAAGCGACACGGTGGTTGAGGTCGAACCTGAAGCCAGTTGTGGCACCAATATGGTGTACGGGAAGCAAGTCTTTGACATCGCCGTCTTGGTAGGTGAATGCCTTGCTGTGGCTGATTCTGTAGTTGTACTCGGCACCTATGTATGATGTGAACTTGCCTATCTTGTAGCCAATTCTGAATGGAATGGAGATAAGGCTGTAGCAACTTTCCGACTCTTTTATGCCGACAGTGTCGGTGCCAGTCTTGCTGTCGCCGTCAAAATACATCTTGTAGCCAAATGATGTGCTGTCGTCGTCAATGTCGCAGTAATCGCAGTCGGGGTAGTCGCATGGCAGGAAGGTCTTGAAGTTTGGGTTTTTGCCAAGTTCAATGTAGTTTGCGCCAAGGCTCAGGTTGACGTGTCTCGATAAGTTTACGGTCAGCAATGTGCCGATATTGGCGGTCCAGCTGCCGCCAGGATTCCAGACCATATGTTTTTTTGCAAACAAAGGCTCGCAGTGCGTTGTCCACGCTCCACCGCCAACGTTGAAGTCGAGCGTGAGTATTCTCTTCTTTTCGTTGATTGTGGCAGGATTTTCTGCAATATGACTTTCAGTATCAGCGGGCGCAGGCACCATTTTTATTATCGTATCCGTTTTTGATTCTTGTATGACAATGGTGTCGTGGATCGTGTTCGTTTCGGTCTTTTGCAGTACAACAGTGTCGTGAATAGTATTTTCTTGAATATCATTTATTTCATATACAGTGTCATATATGATTTCCTCTTCATATATATATACGGTGTCTTGGGCATTTGCCACTATAATGTTGATGAGCAGTGAAAATAGAAGTAGAGTCTTTTTCATAAAAAGATTTTATTGTGCAGAGTCTTTGACTACAACCACGCGTTTGCGTATCAGTTTCTTACGTTTGACGACAACTTTTTCGCTTTTTGAAGACACAGTGTCGTTTGCCGATGCCACAGTGTCGTTTTCGTGAGCAAGAGTGTCGGTTGGCTCAGGAGCCACAAATGGCAATGTGTCCACCACTTTTGCATTTGCGGTGTCAGTGGCGACGGGTATTTGTGTCGTGTCTATAATTAAGAGTGAATCAGTGTTCTCGATACTATCAGTTGCTGTCGCGATGCTGTCCACCACCACAATGTGCTCTTTCTGAACGGGTTGTGCCGTTTTGTCGGCATTGTTGACGGCCACGCCTACGCCTATTCCGCCAGCCACCACTGCAGTAGATGCAATGCCAGTGGCAATGGTTGCTGTTGAGCCGACAGTGACGTGTCCAGTTGCGCAGGCAAAGTTTATTGCGTGGCTTGTCGCTGTGGCTGATGACAATCCGAAGTTGCTGAAACTGTGGCTGTACAACGTATCGATGTTGCCTTTGCCGAATGGCAGGAACAACAGCATCCAGGCGCTCTTGCGCTCTTTCTTTCGGGCTTCTTCGGTCAATATTTCCTGAAGTTTTTTGCGTGCGCGTGCCAAATGCGATTTCGATGTGTTTTCGCTAATGTTCAACTCTTCGGCAATTTGGGCGTGCGTAAAGCCGTCAATTACGTACATATTGAAAACAAGTCGGTGATGTTCAGGAAGTTTGTTGACGGCGTCAAGTAACTCTTCTTGAGAGAAATCAACCTGCGCAATTATGTTCAGATTGTTGTCGTTATCCATATCGTCATCGGTTAAAACGTTCTCGTAAAGTTGTGTTGCACTTTGCTTTCGCAAAAATTGAAGAGCGGTGTTGGCTGTTATTCGGCGAAGCCACGCATCGAATTGGCCAGTACCGCGGAATGTGTCCGATTTTTCCATTGCGGACATAAAGGCATCGTGCGCCAAATCTTCAGCCAGTTGGCGGTCGGCTACATAGCGGTAGCATACGCCAGTCATCTTGTCGATGTTGCGGTTGTAGGCCTTTGTCCAAAAATCAGTTGTAAAATCCATAAAACGCGTTTTAATCCTATGACGTTTATTTGCTAAATGGTTGCAGTTGTAAGTGAATTTTATTTTTCGCTAATGTATTTTTTTTCGTTTTATTTTGAATGTGGCGACAGTTTGATTCGGCTTGAAATCCGAGCGGTTCTTATTTCGGCCCAGTCGTCGGTGTCAAATTCCACCGATACAAGTTCCGATGTGCCAAACCACCCGAAGTTGCCTGTCCCTGTCAGCAGGCTTGTGAGTTCCGATACCAATGGATTGTGCGCCACAATCAGCAGATGGTCTATATTATTGTCGCACAGCACAATCTCATCAATCACACAATCCACGTCTTCCTTGTACAGCATTTGCTTGATGTCGAAATCGACGTTCAGCCCCAGCCTATCGGACACAATTTGAGCCGTCTGCTGGGCGCGAGTTGCGGTGCTTGTCCAGACAGCATCTGGAATCAGATTGGCATTCAGCATCTTACTTGCCACAAATTCAGTTTGGGTGGCACCATCGGGCAGTATCTCACGGTCGATGTCCAAAGTCTGGAACCCGCCATTGCCTGCCAGCGCGTGGCGCATTATTGATAGTGTCTTGCTCATCTTGTTGATGTTTTGCGGTGCAAAGTTAGTTATTGGATTTGATGTAATGTAAAACGTGCCGACATTTGTGATATTTTTATGGAGTTAAATACTTCTTGTTATGCCGAAATTCATAGGTGCTCACGTCAGCACACAGGGTGGTGTGGAAAACGCACCGATAAACGCTAGCGCAATCGGCGCCGACGCGTTTGCGCTGTTTACCAAAAATCAGCGACAATGGATGTCCAAGCCGTTGGAACAGAGTAGTATAGATTCGTTTAAGGAAAACTGTGCGAAATACGGCTTCACGCCAGCGCAGATTCTGCCTCACGATAGTTACCTTATCAACCTTGGCAATCCAGACGCCGAAGGGTTGCGCAAATCGCGCGAGTCGTTCATTGACGAGATGCGCCGTTGTGCCCAGTTGGGCCTCGACCGACTGAATTTTCATCCAGGCAGTCACTTGAAAATGATTTCTGAAGACGAATGTCTGGCCCTCATTTCCGATAGTTTGAATATCGCACTCGAAAAGACTGGCGGAGTGACTGCAGTGATTGAAAATACTGCGGGACAAGGTTCGAATCTGGGTTTTACGTTTGAACAGATTGCACAGATTATCAGTAAGGTGGATGACAAGACGCGTGTCGGCGTATGCATCGATACCTGCCACGCCTACGCTTCGGGGTACGACATCAAGACAGCCGACGGATTTGAACGCACTTGGAAAAAATTCGATGAAGTGATAGGGTTCAAATATTTGCGCGGAATGCACATCAACGACACAATGAAAGGGCACGGAAGCCGTGTCGACCGTCACCATTCCATAGGCGCAGGTTTTCTTGGCGATGGCGCTTTCAAGATGATAATGTCCGATCCCCGTTTCGACAATATTCCGCTCATACTTGAAACCCCCGACGAAAGTCTGTGGCCTGTTGAAATTCAGAAA
This sequence comes from Bacteroidales bacterium, assembly GCA_045640185.1. GTDB lineage: Bacteria > Bacteroidota > Bacteroidia > Bacteroidales > SZUA-534 > RUG13583. The sequence goes on from JAZUEN010000033.1 coordinate 20,711, forward strand.
CTGCGTAGTTGGATGTGATTTATGAACCAGCAACTCATTGAGCAGTTCGAGGCTGAGCGTTCGCGTGCCAACATTGACGTGGTGGCAAATTGGGCGGGGACAGATGCGCGCCGAATTTCCGATTTGTTTCAGATTGCGCTCGGCAATTTTGGGAAAGTGTCGGAGTCGGCTATGTGGGCGTTGGTTGTGGTGGCAGATGAGAATGACGGCATCCTTGACCAGTACGCATCGCAGATAGTGCATTCTCTCGACATCTTGCCGACAAGCGGAATGCGCCGAATGGCGTGTCGCATTCTTATGGTCAGTCACGTGCCCGCCGAACTCGACGGCTATCTCATCGATTCCTGTTTCCGTATGCTCGAAAAGCCTGACGAACCGATAGGAGTGAAGGCCAACTGTCTGTCACTCATTGCATCGCGTCTGCAAAAATATCCCGAATTGAAAGCGGAACTTGATTTGGCTATCGATGACATAATGGAAAAGTCTGCGACAACGGGTTTCAAGTCGCGGGTCCGAAATCTGAAATTATCCGACAGGCAAGGCTAATCTTCCTTTACTGGCGCAGGTTCTTCGTCGGCTTTTTTGCCCGAATAATAGACATCCATTGCCACAAGCAGTGCAGTGAATCCCCAGAAAGGAACCGATGCCTTGTCGGTATCAAGAAAATCGTTCAGCACTCCGTGAAAGTAATATGTAAACAATCCGATTATTGCAGATAGTCCAATCATAGCCAGCATCTTGTTGTCAGTTCTGCGTATGGCGCGGAATCCAGTTATGATTGTGGCAATCATTACTGCAATAAGTGTGATTGGCCCAAGAATGCCTTCTTCGGCCAGCGGGCCTAGGTATTCGCTATGGGCGTTGCCTAAATCGCCTTCATTAGTGCTTATTATTGTCCGTTCTTGCGCAACCTGAAATGGAGCGTAGTAGAACATATAAGTGCCAGGTCCCCAGCCAAACAGCGGACGCTCGTCAAACATTCGCAATGCGCAGTTCCATCGGTTTATGCGTTCAAGGTTCGATGCATCGGTAGATACATTGCTTATAGACTGTACGTGCTTGGCAATGTCGGTAGTCGACGAGTCCTGGTCGTTCGATTTCATATCGCGCATCAGCGAATCGCCGAATGTCATAAAACCTATGCCAAGTATGGCAATTCCAGCCACAATCACCGACAGTTTTATCCGCAGTTTGTAGCAACACCAGATGCCGAATGCTCCCAATAGGCTGATCCATGCCGCACGCGAATAAGAAAATATGATGCCTGCAAACAAAAGGACTGTCATCCCAATGTAAAGTGCTCTTTTGCGCGGTTCCATAAGTTTGTTGAACGCCAAGGCGACAATAGGCGGAATGTAGAATGCCAATAGTGCGCCGTATGAAGTATGGTCTTTGTAGAACGGGTTTGCCGACCAGTGGGCAATTTTTTGGTCGAAAATGCCGTATTTCGCGTGACGTACAAGCGCGTATGTCACCACAATGCAGAGTGCGATGGCGTACAGTGTGACGTATATCTTGGCATTGTCGGGATTCTTCCTGAAAACTTGTGTCATAATGAAATACAAGGCCACAATGAACCATACTCTTGATAGCCAGAATTTAAGAGAAACCAGAGGCTCTACGCTTGTGACGCAGGTTAGCAACATCCATCCAAGGTAAATGTAGATGGTGATGCTTACAGGATGGACAAGTATGCGCTTGTCGAACGTGCGGTCGTGAATAATCTTGAATATGAATAACAGCAAGATGCCAGCCAGTAGCGGTTCGGTAGGCAGAAACATATCGATTGGAAGCGTTTCCACCGCTTCGCTTAAAGGAATGGAAAGCGGAGCCATAAACGCTATTGCCAGCATCAGTTTATCTAGAGCCAAGAATGCCGCGCCTATCAGAATCAGTGCAATAGGCAATACGCTCAACAAGTAGAGCTCATTGTATATGCAATACAGGTTCAGCGCCAGAAACAATGCCGTGCAAGCATATATCCACCAACCGTTTTTCTGCGTTAACTGCAAGGCTTATTACTTTATATATTCGATGCGCTTTGCTATGGCGTCATGAATGATCATGCATAACATTAGTATGATTACGGTAGATAAGGTTGCCGTTATTACAATTAGCCATCTTACTGGATAGGACTTTTTTTCAGCCACGGTGGCGCTATTAACAACGTACTTTTGGGGTAGGTTTTGATTAGCATCAAGTTCTGCTTCTGCAAGTTTGGCTTTCAATTCGGCTAAATGTTTTTTGTCATATTGTAGTTGAGTGTATATGCTCAAGTACGATCCTCCTTTTTTGCCTATTTTGTCAAGTCGTTTTTGTATTTCATCGGCTGCCTTGTTGTTGCCATTGCTTAATGCTACTCCTAAAGCGCTTGATAATGCTTCTGTTTGCTTTTCGTAATCAACAATGCCTTCTTGGCGGAGTACGTTCAGTGAGTCTTCCCGTTGTTCAATGTCGTTCTTCAATGCATTGTATTCATTCTCAACTAAGCGTAATGCCATTGTTGCTCGTTCGTGTTGCATGCCGTTTTTCACAGTATCAACTAAATTCGATATCTCATTAGCGATGTCAGCAGCAAGTTGAGGATCTGTGTCCAATACAGTGATCCTAACCGACAAAAATTTTGTGGGTTTTATGACAATGTTTTTGTCGTATTTGTTGTAAAGTTGTGTATATGGGTATTTTGTGTCGCTTTTAATTTTATAATGGTTCATCAAATCGAATTTTTCAACAATACGGCGTCTGATAAGGTCGGATTGTAGAATTTGCATTAGTTGATCAAGTTCGTCATCTTCGCCCAAGCGCAGAATGCTTTTATTTGCCATTGCTGTACTTGACAACAGGTCTTGTGAAACGGAACCAGATGATGAAGGGAATAATATGACTTCTGATTTGTATTTTTCTGTTATACAAAGTGATATTATCGATGAGATGACTGCAGCGGCAAGCCCGATAATAATGATGGGAACCCGTTTGTTCCAAAAATAGAGAACCAAGTCGATAGCATCGAACTTGTATTGGTTTTGATTTTCAGACATAGTTTGTGTTTTTTTTAGCGTGCAAAGGTAACAATATGGGTGGTTTTCTACACATACAAATGTGTGTTTTTGTTTTTTTTCAGAGGTGATCTCCAGTTTGTCGCGATTCTACTTGTGGAATCACCATGAAAATGGTCACATATTTGAGTGAAGGCCACTTTTTTGATGTCTAATCCTCAATAATTGTGATTTTCTCAATCATGTCGCCTTGCCGTATGGAATCCAGCACATCAAGGCCTTCGTAAACCTTGCCGAAGCATGTGTGTACGCCGTCAAGGTGTTGCGTGTTTTGCCGGTTGTGGCAGATGAAAAATTGCGAGCCGCCAGTGTCCTTGCCAGCGTGAGCCATTGATAGCACGCCACGGTCGTGGTATTGGTTGCCACCGTCTGTCTCACATTTGATGCAGTATCCCGGACCACCGGTTCCTATGCGTCTGTCACCTGGATTGCGTGAAAATGGGCATCCTCCCTGAATCACAAAATTTGGAATCACTCTGTGAAATGTCAGTCCGTCATAGAACCCCGATTTCGCCAATTTGATAAAGTTTTCAACCGTGTTTGGTGCGCCTTCTTCATAGAAGTTTACTTTCATTACGCCCTTTTCCGTATAAATTTCAGCTCTCCTTGCCATAATATTGTGAATTAATATCTGTTGCGAAGATAAGTAAAAAGAATAATTTTGTGTTGTCATAATCTGTATGACATAATCAATGTCTTTCGACGTAAATCGAACTTAAATGCGCGGTATGCATGTAATATTGAGGGTTGTGTTAGCTACGGTCATGTCAGTTGGCTCTTGTTGCGTCAATGCCCAGTGCCAGTTCGAGAAAAATGTAGTTGATGCCATAACCGAAAACCAGATAAAGGTTACTCAACCTGTGGCATTGGCTAAGCTGAACAATAATCCTTTGTATTTTAAGGCTCAGAGCATTGGCAGCAAATACAGGTTTCTGAAAATGCGTTATTATAAGTATAACGAATTTTCCATAAACGAGGATCGTGAGATATCGTTGCGCCTTACCAATAACGAAGAGATAGTCGTTTACCCTCGCCATTCTGCAAGTGATACGGTAAGGACAAATGTCGAAACCGTTTCGGCGTTGCTTATATATCCAATCAATGCCGAACAGTACGAAAAACTGAAACGTTATCCGGTCAAGACTTTCAAGTACTTTGTAGCCACTGGTTTCATTGAGGTGCCTATTAAGGAGAACAAGCAGACCAAGATTATGGAGATTTTGAATTGCATTGATTGACCCTCCTGCTAAATTGTATTTCCCATTTCTGATACATATAATATTTATGTAGAAAGAATCGTTGTTATACGTGCTCCACTTTTGTCAGATTTGTTGATTTTTCATACTTTTGGCAACTCAAAAATGGATATGGTAAAAAGATTGTCGCTGATATTCCTATTGATTCTCGTCATTGCAGGCGGGGTTTCGGCTCAAAAGAAGAAACCATGGTGCAAGCCGTTCTATGATGCAGAGCCATATCACTTTGGATTTGCATTCTCTTTGGGCAAGACAAGTTTCTGTGTTAGCCATTCCGATGAATTCAACACATTGGATACCGTCTATTCCGTAGAATACAGTAGGGGAGCTTTGTTTGGCGCCAGCATGGTTTTCAACCTCAAGATTTCCGACAATTGGGATTTGCGTACATTGCCAGGCCTGGCATTTACGCAGCGGACACTTACATATTTGCTGAACGATGATCTAGTTCCATCAGATGGGGCATTGCGTTCCCATGACATGAAAATTGAATCTACATTTCTTCAGTTCCCGACTTTGATGAAATACCGTTCTACGCGCGAAAGCAATTATCGGCCATATATCTATATGGGTATCAATCCTGCATTCGATTTGGCGGCTCGCAAGAAAGTAAAGGCTGATGAGTTGCCAAAAATCAGATTGAACAAATTCGATGTCTATGCCGAAATCGGCATCGGTTTGGACAACTATCTGAAGTATTTCAAATACTCGACTGAAATCAAGTTCTCATTCGGCCTTATGGACATGGTCAAGCAGGACGGTACTGAATACACTCGCGCATTCAGCCGCTTGGGCTCAAAAATGGTAACATTGGTGCTTTGCTTTGAATAATGGTAAAGGAAATCATTCTTTCTCTAGATCCAGAGAAATCTTCTTCCGAAAAATTTTATTTGCCGATAGCGGCGGCTCAGCTTGGCATATCGCGTCAGCAGATTTCATATTGTCAGTTGAGGGGTCGGTCTATCGATGCACGTCGCGGACGTGTGAGGGTAAACCTTAAGCTCGACATATATATAGATGAATTGCCAAGTCCCGACAGCGATTTCACCCCAGCCTATCGGAATGTGGAGCATAGTCGTCCGATAATAATTGTTGGAGCTGGGCCAGGAGGTCTGTTCGCCGCTCTCAAGTTTCTGGAGCTGGGGTATAAGCCGATTATAGTCGAAAGAGGCAAGGACGTCCACACACGTAGGCTTGACATTGCCGCCATTCATCGCAATCAAGGGGTAAATCCCGACTCAAATTATGGCTTTGGCGAGGGTGGCGCAGGCACATATTCCGATGGCAAGTTGTTTACAAGGTCGAAGAAGAAAGGCGACATTTCAGAAGTGCTGCGCATATTGAGCGCCAATGGTGGCAATCCAAACATATTGGTCGATGCGCATCCGCATATCGGGACAGACAAACTACCGGGAATAATCGAGAACATCAGGAAAACCATAATAGAGTATGGGGGCGAGATTCATTTCGAAACGGGTTTCCGCGATTTGATAATCAAGGAAGGCAGGGTGGCCGGCATCCATACAGTTGCTGGTGATGCAATTGAAGCTGACGCTGTCATATTGGCGACAGGCCATTCTGCACGCGATGTATATTTCTCGTTGCATAGCCAGGGGGTGGCTCTTGAGCCGAAGTCGTTTGCCATGGGAGTCAGGGTCGAGCATCCACAGAGCCTGATCGATTCAATACAATATTCGTGTAAGTTGCGTAGCCCATATTTGCCGGCGGCGGCATATAGTCTTGTCCAGCAGTCTGGAGGCCGTGGCGTATATTCTTTTTGCATGTGTCCGGGTGGCATCATAGTCCCCGCATCGACAGCGGCAAATGAAATGGTCGTAAATGGGATGTCTCCGTCAAATCGGAACAGCCATTGGGCAAACTCAGCCATTGTCGTCGAGATAAGGCTTGAAGATATCCCGCAAACATCTGACCCTGTAATGTTTGGATTGCAATTCCAGATGATGTACGAGCAACTGGCCTTTGCCAATGGTGGACAGGGCCAAATAGCACCGGCGCAAAGAATGACGGATTTTGTGGATGGGAAAATGTCTGGCAGCTTGCCACGTACATCCTTCACTCCAGGAGTCGTCTCGTCGCCACTTCACCAGTGGATTCCTGACTTCATAAGACAAAGATTGCAAGATGGCTTTGTTCAGTTCGGCAAGAAGATGCATGGATTTTACACCGACGAATCACTGCTTATAGGCGTTGAAAGCAGAACCAGTTCGCCTTTGCGCATCCCACGTGACAAGGAGACGTTTCAACATATTCAGATAGAGGGACTATTCCCTTGTGGCGAAGGTGCCGGATATGCGGGAGGCATTGTGTCGTCGGCCATAGACGGCCAGCGTTGTGCCGAAAAAGTTGACCTGTTCATTAAAAACAGAAGGTGAAAGGTTTTTCGTATCGTTTTAAAGTTACCTTTGCGTCCGCATAAAAAATAAAGATATGTTTATAGGTAGTCTCGCTGATCACAAGAAATTTGATTCCATGCATCCGCTATTTGCTAAGGCTTTTGAATATCTGCAGTCAGTAGATTTCAATGAATATGACGAAGGCAAGTACCCCATTGACGGGAACGACATGTATGCTTCAATTAGTGAGTACGTCACCAAAAGCGACGGACAACTTGAAGGCCATGTTGAATATATTGACATTCAGTATATTGTCAAAGGGTGTGAGTTCATTGGATTTGCCAAAAAAAATGGACAGAAAGAGTCGATTCCATATTCTAACGAGCGAGACATTGCCTTTTATGAAGGTGAATACGAGCAGTTTAAGATTGAAGAAGGGCAGTTCGCCATTTTCTTTCCTGACGATTTGCATCTGCCTTGCCTGAAATGTGATAAGCCTTCTGTCGTAAGAAAGGTTGTTGTTAAGGTTCGTGTAAAGCCAAGTGAGGCTTAATGCGCATCATACTCTGGAATCATTCCAACAATACGTGCTTGTGTGTCGCCTTGCGTCAGCTGTTCTGCTGACGTCTGAACTCTGCGCAAACAATGGCTGTGGCTATTGAAACGTTTAGCGACTCCATGTCTGTTGATGGTGGCGCGTACGATGGTATTTTTATGTTTTTGTCCATCATTGCGCTGAGTGCAAGTGTCATTCCTTTCGATTCGTTGCCCATGAAAATCATTGCATTGTTTGGTAATGCCGATTTGTACATGTTTTCACCATCGAGTCTGGTGCCATAGAGTTTTGTCCCGTTTCCCTTTGCTGATTTTGCCAGATTGAAAAGGTCGCAATAGTGGACATTGACCTTGAATATGGCACCCATCGTCGATTGAATCACTTTCGGATTATATACGTCAACGGTATCTTCGGTGCAGAACACGTCTTTGATGCCGAACCAAGCCGCAGTCCGGATAATTGTACCTAGATTCCCAGGGTCTTGTATGTTTTCAAGCGCTATGCTCAGTCCGTTGCCGGCAATCGCCAAACCTTGATTCGCCTCTGGCAATTCAGCCAAAGCCACAACTCTGTTAGGGGTCTTTAGGTGTGTGATCCTTTCCAAATCTTTTTCGGTGACTGCGGATATTTCATTCCCAACTTTAAGCGATGTGGGCAATTCATCAATGTATGATTGCAATGCAAAGACTTCAATGACAGAAAATCTGCTCTGCAGAAGTTCCTTTACCATTTTTTCTCCTTCAACTAAGAAGCATCCGTTGTCCTTGCGTGCCTTTTTTTGGTCAAGCGACTTGATAAGTTTTATCTTGTTGTTGGTAAGCATATCTTGAGTTTTGGCACAAAAGTAAACAAACCAAGGAAAATACTAATATGGTGATACTAAAATCCGAAAATCGCAGAATGAAGTCATGATTCAGTGCATCTTGTTTTATATTTGCATGTCTGTATTATGCGAAAGATAGTTACACGGTTAATATTGGTTGCAGTTGCGGCATTGTCGCTGTCTGGTTGTGATGTGACTCGTCTGGTCCCTGATGATGAGTACCTTCTGCACCATAATGAGACCAAAATCGATGGCCAGGATTTTGACAAGGGCGAGTTGACAGCATACTATCGGCAAAAGGAAAACCGGAAATTGTTCCGCACATATCCTTTCTTTTTGACCACGTATAATTTTGCGCATCGTGGACACGAACGTAAATGGAAAAATTGGTTGGGGCGGGTAGTTGGCGAGGAACCTGTCATCTTCGATTCAAGCCTCACAGCTAGGACGGCCAAGCAATTTGACATCATACTTCGAAACGATGCTTACTACAATTCGGAAGTGTCATACGACATTGTCAAAAAAGGCAAGAAGGCCAACGTGGTATACAATGTGAAACTCGGTGAGCCGACGTACATCAGTGCGGTGTCATATACAATCAACGATTCCGTATTGGAGCCTTTGATTTTATCGGATACGGGCTCGGCCGCGTTCAAGACTGGGCATTTGTTCACGCTGAATGCATTGCAGGCAGAGCGTGACCGTATTGTAAAACAAGTGCGCAGTGACGGATATTACCGGTTTAGCGCTGATTTAGTGCGGTATAGGGTTGATACCGCCAACTATAAGGCCAACGTCGAAATAATAGTTGAGAGGCCGGTGTCACAAAATGCCGATGGTAATTTAGCTAAATCAAATGCCAAGCAGTTTTGGATAAACAGTGTCTGTTTCTATCTCGACTACAATCCGCAGTCGGCGTTGCGGAACCAATCGGCATATTTTCACAATCTCGATACACTTTACAGAAACCAATATATGTTCTTGTTCTCAGGCAAGAGGAAGATAATGCCAAGGACGGTCTTGAAGGCAAACTTGCTTGAGCCAGGACAATTGTACGATGCTGAAAAAGTAGAGCAGACAAATAAGCATATCAATTCGTTGCGCATTTTCAGGCAAAACAACATATCGTTTTCGCAAGTTGAAGGTAGCGATTCGCTGCTCGATTGCAAGGTCTATCTTACACCATCTACTTACCAGAACTATTCAGTCAACTTGGAAGCCACAAATACCGATGGAAACATGGGTGTGGGAGGAAACCTGAATTACCAGCATAAGAATCTCTTCCATGGGGCCGAACTGTTCAATGTAAAGTTGTCTGGCTCATTGCAGCGCCAGACGAAAACCGAGACAACCGAAGCGTTCAATATTGTAGAGTTCGGCGTGGAATCGTCGCTTGAAACGCCATCGTTTGTGTTGCCATTCCGGACATCCAACTGGTATAAGAAAATTGATCCAAGAACATCGTTGACAGTGGCCTATAACTATCAGCGACGTCCTGACTATACCAGAAAAATCACATCATTGCTCACAACTTATTCGTGGAAGGCAAACGACAACGTCAGGTTTTTGGTAAGCCCTCTCGATTTGAACACGGTCCGTATCCCTGAACGTACTGATGAGTTTGACCAAAGAATAAAGGGAAAATATATCGAAAACAGCTATAAGGACTATTTTATTATAGGTAGCCGGTATAGCATCCTATTCCAAAATAGCAAGCCTTCAACAGCATCGGATTTCTCGTATTTCCGGTGGAACATCGACTTGGCGGGCAATCTGTTGCATATGCTGCATGGCGCGACAAACCGTGATACGGTTAGCGGAGGTTACTATGAGGTATATAATTTGCAGTATGCCCAATTTGTCAAGACAGATGTCGATTACAGATACTATCATTTCCTCTCGGAAAAGAAGCAATTGGTAGTCCGTATGTTTGCAGGCGTTGCCGTACCTTACGGAAATGCCACTGCCGTGCCATTTGTCAGGCAATATTATGCAGGCGGTGCTGATGGCATACGAGCGTGGAATGTCCGCGACTTGGGCCCAGGCACATATCGTGACACATCGTCTACCTATCCAAACCAGACAGGCGATGTCAAACTCGAGATTAATTTGGAATACAGGTATAACATTGTCAGAAATTTGCATGGCGCCATATTCGCCGATGCAGGAAACATATGGGCAATCAAGAAGGATGCGGACCGGCCTGGGGCAGATTTCAATTTTGGCAAATTCTATAGGCAATTGGCATTGGGTTCGGGTTTGGGCTTGCGTCTGGACTTGAATTTCGCAATTCTCCGGCTCGATGGTGGCGTAAAAATGAGAGATCCCGCATTGGCGGGCTCTGAAAGTTGGGTTTTGTTCCACAACAAATTCCAATTCCGCGACATTACATGGCAATTTGGCATCGGTTATCCATTCTAGCACTTCGGCACATGAAAATCAGTCAGTTTCTTAAGCAATGCTTTACAATGAACAAAACCCAGCAATGTGGGTCTATTGTACTGATATGTTTGATAGTCGTTACAATTGTTCTGCCACGACTTGTCTCATATTACAAGCAGAATAACAGTCAGCCCGATTTTTCCAAATTCGAAGAAATGAAGAACAACATTGTCGAGTATCAAGAACCTGAAGCAGCGAAGCAAAGTGAGACAGAAATCGACACTATATTCACATTTGATCCCAACAAAGCATCATATGACGATTTCGTATGTCTCGGATTGTCAGAAAAAATAGCGGCAAACATAGTTAAGTACCGTAAGGCGGGAGGAAGATTTGCCAAACCTGAAGATTTCTCAAAGATATATGGCATAACAGATAGTGTATATGAACGTCTGAGCCCATACATCAGCATACCACAAGGCACATCTCATGCCGCAAAAAACGCAAATCAAAAAAAGAAGAAGCGTACACATATATATAATAATAGTATGCCATCGAAGGAAAAATCAGGCATGACGATGTCTGTCGTTGAATTAAACAGCGCTGACTCTGCACAATTGGATGCTCTGCGAGGTATCGGACCTGTACTCGCAAAACGGATATTGGCGTATCGCGAATTGCTTGGAGGCTACTATTCGGTGGAACAACTTCGTGAAATCCGCAATCTTTCAGATGAAACTTATGCCGATTTGTTCATGCAGTTTTCTGTCGATACGGCGCAGATATCTAAAATCGACATAAACAATTTCACATATAAACAATTGAGCAAACATCCATATATGCCGATAGGGCAGTTGAACTCCATAATGAACTACAAAAAGCTGGTAGGTAAATTTCAATCCGTCGGCGATTTGCTCAAATATAAGTTGGTCGATTCTTTGACTTTCATGAAAATGGAACCTTACTTAGTCGCGAAATAATTGTACACCAGCATATTGTCGAAAAGTGCAAGCCCATGTTTAGCCTTGAGGCAAATCCATAAAAAAGTTTAAAAATAAATTCAAGACAAATTTTGTAATTGTGTTTCATTTTCTAAATTTGCAACCTTGTTTTAAAGATGTTAAATAATACATTATATTATGATTGTAATACCAGTAAAAGAAGGCGAAAACATTGATAGAGCCTTGAAAAAATTCAAAAAGAAATTTGAAAAGACAGGAGTTGTAAAAGAGTTGAGAGCTCGCCAAGTTTTCACAAAACCTTCTGTTGAAAGACGCAGAGAGATCATCAAGGCTGCTTATATTCAGCAATTGCGTGACGCAAGCCAAGAAAATTAATTTTCTTGACAATACTCGTTGCTGATTGCAAACAGACAACAGTCGGTTGTTATGTTTGAGGAATTCCTTAATTACCTGGCAAACGAGAAACGCTATTCTGAGCATACACTTCGTTCGTACAAGGGCGATTTGCAGCAGTTCTTAGATTTCGGTCGAAGTGTCGACAAAGACTTCAATCCACCTACAAGTGATCATTTGATGATCCGTAGGTGGATTGTCTTTTTAATGGAAGGAGGAGACAAGCCACGTTCAGTCAACCGTAAGATTACCACACTGCGCACCTATTATAAATTTCTGTGCCGTGAAGGCGTCATAAAGGAAATACCCACCAAAAAGATAGTAAAGCCAAAGACGGAGAAAAACCTGCCATATTTTCTCGACCAAAAGTCAATGACCGAACTTTTCGATTGTTTCCATTTCCCCGATGACTTTGAAGGATTCCGTGACAGAACCATATTGCTTACATTTTACTGTACTGGCATGCGTCTGTCCGAATTGTGCCATTTGAAACTCGTCGACATAGACTACTATAACTCCCAGCTCAAGGTTCTAGGCAAAAGGAACAAGGAGCGGATAATCCCATTCGGGATCGAATTAAGGAACAATTTGAAACTATATATTGAAGAACGCAATAAAATAACATCGGAACATGATTTTTTATTTGTAACTTCGAAGGGAAAACCAGTATATAGCAAATTGGTGTATAGAATAGTGAACAAATATTTGGGAGAGGTGACGACGTTGGAAAAGAAAAGTCCACATGTGTTGAGGCACACATTTGCAACGCACATGCTTAACAATGGCGCAGAGATAAGCGCCATAAAGGAATTGCTCGGACATTCCAATTTGGCGGCCACACAAATATATACGCATACTACATTTGAACGTTTGAAACAAATCTATAATCAAGCTCATCCAAGAGCATAACCACAAAAAACAAATACTATGAAAATTGACATTCATTCATTGCATTTTGATGCAGGAGAAAAATTGTTGGCATTCGTAACAGCCAAAGTTAGCAAGTTGGATACGTTCCATGACGCCATTATCGCCGCCGATGTGACGCTCAAATTGGAAAAATCAGACATATCAGAGAACAAAATAGCAGAAATTAAGGTGCAAATTCCGGGCGATAATGTATTCTGCAGCCGTCAGGCAAAATCGTTCGAAGAGGCTGTGGATTTGGTAGTTGACGCACTCAAGAAACAGCTTCAGAAGGCCAAGGAAAAACAGCGTGGATTATAATTTCAAAAAAAAATCACCAAAAGGTTTTTATTTCCCAAAATATGTCTACATTTGCGAACCATTTTCAGCAACGGAAATGAACGTTCTTAAATGTATGCCGATGTAGCTCAGTTGGCCAGAGCAGCTGATTTGTAATCAGCTGGTCGTGGGTTCGAATCCCTCCATCGGCTCTCATTTGTTCTTAATGATTCTTGGGAAGATACCAAAGTGGCCAACTGGGGCAGACTGTAAATCTGCTGGCTTACGCCTTCGTAGGTTCGAATCCTGCTCTTCCCACTTTCATTTGAATTTCATTTTGTTTTAAGCGGGAGTAGCTCAGTCGATAGAGCATTAGCCTTCCAAGCTAAGGGCCGCGGGTTTGAATCCCGTCTCCCGCTCAATACTAGCCGACGTAGCTCAGGGGTAGAGCACTTCCTTGGTAAGGAAGAGGCCATGGGTTCAATTCCCATTGTCGGCTCCAAGACTGGGAACAATTACTTTTGTCTAATTTGTAAATAATAGGTTATTATGGCTAAAGAACAATTTCAGAGGACCAAACCTCATGTTAATATTGGTACCATTGGTCACGTTGACCACGGTAAAACTACTTTGACCGCTGCTATTACCAAAGTATTGGCAGAAAAGGGTCTTTCAGAATTGCGTTCATTCGATTCTATCGATAACGCTCCAGAGGAAAAGGAACGTGGTATAACCATCAACACTTCTCACGTAGAGTATCAAACAGAAAACCGTCACTATGCACACGTTGACTGCCCGGGCCACGCTGACTATGTAAAGAACATGGTAACTGGTGCCGCTCAAATGGATGGTGCTATCCTTGTCTGCGCTGCTACTGATGGTCCTATGCCTCAAACTCGTGAGCACATCTTGTTGGCTCGCCAAGTAAACGTTCCAAAGATCGTTGTTTTCTTGAATAAGGTTGATATGGTTGACGACCCTGAGTTGCTTGACCTCGTTGAAATGGAAGTCCGCGAATTGCTTTCTTTCTATGGATACGATGGCGATAACACTCCAATCATTAAGGGTTCTGCTCTTGGTGCTTTGAATGGTGAAGCTAAGTGGGTTGACAAAGTAATGGAACTTATGGCTGCTGTCGACGAATACATTCCTCTTCCAGAACGTGCAGTTGACAAACCATTCTTGATGCCAGTTGAAGACGTATTCTCTATCACAGGTCGTGGTACAGTTGCTACAGGTCGTATCGAAACAGGTGTTATCCATGTTAATGACGAAGTACAACTTATCGGTCTTGGCGAAAGCAAGAAGTCTGTTGTTACTGGTGTTGAAATGTTCCGTAAACTTCTTGATGAAGGTCAGGCTGGTGATAACGTAGGTTTGCTTCTTCGTGGTATTGACAAGGATGAAGTTAAACGTGGTATGGTTATCGCAAAACCAGGTCAAGTCACTCCTCACAAGAACTTCAAGGCAGAAGTCTATATCTTGAAGAAAGAAGAAGGTGGTCGTCACACTCCATTCCATGATAAGTATCGTCCTCAATTCTACATCCGTACTATGGATGTTACTGGTGAGATCAAGTTGCCAGAAGGAACTGAGATGGTAATGCCAGGTGATAACTTGACTATCAGCGTAGAGTTGATCACTGCTGTAGCTTGCAACGTTGGTTTGCGTTTTGCAATCCGCGAAGGTGGCCGTACAGTAGGTGCTGGTCAGATCACTGAGATTCTTGAGTAATACACTTAAGACTAAATATTTTAAAGGATTCTAAGTAATTAGAATCCTTTATTTACGGGTGTAGCTCAGTTGGTAGAGCACTAGTCTCCAAAACTAGGTGTCGGGCGTTCGAGTCGCTCCTCCCGTGCTTAAAACTATATATTAACAATGCAAAAGATTACAGTATATCTCAAAGAGGTTTACAACGAGTTAATACACAAAGTTTCGTGGCCTACTTGGTCGGAACTTCAAAATAGTGCTATTGTTGTAATGGTTGCTTCCTTAATTATAGCCCTCATTATTTACATAATGGATTTTTCATTTGCTCATATAATGGAATTCATTTACGGTTTATTCAGTTAAATAATTCAATTGTATTCAAATGGAAAAGAAATGGTATGTTCTCCGAGCCATTAGTGGTCAGGAAAAGAAGGTGAAGGAACAAATCGAGAGCGAAGCTGCTCACCTAAATCTGCAGGAATATGTTTCCCAAGTCTTGATTCCTACAGAGAAGATTTATCAAATCCGCAATGGTAAGAAGATTAGTAAGGAAAGAAATTTCTTTCCTGGTTACGTGCTAGTCGAAGCAGCTTTGGTTGGCGAGGTTCCGCATTTTCTTAGGAATATGCCAAATGTCCTTGGTTTTTTAGCTGAGGGTAATGGTGATCCGACGCCTCTTAGGTTGTCTGAAGTCAACAGGATATTGGGTAAGGTTGATGAACTCGCAGATAGCGATGAAGAAATCAGCGTCCCATTTGTTGTTGGCGAATCTGTTAAAGTCATCGATGGACCGTTCAATACATTTAGCGGCATTATCGAGGAAGTTAACGAGGAGAAGAAGAAACTTAAGGTAAGCGTCAAAATTTTTGGCAGAAAAACTCTTGTAGAATTGAGTTTTATGCAGGTTGTTAAAGAGTAATAAAACTTGTTATGGCAAAAGAAGTTACAGGAATGATCAAGTTGCAAATCAAGGGAGGGGCAGCCAACCCTTCACCTCCTGTTGGTCCAGCCTTAGGTTCTAAGGGTGTGAACATCATGGATTTTTGCAAGCAGTTTAATGCCCGGACTCAAAACAGCGCTGGAAAAGTGCTTCCAGTTATCATCACTGTTTATTCCGACAAGTCGTTTGACTTCATTGTTAAACGTCCGCCTGTTGCTGTACAGATTCTTGAGACCGCTAAAGTAAAGAGCGGTTCTGCAGAGCCAAATCGTAAAAAGGTAGCTTCTTTGACTTGGGATCAAGTTAAAGGAATTGCTGAAGACAAGATGCCAGACTTGAATGCATTTACAATCGAGTCAGCTATGCGATTGGTTGCCGGTACGGCACGCAGCATGGGAATAACAGTTACTGGCGAGTTCCCAGGTAATAATTAATTAAATACCTCGTGTAAAAATGGCAAAGCTAACAAAGAACAGAAAATTAGTGGCAGGCAAAATTGAACCAGAAAAGGTTTATACTTTGTCTGAAGCTGCGCATTTGGTAAAAGAGGTTACAACCACAAAGTTTGATGCTTCTGTCGACATCGATGTCCGTTTGGGTGTCGATCCTCGTAAAGCTAATCAAATGGTACGTGGTGTCGTTTCTTTACCTCACGGTACAGGTAAACAAACTAGAGTCTTGGTGTTGTGTACACCAGACAAAGAGGCTGAAGCAAAAGCAGCAGGAGCCGATTTCGTCGGTCTCGATGAATATATCGAGAAGATTAAGGCTGGCTGGACTGACGTGGATGTCATCATAACAATGCCTTCAATAATGGCAAAGGTTGGTGCTCTTGGTCGTGTCCTTGGTCCTCGTGGTTTGATGCCTAATCCGAAAAGTGGTACGGTTACCATGGAAATTGGTTCAGCTGTTAAAGAAGTAAAGCAAGGTAAGATCGATTTCAAAGTCGATAAATTCGGTATTATTCATGCTGGTATAGGTAAGGTTTCTTTCACACCAGAAGCTATTCTTGAAAATGCTCAGGAAATGCTTAATACCATTATCAAACTGAAACCTTCTACAGCTAAGGGTACTTATATTAAGAGTATCGGCTTATCAAGCACCATGAGCCCTGGTATTCCAATTGATGTTAAATCAGTAGAATAAAAATTAGAGTTATGAGGCGCGAAGATAAGGCTGTTATAATTGACAATTTGGCCACCCGTCTGAAAGAGGCAAGCCACTTCTATTTGACTGATATTTCTGATTTGAATGCAGAGCAAACCAGTCAATTGAGAAGGAAATGCTTCGAGAAGGACATCGAGTTGGTTGTTGTCAAGAATACCCTGCTTAGAAAAGCAATGGAAAAAACAGGCACTGACTTTTCTGAAATGTTTAGTGAGCTTAAGGGTGCCACTTCTATCATGTTTACTGAGATCGGCAACGTTCCTGGTAAATTGATCAAGGAGTTCAGGGCAAAAGGTGACAAACCTGTCCTTAAGGCAGCTTACGTTGAAGAATCGTTCTATATCGGAGATAATCAACTTGATGCTTTGGTTAACGTTAAATCGAAGAACGAACTTATCGCCGATGTTATTGCCTTGTTGCAATCGCCTGCTAAGAACGTTGTTTCTGCTCTTCAATCGAGTGGACAAAGTTTGTCAGGTATCTTAAAAACATTATCAGAGAAATAAACATTTTTGTAAACACTTATTAAAAATAGATTAAAATGGCAGATTTGAAAAAATTTGCAGAAGAGTTGGTAAACTTGACTGTAAAAGAGGTAAATGAGTTGGCTGCAATACTTAAAGACGAATATGGTATTGAACCTGCTGCTGCCGCTGTTGCTGTTGCTGCTCCAGCTGCTGGAGCTGGTGAAGCTGCCGCTGCAGAGAAGACTGAGTTTGACGTAATCCTTAAGTCAGCTGGTGCACAAAAACTTCAAGTTGTTAAGTTGGTAAAAGAACTTACTGGACTTGGCTTGAAAGAAGCAAAAGACCTAGTTGATGGCGCTCCAAAAGAACTTAAGAACGGCGCATCTAAGGAAGAAGCTGAATCACTAAAAGCTAAATTGGAAGAGGCTGGAGCTGAAGTTGAGCTTAAATAAGATTCCATATTAGGATAAGGAATGAGGTTTAGTGTTAGTGTCCCTAACACTAAGCCTTTTTGTTGTTATTTTTAAGTTCACTTTATTTTAAAGATTATGGCTTCAACTGGTTATCAAGAGAGATTAAGCTTTGCGTCAAATAAAAATCAATTGGAATATCCTGACTTTTTGGAGATCCAATTGAAATCATTTAACGATTTTTTTAACATTAATACAACGCCTGATCAACGTAAGAACGAAGGCTTGTATGAGGTGTTTACTGAGAATTTCCCTATTTCAGACACCAGAAACAATTTCGTCCTAGAGTTTTTGGATTACAATATCGATCCTCCACGCTATACCATTGATGAGTGTATAGAAAGAGGTCTTACATACAGCATTCCTCTTAAGGCTAAATTGAGATTGTACTGCACTGATCCAGAACATGAGGATTTTGATACAGTCGTACAAGATGTTTATTTGGGAACCATTCCTTACATGACTCCTCGTGGTACGTTTGTCATCAACGGCGCTGAGCGTGTCATTGTTTCTCAATTACACCGTTCTCCAGGTGTGTTCTTTGGTCAAAGCATCCATGCAAACGGCACTAAATTGTATTCTGCCCGTATTATCCCATTTAAGGGCTCATGGATTGAGTTCGCTACCGACATCAACAATGTCATGTATGCCTACATCGACCGTAAAAAGAAATTGCCAGTAACTACATTGTTGCGTGCAATAGGTTATGAAAGTGACCGTAGCATTTTGGAGATATTTGATCTAGCAGATGAAGTCAAAGTTTCAAAGGCCGGCTTGAAGAAAGTCATCGGTCGTCGTCTTGCAGCCCGTGTTTTGAAGACTTGGGTTGAAGATTTCGTTGACGAGGATACCGGCGAGGTTGTTTCAATCGAACGTAATGAAGTAATCGTCGATCGTGAGACAATTCTTGAGAATGAGCATATCGATGCTATCGTCGATTCTGGTGCCAAGACAATCCTTTTGCACAAGGAAAATGTCAACTTGGCTGAATTCGGTATCATATACAATACATTGCAGAAAGACCCTTGCAACTCGGAAAAGGAAGCAGTTCTGTATATCTATAGGCAATTGCGAAATGCAGAACCACCTGACGAGGCAACTGCTCGCGACGTCATTGACAAGCTGTTCTTCTCCGACAAGCGTTATGATTTAGGAGAAGTAGGCCGTTTCCGTATCAATAGGAAGCTGAACCTTTCTATCGACATGAACGTCAGGGTCTTGACTAAAGAAGACATTATTGAAATCATTAAATATCTGATAGAGCTTATTAACAGCAAGGCCGATGTCGATGATATTGACCACTTGAGTAATAGGCGTGTCCGTACCGTAGGTGAACAATTGCAAAACCAGTTTGGTGTTGGATTGGCACGTATGGCAAGAACTATCAAAGAAAGAATGAATGTTCGCGACAATGAAGTATTCACGCCAGTTGACTTGATCAACTCAAAGACATTGTCTAGCGTTATCAATTCGTTCTTTGGCACAAATGCCTTGTCTCAATTTATGGACCAAACCAACCCATTGGCAGAATTGACACACAAGCGTCGTATGTCAGCCTTAGGCCCTGGTGGCTTGTCTAGAGAGAGAGCTGGCTTCGAGGTTCGTGACGTGCATTACACGCATTACGGACGTTTGTGCCCAATCGAAACACCAGAAGGACCAAACATCGGTTTGATTTCTTCATTATGTGTGTTTGCGAAGGTTAACAAATTAGGTTTTATAGAAACTCCTTATCGTAAGGTTGACAATGGCAAGGTTAACTTAAACAATGACGAGGTCGTTTATTTGACAGCAGAAGATGAAGAAGGAAAAATCATCGCTCAGGCAAATGAGCCTTTGGATGAAACCGGATGCTTTAGAGATGCCAAAGTAAAGACTCGTTTGGAGGCTGATTTCCCTCTTACCGACAAGAATGAGGTTGACATGATGGATGTCGCTCCAAATCAGATTTCGTCAATAGCTGCGTCTTTGATTCCGTTCTTGGAGCACGATGATGCCAACCGTGCCTTGATGGGATCAAACATGATGCGACAGGCAGTTCCTTTGTTGCATTCAGAGTCGCCTATTGTTGGTACAGGCATTGAGAAAAAGGTTGCAGAGGATTCTCGCAACATGATTAGTGCTGAAGGTGATGGAGTGGTTGAATATGTTGATGCAGAAGAGATAGTCATACGTTATGACAGAACAGATGCACAGCGGTTTGTTAGTTTCGACGATGATACTGTTCGCTACAAGCTGACGAAATTCCAGAAGACCAACCAAAGCATGTGTATCAACCAGCGTCCTATTGTATCAAAGGGTGACAAGGTTAAGAAAGGCACTGTTTTGACCGAAGGTTATGCAACCCAAGGTGGTGAACTTGCATTGGGCCGCAACTTGAAGGTCGCATTCATGCCTTGGAAGGGATATAACTTTGAGGATGCCATCGTTCTTTCTGAGCGCGTTGTCAGAGAAGACTTGTTCACTTCACTTCATATCGACGAATATATGTTGGAAGTTCGCGATACCAAACGAGGCATGGAGGAACTTACTTCTGATATTCCTAACGTAAGTGAAGATGCAACCCGTAATTTGGACGACAATGGCTTGATCCGCATAGGTGCACACGTGCTTCCTGGTGATATCCTCATTGGCAAGATTACTCCAAAGGGAGAATCAGATCCTTCTCCAGAGGAAAAGTTGTTGCGTGCAATATTCGGCGACAAGGCTGGTGATGTAAAAGATGCATCATTGAAGGCTTCTCCATCGTTGACAGGTGTTGTTATCGACAAGAAGCTATTCTCTCGTCTTGTCAAGAACAAACAGCTTAAAACAGCTGAAAAGCCATTGCTGCAGAAGATAGAAGAAGAAAGACAGCAACGTCTTGCTGAGTTGAAGACTCGTTTGGTCGAGAAGTTGTTCTCTATAGTAAATGGTAAGGTATCGCAAGGTGTCAAGGACTTGTATGGTTCTGATATAATTACAAAAGGAACCAAGTTCTCGCAGAAGATGCTTCTCGAAGTTGATTACTTGAATGTAAATCCAAGCAAGTGGACAACAGATAAGGATAAGAATGACACTATAGCAGAACTTTTGCATAATTACTCTATAAAGAATCGTGAAATTGAAGGTGATATAAAACGTAAAGTCTTCAACATTTCAGTAGGAGATGAACTACCAAACGGCATTGTCCAATTGGCAAAAGTCTATATCGCACAAAAGAGAAAGATTCGCGTAGGTGATAAAATGGCAGGACGCCACGGCAACAAGGGTATTGTTGCAAGAGTGGTTCGTGATGAAGATATGCCATTCTTGGAAGATGGAACATTGGTAGACATCGTACTAAACCCATTGGGTGTGCCTTCACGTATGAACTTGGGCCAGATTTATGAAACCGTTCTTGGATGGGCAGGCCGTGAATTGGGTCTGAAGTTTGCAACACCAATTTTCGATGGCGCCACTTTGGAAGAAATCACTGAATTGACAAATAAGGCAGGTGTTCCAGAATTCGGACGTACTTATTTGTATGACGGCGGAACTGGCGAGCGTTTCCATCAACCGGCAACAGTTGGTGTGATTTACATGCTTAAGTTGGGCCACATGGTCGATGACAAGATGCATGCAAGATCTATAGGCCCATACTCATTGATTACGCAACAACCTCTTGGAGGTAAGGCACAATTCGGTGGTCAGCGTTTTGGTGAGATGGAAGTCTGGGCTCTAGAGGCATTTGGCGCAGCCAATGTCTTGCAGGAGATCTTGACAGTCAAGTCAGATGACGTAATGGGAAGAGCAAAAGCTTACGAGGCAATTGTCAAAGGTGAGCCAATGCCAACTCCAGGTATTCCAGAGTCACTCAACGTGTTGTTGCATGAATTGCGTGGCTTAGGCTTGAGCATTAATTTAGAGTAAACAAAACGATAGGTATGGCTTAACGGCCATACCATCTTTATAATCTTCTTAAAATTTCCATCTATGGCATTTAGAAAGGAAACCAAAACAAAAAGCGAGTTCTCGCACATAACAATTGGCTTAGCTTCGCCAGAAGAAATTCTTGAACGTTCGAGTGGTGAGGTCTTGAAGCCAGAAACAATCAATTATCGTACATACAAGCCAGAACGTGACGGTTTGTTTTGTGAGCGCATTTTTGGACCAACAAAAGATTACGAGTGCCACTGCGGTAAGTACAAACGCATCAGATACAAAGGCATAGTATGCGACCGGTGCGGTGTAGAGGTGACTGAAAAGAAAGTACGTCGTGAGCGTATGGGACACATTCAATTGGTGGTTCCTGTTGCTCATATTTGGTATTTCAAGTCATTGCCAAACAAGATCGGTTATTTGTTGGGCTTGCCGACAAAGAAACTCGATATGGTTGTTTACTATGAAAGATATATCGTAATACAAGCAGGTCCTTTGGCAGAACAAGGCATCAACGACTTGGACCTTTTGACAGAAGAGGAGTATCTCGACTGGATGGAAAAATTGCCAAAAGACAACCAATATCTTGAAGACACAGATCCTAATAAGTTCATTGCAAAGATGGGTGCAGACGCAATCTACGATTTGCTTGCAAAACTCAATCTAGATGAATTGTCTTACGATTTGCGTCATAAGGCTGATACCGAGACATCTCAACAACGTAAAGGTGAAGCTTTGAAACGTCTTCAGGTCGTTGAGTCGTTCCGCGCATCACAAGGTAAAAATCATCCAGAATGGATGATCCTTAAGGTTATACCAGTCATTCCTCCAGAGTTGCGTCCATTGGTTCCACTTGATGGAGGCCGTTTTGCAACTTCTGACTTGAATGACCTGTATCGTCGTGTAATCATCCGTAACAACCGTCTGAAAAGACTTATAGAAATAAAGGCACCTGAAGTAATTCTCCGAAACGAGAAGCGTATGCTTCAGGAGGCTGTCGATTCATTGTTCGACAACTCACGCAAGTCAAATGCTGTGAAGACAGAAAACAACCGTGCACTGAAATCATTGAGCGATAGCTTGAAAGGAAAGCAAGGTCGTTTCCGCCAGAATTTGCTTGGTAAACGTGTCGACTATTCTGCTCGTTCAGTAATTGTTGTCGGACCTGAATTGAAAATGCACGAATGCGGTCTTCCAAAAGACATGGCGGCCGAGCTTTACAAACCATTTGTCATTCGCAAACTGATTGAACGTGGTATTGTCAAGACAGTCAAGTCTGCAAAGAAGATTGTTGACCGTAAGGATCCTGTAGTTTGGGACATCTTGGAGAACGTAATCAAAGGACACCCAGTTCTATTGAACCGTGCCCCGACCTTGCACCGTCTAGGCATTCAGGCATTCCAGCCAAAACTTATTGAAGGTAAGGCTATTCAGTTGCATCCACTTGCTTGTACCGCGTTCAACGCCGACTTCGACGGTGACCAGATGGCCGTTCACTTGCCACTTGGCAATGCTGCAGTATTGGAAGCACAATTATTGATGCTCGGTTCACACAATATCTTGAACCCTGCCAATGGCGCTCCAATCACAGTGCCTTCTCAGGACATGGTCTTGGGCTTGTACTATATTACCAAGGCTCGCAAGGGCGTTCCAGGTGAAGGTATTACATTCTATTCTCCAGAGGAAGTCACTATTGCATACAACGAAAAGAAAGTTGACTTGCACGCGACTATTAAGGTCAGGACAAAGGACCTTGTTGACGGTGAAGTTAAGGACACAATTCTGGAAACCACCGTTGGCCGTGTAATTGTAAACCAATTTGTGCCTGTTGAAGTTGGCTTCATTAACGAAGTCTTGACAAAGAAGTCACTACGTGACATAATCGGCAAGGTCTACAAAGCTTGCGGTACTGCCACTACAGCACAGTTCCTTGATGATATCAAGAACCTTGGTTACCGTATGGCATTTGAGGGTGGTCTGTCCTTCAACCTGGGCGACGTCATCATTCCTTCTGAGAAGAGCGAGCTTGTCAGCGAAGGCTACAATCAAGTTGACGAGGTGATGAACAACTATAATATGGGTTTCATTACCAACAACGAACGTTATAACCAGATTATCGATATTTGGACACACGTCAATGCAAAATTGACTCAAATTTTGATGAAACAATTGAGTTCAGATAATCAAGGCTTCAATTCAGTATATATGATGCTTGACTCTGGAGCCCGTGGTTCTAAGGAACAGATTCGTCAGCTTTGCGGCATGCGTGGTTTGATGGCAAAACCTCAGAAATCAGGTGCAGAAGGTGGCCAGATTATTGAAAACCCAATTCTTGCCAACTTTAAGGAAGGCTTGTCAGTATTGGAATACTTTATTTCAACACACGGTGCTCGTAAGGGTTTGGCCGATACCGCACTTAAGACTGCCGATGCAGGTTATTTGACTCGTCGTTTGGTTGACGTGTCAAATGATGTCATCATTAATGAAGAGGACTGCGGTACTTTGCGTGGTCTGGTCGCTACAGCACTGAAGAAGAACGAAGATGTAGTCGAGTCTTTGTATGAAAGGATTCTAGGTCGTACATCGGTTCACGATATATATCATCCTATCACAGGCGAATTGATCATCAAGGCAGGTGAGGAATTCACTGAGGAGATTGCCCAAATAATCGAGGATTCGCCAATTGAACAAGTTGAAATGCGTTCAGTATTGACTTGCGAGTCGAAGAATGGTGTTTGTGCAAAATGCTACGGACGTAACTTGTCTAATAGCCGAATGGTTCAGATAGGTGAGGCTGTAGGTGTCATTGCCGCACAGTCAATCGGTGAGCCAGGTACTCAGTTGACATTGCGTACATTCCACGTCGGTGGTACAGCAGGCAACATCGCATCTGATTCAAGTCTGACCGCAAGTTACGATGGTCGCGTTGAGTTTGAGGAACTTCGTTCAATCGGTTATAAGGATGAAAATGCTGGGGACATCGAAATTGTAGTAGGTCGTTTGGCTGAAATGAAATTGATCGATGTCAACACTGGTCTTGTAATATCGAATCACTCAATACCTTACGGTTCTAAGCTATTCGTAAAGAACGGTACTGTAGTTAAGAAGGGAACCTTGATTTGCGAATGGGATGCCTACAATGCTGTAATTATTTCAGAAGTAGGTGGTAAGGGTGAATTTGTCAACCTTGAAGAAGGTGTCACTTATCGTGAGGAATCAGATGAGGCAACAGGCTTTGCAGAAAAGGTTGTCATTGAATCTCGTGATAAGACCAAGAACCCAGCCATTTCAATCAAGAACGCCTCTGGTGAAGAAATAAAATCATACAACATCCCAGTAGGAGCCCATATCGTAATTGCAGAAAACGAGGAAATCAAACAAGGTCAAGTGATCGTCAAGATACCAAGATCTGTTGGTAAGGCAGGCGATATTACTGGTGGTCTTCCACGTGTCACTGAATTGTTCGAGGCACGTAATCCGTCGAATCCGGCAGTCGTTGCCGAAATTGATGGTGAAGTCACCTATGGAAAAATCAAGCGTGGTAACCGTGAAATTGTCATCACATCCAAGACTGGTGAAGAAAGAAAATATCTTGTTCCACTGTCGAAGCAGATACTTGTACAGGAGAACGATTATGTGAGAGCAGGCATTCCATTGTCGGATGGTGCGATTACTCCGCAAGATATCTTGTCGATTATGGGTCCAACCAAAGTACAGGAGTACATTGTCAACGAGGTTCAGGAAGTTTATCGTCTGCAGGGTGTGAAGATTAACGACAAGCATTTTGAGGTTATCGTACGTCAAATGATGCGCAAGGTCGAAATCATCGACCCAGGTGACACTAAGTTCCTTGAAAAACAAATGGTTGACAAGAACGACTTCATGGAGGAAAATGATTGGATTTGGGATAAGAAGGTGGTTACTGATGCCGGTGATTCAGAGGAACTGAAAGCTGGTCAGATTGTAACAGCGCGTAAATTGCGTGATGAGAATTCAATCTTGAAACGTAAGGATTTGAAATTGGTTGAAGCTCGTGACGCAGTTCCGGCAACATCTAACCAAGTTCTGCAGGGTATTACACGTGCGGCATTGCAGACAAAGAGCTTTGTTTCTGCCGCATCATTCCAGGAAACCACAAAGGTACTGAACGAAGCTGCAATTTGTGGCAAGTCAGATCCAATGGAAGGCTTGAAGGAAAATGTAATCGTAGGACACTTGATTCCTGCTGGTACAGGTATTCGTAGGTTCTCTGACCTAATTGTAGGTTCAAAGGAAGAATACGAAAACTTGACACACAAGAACAGCGTTGATGAAGATTTAGTAGTTGAAGAATAATCAATCTACATATCCAAAAATAAAGGTTGCCATACGGCAACCTTTATTTTTTTGCAGGAATATGTATTTTTGGGAAAACTTTAAATCATAATTGAAATGGAAGAACAACAAAGCAAGCAGATAAACATAGAGCTTCCTGATGATGTGGCTCAAGGCATATATTCAAATTTGGCAATAATCACACATTCCAGTTCTGAATTTGTATTGGATTTTGTACGTGTAATGCCGGGCATGCCAAAAGCTAGCGTCAAGTCACGAATAGTTCTTACACCGGAACATGCCAAGCGTTTGTTGATGGCATTGCAGGATAATGTGGCTAAGTATGAAGCGACATTTGGCAGTATCCGCCATTCGGAAGGGCCGGCAGGAGGTTTCCCAATGAATTTTGGAACTCCAACGGCAAAGGCTTAGCTATAAAATGGCAATAAAAAAGTCCGCAATCCATATATGGGTTGCGGACTTTTTTATTGCTGTATTTCTAGTAAACTACAATAACCAAGTATTTCGAGCTATTCCAAAAGTTGTAGTAATTGGTTACCACCAAACTGTCAACAGGTTTTTCGCCATATATTTTGTAAGAGTCGAGTGGGTGAGCAGTAACAACTCTTGCCTTCTTCGCGCCATTAAGGTCGAATTTTGTGGTTTCGCGGATATCGATTTTTGTGAAAGCATCCTTTTCAAAGTCCTTTATCGTTTTTTTGCTTCCTACTGCGAATTTTCCTTTTTTATCTAATACACCCATATCATTGAGCTCCTTTTCCGAACCAATTACGTAGTATGCGGTGTTCAGCGCTTCGTCTTGCCCTTCGATGGTAGCTGTTTGCAATTCACTTTCATTCATCAAAGAGTCGATTGAATAGTTGAGGCCGCTAACCAAAGTGTTCAAATTGGATATTTGCAGGTTCGAGGCTTCAAGCTCTTGCGTAAGTCGTAGAATCTCAGCATCCTTTTCCTGGATTTTTTCTTCGAGTGACGCCACCAGTTTCTGTATTTCCTTGTTGTTGGCATTTGCTTTTTTCAGTTTGTTCTGCAGGTCGGCCACTTTTTCGCGGTTTTGCAACATCATGTTGTAGATCATCTGGATATCGTCATTGATCTTTTCTTCGCGACTTTGCGAGTCCTCTGTGCCGGAAACGGTTAGAGCGATAATGTTCTCTTTCTCCTTGATGGCCATAAGATTGTCCTCAATGCTGTTGAATGCGTTTGCAATTGCATATAGGGCGGAATCTTTCTTGATCACCTCTCTTTGCAGATTGTCGTTGCTTGCAAGAAGCTCTTGCTTTGACGGACCTTGTGTGCAACGCGTAAATGTCAGAGCGCATAATGCGATGGCCATAAATAGACTTGTTTTCTTCATCTTTGTAAAGTTTTAGTTGTTTTGAAATATCTATAACATAGATATGAATTGATGTACAAAGTTAATAACGTTTCAGGTCGTTTGATATTGCTATATTTGCGTGTTTTAATCAGAAAAAAATGGAACAGCTTTTCGGGAAGACGCTTGATGAACTGAAGCAGATTGTGAAGGATTTGGGTTTGCCTGCATTTACGGCAAAGCAAATAGCAGACTGGCTATACAAGAAAGAAGTAAGATCGATAGATGAATTTTCAAATCTGTCGAAAGTGGGCAGGGCAAAACTTCAGGAAAGATACGAGTTTGGATTAACCGAACCTATACGTATGCAGCAGAGCATTGATGGTACGCGTAAGTATCTGTTCCCTATTTGCGGTTCGAATTTCATAGAGACGGCAATGATCCCGGATGAAGACCGTGTAACCGTTTGCGTATCGTCGCAAGTGGGGTGCAAGATGGGTTGCCGATTCTGCATGACCGGCAAGCAAGGTTTTCAGGCTAGCCTCAAATCGACAGACATACTAAACCAATTGCGCAGTATCGAGGAGTTCCCGCGCATTACCAATATTGTGTTTATGGGCATGGGCGAACCATTTGACAATATGCAGGAGGTGCTGAAAACGTTGGAAATATTGACATCGGACTGGGGATACGCGATGAGCCCAAAACGCATCACTGTCTCATCGGTAGGAGTTGTGCCTGGCGTAAAGGAGTTTTTGGAAAAGAGCAAATGCCATTTGGCTATCAGCCTGCACAATCCAATTGCTGAACAACGCAAGGAGTTTATGCCAATACAGAACAAGTATCCTATTTCTGATGTGCTTGACGTTATCCGTAGCCATGATTTCGGCTTGCAACGTCGGGTCTCGTTTGAATATATAATGTTTGCTGGCATCAACGATACGCCGCGACACGTGTCGGAACTGGCAAAATTACTGAAAGGAATCGACTGCAGAGTCAATCTTATCAGATTCCATTCCATTCCCGATACACCTTTTCAGGGAAGCGATGAGCAGACAATCCAAAGTTTCAAGGACGCACTTAATGCCCGTGGAGTGTTGACCACGGTCAGGGCCTCGCGTGGTGAGGACATTCAGGCCGCGTGTGGGCTGCTTTCCACCAAGGAGCTGGTTGAACGTAAGGGAAAATCCTGATTACAGGCAATTCCCATTTACATTTCAGCAAGGTCGCGAATCACTTTTGACGCGCAGTATATGCCGAACAATGCAGGCATATATGATATTGTGCCAACTGTCGATTTCTTGTTTTCCTCGTCATCGACTTCAATTACTGACGATTTGTCAACCAATTCGGATGAGAATACTACGTTTACGCCTTTGTCGATTCCCTTGCGGTGCAAACGCTTGCGAATCGTTTTTGCAAGTTTGCAGTTGTAAGTCTTGCTGATGTCGGCAATCTGGAGTTTGGTTGGGTCGACTCGTCCACCGGCGCCCATGCAACTGATGATTTTGTGACCTAATTCAACGCAGTGGCAAATAAGGAATACTTTAGGTGATATGGTATCGATAGCATCAACTACGTAATCGTATTTGTTGTCAAGTAGTTGACGCATTCTTTCGTCTTTTATGAACTCATCAATGACTGTCAAGTCAATATCAGGGTTGATGTCGCGTAGGCGCTCTGCCATAATTTCGGCTTTCGACCTTCCTATTTGGCTGTGGAGAGCCAGAAGTTGTCGGTTGATGTTGGTCTCGTTCACAACGTCGCCGTCGACAATGGTCATATGGCCAATGCCGGCACGGGCAATCATTTCGGCGGAGTAGGCGCCGACTCCACCTAATCCGACTACAAGCACGTGCTTTTTGCTCAATTTTTCAATTGATTCATTGCCAATCAAAAGCGTTGTACGTTCTAACCAACTGTTGTCCATTTCTCACCGAATATTTTTATCAGGTTGCTGAATGTTGTTTGTTTGAGTTCGTCAATATCTACATTCATGATGCTTGCGGCAAAGTTATAAATGTTGTCGATAGGAATGTCGTCGTTGTCGGTTTCAAAAAAGATGCGGTCAGAGTTTGCATTTGCCAATGACGATTGAGCATCTTTGCTGGTGAGTAGGCGTTTGCCGAAGGAGAAAAAGACATTGTGTCTTTCCAATTGGTGCATTGTGGTGCGGTTCCCTGCGTAGCCGTGGAGGATTAACGGGATTGTCGGCTTTTTGCTGTTCAGTATCTGCAAAATGTCGGAGTGGGCTTTGACGCAGTGGATGATGGCAGGCAACCCATTTATTTGTGCAATTTGCAGTTGTTGTGTGAATATTTCCGCTTGCGTTTTTGCGTCGGCTTCAGTGCAGTGGTCGAGGCCTATTTCCCCAATGGCGGAAATGATGCCAGTGCTGCACCATTCGTGCAGAGTCTCAATTGCTTGCAAATGATTGCATTTGCCAATGTCCCAAGGGTGTAAGCCAGCCGAAACAAATCTGTTTGTGGGCCTTTCGGCAAAATCATTCCAGTTGAGGAGTTCAATGCAGGTGCCCGTAGCTTTGTGCGTGTGGATATTGACAAATGATGCCGTTGGATTCATCTACAGATACTTGTCAAGTTCAGGTGAGCGGGAGAGCTTCCCGTTGTCGAGTATGGTGGCTGTGAAGGTCGCTTCTGCGCACAATTCGCGGTTTGGCAAAAGAAATATTTTCTGGTAGAACATTATCTTGAAACCGTCGCGTTCGGCATTGCACGTAACTACGAATTCATCGCGACTGTGAAGTGGCCGTTTGTACCTTATGTCGGCTCGTGCGATTACCACATAAATTTTCTTTTCAACAAGTTCGGCAAAGTTCAAGCCACGTTCTATGAACATCTCGTGGCGTGTGTGTTCAAAGTAATGTTGATATACGGCATTGTTTACTATGCCCTCCAGGTCGCATTCATAATCGCGAACTTTAAATGTCAATTCGTAGTTGTTTCCCATAGTGTTTTGTGTGTTTTTTGTTTTTTCTTCACAAAAAGCTTACCAAAATTCAACTTTTTCTGCCTATCGTTTGCAATAGCGTAAAGTTTAGATTCATAACAATTTAAATTAGTTAATTATTGTTAATCTGCAACTACGCAAACGTTCGAATGAAATTGATTTTTAATTACTTGTGAATATCTTAAATACATTTGCAACGCAAAAGGGAATTAAACGGGTTTGATTCCGTCATGCTTTGAAGTTTAGTGGTTATTACGTGGTATATAGTTGTGGGCGAGTTTGCTGAATGGCGGCTCGCTTTTTTTATTTGTCGAAGAACATCATCTTGATGGCAACAACGAACAGCAATATGCTGAAACATTTCTTGACAATGTGTTCAGGCAGCCCAATGGCTATTTTTGACGATATGTAACTGCCAATCATAAAGGCGGCCATAATTACAAGCGCGGCCTTCACATCCACAAATCCGGCTTTGTAATAATTGATTACTGCAAAAATGCTGATGGGAGGCAACATTATGGCCAGGCTTGTGGCTACCGACTGCTGTTGCGTGAAGCCTAACAGATATACCATGGCAGGAACCATGATGATTCCACCGCCAATTCCTAAAATGCCTGATATGATGCCGGTTACGACTCCGACCAATATCAGCGCGAAAAACATTCCGGTTGACATGCTATTGAATTTTTTCTTGCAAAGATATCATTTTGCACCAATGACAAGCATGCCGGAATATGGGCAGACAGCCATTTTGTATGAAAAAATACAGAAACAAAAATCGGCCGACATCAAACATTTTGGCATATTTTAGCGGTAATGAAACGTGGTAGGCAAAATATTGGCTTTAAGCTGAAGTTGGGAGTCGTCGCAGTGTCGTTGGTAATGCCAATGGTAGGCGCGCTGACTGGCCTGTATTATGGCTTTTTCATTGCTGAGACAGATTATCCTTTGCTATGGCCATTGGTTTTTGCCATGTTTGGGGTGGCGCTCGATGCCATTTGCATAAACGGCAAGGTGTTCAGTTTCTTCTTCTATAAGCTCCCTATTCCTACACTTTTGTCGATAATGGCCTATGAGGCGTCGTCGTTTTTCACAACGCGGCTAGTGTCGGTCTGTTTCGGGATAGGAGGCTTGGCGTTGGGCATACTTATCGACTTTGTGCTGATAGCGCCGAAACCATTTTATCTGGCACGAAAGCGTGTGTTGATAGTAGTATATGTGCTTATGTCGATGTTGCTGTTGGGAGTGATGCTGGGCGTGCCCATATCTAATTTCATACTAGGCATTTTGGCGGGCAATTACTACTCGTTGCGGTACTCTGGCGCGGTGTTGAGCAAGGAGAGGCTTCGGCATAATTTGCGCTCGGTCACGGCATTTGCAACGTTGGTGCTGCTTGTGTCGGAAGTGCCATTTGGCTGGCTCATTTGGCAAGACAAGGCAAACGTCTTGGACTATCTGTTCCAAGTCACGGGAATGACATTCTCGACAGGACACTTGCTGTTGGGCATAATAGGATTTGGCACTTTGGCAGTAGCCGTTCAGTTCATGCTTGCCTATATGACGGCAAAAATCATGTACCGCTACCGTGTATGCTCAAATAATGTTGCATGATTGCGTAAGGCGAATTGCTGCAACAAAATGTTTTTTTTTGTTGGTGTCTGCCAAATGTTTTCGTAACTTGTACATGTTAATTGCCCGAAGAATGGGGCATAAAATCGACATTGGCCATGAGCAGCACAGCATTGTTTGTTTTAGGGTTTGTATTGTTGGCAGGTGCAATCGTATACCATATTGTCACCTATAACACGGTAAAAAAAATTATCGCAAAAAAAGCCAAGTACCATTTCATGCTAAACAATCTGGATGTGGGGCTTTGCACGTACAATTGTGCGACAAAGAAGCTGGAAGACTGCAATGAAATGCTGCTCAACATGTTTGGCTATGGTGACAAAGACACCATGATGCAATCCGACATAAAGAAGATTTTTGGAGCAAGGGTTGCTGAAAGTATCGAAACCGTGCAGGACAGTGTTGTCATGCACGAAGTGCTGACATCAAACCGATCCAAGGAAATGTTCTGGGCAAGCGTGAGCTTGAAACGTGTGCATTTTTCAGGTCACGATTTCGTCTATCTGTCGGCAAAA
Source organism: Bacteroidales bacterium (assembly GCA_045640185.1). GTDB lineage: Bacteria > Bacteroidota > Bacteroidia > Bacteroidales > SZUA-534 > RUG13583. Next base: position 53,099 of record JAZUEN010000033.1, read on the forward strand.
AACATCAATACAAAGAAGTCCTCAGATGCCAATATCGACAATTACAAGCAGATTATCAACAACGTAGTGATGGCTCAGAAATTGCTTGTATGGAAATTTAGTCCTCAGACTCAATGTTTCGATGTTGAAATAGGAAACCCGATGTGGAATAACACTACGTTTGAGAAATGTTGCAGGTTGGTGTCGCTGGACGATGTCGAAAGATTCCGTAAGGCTTTCGACGACCTTCAGAAAGGAGCAATCAACGAAGTGTCGCTAACGGTGAACATTTGGGACCCATTGGTAAGCAAGTATTCCCATTTCGAAATCATGGCGGCATCGCGGAAAGACGCTGTTGACCATGTGGATTTGATTTACGGAACGTTGAAAAACAATTCCGACAATTTCGAGGAGATGATGCAGCTCAAGGAGTATAAAAACAAGTCGCAGATACTGCTTGACAATATGAACATATTGCAGTTCGACTATGACTGCCTGACTCGGAGCATATACTATATCGATGAAAACGGGAAATCTGAGACGCTTTCGCTTGACATGTACAAGTCGTTTGTGCATCCAGAATACAACACGGAAGCCGACAATGCCCTGTCGATAGTTGAACGGCGGGAGAACAAGACAATATCGTTCGAGGGCAAGTTCAAGATTCCTTCAAGTTCAGCTTACTGCTGGTGTGTGACGGCATGCATCCCGTTTACGCTGGATGATAGCGGCAAGGTGCTGAAGTACATAGGTTTTTGGCGGAATGACGATGACAGTTATGTCGCAATGCAGAAGTATTCGTTGCTGAAAAAGCAAGGCGAATATTCCAACAGCATTAAATCCCAAATAATCGACAAGATAATTCAAGGAACCCAGTCTTGCGTAACCGAAATTGCAAAATCCACCAATTTGATCCTGGATACGCCGACGCTAGACATGGAACAGCATAGAAGCCTGTTCAGAAACACCTTTGAGAATAATATTGATGCACTCAAGAAGTTCACGTCTTATTTAAGCAGATTGTCAAAGTTTGAGGGACTTGAATACGATGAAAAATCAGACATAAACGTCGGGAAGATGCTGTCAGACATTGCCGACAGTGTCAACATATGCTCATTGGCCCCCACACCAATTTGCAGATTTTCAATTCATCCTGACGATTTAATGGCAGGATTGAACGGGCGAAACATCGTCCAGATTTTATGGCGCTATTTGCAATGTGCATTACAATTGTCGGCGGGCAAGCCGTTGCTGCTGACATGCGACTTGATTGACGATAGGCTGCTGTTCTCTGTCAAGTACGAAGGCAAGAATTTGGATGTCGACAGGTATGAAGATAATTTGGCATCTGACAATTCCGAATCCGTAAGTTCAAACATGTCGGTCTGCAAATTGCTTGCAACGCAAATGGGAGCAACTGTCGGCATGGAATCTGACAATGGAAACAGGTCGTCGTTGTGGCTAACCGTTCCGTTTGTCCCTTCTGTCAACATTGCCGATGAAATTGTGGACGCTGAAAATCAAGAAGTTGCCATTTTGGGAAAGCCTGACGAGAGTCGGCCGGTTGTGCTGGTGATTGACGATACGGCAGGCGGAACAATGTTGTTGAATACAATGTTGTCGGTTGACTATGACACCGTATGCTGTGACGATATAGTCAAGGTAAAGGAACTGCTTGACGCACGTAAGTTTGGCGTGGCAGTCATAAACGCCGAGATGCAGAGCATCGACAGTTTCGCATTGGTGAAATGCATAAGGGCGAAATCACCGGAAACGAGGTTGGTGGCCATCAAGCCCAACCGTTATAGAGCAATGACTGATGCTTACGATGCCGTTGTCAATAAGCCAATCAAGCCTAGCGAGCTGAAAAAGGCGATAAATGGCAATGCGTGACATGATGCAACATGTAGCATCCATTACGCAAAATATCGGCAAAAAATCGGAGGCGCTTATTATCTTTGCAACCTCGTAAAAAAAGATGACAATGTCTGGTACAGCAAAAAAGAAGGGGAGAAGAAGAATAGCGTGGAGGCGAGTCTTGCCGACATTGCTAATCCCGACTCTAATAATAGTGGCAGTGGAAAAACTGCCAGACGCATTCCATGAGCGAAAGTCGATTGATGATGTGCCCGTGCCAGAGCTTACGGCAAAGGAAATCCGTGCATTGCGCCGATATAACAACGAGTATCATCTGGAGGTGGCCAGGGCAAAAGGAATCGACAAACCCTTCAAAAACCATCAGGCAATGCTCGACGACAAGTACGGCAATATTGTGAAGTATGGACTCAGGGAAATTCAGGACAGCAAGTACTACGAGCTGCCAACATTGACCTACTCAATGCCGTATCTGAAAAAAGAAGCCTCTGATTTTCTTGACGAGCTCGGACACCGTTTCTTCCGTACGCTCAAGGAACTGGACGTGGAGAATTACAGATTCCAGCTCTCGTCGATTTTGAGAACCGAGGCCGACCAGATTGGCCTGCGCAAGACAAACATCAATGCCACGCAAAACAAGACATCACATTATTTCGGCATGTCATTCGACATCGCGCAGACATGCTTTTATCCTCCAAAAAGCCAGGAACCTGTCTATTCATACCGCTTGCGCAACTTGCTGCTTCGTACGCTAATTGAAATGCAAGACGAAGGCCGTTGCTACATTTTGCTCGAAACACAAACCAAATGCATACACATAACAGTCCGCTAATTATGAAAAAGAAGTCAAAAGAGATAATCCTGTTGAATGTGTCCGGCCCAGATAAGCCAGGACAGACCGCATCTCTGACCAGCATCTTGATGCAATACGACATCAATATTCTAGATATTGGACAGTCTGTCATTCACGACGACTTGAACCTGGGAATCCTTTTCGAGGTTCCGGAAGAGGCTGGCTCGTCGCCGATACTGAAAGACATCCTCTTCAAGGCATACGAGCTTGGTGTGAATGTCCGGTTCACCCCAATTCCTGCAGAGCGCTATGCTGATTGGGTTGCGCATCAAGGAAAGCCAAGGTTCATTGTAACAATGATTTCTCACAGGCTGACCGCCACACATTTGGCAAGCGTCACGACAGTGATAGCGGAACAAGGTCTGAACATCGATGCCATAAGCCGATTGTCGGGACGTACGCCTATTGAGGATGCCGAGCCACAGTCGAAAGCCGTAGTTGAAGTTTCAGTCAGAGGAACTCCAACCGATCTGAAAAAGATGAAGTCGGACTTCATGAAAATATCAAGTGGCAGTGGATTGGATATCGCATTTCAGGAGGATAACGTATTCCGTCGCAACCGTAGGCTTATATGCTTCGATATGGATTCAACGCTGATTCAGACCGAAGTGATTGACGAGCTGGCGCGCCGTGCCGGGGTAGGCGATGAGGTAAGCGCCATTACCGCATCGGCGATGCGTGGCGAAATCGACTTCCGCCAAAGTTTCCTTAAGCGCATATCGCTGCTTAAGGGCCTTGACGAAGGCGTGATGAAGGAAATTGCAGAGAAGCTCCCAATCACTGACGGTGCGGAGCGCCTGTTCAAGACATTGAAACGATACGGCTACCGTACAGCAATACTTTCGGGTGGATTCACATATTTTGGCAATTACTTGAAAAACAAGCTCGATATCGACTATGTCTTTGCGAATGAACTTGAAATTGAGAACGGCAAGCTTACCGGCAAAAATGTCGGCGACATTGTGGATGGCGCCCGCAAGGCCGAAATCCTGAAATTGCTGGCTTTCAAGGAAGATATTCATTTGGAACAGGTGATAGCTGTGGGTGACGGTTCAAACGACTTGCCAATGTTGCAATTGGCTGGATTGGGAATCGCTTTCCACGCCAAGCCTAAAGTGAAGGAGTCGGCGCAGCACTCAATATCAGCTGGTGGCCTTGACTCAATTTTGTACTTCCTCGGATTCCGCGACCGTGATATAAATCAGTAGGTAGTTACCCGATATAACAGGAACGGGCGATGTCGTTTTATGCAACATCGCCCGTTTTTTGCATAGATGCGTACCATAAATGCGCTTTTGTGCAACTTTTGCGTTATTGTGCAAACGTTTTAGATAGAGGCTTGAATGTGGCTCTGCTACACGTTTTGCGACTTTTTTATGACAATTATGCAAAAATCTATGCATATCGTTTGCGTTGATGCAATTCGTTGAATATTAGCCATATAAATTAATAATTTATGGTTAAATAGATTTTATGCAAACGTTGCATTAAAAAAGATTGTTGCACAGCGATAAAAGTACAACATACCTTTGTGCCGTGAAAAGAAAGTAAAGAACAATTTAAAAGACAAAAGATGAAACTTTTAAACATTAATGAAGGCCGTCTGATGAGATCAGATTTCTTCGCAGTTTTGGTAAGTATGTTAACCGCTGCATTTATTCTGTTGCCATTGTTTTTGTCAGCAAAAAGCAAGTGCAATGCAGAACCTGTTTCTGTGCTAATGGAAGATAGCTTATCGTTCCGTTGCGTAACATGCACACGTGCGGCAATTGTATATACAAGTGGCGATGGCGTAAAATGCCGTTTGTCAATCGAGACAAAAGATGGCAAGGAAGTACTTTACAACGAGAATATCCGCATTAAAGGCAAGACAAGCCGAGTATTCGATTTCATGAATCTGGAAGATGGCGCCTACAAGATAATTGCCGCAAAGGGCAACCGGACAATGGAGCGCACATTCAGCATTAAGGATGGCGAATTGGTTTATGGCGGACGCGTTGTTGTCGACCCAATTTTCAAGGCGACAGGTACTCGCGCTATCATCGAATTGCCAAATGAGCAAGGCAAGAGTGTCCTTGTAAAGGTCTATGACTCGAAGGGCGAGGAGCTTTACTCAACAATCGAAAGAAACGAAATCCGCAAAAATTTCGAGTTTGGCAATGTTGAGGCAGGCAATTATGTAGTGTATGTCGATGTTGAAGGCGACGACTACAAATTTGATTACAGCAAAGAGTAATCGTTATTCTGTAGTGAAGTGAAAGAGGCGAACCATGGGGGTTCGCGCTCTGCAAAATGATGGATGGCTCAAAACGCGGTCCTTTTTTTGTTTTTACGGGCCAACTTGTCGGTGGATATCGATTATTGATTGCCAATTCTCATTTTCAATTATATTTGCAACCTAATTTTTCAAAACAGATAAACAATGAAAGAAATTCTATCAATTTCAGGCTACTCGGGATTATTTAAGTTGATTTCAAGCACAAAAAACGGAATCATTGTTGAGGACATCGAAACCAAAAAGCGCATACCTGCATATTCTTCTACAAAAGTAAGTTCGATGCGCGACATTGCAATATTTAAGGAAGATGGTGAGGAAATATCATTGATTGACGTCTTTAAGAACATTCGTGCAAAGGAAAATGGAGCCGTCGCCATCGACCCAAAAACTTCCAGCAATGATGCACTGAAGGCATACTTTGCCGAAATCTTGCCAGACTATGACAAGGATCGTGTTTACGTATCGCACATTAAGAAGGTCTTGACCTGGTACAATCAAATGCAACGTTGCGACATGCTATCAATGCTTGACGATGAAGATGTGCAAGATAACAATGGCGATGAAAGTCAGTCGGACGAAAAGAACTGATTGCAACTTATACGGACAAAGCAAGAAAGCCTCGCATTTGCGAGGCTTTCTTGCTTTGTATAAGTAGTAGTGTGAGCTATTTCCAACCTATGTAAATTGCCGCAATTCCGAATGACAGAGTCTTGTACTGACATCCTTTATATCCGCATTGTTCCATAATGTCGGTAAACTCGGTGCGTTGAGGGACTGCGCCAACTGATTCGGGCAAGTATGTGTAGGCCGATTTGTGCTTTGACACCAAACGGCCTATCAGTGGCAGTATGTAGTTGAAATACAATTTGTATGTCTGCTTTATCGGGAATGCCGTCGGCAATACGAATTCAAGAACGATGCATTTGCCTCCCGGGCGCAGGACGCGTAACATTTCTTTCAGCCCTGCCTCAAGATTTTCGAAGTTGCGGGCGCCAAAGCCAACAGTGACGGCGTCGAACGTGTTGTCGGCAAAAGGCAAGTTTTCGGCATCGCCTTTTTGCAGCTCAATCAGATTTGACAATCCGTAGCGTTCAACTTTTTGCTTGCCTATGTTCAGCATCTCTTCAGATAGGTCAATGCCGACAATCTTGTCGAAACTGATTTTTCGTGAAGCGGCGATGGCGAGGTCGCAAGTACCTGTGGCTACGTCCAACAGGTTCTTTGGCGAATTCTGCTTTAGCAGCCTTACAACTTTCCGACGCCAGATTTTGTCAATGTTCATTGACAATGTATGGTTCAGCAAGTCGTATTTTGGCGCAATTTGGTCAAACATGTTCTCGACTTGTACTTTCTTAGAGTCGAGGTTAGTGCCGTCAGGAACTACAATCTTGCCCATTATCGTTTTTTATAGATGTATGTTGTATGTTTTTTCAGACGGCCCTTCTCGCTATATTCGAGTTTTTCGGTACGCAGGTTGTTCTCGTACTTGTATTCGGTGCGGTCTTTCTTGCCTTCAGCGTCAATTTCAATCTCGCTTATCTTGTTGCCTTGTTCGTCGTAGGTGAATGTGTGCTTTTCGACCATTTTCCCCTCTTCGTATTCGATGCGTTCAATCTCGTTGCCTTGCTCATCGAATTTTGATTCTTCGATTTTGTATTTCTTCGATGTGCCGTCTTTCTCGAACTTTTCCTCAAAAACCTCGACAGACTTGATGCCGGCATTGCGCTTTTGCGCCATTAGCGAGTTGCTGCCACACAACATTAGCGTTGTGGCAAGGACGAAAGTTGTCAGAATTTTGTTTTCCATATGTGTATATATATGTATGTGTTAAAAATCGCGTGAAGATAGTTTTTTTTATTTCACGGCACTTCGATCAGTTTATCGATGTGCATGAAATGAAGCGCCCCTTGAGAGGGTTGGCTCAAGGGGCGCAAGATTTTTAGGGATGCTGATATTTGTTAATTATTTGTATGTTGTCTTTGTTTCAGTATCCAAATGTATATGGTTTCTTACTGTTCGATTATGTAAATTCACATTTGGCTTATTTGGGTTAAAATTTGGTTGGAACAAGTTAAAATTCGGTTTTTGGACATTTATGGCGTAAAAAAAGCCGACACATTATTGAGTCGGCTTGCTTGTCTTGATTGATAAGGATTATTTGTCTATTCTTCAGCCTTTTTTGCGTCTTCCCAAAGCCTGTCCATTTCTTCAAGAGGAGTATCTTTCAGTGTCCCCCCATTTTTCAGTATCTGGTCTTCAACGTAGTTGAATCTCTTGATGAACTTGAGATTGGTCTTTTCGAGTGCGTTTTCGGGATTTATCTTGTATAGCCGGGCTGCGTTGATTAGGCTGAACAGCAAGTCGCCGAATTCTTCCTTTGCGTGTTCTGAAGCTGGGTCGGTCTGTAGTTCATCCTTGAATTCGTTGATTTCCTCTTCGACCTTGTTCCAAACCTGCTCGCGGTCTTGCCAGTCGAAGCCTACACTGTGCGTCTTGTCCTGAATTCGGTATGCCTTGACCATTGCAGGCAACGATTTCGGAACGCCTGACAGAACATTTGGCTTGCGTCCTTTTTCCTTCAGTTTGAGCTGCTCCCAATTCTGAAGCACGGCCTCGGCCGAATTGGCCTTTTCGTCGCCGAATACGTGTGGATGTCGATATATCAGTTTCTGACACAATGAGTTTATCACGTCGGCGATGTCGAATTTGCTTTGTTCCGAGCCCATTTTTGCGTAGAATACTACGTGCAGCAATATGTCGCCTAGCTCTTTCTTGACTTCGTCCATGTCGTTGTCGATTATGGCTTCAGTCAGTTCGTATGTCTCTTCAATTGTCTGTATGCGCAGCGATTCAAAGGTCTGCTTCTTGTCCCACGGACATTTTTCGCGCAATTCGTCCATGATGTCAAGCAGCTGGCCGAATGCTTCAAGTTGTTCTTTTCGTGACATGTTATTTGAATTTTACTATTACTCTGCTAGTTCCGTCGATGTTGGCGATAGTGGCCAGATTGGCGTTGCGCATCGCAATCTCAAGTAGCCCAAGTGAGTTGAAAATGGCAACCAGCTCGCCAATTTCGACTTCGCTGTAAGTGTTGCAGATGCGCTCAATCTTGTAAATGTCGCTTTTGACTGTTATTTCGAATTTGCGTTTGTTGCAAACTTTGCGGAACAAGTCCTTCGATATGTCGGTAATCAGATTCTTGTATGAATCGATGTAGATGATGTTGCCGGAAATGCTGTCGCGGTCAACTGAAGGCTGAAGGTTGAGCCCTGAATATTCGTCGGTTATGTCAAACCCCAAATCGGTGGCAGGCATGCCGTTGGCCAGCAGGCAGGCCGCTTCGGCAAATATGGTCAGTTCGGGAAATGTCGACATTGAAAGTCCGTTGGCCGCATCTAGCCCGATAACCATGTCTGGCTTCTCGTTGAACAGCACTCCGAACGACTTTATGTCGGCCCCGATGAAGTATTGCCCATTGTGGCAGATGCACAGAGGAATGTTTTGCTCTGTTATCTCGCTGTTTACGCAGAGAAGGTGTATGGTCCCTGCGGGAAAGTGAGGGTACGCCCCTTTAAGTATGAATGCGGCGTGGGCCGACTTGAAGCCTTCTATCTTATGGGTTATGTCGATAATCCTAGCATCAGGGCATTTCGAGTAGATGTGCCCTTTGATTGCGCCAGCGTAGAAGTCGTCGGTTTGCCAATCGGTGGTGAGTGTGATTATCGGCATTGCAAGTTTGCTTTCGGCAAATGTATGCTTATTTGTTGAATTGCTTGTAGGCCAATGTCAAATACTTTGCCTATTTTGATGTGGCGCGTAATGCGGCGATGGTTAATTGCCGGTTGCTAAATGTTGAATTAAATTGACATTTGCAAGTTGCCAATTGTCAATTGTCAATTACATTTGCTACTACAAAATTAGCGTATGGCAGAGAAAGTATTGCACCTTGAAACCGTTGACCCACTTGACTTGTACGGAGCCAAATGCTCACGACTCGACATTCTCAAGCGCGCGTTCCCTAAGATTCAGATTGTAGCCAGAGGCCACGATGTGAAATTGCTCGGCGAGGAACAGCAGATAGCCGATTTTGAGGAAAAGTTCCGCCAGATAGTGCATTTCCTCGATACGTTCAACCGGTTGTCGGATGACGACTTGGTGCAGATTCTCAACAACGAGGCGCGCCAGCATGGCAACGACATGCCCGATGATTTGATAGTGTTCGGCAATAATGGCCGTGCAATAAAGGCCCGTAGCGCAAATCAGCGCAAAATGGTTCAGGCTATTGACCGCGACGACATGCTTTTCGCCTTGGGCCCAGCTGGTTCGGGAAAGACTTACACAGCCATAGCCTTGGCCGTCCGTGCGTTGCGCAACCGTGAGGTCCGCCGCATAGTGTTGAGCCGGCCGGCAGTAGAGGCGGGCGAGCGCTTGGGGTTCTTGCCAGGCGATGTCAAGGAAAAAATCGACCCGTATCTGCAGCCTCTCTATGATGCGCTCAACGACATGATTCCAGCCAAGAAACTCGAGGCGCTCATCGAGGATGGCGTGATTCAGATTGCGCCCTTGGCATTCATGCGAGGACGTACGCTTAATGACGCCTTTGTGATACTTGACGAGGCACAAAACACTACATTGCCGCAAATGAAGATGTTTCTTACCCGAATGGGTATGAATTCGAAATTCATCATTACCGGCGATGTCACCCAAATCGACTTGCCCCGCACATCCGACAGCGGATTGGTTCAGGCAACCCGGTTGCTGGCCAAGATAGAGGGCATAAGCATTGTCGAACTCGATGAGTCTGACATCGTACGGCATCGCCTTGTAAAAGAAATCGTCAAGGCATTTGATAAACAGTAAATATCTGATTCGTTGTAGAATAAGAATATAAATCAACATCAAACATAATAATATGGATACAGTATCAAAAACAAGCTTCAGTTTTAGTGGGCAAAAAGGTGTGTACAACGGCAAGGTCCGTGACGTGTACAACATTGATGACCAATATTTGGCAATGGTTGTCAGCGACCGCATTTCAGCCTTCGATGTCATTCTGCCAAAAGGCATACCTTTCAAGGGACAGGTGTTGAACCAGATTGCGTCTTATTTCCTTGACGCAACAGCCGACATTGTTCCAAACTGGAAAATAGCAAGTCCAGACCCAAATGTGACAATAGGGCACAAATGTGCGCCTTTTGCAGTCGAGATGGTCGTCCGCGGTTATCTTACAGGAAGCTCATGGCGCTTGTATCGTGACGGCGGTCGCGAAATCTGTGGCGTGAAATTGCCAGAGGGAATGCGCGAACACCAACGTTTCGAGCACCCAATCATCACCCCGACAACCAAGGCCGATATCGGCACTCATGACGAGAACATCTCTCGCGAGGACATTATCAAGAATGGCCTTGTCTCAGCCGAAGACTACGCTCAACTCGAAAAATATACGCTTGAGCTTTTCGCCCGCGGCACTGAAATGGCCAAGAAAATGGGCTTGATCCTTGTCGACACAAAATACGAATTTGGCAAGAAGGATGGTAAAATCTACCTTATCGATGAAATTCACACTCCAGACTCGTCTCGTTATTTCTATGCAGATGGCTACGAAGAGCGTTTTGCAAAGGGCGAGAACCAAAAACAGCTGTCAAAGGAATTTGTCCGTGAATGGCTTATGGCAAACGGATTCCAAGGACGTGCAGGCGAGAAGGTGCCAGAAATGACTCCGGAAATCATCAGCCAGATATCGAACCGCTATATCGAGTTGTATGAAAACATCGTAGGTTCGAAATTCGTTCCAGGCGACGTTACCGATGTGCAAAATCGCATATTCAACAATGTTGAAGGCTACATCAAAGCAAACTTGCTGAAGTAGGTCGCATACGCACAAATATCAAAAGGCGGCTCAATTTGGGTCGCCTTTTTGCACTATGTGCCAAATTTATGCAAGCCGTTTTGGACGTTTTTGCCATTACGCAAAGTTGTTTCTTGCTTAAGGACAGATAATTGCCGAATTTGATGAATGAATATGATGTTTTGTGCAGATAAAAACGAAATGAATTATCTGTTTTGCAATAAAATCTTATTTTTGCCATATCAAAATTGCGGGCATAGCTCAGTTGGTAGAGCATCAGCTTCCCAAGCTGAGGGTCACGGGTTCGAATCCCGCTGCCCGCTCAAGTGGCAACCTGATGAGGGTTGCCTTTTTTGTGCCATTTTACGCCGATTACTATGAAAGGAACCATAAACGAAGAAGGGAAGTGGAAGCTGGTATCCAGTGAATATCTCTATAAGAGACCGTGGCTGACAGCCCGCAAGGATTGTGTTGAACTGCCCGACGGAAGGCAAAACCCCGAATATTACGTCCTAGAATACCCTGATTGGGTGAATGTGATTGCAATAACCGAAGATGGCGATTTCATTATGGAACGGCAGTACCGGCATGCGCTCGGGAAGACATGCTATGAAATGCCGTGCGGCGTGGTTGAGGCAGGAGAGGATCCTTTGTCGGCCGCAAAGCGGGAACTTCTGGAAGAAACGGGATATGGCGAAGGAGAGTGGACTGCGTTTATGGCTTTGAGCCCTAACTCAAGTGCGATGAACAATATGAGTCATACTTTCATTGCGCGTAATGTCAGGAAAGTGTCGGGCCAGCATCTTGATGCGACCGAGGACCTAAGTGTGCACATCCTGAGCCGTGATGCGGTGTTCAGCCTGCTCGAAAACGGCGAGATACTTCAAGCGCTCATGGCGGCGCCTTTGTGGAGGTTCTTTTTTGAAGAAGGCAAGCGTAAATAGCGAAATCCGTTATGTGACAATGCAATAAGTTGCATGAGCTTTCAGTTGTTTATTATGGGCTTTCAAACTTCGGTTATGGATTCCCAACTCTAATCAAAATTCCTATCTTTGCCACATTCAGAGTAGACAATGCAATTCAAGTTATTAGCCACCGACCCCAAGTCTAATGCACGTGCAGGGCAGATAACCACCGACCATGGTGTTATCCAGACTCCGATATTCATGCCCGTAGGCACTGTCGGGTCGGTCAAAGGTATCCACCAACGCGATGTTTCCGACGACATCAAGGCACAAATAATATTGGGAAACACATATCATTTGTATCTACGCCCCGGAATGAAGCTGATGAGGGATGCAGGCGGCTTGCATAAATTTATGCATTGGGATAAGCCGATACTTACCGATAGTGGTGGCTTTCAGGTTTTCAGCCTGTCGGCTAACAGAAAGCTGACGGAAGAAGGTGCCAAGTTCAGCTCCCATATAGACGGGTCAAAGCACATTTTCACACCCGAAAACGTTGTCGAGATAGAACGGGCCATAGGCGCCGACATTATGATGGCGCTTGACGAGTGCCCTCCGGGCGACTGCGACTACAACTACGCAAAAAAATCGCTCGACCTGACAATGCGCTGGTTGCGTCGCGGAGTGGAAGCTTATCGCACAAGCGAGCCTCTATACGGGCATTACCAATCATACTTTCCGATAGTCCAGGGTGCCGCTTATACCGACCTGCGTCAGCGTGCGGCAACTGAGGTGGCCGAACTCGATTTGGACGGCAATGCCATTGGTGGCTTGGCTGTTGGCGAACCTACAGAGGTGATGTATCAGATGATTGAAGTGGTTAATGCCATTTTGCCGGCCGACAAGCCTCGGTACCTCATGGGTGTAGGCACGCCGGCCAACATATTGGAAGGCATCAGTCGCGGAGTGGACATGTTCGACTGCGTAATGCCAACCCGTAACGGACGTAATGGAATGTTGTTCACCAGCGAAGGCATCATAAACATAAAGAACAAAAAATGGGAAAACGAGTTTACTCCGGTCGATCCGAACGGAACTTCGTTTGTCGATACTTACTATACTCGCGCATATTTGCACCATTTGTTCGTCGCCCAAGAAATGTTGGGACTGGAGATCGCCAGTATGCACAATCTGGCATTCTATCTGTGGCTTGTAGGTGAGGCCCGTAAGCATATCGAAAACGGCGATTTCGCAAGTTGGAAAAACCAAATGATTGTAAAGGTCACAAACAGACTATAGGGCTATGGCAAATTCATATATGAAAAAGTTGGACCGCTACATTATCCGCAAATTTCTGGGGACGTTCGTCTTTGCGCTTTTCCTGATAATACTCATTGTGGTGATCTTTGACATATCTGAAAAAATAGACGATTTTTTGCAGAAGCAGGCGCCAATCAAGGCTATCGTGCTTGAGTACTATGCCAATTTCATCCCGTATTTTGCCAATCTGTTTTCATCGATGTTCATTTTCATCGCAGTCATTTTCTTCACGTCGAAAATGGCTAGCGATTCTGAGATAATAGCCATATTGAGCAGTGGTGTGAGCTACAGACGCTTTTTATTCCCATATTTTGTATCGGCGCTGGTTCTGGCTGTCTGCTCCTATTTTCTTATAAATTGGGTCATTCCGCCTGCCAATGAGAAAAGGCTTGCATTTGAGGAAAAATATCTCCGCAAAAAGTTCAAAAACACGCAGATAAACATTCACCGACAGATTTCGCCAGGCGAATTCATCTATATGCGCGACTACAATACAACCTTCGACCAGGGTAGTAATTTCACATTGGAAAAAATCGAGAATGGCGAATTGAAGTCGAAACTCGTGTCGCAGCGTACGCAGTGGGATACAGTCAAGAACAAGTGGGTGGTGACTGATTGCTATATTCGTGATTTCGCAGACGGGACCGAATCCGTGAAATATTACCAACGGCTTGACACGGCATTGAATATGTATCCGTCCGATTTTGCGAGGCGTGACAATTCGGTTGAGGCCATGAACTACACACAATTAAACGAGTTTATTGAATCGGAGACGCGGAAAGGCGCGGAAAACATTGTGCTTTGGAAGATTGAAAAACACAAGCGTTTTGCGTATTCATTCTCGACATTCGTTCTTACGCTTATAGGTGTGACATTGTCGTCGCGCAAGAAGCGAGGCGGAACGGGCATAAATATCGGATTGGGCATATTGCTGGCGTTCACCTACATCTTGTTTATGGAGGTGTCGAATGTGCTGGCGACAAATGCAAATGTGCCTCCAGCCATCGCTGTTTGGATACCAAATGTCATTTATGGCGTGATTGGAATTTGCCTTTACTGCAAGGCAAAAAAGTAGGTTGACAATAAAAAGGGAATGTCCGCCATCTTTTTTTTGAAGAATATTTCAAAGTTTTCTTACATTCGTTAAGTGGAAACGCTCTAAAATTTGAAAAAAAATAAACTATATAAATGCAAAAGAAATGGGTTCTAAAGGAACAAGTCGAAGCGGCAAGGATTGATGAATTGGCACAGTCAATCAGTATAGGCAAGCCTTTGGCTGGATTACTTTTGCAACGTGGCATTAATGATGTTGAATCTGCTCGTAAGTTTTTTAGACCTGACTTACAGCAGCTCTACGACCCGTTCCTCATGAAGGACATGGATAAGGCCGTAGCGAGGCTCGAAAAAGCTATAATTGAGCGTGAAAACGTGCTCATATATGGCGATTACGATGTCGATGGCACAACTGCCGTTGCAATGATGTACGTGTTCCTGAAAAGTAAGTGCCGAAATGTATTTTATTATGTACCAGACCGCTACCAGGAAGGGTACGGAATATCATACAAAGGAATAGACTATGCGGCCGAAATGGGCTGCAAACTGATTATTGCACTCGATTGCGGTATCAAGGCCCTGCCGAAGGTGGCCTATGGCGCAGAAAAAGGTATTGAGTTCATAATCTGCGACCACCATGAGCCTGGCGACGAGTTGCCAAATGCCGCGGCTGTGCTCGATCCTAAACGCATCGATTGTGGCTACCCGTTCAACGAACTGTCAGGCTGTGGCGTTGGCTTCAAATTGATTCAGGCCTACACGGCAAAGAACAAGATTCCATTCTACCAGATAAAGCCATTCCTCGATTTGGTGGTTGTCAGCATTGCAAGCGACATTGTTCCAATAGTCGATGAAAACCGCATCTTGGCATACTACGGGCTCAAACAGCTCAATACAAATCCGCGTGTGGGGTTGCGGGCAATAATGAAAAAATCCGGCATAACGCCACCTCCTGTCCGCACAAAGGACGGTCAGCCGATTGACGTGCCTTTTGAGGAAGTAAAGCCCGCTGACGAGCCCGATTTTCGTCCTGTAAAAATCGGTGACATAGTGTTCAAGATAGGTCCACGCATAAATGCTGCAGGCCGTATGGATTTGGGCCGTTATTCTGTTGACCTGCTTGTAGAACGCAACGAGGAAAAGGCAGAGGAGATGGCTTGCAAGATTGAAATGGACAACACTGACCGCAAGACTCACGACCAGAACATTACGAACGAGGCGCTTGCCATTATTGAGAGCAACGAAATCTTGAAAAACCGCAAGACGACCGTGCTGTATAACCCGCAGTGGCATAAGGGTGTCATCGGCATTGTGGCATCTCGGCTAATTGATTACTATTACCGACCTACCGTAATTTGCACAAAGTCAAACGGATTGATTACAGGTTCGGCACGTTCAATTCCTGGGTTCAACCTCTATGAGGCCATCGAAAAATGCCAAAACTTGCTTGAAAGCTTTGGTGGCCACACGTATGCGGCCGGGTTGACGCTCAAGGAAGAAAACCTTGAGGCGTTTGCAACCAAGTTCGAGGAGATAGCCAACAAGATGATTACCAAGGATATGATGGTGCCACGCATCGATGTTGACGAGGAAGTGGCGCTTGCCGATATCTCGCCAAAATTCTTCAAGCTTCTGGAGCAATTCGAACCATTTGGTCCAGGAAACATGTCGCCAGTATTTGTCAGTCGCAATGTCGTTGATTGCGGTGCTGCTCAAGTTGTTGGACAGACAAAGGAGCACCTGAAACTGGCAGTATCCGATGAAACGGGCGGACGCTCGTTGCCTGCCATAGCCTTTAAGCAAGCAGAGCATTTCGATGTGATAAGCCGAGGAAACAAGTTCGACATTTGTTTTTCGGTTGAGTCGAATACCTTCAGAGGAAAGGAAACCCTTCAGCTAAAAGTGCAAGACATAAAGGTCGGGGAGTAGATTTGAGATAATGAAATAAAGGCCGGCGAAAGCCGGCTTTTTTTTGTATTATTTTGATAGACTGTTGACAACCAGTACTTTTTTGGTATTGTTGTCTATCTTGAACCTGTCGTCGGGACGGTAGCCTACTATCCAGGCAATTTTTTCTCCAGACGTAAGTACCAATGCCGATTTCTTTTCGAATACGTTAATCTTGCTGTCGATGAAAAAGTCGCTCAGTTTTTTTGCGCGGTTCATCCCTATCGGGTAGAAGTAGTCGCCGTGTCGCCATTGGCGGATAGTAAGCGGAAATTCCAGTTTGTCAAAGTCGAGGCAGGCGACTGTCGGGCGCTTGTCCAACACAAAATCGGAAACATCAACCACCTTCATTTTTATTCCGATAGATTCAATGTCTTGTGGCTCTAGTATTTGCATTGGTTCAAAAGTATCTTGATCACAGGCTTTTATAATAATGCTGTTGCGGTCAATCAGCAGTTTGTGTGTGGCTGATGCAAATGTGCTACCCGATTTTTGCCCGACAATCTTCATCATCGACTCAACTTGAGCACTGTTGAAACCATATGGCTTGACACATTCAAACAGGACCGACTCGACAAATTCCTGACGCAACAAGCCATTGACGTCAATCATAATTTCATCGGCATTGCAAGTCAGAATCTCACTTTTAGCCTTGTCGACATACCAGTTATAAATATCGGATGCCTGACGTATATGTTTGAAATTCTTAAGCATACGATCCTCTAGCGCAGGATTTATCTGTTTCATTACAGGCATAATCTGATGTCGCACAATGTTGCGCTGATAATCGTCGGAGAGATTGGTAATGTCGGTGCGGAAACTTAATTTGTTCAATCGCGCATATTCCTCAATTTGCTCGCGTGTAGCGAACAACAGCGGACGTGCAATTATTCCGTTAAGTGGAGCGATGCCAGTAAGTCCGTTAATGCCAGTACCACGGCAAAGGTTCAACAAGGCTGTCTCAATATTGTCGTTAAGATGATGTGCCGTGAGAATTCTGTCAAAGTGATGTTCATCGGCAAGTTTTGCAAACCAGTTGTAGCGCAGTTCGCGCGCCCCCATTTCTACCGAAATCTTATGCTCATCGGCGTAAGCCAAAGTGTCAAATCGTATGCTGAAAAATGGCATTTGGTACCTTTCTGCCAATTGTCGCACAAAATCCTCATCGCCATCGGAATCGGCACCGCGCAACTTGAAGTTGCAGTGCGCCACGGCAACCTTGAACTTGCATTTCGCAAGCAGGTGAAGCATAACGCTCGAATCGGCCCCACCGCTTACTGTGGCTAACAGGCTGTGAGTGTTGTCGAACAATTTGTTGTCGCTTACAAATCGCTTGAATTGGCGTAGTAGCATTAGCGTTATTTTTTCGTCAAAGGTAGCAAACGAATTTTATTTGTGCAGAGTTTTTCAAGTGTACCTTTTATTGAATGAATTGCTAAATTTGTTTCCGTTAAGGATATTCCTAAAAATTGCTTTGCTGTGATTTTGAAGAATTTGTCAGGCAGATAGTTCGGGCACTGCAACAGTGTGCGACCGAGCAAGATGACGACGAAAATTCAAAAGCGCTCAAAAGATTGAAGGACAGACTCTATTTGAAAAATACAATAATTGGGAAACATATTGAAATTTCCTTGAAACACTTTTATAACAAAAACAAAATGAGATATTTGCTGAATGCAATTTTATTGCTGTCGTTTTTCACTCTATCACAATCGACTGTGGCTCAATCTGAGCCGAAAGCCAAATATGTGTTCCTTTTCATTGGCGACGGAATGGGCCCCGCACAAGTTTACAGCGCCGAAGTCTTCAAATCGGCACTCAACGGGAATTTGGGGCGTGAGCCATTGACGTTCAGCCAGTTCCCAGTGCAGTCGTATTGCACCAATTATTCTGCCAATTCATTTACGACCTGTTCGTCGGCTTCGGCAACTGCCATAGCAACAGGCACGAAGACAAAAAATTCATATATCGGTGTCGATGCCGATTTAAATAGGCTTGAGACAATTGCCGAAAAGGCGAAGAAGGCAGGCTACAAGGTCGGCTTGCTGACAACCGTCGGCATAAACCACGCAACACCAGGCGGGTTCTACGGCCATCAGAAGAACCGCAATATGTATTACGAAATTGCCAAAGACTTGCTAACCACTGAGTTCGACTATGTGGCAGGCGGTGGAATCATTTCGCCAAATGGAAAGTCGGGGGACGAAACGAGTATTTATACCTTGCTCGACGAAAGCGGATTTAAGGTTGTCAATACGGCAAATGACATTGAGAATCTGAAAAATGGCGATAAAAAAATCATAGCAATCAATCCAGGTCACCGTAAAGACGAGACTCATTGGGTTGTCGATAATGTGAAAGATGCTCTTCCGCTTTCCGAGTTTGTCAAAAAAGGAATTGAAGTCCTCGACAATCCGAATGGCTTCTTTATGATGTGCGAAGGCGGAAAAATCGACTATGCTTGCCATAACAACGATTTGGCCTCGTCGATATACGAGACTCTCGATTTTGACAAGGCTGTAGCCGTTGCTGTGGATTTCTACAATCAACATCCCGACGAGACACTGATAATAGTCACAGCCGACCACGAGACAGGAGGCCTGACATTGTCGTCATCGTTCCGTTACAGCATCAAGCCCGAACTTCTTAAATATCAAAAGGTTTCGTTGGATTCGTTTAACGTCAAGGTTGCTGATTGGGCAGAATTGCCTGTAAAACCTGCTTTCAGCGCCATACTTGATAGCATTAAGGCCGATTTCGGGTTGGGTACCAGCGACTTAAAACTGACTGACGATGAAATTGCGTGGCTCGAAGAATCGTATAGCAAGGATTTCCTGAACAACAACGTGGTGAATCCGAATAAGCACTATATGGATGTGCGTGCCAAGGGTTTGGGCGAAAAGTCGGTGTATCTGTTGGACAACAAGGCGGGATTCCACTTCTCGTCAGGCGATCATTCGGCTCTGCCAGTGCCGATTAGGGCCTTAGGCCAAGGTGCCGATTATTTTAAAGGAGGCATCGACAATACCGATATTCCTAAAATAATCGAACAACTTATGATCAAATAGATTGCGATTAGTCATAATATTAATGCCGTCTTGGTGCGTATTGCGTGTCTTGACGGCATTTTTTATTTTATTCGGTCGCCACAGAAATCCTTTCTTCCGCATTTTGCGCAATGTGCGCCCATCCACAGCGTATCGAATTGTTCTATGGCTTGTTCCACTATCGTGGAATCATTAGTGAGTATGCCCGCCTCAAAATTTCGGCGTAACGAACTTTTCATTCCGATGCCCGCGCCTGTAAGGTTAGCCGAACCAATATAAACCGTATCCATATCGAAGACAATCATTTTGAAATGGACACGAGGGCAAAGCGCCCGCTCGAGTCCAGTTGCGAGAATCGGATATTTGTCGAAATCGTCACGAAAGTTCTGCCCAGGCTCTTTGGCGTGAATCAGACGGACACATACGCCTCGTTTCAGCAAACTTGCAATTTGCCCGAGCAACGGAACCGTTTCGGAACCTTGTTTCACATACAGGTCCTTGATGTCGGCTGTGCCAATCCATAAAGTGTTGCGTACGTTGGCAATGCGCGCAACCACTTCAGAATAGTGCTGTTCGTTCGATATGTATTTGGTAAACATTTATTTACGACATTCTACATTTTAGTTGACACAACACAGACTTTTTTCACCTTGGTTACATCTCCGTCAAGGTTGAAAACCTCACAATAAATTACGTAGATACCTGTAGGCACGCGATTGTTGTTGTCGTCGAGACCGTCCCAAGCCCAAAAACCACTCGTGCCAAGCATTTCGTTATTTACCAATGTCCGCATTTTCAATCCTTTAGCATTGAAGATAGTGACATTTGCCACATAGCCAGCCTCATCGAAATTATAGGCTATCTCGAGTTGGTCCTCAAATCCGTCGTTATCAGGCGAGAACACCTCGCTGTTTAGGCTGATCTGCTGACTTGATTCAGTAACAATCGGCTTGTATGCCGAATTCTGAAGTCCAGGAGTGGCCCACCCAGCATATTCCGACGCCGAGTGCCAATTGCCCGAATTATTGGAAGGCTGTTCAAAGTCGATACGCTCAAGACTGACACCGTTTAAATCCTTAAGCAAGGCAAAGTGCATTTTGCTTGTGTAATAAACTTCATCAAAGATGTTGCCGAGAGTGTCCAAAAGAACCACCGAGCCTTCATCGTCAGCCATAGTCGGCAACGATGCAACTTGGTATAAATCACCACATTGATAAGTGTCAGCAATATTTTCGGCATTGGCCGTCACTGCCACATAGCAGTTTGGCATCAGCACATAGCCAAGTCCGCCAATGGCTTTAGGGTTCTTAATGTTTTCGCCGTCGCGGTTGGCTATCAGGAAACTGCCAATATTTATGGCGCGCTCCGAGCGATTATACAGTTCCACGAAATCGGCTCCGTTGGGATATGGGTTGAATAGAATCTCATTGATGACAATATCATCCGACTGCGGTTTTTCGGGAAGCCCGAATGTCGATTGCCGTTTGCCAATATGGTTCTCTGCAAAATCGGTCAAAGTGGAATCGACTGTCAGCGTGTAAGATGTGCCTTCGACAAGGCTTTGCCCGAGTGTCGCAACGACTGTTGAAAGCGACTGTCCTGAAATTTCGACGCCAATAGGATTGCCGATATTTGGCTCAACATTGATGAGCGATGCATCAGCCAGTCTCACCGTTTCGCTAAACGACAACAACAGTTTGTCATCATCCATTGGCACTACATAAAGCAAGTTTGGCGCAATGGTGTCAGGCATTTGCCTGTATGTCGAATTTTGGGCGCCAGGTGTTCCTCCGTTCTGATTTTCAGTCTGCGACCAGTTGTCAGGGCCCTCGTCGGTATTGTTGAAGTCGATTTTTTCAAGAGAATAGCCACCCGAAGCCTTCAGGTCGTCATCAAACCAACTCGACTTGTACGACGTACTGCAGATTGGCTCGCCACTAGCATTGAAAATGGTTATAGTTCCCGATTGCGGGAGTGTAGGCATCTTGTTCACGCCAACCACGTTTGCAAACTGAACAAGGCTGTCGGCAATGGCGCTTTTGGCAAGGACTGCATAGCCGTGCGACTTAATCAATCCGCTCTCAACCGAATATTTTTTGCTACCGATGCCAACCGAAAAGCCATTCAGGTAGATGTCGGACTCGCTACGGTTGTAGATTTCGAACCATTGCCAAGTCGGCAACCCAAACGATGGCTCAGGAGTTGTCATAATTTCGTTTATTGTAAGTTCGTATGTGGTGGCGCGGTGGAATGTGAAGGCTATTGTCGTATCGTTCATCACGTTTCCGCACGGGTCCGTAAGATTCTTGACGCTTATGCTATTTTCGCCAGAATTAATTGTCTTTCTGAATGTTAAAATCAGATTACAGCCATCGGTCGCATATTCAATTGGGTTGCCGATGCCTTTAAGCATATAATTTGAAAGGTCCTGCAAAGTCGATTCTGAAGGCATTTCCGAAAGTTCGACAAGAATCTTATTTTCCGTCAGTGGCTGAAATGAAACTATCCTGACAGGCGAATTGTCGATGTTGTTGGCAAACACAGAGTTTTTCGTGCCAGGCGTACCACCTTGCTTGTCGGTTGAATAAGCCCAGTTTTGCCAACCGCCACAAGTATTGTTCGGGTCGATGCGTTCCAATGCCCAGCCACCCTCGTTTTTCACAATGTCCTTGACAGATGTCTCGGTGTACGAAAGGCTGTCGATGACGACATTTTCAGGCGATATCAACAGCAGTGTCTTGCCAGTATTTGTCAGGTTGGTTGTGGTTATTACAGATATGGCCTTGCCGAAAACCGCAAATGAATCAACAGCCGAAGAACTTGTCAATATCAGGTATTCGCCTTTGCCGATTACGGAATCAGGAAATTGGCGGACGCTCCCGCTTATGTCGAGTTTCCAGCCTCCAAGATTGAAGTTTCGGTTGCTGTTGTTGTACAATTCAATGTAGTCGTAGTTGGGCAACCCGACGGTTGGTGTCGGGTCGAACATCAGTTCGTTTATTACCAGTTCAAATGGTTCGGCAGGCGGAATGAACGAGAAAGTGGCTTGTTGCGACGTGATTTCGGCACCGTCGGCACTCCTGACGCCAGAAACAGTCAACACGTAGGAACCTTCCGCGATGCGCTTTGTCGATAGCGTAACCATTTGAGGCTCATCGGAATTGTATTCCACACTCTCAATCTCGATGCCAGGAATGGCGTAATTTTTCTTATCCGATGCCGTGGCAGAATCAATCTTGTCCGAAAATTCGGCCACAATGGTGTTGGCGTCGGTGCAGGTTGCCGACAGAAGGCTGACAGGAGCACGTTTCAGGCTGACGCAAACATTGTCGGCATAGAACATTCCCGCCCGCGTCTTTGAACACGAAAAATAAAAACCGTGATAAGGCAACTTGTTGTATTTGTTGTCAGTAAACTCGTCGGTGAAGACAAAATCCGCCCCTACCGTATCAACCTTGTAGCCTATAGACCAAATGCCCTTTGGCTGACGCCTTATCTCAAAATCGACCGATGTGTTCGGCTCTGACCATACAAGCGGTGTGGCAAAAATTATTGACTTCTTTCCTGCGTCGTACCTTATCATTACAAACTCCTTTGACGAGCCACTCATACAGACCCCGACAGCATATCCGCTTAAAGATGAACTTTTTAGCGTATCGTTATCAGACATCAGAAAGTAGCCGAACTTGTTTGACGTCGAAGGTGTGAAATTTCCTGTCTGAAGATTGAACTTCCAAGTTGTCGTGCCCATATCGAACGAACAGTCGGTGTATTTTGCCGAAATGTAACTTACTGTGGCAGTGTCTGCTAAATTATGTTTTAGGCGTGAGCCCGATTGATTGTCGACTGTCCAGTCGGCAGTGTTGCTCCAACTGTCCAGATTCCCGCTGTCAAAACAGTCGAAAAACAGCGTATCGGTAGTTTGGGCGCCGTTTTGAGCATATAAAAGGTTATTGCCAAAAAATATTGACAGGCAAATTAGGCATAGAGAGATTTTTTTGTTCATCTTTGTACGATTTTCAAAAATCAAGGTTCATTGACTTATCGTTTTGAATAATAGTTTTTTACAAAAAACGCCATTTAAAACATAAGCGTGCTAAAGATAGAAATAAAGGATTTAATAATAAATGTTTTGACTATGAAAGTAGCCGTTGTTGGTGCCAGCGGTGCCGTTGGCCAGGAATTTTTGAAGATTTTGAACGAAAGAAATCTTCCTATTGATGAGTTGGTCCTGTTTGGATCGGCTCGTAGTGCAGGAACCTCTTACGAATACAAGGGTAAGAAGATCGTGGTTAAGGAACTGAAGCACAACGATGATTTCAAGGACATCGACATTGCCTTGACATCGGCAGGCGCAAGCACTTCAAAGGAATACGAAGAGACCATCACCAAGTATGGTTGCATTATGATAGACAACTCAAGCGCATTCCGTATGGACACCGACGTTCCATTGGTAGTGCCCGAAGTCAACGCTGAAGATGCGCTAAACGCTCCCCGCCGTGTCATTGCAAACCCGAACTGCACAACCATCATTATGGTAGTGGTTCTGAAGGCTTTGGAAGAATTGTCGCACATTAAGCGAGTTCACGTTGCAACCTACCAAAGTGCCAGCGGTGCAGGCGCAATGGGTATGGCAGAACTCGACCAGCAAATAAAGGACTATGCTTCAGGCAAGGAATTGACAGTCAACAAATTCTCATCTCAATTGCTATACAACGTAATTCCCCATATCGATGTATTCACTGAAAACGACTACACCAAGGAGGAGATGAAGATGTATAACGAGACCAAGAAGATTATGCATTCCGACATTCAGGTCAGCGCAACTTGCGTACGCGTGCCTGTTATGCGTGCACACTCTGAATCAATTTGGGCAGAGACCGAAAAGCCTGTCTCTCCAGCCGATTTCCGTTCGGCTTGTGCCAAGGCGTCAGGCGTTACGGTTATTGACAATCCTGCAAACAAGGAATATCCAATGCCATTGTTTGTCGCAGGTCAGGACAATGTCTCTGTAGGCCGTATCCGTACAGACGTCGCAAATCCAAACGGCATCACATTTTGGTGCGTAGGCGACCAAATCCGCAAGGGCGCCGCTTTGAATGCAGTACAAATTGCTGAGTATCTGATTGAAAAGAAATTCAAATAGTAAAATCTGTTTTCCAGATATGCAAAATGCCGATTCGCAAGAGTCGGCATTTTTTGTTTGTTGACAATGCCTGTATCCCGCATCTGCTGTAGGTCCCATTTTTGTTTGATGTACATTTTAAGACAAAATGTCAGTAATTTGCATAATGTTAAAGTGTTTATAATGTGTAATATTTATAATTTCACTTAATTAATGCTGTCATTTTGTCTTGCAATAAATCTTCTAATTCGGACAAAAAATCCACATTTCCGCATTGGCACAAAACTTGAAAGTGTAATGGTGTTTTTGATTAAAAAAATGTCTAACTAAAATATGGAGGATTTGAACTATGACACTTTCTAGAATTTCAAACAACTATCCGTCGTTATTCGACCAACTTTTTGACACCGATTTGTTCGATTGGTCGAACCGCAATTTTTCAGAGACAAACACCACTTTGCCATCAGTAAACATCAAGGAAAATGCCGACGGCTTCAATGTGGAAATGGCCGTTCCAGGATTCAGCAAGAACGACTTTAAAATCGAGTTGAACCATAATGTGTTGACCATCTCTTCCGAAAAAAAGGTTGAGAATGAGACCAGGGAAGGTGAGCGTTTCACGCGTCGCGAGTACAGTTACCAATCGTTCAGCCGTTCGTTCACACTGCCAGACTCGGCAAACGGCGATATGATTTCAGCCAAGTACGACAACGGCATTTTGGATGTCGAGATTCCAAAACGCGAGGAGTCGAAGCCAAAACCAAAACGCCAAATAGCGATTTCATAAAAAGTTGAGTTAATGAGCGAATCCGCTTTGGGGGACCAGAGCGGATTTTTTTTTTTGCGCAACTGTTTGGCTATAAGCCATCGACACTCATCCTGATTTTCCAATTCTGCGGATAAAGGTTGTTCCACCTGCTCCCGATATTCTTTATGAATCCAATCGGTATCTGCTTATACGTAAGCAAATTGAATCCTTGTCTTGTGTTCGGTACGAAAATATTGTCGCGGTGCAGATATCCAAGGGCGTCCTGCAGAGTCAGTTCCACGCAGTCAAATACACCCTTGTTTAATGCCCACGACATTGCCAAATCGTGTTCGGGCGCCAGTTTGGTTCCGAAAACCTTAGCGATGCTGATTCCCGCTTTCGCTATTTTCAGTTTGTCAGCCAGCAACTTGTAGTCGTCGTCGATTGATTGCGGAATCGCGGTTATCGTATCGTTACGCAGGTAATACGAAAACTCAAGATTGTCTAATGTTAGTTTCGAAAGTTCGGCAACAAGGTTTTTGGGCACGGGTTGCAGTTTTATCTTGAGTTTCTGCTTCCTGAAACTCGCATCTTCTCCGTCGTTTTTGCGGAACACGCAACAGAAAAATCCTTCGCCCTTTGTCCTGTGCTGAATGAAACGGTAACCAGTCAGGCCGTCTTTTTCAATTGGAGTGATGCCCCATTCAGGCTTGACATCTATTTTTATGTTCTCAGCGTCAAACGTCTGGCTAACCCATTGCATATTATTCTCATCCTCGTCGGGACAGAAGGTGCAAGTGCTGTAAATCAGGTATCCGCCAGGCTTTATGGAGTCCCATATATCGGCCACAATACGCTGTTGGCGTTGTGCGCAGATGCGTGTATTATCGATGCTCCACTCGCCAATGGCCGCAGGTTCGCGACGAAACAGGCCTTCACCCGAACAAGGTGCGTCAACAGCCACAATGTCGAAAAGTCCCCTGATTGGCTTGAAATCGGCGGGATCGTTGTTTGTTATTACGACATTCGGATTTCCCCATTTGGTCAGATTTTCGCAAAGTACAGATAGTCTGCTATTTATCACTTCGTTGCTTACTAGCAAGCCATTTGGGCCTATTATTGATGCAAAATGGGTGCTCTTTCCGCCAGGCGACGCGCAAAGGTCAAGAATCCTCACATCACGGTTGTCGCCAAGTAGTTGTTTTGCGACATATCCCGCAAACATCGAACTTGCCTCCTGCACATAGTATGCACCCGCGTGAAGCAACGGATCGAGCGTGAATGTCGGACGTTCGGCAAGATACCGTCCGTCAGGTTCCCAAGCGACAGGCTCGTTTGATTCGATATTTGTTGCCGGCTTGTGTGGATTCAGCCTGATGCTTGTCGGTGCGGGGCATGATAGCGACTTCACATACTCATCATACTCGTCGCCCAACTGCGCACGCATCCGCTTTTCGAACTCAATAGGCAAGGTCTTGTCCATTACTGAAAGTTTTTTGCAAAAATAGTCACGATTGTTGATTTTCAATTTTTAGATGCCATTTGTTGGTTTTTTGTGCAAGGGGCTGGTTTGTTGATGATTGTGTTTTTTGAAAATGTTGATAGTTTCTTTGCCAAGTGTCAAAGGAGCAACCATTTGCGACTTATATTTGCCATTGTTTATGAAGCGCATTGGTAAAATAAAGGTTGTCTTGGTGGTGTCACTTGCAATTTTTTTTGTGGCTACCGGGTGCTATGAACCATCAGAATATACAGCGTTTGACGAAGGCGAGCAGGTTGTTGTGATAGAAGGCCTTGTCACCGATGTCGATTCTGTATCCGCAGTTTATGTGACGCGGACAGTGTCGTCAAAGGATACTGCAGATTGTGAACATATCAACAATGCCGTTGTTTTTCTGCGTGACGACAAGGGAAATTCCGCCGAGCTTGAAAATGTTGGTGATGGCACATATCTGACAGACGGGATAGTTGGTGAGGTTGGTGGTCGTTATTTGCTTACGGTTGAGGTTGATGGCGAGCGTTACAGCGCAATTGATGCCATGCCGACACGTATCTCGGTCGATTCGGTTGTTGTTGAATACCAGAATAGCTACACTTACTTTGACACAATTGGCTATTATGTTTCCATATATTCAAAGCAGAATTCCGACACACTGCAATATTATCGGGTTGAGGTGGAGCTTAACGGGAAAGTCCTTAACGGATATTCCGAACTTTGGCTTTTTGAGGACGCCCATCTTGCCGACGTGTGTAAAATGACCATCCCCCGTAATTTCAGTCAAGGCGATTCTGTTGTTATGAGCATATACTCGCTGTCGGCATCGGCTTATGAGTATTATTCCGGGTTGTCGAAACAGTTCGTTTCAAATTTCAGCAACATCCAGCCACCATTGACCAATCCCGAGAACAACATCCGTAGGGCATTGGGTTATTTTCAGGCTTCATCAGTTGTGCGCATAGGGTTTGTGGTCTCGTCAAGCAACCATATGGTGTTGAAGTAGCGTTATTTCCCTTTTAGCAAAAAATCGTCAATAACCTTTTTCATAAACGCCCTTGTATCTTCGGGTGTTTTGGCGATGCCCATGCTCATTTGTGGCGAGCCTTCAAGTGGGCAGAAAAGAAATGAGGGAATGCTTCGTATGGCAAAAACATTGGCCAAGTCAGGCTCTTTGTCGGTGTTGACTTTATAGACAACAATTTTATCCTTGTATTTTTCAGCCAATTCATCCAAAATGGGGGATGCGATTTTGCAAGGTCCGCACCAGTCGGCATAAAAGTCGATAATGCAAGGTTTGTCGCCACGGTAAACCCACTGTGTCGGATTTTTTTCGAAATCCATCACTTTTTGCAGGAAATCGGCTTTCGTCATTTGTTTTACTATTGGTTCTTGGGCTGGCAACATGAGGCAAAGTGCCATAAATAGCGCCAAAAGTGTAATGTTTTTCATCAGTGTGCTTTATTTAGTTGCAATGGTAAAGATAGTATTAAAAGGGAAAGAATCGCAATTATTGGCTTTTTTCTGCAATTCGAATGTTATTTGAAAAAATGCTTGAAATTTGTATGTTATAAATATAACTTTCGGAGTGGTTACAAAACGTGTTTCGTTCTTGTAATTAATTTATAATCAACTTAAAATAAAAGCTAATGAAAACCATAGCAATAGTTTGTGGCGGATATTCAAAGGAGAGTGTCATATCGTTGCGCAGTGCCGAGCAGATTGCATCTGTCCTGGGTTCGGAATATAATGTATATACTGTTCTTGTAACTCGTGAAAGTTGGAATGCCAAAATCAGGGAAGAAATGTATCCTATTGACCGCAACGACTTTACATTTATGCTCAATGATAAAAAAGTCGTTTTTGATGCAGTTTTTATGGCAATACATGGAACTCCTGGCGAAGACGGAATGCTGCAGTCTTATTTTGACATGTTGAACATACCATATACAACTTGTAGTGCATTTGTGTCTGCCTTGACGTTCAATAAGTTTGCCTGCAAGCTATTTTTGAAGGAATATGGAATCCTTACGGCCGACGCAGTGCTTTTGCGTCGCAATCAAACGTATTCACTCGCCGAAATTGAAAAACGTTGTGGTTACCCAATGTTTGTGAAGCCGAATAATGGCGGTTCAAGTTTTGGTGTGACTAAAGTCAAGCAGTCGAGTGACTTGCAGCCTGCAATTGACCGCGCTTTTGCCGAGGATGCGGAAATCATCATTGAACCGTTCATCAAGGGTGGCGAATTCACTTGCGGTGTGTTCAAGACGCCTTCGGAGTCAATCGTATTTCCGCCGACAGAAATAGTCAGCAAAAACGAGTTCTTTGATGTTGAGGCTAAATACACGCCGGGAATGTCGGAAGAGATTACGCCTGCACGCTTGTCGGAGTCCGATATGAAGGAATGCCAGTCGCTGACATCCAGAATTTATGATTTGCTTGGCTGTACAGGAGTGGTTCGTGTGGACTATCTGCAGAAGGAGGGCAAATTCTATTTTATGGAAATCAATACTGTGCCGGGAATGAGCCGAGAATCGATTATTCCAAAGCAGACTGTGGTTTATGGGTTGCCACTCAAGGACCTCTACATTAAATTGATTGACGACGCATTGTCAAGAAAAAAATAGAATGTGTAGTCGAAAATAAAAAGCCCCAAGTGTTCGCTTGGGGCTTTTTGCATGGCAAAATCTAAAATTGTTGTAGCTGTTGCTTGTGTGTCATAGTGTTATTCCGCGTTCTTCAAGTTCATGGGTTATCCGTTCAAGTTCCGCATCCTTGCGTGCAAGCTCTTCTTGAGTTGCGGTAAGTTCTTCAATGTTTTGCTTCAGTATTTCAGACTGTTCCTCAAGCATGTCAGCCTTCTCTTTCGATTCGTGAAGAAGTTTTGCAGTGCTTGCGTTGATTTTCACCATTGAAATTGTAGAGGCAAGGGCCTCGCTTATTTTAGTGATGAAGTCAATCTTGTATTGTTCAATCTTGCTGAACGATGCCAATTCGATTACGGCGTAAACGGTGTCGTTCATGATGGCAGGTATGAGCAATGCAAAGCGAGGATTGGCCTCGCCAAGCCCAGATGTTATTTCCATGTAGTCGTCGGGCGTGTTGTTAAGGAAGATAGGAGCCTTTTCGTATGCGCACTGTCCGACAAGCCCGATGCCAATCTCGAATTCCTTTTCCATGTGCTTTACGCGGTTAAAGGCTACTGCGCCTTTTAGTTCGTATTTTATGTGCTCCTCCTCATCATTGTTTATGATGAATACTCCGCCTTGTATGGCGCCTGTATAGTCCGTCAGTTTGCTGATGAATGTACGGCTTAATATTTCAAGGTCAGAAGTCTCTTGGCGCAACAATTCGCTGAATTCTGCAATGCCGTTTGCGCTCCAGGCATCTTTGCCCTGCTCTTTGGCGCGGGTCTCTTCCGTGGTTTTTGCAGCCTTAAGTTCGTCGCGCATGTTGATTAGCGATTTTCCCAATTCGTCATCATCGCTAAGAAGCGTGTACTCCTTGTCAAAATCATTCTTTGCTATTGCATCGGCAAATAGTGCGGTCTCGTGAAGATTTCTTGACAATTTGTTCGCCGCACGGAATATGTCGCCAACTTCGTCTTGCTTGTGCTTGTTTTTCCTCATTGATTGCACTGCGAATTTTCCAAGTGACATCTCTTCAATGCGGTCTTTTACTTTTGTGATAGGTCTTTGAACCCATTTTATCACAAGCATGTTCGAAATCAGCATGAATGAGGCAATCAATGGAATTGCCCAAATAAGCGACAGCGCTGATAGCGATGACAGCAAGTGTGCCACTATTGCAGTAAGCATGGCATTTATGAACATCACTATTGAAATCTTGAATACTATTGTGCGCTTGTAGAATAGTCGAAGCACTATGCTGCCAATTGGTATGACCGCAAAGCAGACGGCAATAGCGAAAATAAAAGAATCCTTCATAGTCAAAAATCAATTTAAGTATGTGCCGAAAAAAACACATCATCAAATATACTTTATTAATGGTTTTATTTCACTTTTAGGCGATGTTTTTTATGTCGGGCATGTTTTTTGCAGTATTTTAGCAATGTTTTGATAAAAATGCAGTAATGAAAAACAATGTTTTGATTTGGGGATACCTGTCGTCTCTGATATTGTTGCTTGGTACAATTTTCATGAATCTTGATTTCGTGGCAGGTAAGGTGTTGTTTTTGGTCGGGTTCTTCACTTTTAACTTGGGGTATCTTATCCCGCTTTTCATAGTGATTTTCAAAGAACATCAGGAAAATCGAATAGGGCTTATTATAGTGTTGAGCATACTCGGCTTTTTCATATTCCTTATGGGCATAACGTTCTTTATGGTCAACTGGGGTGGCAGCATGGTGCTTATATATGTCGGAGGCTCGTTCCTGCTGCTCACGGTATTGCTGATGCTGTTTATGTCAAGGCGTTTTTACGAGACAAGTATCGACTCTTGGTTCCCGATAGTGCTGTTCAGCGTTTTCATCGTAATCGGCATGCTGACCAGTATGGTGCACAGGCCAGTATTGAGGTCGTTCACTATTTCAAACGAAAAGGACAACATTCAGTTGGTGTCGATTGGGAACAAGAATCAGCATGTGTATGATGAATTGTGCGAACTGTGTGCCAACGATTCGTCCATGAAGGACATTAAGGCAGATGCTGTTGGCGTTGTCAACGAAAGCACGGCGCTGATTATGTATATCGACAGCTTGAAACGTGAGCTCATGGTTTATGTGGCAGGAAAGAAAATCTTCCAGGATTCGACAATGCTTGACAATTTGGTGCCGATACAATCCAATGTCGAGATAAATTCCGTCAGAAGGTTCATGCTGGGCAAAAAGCGCATGAATGCCTATGCCTTGCATAAGCGAATTGAACAGTACCACAAAAACATCATAGGTAAAATTGACGATTCCGATCCATGGCTAATCGATTTTGTGGATGCATATTTGAATACCGGTGTGCTGTCGCTTAACAAGCGCCATTATAATAGAAGCTGGGAAAAACAGCATTTCTACAATTTTCCAATGGTGACGATAGTTAGCCAACTGACTGGTATGCAATTAAATGTAGCGATGGTGCAAGGCGAGATGCTGAACAACTACCGTAGGTTGGCATTGCTGAAAAAATCCGCCATCGAAAGGGCCGATTAAAATTGATGCAAATTTTGCCTCAGCGTTTGTTCCATTAAAAAAAAAACATACCTTTGCGCACCTATAAAAATAGATATCAAAATACAAGAAAGGGAATATTATGGCAATGAAGAGAACATTCCAACCGTCTCAAAGGAAGCGTAGGAATAAACATGGTTTCCGCGAAAGAATGGCTACTAAAAATGGCCGTCGCGTGCTTGCTGCTCGTAGAGCAAAAGGAAGAAAGAAACTTACAGTTTCTGACGAAAAATTGCACAAGGCATAAGCGGATTTATCTTTACGATAACAAGGAAGGCAAGCCAATCAGCTTGCTTTTTTTGTGCCCGCATGTTTGCAATAAAAAAGGACGGTAGAGAAGCTCTGCCGCCCTTTTTTTCGTGAGTAGCCAGCGTCGTTAAGGATTGACCATTGATTGAGGCTGCCCCGTGGCTTCAAGTATATTCCACCATAAGTCGCTGTTTAGGTTTATTTTCTTGCGTTCGGCTACTGCAATAGGAATTGGCAGTATCGTGAATTGATGTTTCCAGTAGCCCACGACAAAGTCGGTCTTGCCAGCCATTGCCGCGTGAACCGCGTTTTGTGCCAATATGTTGCAGAACTTGCTGTCGTTTGCATTTGCCGGAGCGCTGCGGATTATGTAGCTTGGGTCGATGTAGCGCAGTGTAAACGGCACATCTTTTGCCGTGAATTCCTCAGTGATCTTCTCTTTGAGGAATACCCCGATGTCTTCTTTCTTGATGTTTCCGGAAGCGTCTTTTTGTTGCTTCTTGGTATCGAAGAAGTTTTGCCCGGCACCTTCAGCAACTACTACCAATGCGTGATGCTTTGCTTCAAGACGTTTGCGCAGGCATTTCAGGAATCCGTATGGACCGTAAAGGTCGAAGTTCATCTCTGGAACCAGCACAAAGTTCACTTCCTGTGTCGAAAGTGCGGCGTTGGCGGCGATGAAACCAGAGTCGCGACCCATAAGTTTTAGCAAAGCGATGCCGTTGTATGCGCCTTTTGCCTCATTGTGTGCTGAATTTATTATGTCGTTGGCCACGGAGAAGGCTGTCTCAAATCCAAAAGAACGCTCAATGAAGTTGATGTCGTTGTCAATGGTCTTTGGAATGCCTGCAATTGAGATTTTCAATCCGCGACGCTCAACTTCTTCCTGTATGGCGTGTGCGCCACGCAGCGTGCCGTCGCCACCAATGCAGAACAGAATGTTGATGTTCATTATTTCAAGTGTGTCGACAATCTGTTTTATGTCTTGATTGCCACGTGACGAGCCCAAGATGGTTCCGCCTGATTGGTGGATATAATCGACAAGTTGGGGGGTCAGTTCTACAAACTCGTGGTTATATTTTGGCACAAGACCTTCGTATCCATATTTGAATCCGACAATTCTCTTTACGTTGTATCTGTAGTACAAGTGGTTGACCAGGCTTCGGATTACGTTGTTAAGTCCAGGGCATAGGCCTCCACAAGTGACGATGCCTACTTTTGTCTTTGCTGGTTCAAAAAACAGCTTTTCTCTAGGGCCTGCTTTTTCTAGCGACAACGGCGCTTTTTCTGCCTTTTGGTATTCCTCGAAATATTTGAGTGAATTGTCGTACAGTATGCGGTCGTTGTCAGTTATGAAGTCGTATGTTGTCTTTGACAACGATTGGACCAATGGCGACACTACATTGCCATAGCCCAATGACTTAACCATAAAATCCTTGTTTTCCATAGCGTTTAATTTTTTTGTGTATATACAAATATAAAAAAAGGCATCATAGATTGATGCCTTTTTGCTATCGTTTGTTTCGATACTCGTTTTGACCTTTTTAAAAGGAGTCATTCATTGAAGATGCGTCTTCGTCTTCTGGTTCGGCATCTTCAGGAATGCTGCTGAAATCGACATTGTCGCCAAAGTCGCCATCTTTGTCGTCATCGAAAAAGTCGTCATCGTCAATTTTGCCGGTATCCTCGTTGTTGATACGGAGCAGATACATACGGTCTTCTGTCTCAAATGGCAATCCGCTGCAAAGCATGCCATCTTTATTTGTGAACGATATCAGGTATGCGTTGAATCCGTCGGGATAAAGGGCCTTTACTTGCTCTTTCATCTCGTCGCTAATCTTGTCATAGTCTTTTATGACGCGTGGTTTGTTACTGCTTGCCATAGATAATATGCTGTTTTTTTGTTATTTGTTGTTAATACTTGTTGTTGTTGCTAACGGGTTCAAATATTCATATTTTTTCATTATCTGCAACAATCTTTGCAATAAAATATTTATGATATGCGGCAACTGTTTTATTTATAGAGCTATTATGCGCCGAAAAACGGCTAAATGTCGCATAATTGACGGCTATTACAGGCATATTCACAAAAAAAGCCGCCCATTTACGGACGGCTTTTGCGTTATTGAGTCTGAAATGTTAGCCGAGGAATGAAATCAGGATGCCTGCGGCGACTGCTGAACCAATCACTCCCGATACGTTGCTCGACATGCAATAGTTGAGTACGTGGTTGCGTGGGTCGTATTTCAGCGCTATCTCGTTGGCTACACGTGAAGCCATTGGTACGGCGCTCAAGCCTGTTGCTCCTACTAGAGGGTTTATCTTCTTCTTTGAGAACAGGTTGAACAACTTTACAAGCAAGATACCGCCAAATATTGACAGACCGAATGCAAAGAAACCTCCAACGACGATTCCTATAGTCTGAAGGTTCAGGAATGCATCAACAGTCATTGTGGCTCCGACTGACAGCCCCAAGAAAATGGTTGCAGAGTTCATAATGGCGTTTGATGCGGCGTCGAATATGCGTGATGTGTTGGCGCCAATCTCCTTGATGAGGTTGCCGAACATTAGCATGCCTACAAGCGATACGGCGTCAGGAACTATGATTGCCACAATTGTTGTTACTGCAATAGGGAACACAATCTTAAGCGTGCGCATATTCTTGAACTCTTGCTTGCTAGGATACAGACGGTCTTGCTCCTTCATGTTGATTTTCAGTTCCTTTTCAGAGCAGGTCAGTTTCACTACCAAAGGAATGATGACTGGAACCAATGCCATATAGGAATATGCCGCTATGGCGATTGGGCCTAACAAGTGTGGAGCAAGTTTCAGTGTCGTGAATATTGCTGTCGGGCCATCGGCACCGCCAATGATTGCGAGTGAGCCTGCTTCTTGTAGCGAGAATCCGCAGAAACTTGCTATGATAAGTACTGCAAAGATTCCAAATTGCGCACCTGCGCCAAAAATGGCAAGTTTCAGGTTGCGTAGCATAGGACCGAAATCGGTCAGTGCACCAACACCCATAAAGATGATAGGTGGCAACAATCCTGATTTGATTAACGCATAGTAGATGAAGTTCATTATGCCCAAGTCGTGGGCAATTTCTGGCAACGACATCTCGTAAACGTTCTTTGCCACTTCAACGCCATCTTTAGTAAAGTGAACCAATCCTTCGCCATCGGCGCCTATTACGCCCATGCCGCCTCCGGGAAAGTTTGCGATGAGCACGCCAAATGCGATAGGAACAAGCAACAATGGCTCAAATTCCTTCTTTATGCCCAAGTAGAGCAGAAGGAATGCCAATGCATACATTATCAGAAACTGCGGTTGATTGACTATTGCGTCAACGGCAGTCATGTGGTAAATCTTATCTAATATTTCGCCCATGGTCTGTTACTTGATTTTCATTAGAACATCGTCTTCGGCTACCGATGAACCGCTTGTCAGGCAAATCTCTGCAACCACGCCGTCACATTCGGCGGCAATTGCGTTGAATGTTTTCATTGCTTCAACGTAGCACACGGTTTGGCCCTTCTTTACGGCATCGCCAACCTTAACTGCGACATCGCCAGAACTCTTAACCAAATAGAATTTGCCTTCGAGTGGTGATGTCAACTCTTTTGCGCCTTCGGCTGAAACGCTTGTGGCAGGTTTTTCGGCAGTGTTTGCTGTGTTGGCAGGAGCGGTGCCGTTGTTGGCGCCAATCACTACACTGTATTTTTCGCCGTTCACTTCAACAGTGACTGTTTGTGGCAATGTAAGCGAACCTCCCTTGCCTTGTGCTTTTTCGGCCTTGCGTTTTGCCAAATCGGCTTCGAAGTCGGCTTTAGCCTTGCCACTCTTGTATGCGCGATATTGTTGTGGGTGCATTGCCAATTCGAACAATTCCTCTTCGTCTTCGCCAAGTTCCCAATTGTTCTCTTTCATTTCCTTGCGGAATGTGTCGAGTTCGTCAGGATATGAGTCTTGAGGATTGCCGGTGAAGAATTCGCGACCTTGCTCTTTCGCCTTTTCGACAAGTTCTGGTGCCAATGGACCAGGCAACTTGCCTGATTTGCCAAGCAACATATTCCAAATGTCGTCAGCAATAAGCGACCAGCGCTCTTTGCCTTTCTCCATTTGCATTACGTTCATCAAGGCCATATTCTTTACATATTGGCTGAAAGGAGTAACCAAGCAAGGATATCCCATCATTGGCCATACATATTTTACTTCGTCAAACAATTTTATAAGAAGTTGGTCTTGTGTTAGTTCGGGTTGGCCGTTCTTGACTTTCCATTTGTTGAGGCTGTCAAGGTTTGTTTCCAAGTCGGTCATAAGTGAGCCCATCATGCCACCAGGAAGACCTGGACCGATAAGCAGTGAGTTCATTTGACGGTTGCGGGCAGGAATGTAGTAGCCGAGGAAGTCGTCCATCATTTCCTGAATCATAGAGCGGACTTCCATATATGCTTCCATATTTATTTCAGGAACATCGAATCCTGCGTCTTTCAACATTGGCTGAACGGCCAATATGTCGGCGTGGCCAGTTCCCCAAGAAAGAGGTTCCATACCTACATCGACAAAGTCGCAACCAGCCTTGCACACTTCCAGGATGGTGGCCATGCTGAAGCCTGGACCTGCGTGTCCGTGGTATTGAATGGTGATGTCAGGGTATTTAGCCTTGATGTTCTTGACAACTTCACCTAATGATACAGGGCGTGCGATGCCTGCCATATCCTTTAGGCATATTTCGTCGGCGCCAGCCTCGATAAGTTCGAAAGCCAGTTTCGTATAGTACTCGACAGTGTGCAGTGGTGAGAATGTGATGCAAAGGCAACATTGCGAAATCATTCCGCCTTCGTGTGCGTATCCTATTGAAGGAATGATGTTGCGGGTGTCGTTCAATCCGCAGAATGTGCGGGCGATGTCGGTGCCTTGCTTTTTCTTCACCTTGTAGAACATCTTGCGGACATCGACTGGAACTGGATTCATACGGATGCCGTTAAGGGCACGGTCGAGCATATGTGTCTGGATTCCAGCCTCGTTGAAAGGCTTTGTCCATTGGCGTACGGCCTTGTTAGGGTTTTCGCCATAAAGAAGGTTGACTTGCTCAAAACCACCGCCATTTGTCTCTACGCGGTCAAAACATCCCATTTTGATTATGGATGGAGCCACTTTTACAAGTTGGTCAACGCGTGGCACGTACTTTCCTGACGATTGCCACATATCGCGAA
Organism: Bacteroidales bacterium; assembly: GCA_045640185.1. Lineage (GTDB taxonomy): Bacteria > Bacteroidota > Bacteroidia > Bacteroidales > SZUA-534 > RUG13583. The sequence continues at coordinate 90,216 of JAZUEN010000033.1, forward strand.
AGACCAGACTGAATTTCACTTTTCTACCCATTGTATTTAGATTTTTTCAATTGATTCAACTTTGCCTTTGCCACCAGTTATTGTGCTGACGGCGGATTCGATAGCCATTCTGATGTTTGGCGCAATTGCCGACGCCGATGGCGTGGCTTTCTTTTCCTCCTCTTCGGGTGCATACTTGTTTACAAACCGAATAAGCAGGTTGCCCATACCTATTATTAATAGGAGTGCGCAGAATACTGTCCCCATTCCTACACCTAATAGCATCCAAACTGAAATTTCCATTTTTTGTATCTTGTTTTTAGTTCAAAATCAATTCCTTAGTGAAATGATTGTTTTTGCAAACTGCTAAAAACCAATTCTTTGGTTAAATTAGCATATTCAAAAAACAACGGAGCAAAAGTAGTCTTTTTTGCCAATCTTGATTCAAAAAACTCGGCTTAATTCAAACGTTTTCATATTTTATTTCTTGCTTATTGGAAAAGACTCTCATTCAATCATTTACTGATTGCTACTGGGTCGTTTCGCATTTGATTCGCCTTTTTTAAGGAGCAATTATGGGGCAAATGGAGGATTCGATTTTGTGATTTGTATTTTTTTTGCCGAAATTTGCATTTTATTACTAACTAAAGGAAAGAGATATGAAAGCCTTGATACAGAAGATATTGGTAGTTTGCTTAATGGTGGCTGGCGTTGCGGGGGAGGCACTTGGAAAGAGTGGCAATATTAGTGGTTCTTACGATAATCTTACAATTGATGGAAATGCCACGATTAATGAGGGCGTAACGGTTACAGTGACTGGTAATTTGTATATAAAGCCAAACGGGAAGAGTAATATTAATTTGACAGTAAATGGAACATTAAAAGTCGGGGGTAGCATATATCTTCAAAAATATTCTTATACTGAGTATATTGTTATCACTAAATATACTTATGGTAATTTAATTAATAATGGCACTATTGAATCAACAAATATTGACATTCAAAATGAAGACAATACATTCACTAACAATGGTACTTTAACGGCAACAGGCAATGTTACAAATGGCGGAACATTTACCTCAAACGGGACAATGACTGCCAATTCTATCTCTAATAGTGATAATTTCACTAACAACGGTACTTTGATGGCAAAGGGCAATGTTACAAATGGCGGTACATTTACCTCAAACGGGACAATGACTGCTAATTCTATCACAAATAATAAAAATAAAAGTTTCACGAACAAGGGTCCATTGACAATATTGGGAAATCTCGAAAATAACGGAACCTTGACATCCAGCAAAGACCTGAAAATACCAAGTTCGCTTACAGGAAACGGAACAATAGATATGACAGGCGCTACAAATCCAAAACTGACTGTTGGAAGTGCCAATTCCACTATCACGGTAAAAATGGGCAATAATGCTCAAATATCGGCAAATTCGGGCGATTTGAAGTTGGGCAGTGTAACGGTTGGCACAAATTCAAGCATACACACGGCTGGAAGTCTTACTACAACGGGTGGAACAATTGGTGACAATACAAGTTTGAGCATTGGCAAGAATTTTACAAACGGGTCAACTTTGACTCTAAATGAGAACTTGGATGTTCCTGGAGATTTCACAAATAACGGAACGATTACAATTCAGGATGTGTCTTTTAGGGTAGGTTCATACGACGACAACAATATGGCTGTGTCGGATGCGGGCGGAGATGTTGTAAACAATGGAACAATAAACATTAATACATCGCAAGCGTCAGCAAATAATGGAGATTACGCATATCTGATTTCGAAAAACTTGACAAATAATGGGACAATAAACTTGAACAGTGGTTATGTGGAAACCAAAGAAGACTTGACATTAAATTTGGATTCGAAAATAAATTACCAATCGGGCACTTCTGGTATTTTGGTTTATGGCGATATGTTTCAAGACGGTTCTGGTATCATTGATATTTTTACAGACAATGCCAAGATAAGAATATCAGACGACGCTGAAGGTATGCTTGTGGTTGCTGGCACGTATAAGGATGAGGGATGGCGTGAAGATCATCCGTGGAAATTGGACGAATCTAGTTCCGAGAATATAGGTATTCCTTCGAATTTTAATTTGGCGGTGAATAGTTATGACTATGCGGGTGCTTATGGTTTGGTGCCTGATGATATTGTTAAGGGGTGGCAGAATAATGGCGTATTTGCTGATAATGTTGAGACTTTAACAAAACAAATCCAAGAAACCCTTCCAATCGAGTTAGTCTATTTCCGTGCTCAGCAGGATGACGGCAATGTCGAGTTCACTTGGCAAACCGCATCGGAGTTGAACAACGACTATTTTACTATAGAATACAGTTTCAACGCTGTTGATTTTGAGGAGTTGGCAATTGTGGCAGGCGCTGGCACAACAACCGAAACTGTCGATTACCAATACACCGAATTTTCTGCAAATTATACGGGCACAGTCTATTATCGCCTGAAACAAACCGACTATGATGGCGAGTTTTCTTATTCCGATATGATTGCACTGACATTTGCTGAAAAGGATTTTGATGAAGAAATATCGGCAATAATCGTATATCCAAATCCAGCCACCGACATAATCAACGTTGATGGGCAATTCGAGCGCATTGCTGTCTGCGATTTTCAGGGACGGGTTTTGTCGGTTGCGCCAAAAGGCGAAAAGACGCTTAATGTCAGCAACTTGCCATCTGGCACATATTATGTGAAGGTTACAACTGAGGGAGAACAGAGGCTCATTCCATTTGTGAAAAGATAAGATGCCCCTTGTTGCTTGTTTTGCAAGCAATTGCTATTCTTGCGTATCATTTTAGCCCGTTCATCAATATGGTATAAGGTGTTTGTCATACAATAAAAACAAAAACTAATATTGAACGTAATTGGTAAGTGAGAGGTTGAACTGATAAGGCATTTTGTTATGAAAGATTTTTGTAAAGCAAATAAGGAAATGTTTAGAAAGATATTGGCCACAGTGGTTGCTGTTGTATGCTTGAGTTGCGTGTGCAATGCTGAGGTTACGGCAATTACGGAAGAAAAATTGAATAATGGGGATTTTAAACAAGGGGTAGGGTATCGTTATCGTACTTATGGCAATGCAACTATATCAAAGACTATCAATTTAACAAACGGCACGGTTGTGGCAATTAATGGCGATTTGACCATTAAGGGCAGTGTAAGTCTTAAGGGTGACGCTGAATTAATAGTTCAAGGAAAGCTGATTATGGAAGCAGGTAGCAGTTTGACTGTGACAGAAAATGCTTCAGTTGCCGTACAAGAGTGTATCACAGGGAAAGGAAAACTTAGTCTTGTTGCTAACGGAAATGGCAATAGAAAGTCAATGATTTCCGTTCTTGGCGGAGTTGACAATAGTAGCGTAAATGTAAGTATCACAATAGGGGATACGAAATTCGATTCGGAAAATCAAGGATCTTCCGCACAAAATCTTTTTTATATACCAGGTCTTACCTATTATCAGAAAAAAGGGGGAGAAATTAACTTGAACAATAAAGAAGGCGATGCTTATAAATATGCATATTACGAAGTGTTTGGTGGCAAGAAAGACTATGAGGACTTGCTTCCAATAGAACTGACATACTTTGTCGCCAATCAATCGAAAGACAATGTGGAGTTTGCTTGGCAGACCGCATCGGAGAAGGATAACGACTACTTTACTATAGAATACAGTTTCAACGCTGTGGATTTTGAGGAGTTGGCAATTGTGGCAGGCGCTGGCACAACAACCGAAGAACAGAATTACCAATACACCGAATTATCTGCAAAGCATAATGGCACAGTCTATTATCGCCTGAAACAGACCGACTACGATGGCGAGTATTCCTATTCCAATACAGTGGCAGTCAAATTCGGTGAAAGGCAAGACTATGATAGTCAAGTGAACCTTGCCGTTTACCCGAATCCATCGGCAGACTATATCGTAATCGGTGGTGGCGAGTACCGAAGCGTGAAGTTCGTGAGCGCGACAGGAGCCGTGCTTGGTGTTGAGGGGAGCAAGGCAATGCACAGCGTCGGCAATTTGCCGTCGGGCGTGAACTTTGTAGTCATTGAAACGGCTGATGGCGAAGTGGTGAAGACTATTGTGAAAAAATGATTTTTTTGCGATGAAAATTAATCGTTGAAAATTTGAAAATCAGAATCAATATTCTACTTTTGCCACTCAAAATTTAAAGAACATATTTAAAAACATATTACAATGAAAAAGGACATACACCCAAGTGATTATCGCCTTGTAGTGTTCAAGGATATGTCGAATGGTCAGTTGTTCATCAACAAATCGACAGTCAACACAAAAGATACGATAGAAGTAGATGGGGTTGAGTATCCATTAGTGAAACTCGAAATCTCAAGTGCATCACACCCATTTTACACTGGTAAGATGAAGTTGGTTGACACCGCAGGTCGCGTTGACAAGTTCCGCAACCGTTATGCAAAATTTGAGAAGAACAAGAAACAATAAATTCTGCATAAAAATCGAAGCCGTTCATTTCTGGACGGCTTTTTTTATGCCCGTACGCAAAGGTTTAACAAACCATTAACACTATTGTGTGTCCCCTTTATCTACTTTTGGCTTCGTTCTGACGGAAATATGTGAATGCATATATGCTCTTTGTCAGGCAGTAAATAAAATCTATTGTTGAATCGTGGATATAGTAGTTAGGAATTTGACAAAACAGTATGGTCAACAGCGTGCTGTCGATAATTTGTCGTTTGAAGTCAAGACAGGCGAGATATTGGGCTTTTTAGGCCCAAACGGCGCTGGCAAGACAACCACAATGAAGGCGATAACGGGCTATCTGGAACCAACGGAAGGAACGATAACGGTAGGAAAATATTCTGTTGCGGAGAGTGCCGACAAGGTGAAACAGCTTATCGGCTATTTGCCCGAGCACAATCCATTGTATCTCGACATGAACGTGATTGACTATTTGCGCTACATGGCGGAACTGCAGAAAATCAGGAAAGACAAAATCAACGACAGAATCCTTGAAATGGTGCGTGTTTGCGGACTAGAGGGAGAAAAACACAAGCGGATAGGAGAACTGTCGAAAGGTTACAGACAGCGTGTCGGGCTTGCCCAGGCATTGATCCACGATCCGCAAGTGCTAATCTTAGATGAACCAACCACAGGTCTCGACCCGAACCAGATTGTCGAGATTCGTGAACTGATCCGAAGAATAGCTCGCGAAAAGACAATTATCTTGAGCTCGCACATATTGGCCGAAGTCGAGGCAACGTGCGACAGAATCCTGATTATAAACAAGGGCAGGATTGTGGCTGACGGAACAGCGGAACAGCTGCGCAAGGCCGAACAGGGAAGCGAATTGGTAAAAGTCACAATTGAGGATGCCGACAGAAATGACGTTGTGCGCACATTGCAAGGCTTGGACGAGGTCGAATTGGTTGATACGGTAAAGGATATGCCGAATTCGTTTGAAGTGCACAGCAAGCCTGGCCAGTCGTGCCGGCGTGGCATATTTTGCGTTTGTGTCGAGAATGGATGGACATTGACGGAATTGACGCCTGTCGAGATGAAGCTTGAGGACATCTTCAGAGAACTGACTAAATAGTCGCATCGTAATTGAAATGGAGCTCAATAAGTTGCTCATGGAATTTTCCAGAAACAGTTAACAGTCAATTTGAAATGAATTTGATTTGGACAATAGCCAAGCAGGAGTTGCGGTCTTATTTCGACTCTCTTATGGCATACGTATTATTAGTGCTGTTCCTTGGGTTCAGCGGAATTTTCACGTGGATATACGGCAACGATGTCTTCATGAACGGGCAGGCATCGTTGCAAGTGTTTTTCTCGACTGCATACGTCACGTTGTTTTTGCTTATTCCCGCATTGACAATGAAATCGATAGCTGAAGAGGTCAGAACTGGAACCATTGAGATGCTGCTGACAAAGCCCATATCATGTTGGCAGGTCGTGCTTGGAAAATATCTGGCTATCATGATGCTGATAGCGGTATCGCTTGCATTGACAGCGCCATATTATTTTTCAGTATCGTTGTTGGGAAACATAGATCACGGAGCCGTCATTTGCGGATATTCAGGGTTGCTGCTGATGAGCAGTGCCTATGTCGGCATCGGCTTGTTTGCCAGTTCGATTACCAACAACCAGATTGTGAGTTTCCTGCTCGCATTGTTGATGGGTATGTTTTTTCACATGTTCTTCGGAATGGTCGGACATCAGTTTGGCGGATTTTTTGGCCAGTTGGCTGTAGGCCTTGATATGAACTCGCATTTCGACAGCATTGCGCGTGGTGTCATCGATACCAAGGATATGGTTTATTTTGTGTCGCTTACGTTTATCGGAACGTTTTTGGCCGAAAAATCGCTGGAGTCTAAAATATCTTGATTATGAAAGCAAAAAACAATTATTGGTACATAGCGTCGGTTTTAGCTGCCGTATTGATAGCCAACGTTATTCTTGACAGATTTTCGGCTCGCATCGATTTCACGGAAGACAACCGGTTTACATTGAGTCAGGCCACAAAAGACATTTTGTGTGGCTTGGACGAAACGGTTACCGTGACAGCATATTTTTCAGGCGATCTGCCAGCGGAAATTTCAAGGGCGAAACGCGAGTTCAAGGATATTCTAACGGAATACAAGCATCAGGCGCGAGGACAATTCGAATTTGAGTTTCTGAATCCGTCAGAGTCGGATGCCATGGAGCAGGAGGCGGAAAAAGCGGGCATTTATCCAGTAATGATAAATGTCAGGGAAAAGGATCAGGTCAGGCAGCAAAAGGCGTTTCTTGGTGCCGTTGTCGAAATGGGGCAGGCAAGAGAGGTCATCCCGCTGGTTCAGCCCGACATGTCAGTCGAATATGCCATTTCGTCGGCAATACTGAAAATGTCGTCAGATAAGCGCCCGGCAGTCGGATTCTTGCAGGGGCATGGCGAGCCGTTGCCATATGAAATGCAGCAGGTAATGGCGGAATTGTCTGTCATGTACGATGTCCGTACTGTCGATTTGCGCCGTAGCCCGGCGATACTTGACAGCATATCGACATTGTCCATAGTTGCTCCTATCGATTCAATCCAGGCAGATGAATTCAAGGCGATTGACGCATTTATGGCCAAAGGCGGACGTGTGTTTGTCGCCATAGACAGGACAAGTGCCGACTTGGAACAGTTGTTTGCGTCCGACCTTAACACTGGCCTCGAGCAATGGCTGGCAAAAAAAGACATCAGTGTCGACTGCAAGTTAGCGATAGACAATACTTGTGCCAACGTCAATGTTCAGCAACAGCAAGGAATGTATCGCGTCAATGTTCAGCAGCAGTTCCCTTTTATTCCTTTTGTGTCAAGTTTCGGAAACCATCCGATAACAAATGGGTTGGAGCAGGTGCAGCTGCAGTTTGCAAGCCCGGTTGTCTATACGGGCGATTCTACGGCGGTGTTTACAACTTTGCTATCGACATCAGAGCGCTCGGCAACACTTAACGTGCCCACCGATATCGATGTGCAACGCCAATGGTCGGCGCGTGATTTCCCGTTGGCGGAAATTCCTCTTGGAGGAGTGTTGGAGGGAGTTGTCGGTGGCGTGCCTAATTCAAAGTTGATTGTCATTGGTGACGGTGATTTCGCGGTAAACGGCAATCCAAACCAGCCACATCTTCAGTCTGACGACAATGTCAGCTTGTTTGTCAATGCTATCGATTATTTGACAAACGACATGGGGCTGTCCGAGTTGCGGACGAAATATGTCACTTCGCGGGCAATTGCCCAGCTCGATGACGGACCACGTGCTTTTGTGAAATGGGTTAACGTGCTGTTGCCAATAGTCTTAGTCATCCTGATAGGCATCATACGGAGTCAGCAACAGCGCAACCGTCGCATAAAAAGAATGGAGGAGGGTTATGTCGAATAGACGGACAATCTTGTTAGTGGCAGTACTGGCCTTGCTTGGCGCAGTATGTGTCGTGGCGGTTAAGGGAGAGCGGGCCACCGACCGTTCGTTCAATAGGTATGCTGTGCAAATTGACACGGCAAAAGTAAGTTCGATAACGATAGAACGGCCAAATAATGACACTGTCATAAATCTTGCAAAGGTTGGTGCCGACTGGTTTGTTGCGGTCCCAACGGGTAATATTGACGCAAATGGGCAACAGGTGTATGAACTGTTGTCGTTTTTGTCAGGCACCTGCATAAACCGTAAGATGTCGAACTCCGATAAGGTATGGCAACAGTACGGAGTTACGGAGCAGGCCGGTATTCGGGTGCTTGTCCGTGACAAGTCGCGTACTTTGGCTGATTTCTATTGTGGCACAGTAAGTTTCGATGCGCAAACGCAACAGCTTTGGACATATATCCGCAATGCCGACGACAGCAATGTCTACAGCGTCGATGGTTACTTCAATTTGGTGGTCAGCAAGCCGTTCGCTTTCTGGATAAGGAAGTTTTGACCGCCACTAGTCGACAAGTTTCCCTATCAATGTGGCCGATGTGCAGCTTTCTATTTTTACGTTGACGTAGTCGCCTGGCTTTTGTCCGTTGTATGGGAACACAATCATCTTGTTTTGCGAGCTGCGTCCGCACCACTCGGCATCGTTTCTTTTGCTCGGGCCTTCCACTAGCACTTCGAATGTCTTTCCGATGTCGTTTTTGTTCGATTCTTCCGATAATTTGTTCTGAAGCTCGATGATTTGTTGCAGTCTGGCAATTTTCACATCTTCAGGAATGTTGTCGGGCATGACTTTCGATGCGCGTGTCCCAGGACGTTCAGAGTATTTGAACATAAAGGCCGAATCAAATTTTGCCCATTTGAAAAGGTCGAGAGTAAGCAGCTGGTCCTCGTCGGTTTCGGAATGAAATCCGCAGAATACATCGGTGCTTATGGCGCAATCTGGAATGTATTTTCTGATTGCCTCAATTCTGTCCATATACCATTCCCGGGTGTATTTGCGGTTCATGGCGGCAAGTATCGTGTTGCTTCCGCTTTGCACTGGTAAGTGAATGTGCTTGCAGATGTTCTTGTGGCGTGCAATGACTTGCAGAGTCTCGTCGGCCATGTCTTTTGGGTGGCTTGTCGAAAAACGGATTCTTATTGACGGAAATTTTTCGGCCACAGTCTCAAGTAGTTGCGGGAATTTTATCTCTTCGCCGTTGCTTGCGAATTTGTACGAGTTGACGTTTTGTCCCAAAAGCGTGACTTCCTTGTAGCCTTTTTGCTCAAGGTCGGCAACTTCGTTCAAGATGTCGGCAATGTCACGGCTCCGTTCGCGTCCGCGTGTGTATGGGACAATGCAGTAGGAGCAGAAATTGTTGCAGCCACGCATGATGCTTACAAAGGCCGAGACGCCGTTTGTTTCGATGCGAGTAGGGCATATGCCTGCGTAAGTCTCGGTAGTTGACAGCTCGGTGTCGATGGCAGGTTCGCCGTTTCGAGCTTTAGTCACAAGTTCGGGCAATTTCAGGTATGAATCGGGACCAGCCACAATGTCGACAATCTTTCCATTAAACAGATTTTCGCCTAGGCGTTCCGCCATGCATCCAATTACCCCGACAAGCAAGCCCGGCTTCTTTTTCTTCATTTGCTGAAGACCGTCAAGCTTTGCCCAAATACGTTGTTCGGCGTTGTCTCGTATCGAGCAGGTGTTCAATAAGATGATGTCGGCTTCGTTCTTTTCTCTAGTGTATTCGTAATCTATCGATTCCAAAATTGAAGCAACCACTTCGCTGTCTGCCACATTCATTTGGCAACCATAAGTCTCGATGTATAGTTTCTTGTTCATTTCCAATAATATGCCAGTCGGTGACTAATTTAGATTTTGTCATTTTTGTCGTCAAGCAAGTCGCGTGTGACATGTGACATTCCTTTTATTTTGCTCAAATCGCCAATCAATTCGGTCAGGAATTCATTATTGTGTACGTACACGTCAATGGTCCCTTCAAAAATCCCGTCATGGCAGTCGATGTTTAGAGCCCGTAAATTTACGTCAAGTTGGTTTGTTATTATTTTCGTAACCTTGTTGATGGCGTCAGAATTGTATATGCCTTTTACCTTGATTCGGCCCAGATAAGCCATCAGCTTGTGCGATGTCCATTCAACTTTGACGACATTGGCGCTGTCGCTTGAACTTAGTTTTATGGCGTTTGGGCATGACGTGCTGTGTATGACCAGCTCGTCGTCGGCAATTCGGTAGCCGATTACGTCATCTCCTGGGATTGGGTGGCAGCAAGTGGCAATTGTGTATCCTTGCGTGTCGTCATCGACAACAAGAGGCTTCGACTTGTCAAATTTTTGTGTGGCGTCGTTTTTTGTCTTCGATATTCTCCAAAATCTCATCCATTTGCTTTTTGAACGCTTTTCCATGATGTTTTGGAACTCTTCGACAGATATCTTTTGTGACCCCAATTTGAAATATAGCTCTTCCTTGTTGCGAGTCTGGTAGTAGTTGTACAGCTTCCGGAAGATGTTTGAGCTGATTTGCATCTTTGTTTGTTCCAAAAGCCATTCGAGGTGCAATTTGCCTTCTGTCGATGCATTTTTGCGCTGGTCTTTGAAGAAGCTCTTGATGGTGTTTCGTGCTTTAGCAGTGGTGACGTAGTCAATCCATTCAGGTTCAGGCTGTTGCTTGTCAGATGTCAGAATCTCAATCTGGTCGCCTGCGTTGAGTTCTTGATTCAGCGAGACCAACTTGTGGTTTACTTTGGCGCCATAGGCGTGGAATCCTACTTGTGAGTGGATGTCGAATGCGAAGTCGAGCACAGTTGATTTTGCGGGAAGTGTCACTGATTCGCCTTTTGGGGTGAATACAGTTATTTCAGACGCAAACAGGTTGAGCTTGAATTCGTCAAGAAAATCGAATGCGTCGGTTTTCGGGTCTTCAAGCATTTTCCTTATCTCGAAAATCCATTTGTCAAGTTCATTTTCCGAAGTGGTGTTCTCCTTGTATTTCCAGTGAGCGGCGTAGCCACGTTCAGCAATCTCGTTCATGCGGCGTGAGCGAATCTGAACTTCAACCCATTGCCCGCCAGGACCCATTACCGTTGTGTGCAGAGCCTCGTATCCGTTCGATTTTGGCTGACTGATCCAGTCGCGGATTCGGTCGGGCCGTGGAGCGTAGAGGTCGGTTATTATTGAGTATATGGCCCAGCATTGTGTCTTTTCAGGAATGTTAGGGTCGGGGTCGAAAATGATGCGGATGGCGAACAGGTCGTAAATCTCATCAAGCGACACATTTTTGGTTTCCATTTTGTGCCAGATGGAATAAATCGATTTTGGGCGTCCCGTTATTTCGTAAGTGTATTTTTCGGCGTTCAGACGAGCCGTAATAGGCAGTGAGAAACGGTTTATATAGGTGAACCGTTTCATCTCATTTGTCTTTATGAATTCGGAGATGCGTTGATACTCAAGCGGATGGTGGTATTTGAGGCAAAGGTCTTCAAGCTCCGTCTTGATGGAATACAATCCCAAGCGGTGGGCAAGAGGCGCATATATGAAAAGAGTCTCGCTGGCTATTTTCAGCTGTTTGTTTGGTGGCATACTGTCGAGAGTACGCATATTGTGCAGGCGGTCGGCAAGTTTTATGAAAATCACTCGCAGGTCGTCGGCCATAGTCATAATAATCTTCTTGAAGTTCTCGGCTTGCAAGTTCGTCTGTCCGTCGAAAACGCCTGCTATTTTGGTAAGCCCGTCAACAATGTTTGCAATCTTGTCGCCGAACTGTAGCTTGATGTCCTCGATGGTGAAGTCGGTATCTTCAACAACGTCGTGGAGCAGGGCCGAAACAATTGATTTCGTGCCGAGCCCGATTTCGGTTGTGGCAATTTTAGCAACGGCAATGGGGTGCAAGATGTATGGCTCGCCCGACTTGCGTCGCATATTTGCGTGCGCGCCATTGGCAAGATTGAAGGCTTTTGTAATCAAAGCTTGATCTTCAGGGCTTTGCGACAATCGTGCTGATTGCAGAAGGTCTTGAAAATGTTCCTGGATCAGTTGCTTTTCTTCGTCGGTGAAATCAGATATGATAGAGTCCATTATGAACGTTTATTTGTTTTTGTAAGGCATGCAAATGTAATCTAAAATTGGCTATTAGCCTTGCCAATAAGCTTGGCGTGATACTAGATTTTTACAATTCTTGTGAAATCAATTGGGATGTAGTTCTTTGGAAATTTATATAGATACGCTCCTTTTTTTGAACACAAGGTGTCCTTGAAAGGCGTTTGGTGCAATACGTTTAGTGATGCGATTTTCTTGCGGAAGTTCCCGGAGTCGAAGGTCCGTTGGAATATTGCATTGTAAAGATTGTTTAGCTGGGTGAGCGTGAATTTTTCAGGCAAAAGGTCGCGCCCTATTATTTCATGGCTAGCTTTGTGTTGTAGTTTGGTCAATGCGTTGGCAATCATTTCCTTGTGATCGAAAATAAGCTCTGGCAATTGCGTGATTGGCCACCATTCGCCTTTGTGCTCCTGGACTAGTTCATGGTTATGCTTGTCGTTAGGAATGAGAGCGTAGAAAGCCATGCTTATGACTCTGTCGTCAGGCTCCCTGTCAGGCTTTGAAAAAGCATGTACCTGTTCCATGAAAATGTCATCAAGGCCCACGGTTTGCAGCAGTACCCGATGGACGGCATCTTCAAGAGATTCATCCGAATCGACAAATCCACCCATTAGAGACCAATCGCCCTTGCGTGGCTCGATGTTTCTCGGGTAAAGAAGTACTTTTAGCTGGTTGTCGTCATAAGAGAAGATCACGCAATCGACGGCAATGTGCATTTTGGGGTATTGCTCGTATGTCGTTAGTACCATTCAGAATAATTGTTTAATGTACAAATATAAGCATATGGGCAAAAAAAAAGAGGGAGCAAGCTTCATTTTCTGGCAGTAAATATATCTGTTGACAAATGGAATGATAAATTACATGCTTCAATAAATGTTTTTTTTATATAAAAAGGTATTTTTGTTGTTTAAAACAAGACGAACTGCTTCTATGAGAAAGTTATTATTGCTTTTTATCGCATTTGTTGGCATCGAATGCCAAGCGCAAGTAAACAAGTATGGATTGCCATTCATTACTAACTTCGATTTGGACCAAATTGGAGTTGGTGGAGAACAAAACTGGGATATAGTGCAGGACAATAGGGGCATTGTCTATTTCGCCAATCAAAACGGAGTGCTTGAATATGATGGAAATTCATGGAGAAGAATTTCGGTCAATAACAATGGCGTCATGTCATTGTCTGTTGATGCAAAAGGAATAATACATGTCGCTACTAGCGGGACAGAGTTTGGATATCTGGCTCCTAATGAAATCGGAGAATTGGAATACGTTTCGCTGAACAAATACCTTTCAGATACATTGGAGATAGGTGGAATATGGAAGTCGATTAGTTTAGGAGATAAAACGTATTATTCGACCAAGAATGGCATTATTGCAGAGAAAGACGACACAGTGGAATTTATTAAGTTTCCATTTGACAATGCGTTTTGGGCTTTTCCGTTAGAAGATACTTCTATTGTAGTTTCACGTCCGAATGGAAATTTTATCATATATCATAATGGAAAGTTTGAGGAGACAAGTCTCAATATAGGTGCGGTGTATGGTTGTGTCCCGTTAAAGAATGATGAATTTCTTTTTGCATCAGACAATGGAAGAATATATAGAGTATGTCTAAAAAACTGGGAAACAAAGGAAGTGTCTAATCCTGTACTGGATTCTGTGTTTGATCAAGGCGCAATACCATATAGCATGAAAAAATTCAACAATGATATTGTCATTACATTCATATATGATAGTGGATATGGCGTTGTTATTTTGGATGAAGAGTTACAGGTGAAGAATGTGTTAGATGGAGAATTGTATTTGAACAAAACTGCAAACGTCACCAATAGCCTACAAACAGACGATGTGCTTTGGACAGCGTCGTCAATGGGTATATCCAGAATTGAATACGGAGGGGCCTTTACCATGTATGATGGAAATATGGGCATTAGTGGCAATATATACGATATTATAGAGTGTGACGGAATAATGTATGTCGCAACAGAAAACGCCATATATTATAAGGAACGGGGTGCAAGTTCATTCTCTGTGTATGAAGACGAGACATCTGCGTATTCGTTTTCAAAATATTATGACATAAAGAATAAAACGGAAAAGATTTTAGCGGCCACGTCAAATGGAATTCTTGTTGTAGAGGGCAAAAAATCGATATCAAAAATTTCCGATAAGGATGCTTATAGAGTCTATCAATCTAAAACTCGTCCTGAATATATGTACTATTCCAATAATAATGGCGAAATCGGAAGATTTGTATACGATAAGAACACAGACTTATGGGAGAAGGAGAATATTCCCGTATTTGTTGGCTCGATAGGTTCGATAAATGAAGATAAATATGGCAATATATGGTTCAGCGATTTTGACAACCGAAAGCTGGTGAAGTATATGCAGTTGCAAGGCACATACAAACTGTATTCTGAAAATGAAGAATCTGGGTTGCCTTCCATATATCAAGTATCAATGGTATATGTTGATAGTACTCTGCTATTCTGCACAGAGAAAGGTATATATGAATTTAATGAGGAAAAATCATCATTCGTTATAAGTGACATGTTGGGCGATGCAGGGCAGGATTCAACACATTCGTATTATGGAGTAAAACGCTATGCTGGCGGTTACGTGGTTTCAAATTACAATGAAAATCAACAGAAATATTGGATTTCAGTGGTTTCTGTAGATGGTAAAAAGAGCAATATATTTAGGACACCATTTTTCAGATTAAAAGATAATGTAGGCATGGAAGTCTTGTATGTGGATTCCGACAATAACTTATGGATTCCGATGTCCGACATCTTGTATTGCTATAGGTCTAGTGCTATAAATCCGGAAAAGCCTTATTACGAGAATCCTTATAACGCACACATTCGGCAAGTCACGTTAAATGACACCATGACAATTTTTGGCGGAACGTATAAAAGTCCAGATGGCAAAGGCATATCGTTAAAGCAAGGCGAGAAAGAAATGCCTGTGCTGAAATTTGATAATGGCCAAACATTGACATTCTCGTATAGCGCAACTTGTTTTGAAAAAGAGGACGAGTTGCTCTATTCCACCGTATTGGTCGAAAAAGGGGAATCTTCCGTATCATGGTCAGCATGGAAGCCGGATACCAAATATGAACGCTATGGCTTGCGTGAAGGTGAATACACTTTTATGGTCAAGGCCAAGAATATATATGGAAAGGAAAGTAACGTCGCAGAATATACGTTCACAATTGCGCCTCCGTTTTATAGGACATTTGTCGCATATCTATTCTATGTGCTCGCAGCGATAGCCTCCATATATGGAATTGTAAAATGGAACACTCACCGACTCATAGAAGAGAAGAAAAAGCTTGAACGAAAGATTGCCG
Organism: Bacteroidales bacterium; assembly: GCA_045640185.1. Lineage (GTDB taxonomy): Bacteria > Bacteroidota > Bacteroidia > Bacteroidales > SZUA-534 > RUG13583. Next base: position 105,599 of record JAZUEN010000033.1, read on the forward strand.
AAGCCACTGAAGAAATCCGTGGTCAGAATGTGCAGCTAGAACAACAGAAGGACGAGATTGAGAAGCAGAAGGATGAAATTCAGGCAAGTATCAACTATGCACGCCGTATACAGAGAGCCCTATTGACTCCAGATGAAACCATAGATCAAGTGTTTCCCGACCATTTCCTGCTTTACAAGCCTAGAAATGTGGTCAGTGGCGATTACTATTGGATTGGTCAATTCGGCGACAATAAAGTCTGCATCGTTGCCGATTGCACCGGTCATGGCGTGCCTGGCGGTTTCATGAGCATGTTGGGCATGACTAACTTGAACTACATCGTAGGTCAGGAATTGCGCCCTGATGAAATCTTGAATAAATTGCGCGCCGCAATTATTACCAGTTTGAGGCAGAAAGACGACACGACGAGTGCCCCGAACGTTGTTCCGGAGGCGATTCCTGTAGAGAAGAAGGATCGTAGCCAAGATGGCATGGATGTGGCAATGTATGTGATTAATGAAAAAGAGATGACATTGTCATTCGCTGGCGCAAACAATCCGTTGGTGCTTATCCGTGACGGTGAAGTCCAGGTTGTGAAGGCAAGCAAGATGCCGGTAGGCATATATGCAAAACTTGATCCTTTCGAAAGAGTGGATATGGAAATCAAGAAAGGCGACTGCCTCTACACATTCTCCGATGGATTCCAAGACCAATTCGGGCATGAAACAGGCCGTAAGTTCATGAGCAAGCATTTGCGTGAAATATTGCTTGAGATTCACCAGAAACCGATGGCGGAGCAAAAGGAAATCCTAAACAAGACATACGAGGATTGGCGAGGACCTGCAGACCTACAGACAGACGATGTCGTCCTTATGGGCGTAAGAATCTAGTCTGCCTCTATTGTCCGTAGATGTAAGCAAAATGCTGTTTTGTCAAATAAAACAAACCATAAGTCACTGATTGCGTACATTTGAGTCATAAAACTTGAGGGTATGATTATGGTTCGTTTAGCATTGATCTTTTTGGCGATATTTGATTTCGCTTGTGACGTTTGCCAATTGGTTTTTGACTTTTCCCATAAGGCTTTCCGTTGCCTTGCGCACTTGTTTGCAGCCAGGTCGACAACCACGGCGTAAAAAATGCCGGCATTGAGCGTGAAACCGCTTGGTGTTTCCTCATGTGAAACTCCTTTTGAACTTTTCTGACTTGTATTTTGTGGCAATGCTATGCCATGCGACGCTAATTTTCTAATTTTGTGGCACGCAGAATTTATGCGTTGTGCTTTATGCTATTGTGACTAATTGACAGAAAATAAAAATTCACATATATGAAACTTTGGGATAAGGGTATCGAGACAAACAAGCTTGTTGAACAGTTTACAGTCGGCTTGGATAGGGAAATGGATCTCTATCTGGCACCATTTGATGTAATGGGCACAATGGCGCATATCACCATGTTGCAGTCAATTGGATTGCTTGAAAAGACGGAATTGGATACTTTGCTGGTCGAGTTGAAAAAAATATATGCCATTGCGGTGTCGGGCCAGCTAACTATAGAAGATGACGTGGAGGACATACATTCACAAGTTGAGCTGATGCTGACTCGTGCGCTTGGCGACATGGGCAAGAAAGTACATAGTGGCCGTTCACGCAACGACCAGGTGCTTGTCGACATGAAACTATATTTGCGACATGAGGTGCGACTCGTTTTTGATCTTGTTGCAGAATTGTATCATACGCTTATCGAATTGAGCAACAAGCATAAGGATGATCTAATGCCGGGCTATACGCATCTGCAAGTGGCAATGCCGTCATCATTCGGATTGTGGTTTGGCGCTTATGCCGAGAGCCTGACTGATGACTTGCGAATGTTGAGCGCGGCATATAAAATAATCAACCAAAATCCACTAGGTTCTGCGGCCGGTTACGGCTCGTCATTCCCTTTAAACAGGACAATGACGACAAAGCTGCTTGGATTTAGCGATTTGAACTATAACGTAGTGTATGCTCAAATGGGCCGTGGCAAAACCGAGCAAGATTTGAGCTTTGCAATGGCGGCATTGGCGCAGACGCTCAGCAGAATGGCAATGGATATGTGCATGTACAATTCCCAAGACTTGGGTTTCATACATATTCCCGACGAATTCACCACAGGTTCGTCGATTATGCCACATAAGAAGAATCCGGATGTATGGGAGCTGGTGCGTGGCAAATGCAACCGCATAAAGGCCTTGCCAACAGACCTGACACTAACCATTTCAAATTTGCCTGTAGGCTATCATCGTGACTTGCAATTGCTTAAGGAACAGATAATTCCCGCCATAAATGATTTGAAAGATTGTCTGAAACTCGCCAAATTGATGCTGGAGCATATCGAGATTAAGAAAAAAATCATGGAACAGGACAAGTACAAGCTGGCATTCAGTGTTGAGGTTGTCAATAAATTGGTATTGAATGGAGTTCCTTTCCGTGACGCATATAAACAGGTGGCATACGACATAAAGGACGGCAAGTTTGTTCCTGAGACCAATATTCACCACACTCACGAAGGAAGCATGGGAAATCTCTGCAATGAGCAGATTGACAATAAATTCAATCAAGTCATGGCGTCGTTCGATTTTGCTTCTGTCGAGTCGGCCGTAGAGAACCTTGTAAAATAGATGCTTGATGCGTTGGTTGTTTGCGATATTGTCGCTTTTGCCGTGCCATGTTTTTGCGCAAAGCCAATATGCCGCAATTAGTAGCGTGAGCGTGGACACAGCTTCGGCAAGAAAGGTCACCATTACTTGGGATATCGAGGTGCCGTCAGACAGCCATTCGTATACAATATACCGTTGGTCCGACTCTAAATGGGTTTTGGTGGCAGATTCATTGCCAGGGTCGATGCGATCTTACCAAGACGTTGTGGCGCATCCGACTGAGCATGCTGAACGCTATTCGATGTCGACTTCCATTGTAGGGCAGAGTGATTCTCCATTAAGCGATTCGCATCAGACGGTATTCTTGTCATGTGGCGAATATGACAAGTGCTCTCAATCGCTGATGTTGGAATGGTCGGCGTATGTCGGCGCCGATGTGGTTGACTATATGATATTTGGCAAGAAAGAAGGCGAGCCATTTGCATTGTATGGAAAAACGACTGATACCGTTTTCTCGACAAGTGCATTATTGCCTGGCGAAAAATACAGATTCTATGTTGTGGCAAATCTGCAAGAAAGCTATCGCTCGATGTCCAACATGGTTGATTATGAGACTTTCAATCCAAAGCTGTTGGACGAGTCGCTAGTTTCTGTCGATTCTGTCTTGAATGTGCAAGGAAAAGTCGAACTGACGGCTTCCATTGATACAAGTGCCGATTTGTTGGGATATGCAATACAAAAATCAGTGGATGCAGACTTCGTTTCTGACACAATGTTTTCCGGCATCAAAAATAAAAGGCTGTCATACGTTCCGGTAGATGCGGATGCCACTTACCGGCTGTCAGCGATAGGCTTTTGTGGCGATCCGGTATATTCGTCGGCGGAAGTGCGGCCATTGTCGGTTGAGGCGGAAGCTGGCCTTCAGTCGATAAGCGTAAGATGGCGTCAGTCGCTGGGAGCTGGAGAGAAATTCACGGTGTATTGTGCTGTTGATGGCGGAGCAATGGAAGCGGTGGCATCGTTTTTGGACGATTGTGCTTACGATATCGCTTATGACGACATTGCCGACGACCAAGCACAGAATTTCTGCGTGATGGTGGAATCGGCGAGAGACAGCGCATATAGCCGGTCGAATACGGTTTGCGTCGAGCGTCAGCCTGATGTCGAGCTCGCTAATGCCTTTACGCCTAACGGTGATGGTGTGAATGACACGTTCGGCCCAATTATTAGAAGCGCTCAGATAAAGACATTCGAGTTCGCCATTTATGACAGATATGGAGGGCGTGTCTATAGTACGGCTGACCAGTTCTCGCGCTGGGATGGCAAGTGTGGAGGAAAACATGTTGCGGAAGGCGGGTATCTTTATTATCTGAAAATAGTTACAACACAAAATCAGACAATAGAGCGGAAAGGCTCAGTGAACGTTGTCTATCCGTAGGAAACTAATGACGCAAAAGATTGTTCAGTTGGCACCAATGCTTGGCTTGATTGACGCCCCGTTTATGAACGCGCTGGCAAAAATCGGCGGATTTGACGAGATGTTTATGCCATATATGGTTGCTGACGACAATTCGCTGCCTAAAGCCTCCGTTCTGCGGCGTAGGTTCGCCAATGTCGACAAATCCATAGCCATTGTGCCACAGCTGCTGGGAAATAGCGCTAGTGCATTTGTGCATTTTGCAAATACGCTGTTCGATGCCGGCTACATGAAAGTCAACTGGAACATGGGGTGCCCTCAGCCATTCGTAGTCAGGCGCAACAGGGGAGCGGCAATGCTGAAAGAAATTCACCTGACAAGCCGGATATTGGAGCAGGCCATGCCAAAGCTAAAACCGCAGTTGTCGGTGAAGATACGGTTGGGATATGAATCAAAAGATGAGTTCCCGGCATTGATTGAGATGCTCAACCAGTTCAGCCTTTGCGAGGTGATTGTGCATGCGCGCACGGCAGTTCAGCAATATGAGGGCGAAGCTGATAGAAAATGCTTTGTCGATGTTGCGTCAAAATCGGCCAACATGGTGATTTACAATGGCGATATAGTGAAGGCAGGTGAAGTGAATGCTGTCGATGTGCCAAATCTGAAAGGATACATGGTTGGCAGAGGCGCAATAGTCAATCCTTTTATTGGCTTGCAGATTAAGGGTGAGTCTGGTGCCAGCCAGATTAGATTCAGGCAATTCTGTGAAGAGATACAGCATTGGTATTTGCAAAACGGCACGGGAAACTGCCTGAATAGGCTAAAGGAGCTTTGGTCGTTTTTTTCGAAATCATTTGTCGACAGCGATGAGGTATTTGCAAAAATAAAGCCAATTGGCAACGTCAATGATTTTGAAAAGACAGTGAATGTCGTCTTTGAACGTTACCAATTGGCCATTGGATAGAATATGTTGCCTTTAGAATTTCTGGAACTGGCTGTCCATTGATTCGTTTGATTCGAAATTGAAGTTGAATCCTTTTTTCCCCTCAGGCTCGCGTTGTTGCTTTTGCTCAGCCTTTTCACCATGCCTGAGCCGGTGGAAGTTAATCATGTGTTTCCGTAAGCTATGCTGCTCATTGTATTCAGAAAGATTGTCAGGCATGTTGGCATCTTGTCCGAGTTCTTGCTTGTGATTCAAGTCGATTTTGAAATAGCCGATGAGCTTTTTCATGTCGTTGGCTTGAGCGTTCAGCTTTTCGGCGCTGGCGGCCAATTCTTCAGAAGAGCTTGCATTGGCCTGGGCAATAGTGTTCAGCTGTTGGATTGACTCGTTTATTTGGTTCGCGCCAATGTCCTGTTCCTTGCTGGCTGCGGTTATTTCTTGCACAAGGTTCGATGTCTTCTCGATCAAAGGAATCAATGAAATGAAGTTTTCGCTAGCCTTGTTGGTTACGTCGACGCCATTGGTTGACATTATGCTTATTTCGTCGGCGGCCTCGGCACAACGTTCAGCAAGCTTGCGGACTTCAGTGGCGACAACGGCAAAGCCCTTGCCGACATCGCCTGCACGTGCGGCTTCAACGGCGGCGTTAAGTGCCAAAATGTTGGTTTGAGATGCAATCTCGTTTATTATGCCGATTTTTTTCGCAATCATTGCCATTGATTCCTGAGCCTTCTCTGTCGTCGACTTGTTCTCAACCATTGAAGACGTTGCGTTTAGCGCTATCTTCTCGGTTTCCATGGAGTTGTCTGCATTCTGCTTGATGTTTGCAACCATTTCCTCCATTGATGACGAAATCTGTTCAAGGGATGCGGCTTGCTCGCTGGCGCCTTCTGACATGGCGTGCGACGAATCGCTGATTTCTTGGCTGGCCATGCTTATCACATTTGCGCCTTCCTGAATCTTGACGATTATATTGGAGAACTTTACTGTCATGGCGCGTAGAGCCTTTGTCATCATGCCTATCTCATCATTGTGCTTTTCAGTAATCTCGGCAGTAAGGTCGCCTTTGGCTATCTTTTCGGCAAATGCCGCACAACGTTCAACTGGGTGTACAATTGAGTGAATCAGGTTCTTGGTTACGGCAATGCTTAGTATTATGGCTAAAATCAGCAATAATGCCATTCCTATGATGCTGTTCTTTATTAATGACGATATCATCTGGATTTGCATGTCGCGACGTTCCCTTGCATTGGTTATCACTGCGTCGGCCTCTTTCTTGAATGGGTCAACCAGGGCGTTGACTTTCGCTGTGGCATTGACATATTTGCTGAATTCGATGTCGCTTGTTGTGGCGATGTGCAGCAATTCAGCCATCAAATCATTGTTTGATCCAAATTGTGAGATGAGGGTCATGTTCTCCTTGTAGGCATTTTGGTATGTGTCCAAAAGCGACTTGTCGTTGTTGCATATGTATTGGTTCTGCAGCAACATGATTTGCAGTTGGTTGCTGATGGCCGAGTTTTGTGTGCGGTTGTCTTTCCGCATGTTGCTTTCAATAGCCGTCAGTTCATTGCTGAGTTTCGATATTTCATTAGTCGCTTCAGTCCTTATCTTTTTCTGAGCAACAATCTGCTTGAAGTTGTCGTTGCATGCTTCAAGATGGGCGCAGAATGTGTTGAGCTCGTCTATTTGCTCCTGCTTGGTGAATCTTGCCCTTAAGTTGTCGGTCAGTATCGACAGCTCCTTTATGGCATCGTCAAATTCGTTTATATAAGATTCATTGCCAGTCAGCATGTAGCTGTTTCCCGAAATAAGGGTGTTTTGCGTGTTTTCCAATACGTTTGTGAACACCTTGTAGGTGAGCGCCTTTGTGTAGGTTCTGATAAAGCCGATGGAGCCGATGATGGTTACCAGAATTACAATCCCGATGATTGTCATGAATCCCCGGACAAGCCTTTCTTTGATTTTCAATTCTTTCATATGGCTAATATTTAAATATTTTGAATGAGGAAATGCCTCATTCGGACTACACACCTAATAACAAATCACTATTTGGTTTGTTCTATGAAATTGTATTTTTTTTAGCTTGTTTTACGCAATTGGCTGTATTATTGGAAAATAATTTTAGGCAAAGCCGATTGGCCCGGAAATGCTTTTCCCCAGAGAGGGACGGAATGCTTCCGACGTGTGTAAAATGCTGTTTCTTACAGCTTTATAATATTGCTCTTGATTGCGTACTTGACCAAATCGACAGTGCTCTTGAGGTTGAGTTTCTGCATTATGTGGTTCTTGTGGGTTTCGACAGTGCGCACGCTGATGAACAGCTTGTCGGCAATTTCCTGGTTGCTGTAGCTCTCGCCCCATAGTTTCAGTATCTCAATTTGGCGGGCGCTTAAAGCGTATTCTTCGTCGTCGCTTTGGGCTGGCTCAAGGTTTGTCAGGTACTTATTCAGAAGAAGCTGTGTGATGCCTTCGCTGTAATAGTCGTGCCCCATGCGCAGTGAGTAGATGGCTTGCGCCAGCTCGCTTCCGCTTGCGTCGATGGTTATGTAGCCTTTTGCTCCGGCCTTTATCGAGCGCAGTATCACATCGTCGCGGTTGACGTTCGATAGAAGCAGTATCTTCAGTTTCGGGTACTTCATCATGGCATCGATGATGAAATTCAGTTCGGCATTCGACAGTTCAAACATGTTTACAACCAGCACGTGGACGACGTGTTGCTTCATCTTCTCGAATAGTGTGGCCTTGTCTGAAGTCGCTATTACGACCTTTAAATCGGAATAGTTTGATAAATAAGCAGTTACACTGTCGAGAACTAGTTTGTGCTGGCTAAATAATCCGACGAAAATCATTTCCTGTATTTATTAGTGATGCCAAAAGTAAAATCCGTTGCCGTTTTATTTATCGTCAAGTCGTTTTGCTGTTGCAATATTATATTTTTTTTCAATCTATTCCGAATATATGTGTCGATGCTTCATCTTTTGGCTGATTGATAAATGTCCATACAATCAGTCATGGCCGGTGGATCCTTTTAATAATCAGTAAAATGGACATGATGCAATTCTTTTGACATCTATATTAGATGGCAATTGCCGACCGTTTGCCCTTTCCGTCCATCACAATGCTTACAGGTTGCTTGAACCGCACATGGCGGAAATGCTTAGTCTGCTGTATTGTGGTCTGGTTTTCAAGCACATCCCAGCGAATAAAACTCTTTGTTGAATTGCTTTGCACAGCGAAATATCCAATGTTCATCGATGTGACGTTGTGGAAAAAGTGCGAGCCAAGCGAGAAGTCGAGCGGATAGTCGTTGAGGCCAAGTTCGACAATGACACGTGCGTTTGAAATCTGCGACCAGTCGACAGGCACGCCAAGGAAACGGTCGCTAGTGCCCCAGCGTCCCGGACCAATCAGTATGTATTTGCGGTCTTCCTCAATCATCATTTTGTTCAGGCGGTCGATTTCCTCGGCCATTTCAATGGTTTCCAGCTTGTTGAATTTGCCGTTGTCGATGTAGATGACGTCGTAGATGTCGTTTACTATGCCATTGCCAAGGCTTTGCTGTGTGTAGAGCCACATGCGCTCTTTCTGCTCAAACACGCTTGAGTCGAGCTGGTTGGCATTCGCTCCTACAAGTGGCTTTATCTGAAGTAGATAGAATGATGGTTTGCCGCCCAGACCTGGGTTCAGGTTGACGGCGTATTCTATCTCGACAGGAGAGCCGAATGCTTCGCGCACGGCATTAAGTATGGTGTCGATGGTTTCTGCCAGCGGGAAGTAGTCGTATTGCAGAATGTCGGCAAAGTTCAGGATGCGTGGTCCCGCGCCGTCGAGTCCAGGGCGCAATGTGTCGTTGTCGGGGTTGTAGACAGACGCCAGATGCTTCATGGTTCCGTGTTCTTCGGCATCGTATGTGTCAATCATTTTGACTGCAGCCAGTTCGCCGTCGGCAAGGAAATCCGGGTCGGTGTTGTGCATGTCGAGCGCGTAGAATTGCGTCTGCGTGGTGTGTAGCAGCGACTGTGTGGTGTACATCGACACTTTAGGGTAGCGAGGCGAGAATCGGTAGGCCTTCCAACCATCGACCACGTAGGAGCCCAGTCCCATGGCGATAACGGCATAGCCTTCTTCGGGCTTCATGTCGGCAATCGGGTAGAAGTTGTACGATTGCGCCACACCGCTGATGTGCGGGTAATAGTAATCGCCATATTGTGAACCGACAAGCTCCTGCAGAATGACGGCCATCTTTTCACCTTCAATTTTGTGGTTTATGGCCTTGAAGTAGCCTAGCGCCTGGTCGGAATAGACTGATGCGTAGACCAGTTTTATGGCATCGCAGACTAGCTTGAACGTCTTTTCCTTGTTGTCGCTGTTTGGCACGATGTAGGTGTCGAATACGCCTGCAAATGGCTGGTTTATAGAGTCTTCAGACGTACTTGACGAGCGTACTACAAGTGGCTTGTCGATGTGGTTGACGAAATCGCGAACACGGCGTTCAAGCTCCAGACTCAGGTTGCTGTAGTAGAACAGCTCGCGCAGCCTTTGATAAGATGTCTCAGGATCGATAACCTTGACGTACAGCTTGTTGCGCTCCATGAACGTGGTGAATTCGTCGGTGCCGATGATGACGGTAGTAGGAGTCAGCAGGTTGATGCGCTTTGACAGCTCGCCAAGGTCGAGGTTATATATAAGCACGTCGATGAATGCCAGGCCACGGCCCTTGCCACCCATTGTTCCGCCGGCAAAACGGACGATGTTGTGTTCGTCGATTGTCGATGTCTCGTCGTACGACAGGACCTTGCCTTTCTTCTTCTGCTCACGGTAGACCCTGATGGCGTCCAGTACGGCCTGCCGGGCCGATTCGTAGTCGGAATAGTCCTCGATGCGCATGGCGTTGATGGTGCGCGCAAGCTGTATCTCGCCGCGTGCCATGAGCCAGATGGAATATTGGTTCTTTCTGGCGTGCCTGACGAAAGAGTCTTGCGGAACATCTTGCAGCAACACTTCAAACTCGCGGAGCGAATGAGCCACACCGATGTCCTTGCCATCTTTTGTGCGGAAAAGGAAGTCGCCGTATCCGAGATATTTGATAAGGTGTCGGCGCAAATCTTCAAACAGCGTTTCGCTATTCTTGTTTATGAAAAAAATCTTGTTGGCCGAAGCGTCGGCGATGTCGATGTCTTCTGTCGATTGCAGAATGACAGGCACGCTGAACACTTGCTCTCGCATGTATTTTACGAATTTCAGGCCAGCCTGCTTGTCGGGCTTTCCGCCCCAGTCAAATTCCACATCCGACACTACGCAAAGCAGGAAGTCCTTGTACTTGTTGAAGATGGCAATGGCTTCCTCGTAGTTGCGGGCGTGCAGGATTTTTGGACGCGAACGTATCTTTGTAATCTTGTTGAGCTCGTTTTTCTCAACTTCGGGCAGCAGTTTTTGCACTTGGTCAAAAACAATGGAGTACAGAATCTGCAGGTATCGCGAGTAGTATGCAGGCGAATCTTCAATCAACAGTATTACGCGGACCAGTCCAACTTTGGTGTCGTTGGCGACATTTACGCTATCCTCAATAGATTTCACAATGGAGAAGATGATGGAAGTGTCACCAGTCCAAATGAACATTTTGTCGACAGAGGTGATGGTAGGTATGAGGTTGTTGAAATACCTTTCATCATCCTTTTTATTGACAAGTAGATATACAGGTATTGAGTCGTTGACGGCCTTGATTTTAGCGCTCAGTTCGATAGGCGAATCGCGGTCGATGCCGACCATAAGGATAACAAGGTCGATTGGCGTGGTTTCCAGAATTTCGAGGGCATCTTCTTCGGTGGAAACGCCGGTTATTCGTGGCAGCGAGAAGAGGCTGTATTGGTAAATCTCGCCCATGAACTTCTCGAAGAATGTGTCGTCGTTTTCAAGTAGGAATGCATCGTAAAGTGTTGAGACAAAAAGAATATGCTTGATTTTGTACTTCATCATGTCCAGATAGACGTATTTGTCCATCATCTGCTGGTTGAAGTACTGCTGTATCGGCTTGTTCTGTTTTGAAAGTGAGCGTCGCAGTTCGTCGGTGCGGTGCTGCTGTACGTTGATGACAGCTTTCTGCAGGATAATCTCGCTACCCTTGAAGCTGTTGAGGTAGCCGGTTATCAGACGGGCAATGTTTGTCAGCAGGTTATGTTCTTCGGGCAAAAACGGAGTTCCGCCATCTTCTTCAAACTCACGCTGATAATATATCTCGATGCTTCCTTTCTTGTTGTCGAAAGTGGAGAACTGTTCGTCCATTCCCCATTGGGTCACGGCGAAATTCAGGCTTGTGTATTGCTTGTCCTGGAACTTGATTCGTGCAACCGCCCAATCGGAATGTACCCAAGCGCGAGGCAGCATGCTGCATATTTCCTGTAGGGTCTGGTCGATGGGCAGGCCGTGCTTGATTATTTGCGAAGTGTGGTTTATTGCGTCTAGCTCTTTGCTTCGTTGGTAGTTCTGCTGCCGCAGGTTGGCGTATTTCAGCCTCATCACCTGGGTCGAAATGAGCGTGGCGACATTCTCTACAAAAAGTTGTTCCGCTCTTGCAGTATCCTGACTTTCAGACAGTCTGCACGAAACTTTTATTGAGCCCTTTATCTCGCCTACAATGCTTATTGGCACTGAAATGCGGGTTTCGGCGGCTGTTGGCTGCCCGTTGGTGAAACTCGTCCCCTTGTAGATGATTGAAACAAACACGTCGTCGGGGTGGGCGAACGCCGATGCTATTGAATTGGCTATATGTTGCAGGATGCCGCTGCGGTTGTTCATGGATGCGACTTCGGCATTGAGCTTGCCGAGTGCAGTCAGCATTTTGCCGGTCAGTGAGTTGGATTGCGGTTGCTTGTTTTCCATATTATTGAAGGTATGGGTTGTTCAGTCGTTCGTATTCAATGGAGGTTCGTAGCCCGTGCCCCGGGAGCACCGTTGTGTTGCCGGGCAGAGTCAGAAGTTGCGTCTTGATGCTTTCGGCCAGTTGGCGGTCGTCGCCGCCAGGCAGGTCGGCACGGCCTATGCTGTTGAAGAACAGGGTGTCGCCACTGAAAAGCATTTCCGATTCGGCGCAGTAGAGCGACACACCGCCAGCCGAATGTCCGGGCGTGTGAAGCACTTTAAGCGTTGTGTTGCCAAACTTCACTATTTGGCCGTTGTAGTAGAAGTTTGTAGGTTGAGGGACGCTGCGCTCGCCAAATCCGTAGCTGTTGCAAATCATGCTGAAATTGTCAATCCACGGCAAGTCGTCGGCGTGGCAGTATATGCGCGGGTTGTACTGCTTTTGTGCCCAGTCGAGGCCGAAAATGTGGTCCCAATGGTTGTGCGTGTTGAAAATGCACTTGACAGACAGCTTGTTCCCGTTAATGAACGATGCCAGTTTGTCGTTTTCAGTCTCATCGAAGTTGCCTGCATCAATAATGGCCGCCTCACCAGTCTCGTCGTACATCACGTATGTGTTCTCTTGTATCGGATTGAATACGAATAATTTCACTTCCATTGCAAAAACGTAATTTTCAAATCTTGAAGTTACTAAAATTAAGGTTATTTCTGAAATGACAAAAACGGCGACGTGTGACTTTGTCTTATATCGAATCTAAACCGTAAAATTTGGAGTGGAATTTGTTGCAATGTGCTTTAAGCCAATGCTGTGACGGTTTCTGTAGTGATGCTTGCATTTTTCAAGAATGGTGTTGCGAGAATGTGGCACTCCACAAATGTCGGCCGGTTGCGAAAAACTGTCCGGGGTATGAGTATTAATACCACCTTTTTTGGGCAAAAAGTGGCATGCCGTTAAGCGTAGTCTTGTGTATTTTTGCCAATCTGAAAAAGTATGAACCAATGGGTAAACTTTACGACCAGTTGCTTGAAGATGTCCGCTTTGTCGAAGGCCTGCACGCCTGCATGAACTGCGGAATGTGCACAGGCGTGTGCCCGGCCGCTGAATTCTACGACTACGACCCGCGCAAGATTGTGGATATGGTGCAGAAGAAGGATGACACAATCATTGAGGAGTTGCTGAAGTCGGAGACTATTTGGTATTGCGGGCAGTGCATGAGCTGCAAGACACGTTGTCCGCGAGGCAACACGCCGGGCTTTGTAATCCAGGCACTGCGCAAGCTGTCGGTCAAGCTGGGCTATTTCACCTGCTCTGAAAAGGGGCGTCAGCAATTCGCGCTCAAACGCACTATCGGCGAGAGCATTCTGCAACGTGGCTACTGCGTCTATCCCGACATTGTTAAGCCGTGGATGCATCCTGAACAGGGAACCACGTGGGAATGGGTGTTCAACAATACTGACGGCATAATGAAGCGCCTGGGCGCGCAATACAAGCAAACGGGAGCGGGGGCGCTTCGTCTTATCGACCAAAAGGACCTTGACGAACTCAAGAGCATCTTCGACATTACCGGCGGAACCGAAATGTACGAGGCTGTAGAAAAATTCTCGAAGCAGAAGGCCGACGAAATGGGAGTCAACTTTGAAAACGACGACTATTTCAACATGGTTTACCGAACTAATTCCGACTACGATGAGTGAATATAATTGCGCGGCAAAAGCCAACGTCTGGGCAAAATACCAAAAGGATATAGCCGACGACCATTACTACTATTGCCGCAGCTGCATACGGCAGACGTTTTATCCGGCATCGGAACGCGTGTTTTTGGAAATCTTGCGCGACAAGCTTGGCAAGGACATCTACGACGACCCTCATCATACCACCTGTACAGGCATCGCCTACCATTCAGACCTTGTGCCCTTTCAGACAACCGCGACCGTGATTGCGCGCCATTTTGCGCTGATGACCGAGGCCGGTTACGAGAATATGGCCATATCGTGCATCACGTCGTTTGGACTTTACACCGAACTGCTCGAGACTTGGGAGCATTTTCCGGAGGAAGAGGCAAAGGTGCGCGAGTATCTGTGGAAATCGTGCCGGCGCGAATTCAACAAGCCGAAAAACCTGGCGCATACGTCAGACATAATATACAAGTTCCGCAACGAGATTGCCGACCACAAGGTGCGCCAGCTGGTCAACGTGAATACCGGCGAACCATTGAACGTGGTTGAGCACATTGGTTGCCACTACGCAAAGCTGTTCCCGACAAAGGGAGTGGGAGGCGCCGAGTTCCCGTATGTGCTTGCCGGAATGATAGAGTCGTGGGGCGGAAACGTGGTAGACTACCCCGAACGCCGACACTGCTGCGGATTCGGATTCCGCAACTACCTGGTGCAGGCAAACCGTGGCTATTCGGTGGCAAACTCGAAGAAGAAACTGGAGTCGATGGCACCATACAAGCCTGACTTCATTGTCGCCAATTGCCCAGGATGTGCAATGTTCCTCGACCGCTGGCAATATACCATACAGCAGATGGAAGGCACAACCTACGGACAAGACGGGCAGGGAATACCTGTCTTGACATACGAGGAAATGGCTGGGCTGACTCTGGGCTACGACCCATGGGACCTCGGCCTTCAGATGCACCAAGTGGATGTGGAGCCGTTGCTTGACAAGCTCGGCGTCAGTTACGACCCAAAGGCAAAAAGGCAAATCGGCAATATAGATAACAATTCACCACAAATGTGTACTTGCCTATGACACGTAAGAACATAGCCGTAATAGGTGGCGGACCTGCAGGAATCGAGGCCGCCGCAAGTCTCGCACAAATGGGATACCATGTCGTGCTGATTGAGAAGGACTCGAGGCTCGGCGGGCATCTGAACCAGATGTACAACCTTTTTCCCGACAAGCGTCCTGCTTCGGAAGTGCTGAACGACTTGCTGTCGCATATCGAAGGAAAGGACATTGAGACTCTGACCAATACCGAAGTGGTTGAGTGTCGCAAGACAAATGCCCGTCAATTCACCATAAAGACCAACGGCGGACGCGAAATAAACGTGAGCGCCATATTGCTGGCCACCGGCTACAATCTGTTCGACGCCACCCGCAAGGAGGAGTACGGCTACGGAATATATCCTGGCGTGATAACAAGTTTCGAACTTGAAGGAATGCTGAAAAGCGACAACTTCACCACACCGCGAGGCGAAATGCCCAAACGCGTGATACTGCTCCACTGCGTAGGCTCGCGCGACGAGAAGGTGGGCAACCACTACTGCTCAAAGGTGTGCTGCGTGACAGCCGTGAAACAGGCTATCGAGATAAAGCGCCGTCACCCTGAAACCGAGGTGTTCTGCTTCTACATGGACATACGAATGTTCGGCCCGTATTACGAGGAACTGTACCGCGAGGCGCAGGAGAAATGGAAGGTGTCGTTCGTACGCGGCAAGATATCGGAGGCCGCCGCCAACATTGATGGCGAAATACAGATAAAGGCCGAAGACACGCTCATTGGCAAGCCGTTGCGCATGAAGACCGACTTGCTTGTGCTGATGTGCGGAATGGAGGCGAGGACCGACAGCGTGGTTGCCACGAATCTGAATGTTGAGTGTGGCGCAAACAGGTTCTTCAAGTCAACCGACAACTATCTGAAGTACAACAACACAAATGTCGAGGGTGTGTTTACGGCAGGGGCTTGCACCGCACCCATGAACATCATCGATACAATTGCAAATGCGCGTGCCGCCGCATTGTCGATGCAACAATATCTAAACGAATAGGCGATGTGGGGTTTTACGATTGCCAAAGCGCAGAGCATCAATTACGACAAGAACGACAAGGAGATTCGCGACTTCGTCCTCGAAAACGAGCCGTCGTTGCGCGTCTGCATGGCTTGTGGCGCTTGCACTTCGACTTGCTCGGCCGGCAACCTTAACCCTTCGTTCAACATAAGGCGACTGAACACATTGTTGCAACGCGGCGAGTATGCCCAGTTGCGCAAGGACTTCGGCAACTGCATGCTGTGCGGGAAATGCACGCTTGTATGTCCGCGTGGCGTAAATATCCGCAACGTGATGCTCAGAACCCGTGAAGCCATTTTGAAAAATGAATCAGACACCATTTGACATATTCGTACTGCCATTTACAATAGGCATGAGCCTGTTGTTCGCCTACTTGATACTGAAGTATTCAAGTTGGGTTTGGTATTTTGACCGCGACGACAAGTTGAAAATCCTGCGTGGCCTGTTCAGCGTGAAATCGCTCAAGGCGATGAAGGAGATATTCCTTGAGAGCCTGATTCACCGCAAGATGTTCCTTGTCAACAGGCGCCTGGGCTACATGCACATGAGCCTGGCTTTCGGATGGTTCCTGCTTATTGTGATTGGCGCACTTGAGGGCCATATCTACATGGGCGGTTCGGCACCGTTCTATTTCCCGATCTTCTTTGTCTATTTTGTTCCGGAAGATGAAGGATTCTTTTTTGCAAAAGGCTTTGTGCAGTTGATGGACGCCTCGTTGCTTCTGGTGCTGTCGGGCGTGATGGTGGCCGTTGTCAAGCGGTTCTACAAGCGCATTGTGGGAATGAAGAGCACCACAAAGTTGCGCTTGCGCGATAAGGTGGTTCTGTATGCCTTGTGGCTGATTTTCCCGATGCGTCTGCTTGCCGAAAGCGCCACTTGCGGAATAAACGGGACAGGTGGGTTCCTGACTGGGACGGTGGGCTCGGCTATGGCGCAAATCCTACCTCTTGAACAGATTGAATACGGCCTCTGGTGGGGATATTCGAGCGTGCTCTGCGTGTTCTTCCTCGGTCTGCCGTTCAGCCGATACATGCACATACCTACGGAGATGGTGCTCATCTTCTTCCGTAACTGGGGAATAAAACTGAAGCCCGACAACCCGATACTTGAGGAGGTGATGGTGCTGTCGTGCCCGCGGTGTGGCGTCTGCCTCGACCGTTGCCAGTTGAACACAATGCTTGGCAATCACGACTCGCAGGCCGTATATTTTCTGCAACGCATCCGCAACGGCGAGGATCATTCGGCGCAAGCCAACAACTGCCTGATGTGCGGACGTTGCGCCTCGGTGTGCCCGGTCGGCATCGACCTGAATGCCATTCGCCTGCGCCATCGACAGAACTATACGCCTAAGGATGTAAATCTTCCGTATGACAACAAGAAGGCAGAGCGGGTTGATGTGGTGTATTTTACAGGGTGCATGGGGCATCTGGTGCCTAAGACCAAAAACGCAATGGTGGAGATTCTGGAGGCTTCGGGCGACAAATACTGGTTTATGGATGCCGATGGCGGTGTATGCTGTGGTCGCCCCATGAAACTTGCTGGTCAGGCCGACGTGGCCGAAAAACTGATGCAGAAGAACCGCCAGTCGATTATCGACAGTGGGGCCCGCACGCTGGTCACTTCGTGTCCTATCTGCTACAAGGTGTTCAGGGAAGACTACAATCTCGACATCGAGATTTTGCACCATACGGAATACATAAACCGCCTGATTGACAAGGGCAAGATTCGCGTGAACCGGAAGAATGTGACGGCAACCTATCACGACCCGTGCGAACTTGGGCGTGGCAGTGGCATCTACGAACAGCCAAGGGCCGTGCTGGACAAGGTGGTTACGCTGAAACCGGTTGCCGACGAGCGTAAGCATTCGCTCTGCTGTGGCGGTAGCCTGGCAAACCTCACCTTGCCGTCGCCCGACAAGTTGAAGATAGCCGAGCAGACAATGAAGGTGCTCACGGCAAACAATCCGGATGTGGTGGCTACGGCTTGCCCTTTGTGCAAGAAGACTTTCGACCGTACGCAGATTGCACCAGTCAAGGATGTGGCGGAATTGGTGGCGGAGGCGTTGATTCGTTGATTTGTTGATTCGTTGAATGTTGTACGTGATACGTAAAACTTAGTCCTTAAAGCATAAAACTTAATAATATTCCAACTTTAGGCGGTTATCGTTGAACAATTTCAACATTTATTCTACTTTTGCGCCCGTTCTGCCCCTGTAGTTCAACGGATAGAACGGAAGTTTCCTAAACTTTAAATTTGAGTTCGATTCTCAGCGGGGGTACAAATTTTAAAGCCAACTATTTAACTTTTAAATGGTTGGCTTTTTTGTTTTTACATTTTTGTCGAGTTTTTGTCGGCACTGTAAACCGAAAGAGGTCCGCTTCCGCCGTGCACGAAGTTCCGCCCGTCGGCAAATTTGATTTTCAGTGGAGTTTCTGTTCCACAATAACCGTCTGCATCAACATTGGATATGATGCTGACATTTCCTATACTTTTATCTTCTTGCGCAAACAGACGGCAATAGGAAAACAATAAAAAAATACAACTAATGATGAATATCGCATATTACTATTCGTCTTTTACGCAACGATACATATAATATGCCCTATAAGGTTCTATTGCCCATACTCGCTCTATTCCTTTATTTCCGCTCCATATCATCCGAACAACTGATGCATCTTTATCTTTGTCATAAGTACTTGTTAGAAATGCAACCATTGCCCCTACACGAAGAGGCTCTACCGACCCACTTCCGCGCCATGACCATCCAAATGGTCTTGCATTGAATACTCCCCATCCGTCCAATATGGTTTCTGTAGAATCTAGTGTTTTCCATTCATTTTTTGACATTAGTTTTTGCGTAATGTCCACATCTTGACCAACAAATTTTATTGTATCCTGTATTTCTTCATCATACCAAGGGTACCCTTCCACTTTGATTTTAGAATGATATAAGTCGCTGCTATTTATTTCCTTGTAGTTATTACAGTCCTGTTTTTCCACTCCATAAGTATATTCCAAATCCTGCCAATCGTCGTCTGATGCTAAGTGAAAGCCTTCAGGGATAACACCAAACCTTTCTGGCTCATTTGACGTTGAATAAAAACCAGCCTTGAATCCCATTGGCGAAGTAAATATATTATGAATAGAAATCTCTCCTCTCAAATCCTCCAAAAGCCAAGTGCGGTTGCCAATCTGGCCCATACGGTAAACGTTGAACTGCTTGTCGGCGGCATACACGGCACGGTCAAGGAAGATATATTTCACCGGTTCGGTGGCAACCGTGTATGGAATGCCGTCAATCTCGCCGCTGAATGTGGCTGTAAAGTTGTAAACCACTGGCTCATAGTACTGCGCCTTGGAGTCGTCCCACCACTGGTGGTAAACGGCATATTTCTTGCTGAACTCCGAGCCGGCCGATATATAGCAGGAATCCTGCGCGGCGGAAACAATAATAGGCGTCTTGTCGTAGTCGCAGTCCTTGTCGGGCGTGAGCGTTATGGTGACGTTCTTCAACATGTCGTTGTGTTCCCATGTCACAACGGCGGCCCAATCACCCTCAACAT
>JAZUEN010000034.1:0-126035 GCA_045640185.1 Bacteroidales bacterium
ATGTGCGTCGCAAGGTGTCGAAACCGCCGAAATGGCAAACTATTGCATTGTCGATACGGTCTGCCAATATACGGCGACGTATCTCGGAGGCGAGGAGAACTGCTTCTACACCGAGGCCGAAGGCTGGTTTGACGCATCGGCGCTGTCGCTTGGCGGAAAAATCACAAAACAGGTGCCTACGCCAAATGTCTATGCCGACGAACCGCTTATGGCCAACATAAGCCTGGCTTTGGCGACATACTCGTCAAACGGGCACCACATATCGATTAGCGGGGCGGGCTTGGCTTGCGACACCATTTTCCGTGGATTGCACAACATCAAGTGCTCGGTGGCGACCAGCGTGTCGAATTTGTCGAAAGCGAATGCCTTCACCTTCTCGAGCATCGACGACGTGGGTGCAACCACCGACTACTCGCGTGTGTCATACATCGAGATAGAATATCCTTCGGCATTTGAGTTCGAAGGCCGTCATTCCCAGGAATTTGAGTTGCCTTCGTCCGATAGGGATTTGTGCATTGCCATAGGTGGGCTTGACGTTTCGTCCGATATGGTTTTGTACGACGTGACACGCAACCTGCGAATTGGCCTTGTCACCCAAGAAGGGAAAGTGTTGGCATTGGTGCCTTCACATGGCGAGCCGGTAAGGATGGTCATTGCCGATGCCAAAGGAATACACGGTGTTGGCAAGATATCGCATTCCCCGTTTGTCGACCACTCAAAAGGCGACAGACAGGTGGTTATTGTCACAAATTCATCGTTAATGAAGTCGGCGAGGGCTTATGCCGAATATCGCGATGCCTATTTGGCCGATGTCGATGAACTCTATGGGCAGTTTGGCTACGGAATAGACAAGCATCCGTTGGCAATACGTCATTTTGTGGAATATATCGCATCTAAATGGACCGAAAAGCCACAGTTCCTGTTTTTGCTGGGTAAGGGCGTAAGTTCATATGAATCACGAAACAATGCTCAAGGCTACAAAAACAACCTTGTGCCTACCATGGGCTATCCGGCGTCGGATGCGTTGCTGTCGGCTTATGTGGATGGCAGTGGCAATGCTCCATTGCTCGCAACCGGACGGCTGTCGGCACTGAACAATTCCGAGGTCGACTCGTATCTCGAGAAGGTCAAGGCTTTTGAGTCGAATGTGCAGGACGAGTGGATGAAACGCGTCATTCACTTTGTAGGTGGCAAGGATGCCTACGAGCAGGCTACCATGACCGCCTATATGTCAAAATACAGGTCGATTATTGAAGATACGCTGTTTGGTGGCGTTGTCACAACCTTTTGCAAATCAACGTCTGACCCTATATCGACATCGAAGAACGACAGCGTGCGAATCCTGATCAACGGCGGTGTCAGCCTGATGACATTCTTCGGGCACGGTTCGTCGGGGGGCGGTTTCGACCAGGATATCGATGTGCCGTCGTACTACGATAACGAAGGCCGATATCCGCTGATTCTGTCAAATTCGTGCTACACCGGCAACGTATTTTCCGTGTGGCAGTCGTCGGTAAGCGAGGAGTGGGTGCTTGCTCCGCATGGAGGCGCCATTGGCTTGATGGCCATGGTCAACGAGGGTGTCCCCTCTTATTTGGACAAGTTCTCGTCCAATTTCTACCGACAGTTGGCAAGCGGTTCGTACGGCGAGCCTATAGGCAAGTCGATGCGCGTGGCCCAGCAGATGATCTCGGAAACTTCAAACAGGTTGACCATAGGCACATTGCAACAAATGACGCTCCATGGCGATCCGTGCATCGTCTTAAATAGTCCCGCATTGCCCGATTTGCGGATTGATGCGGGCGACGTGTGGCTTTCTCCCTCGATTTTGACTACCGAGGTCGATTCGTTTTCAGTGAATGTGGCAGTGCGGAATGTAGGCAAGTCGATAACCGGCGAGTTCGACATCGAGTTGAGGCGCACAATGGCCGACGGAACCGTGAACGTGAGTGTCCAGACCTTGAATGGGCTGAAATGCCGTGATACGGTCGTTTTCCGCATGGCTATCGACCGACTGTCGGGCTCGGGGCACAATGTATTTGACATCGAACTTGATGCAATGGGCCGGGTTGAGGAGTTGAGAGAGGACAACAACAGCCTTAGTTACGATGCGTATGTAATGTCTTCCGACTTGAACACCGTGTTCCCATATCGTTATGGGCTGAATCCACAAGTGCCTTCTTCACTGCGGGCATCAACATTCGACGCTTTGCTTGATGGTCAGCGGAGTGAATTCCAGATAGATACGACAGAGAGGTTCGACAGCCCGTCGCTGTTTTCGGAAAATGTGGCCCATGCCGGCGGAATTGTCGATTGGCAACCTGAATTCGGCATGGCCGAAGACGTGACATATTTCTGGCGTGCAAAAAACGAATCGTCGGCTGATTATGGCGAGCCGGGCTCGTTTATAGTACGCAACGGAATGACAGGCTGGGAGCAGTCGCATTTTGAGCAGATTGACGATGACGAGTTCTCTTTCATCAGTGCCGACGGGTCTGACCGTTCGTTTGTCTTTACCGAGGCGTCGCGGACAATAAGGTGCCACAATATAGGCTCGCCAAACTCGGGCAATTTCATGCGTCTGGGCTATACGCTCGATGGCTACAGCGCCTATTCGTCGTGTGGGGCGGTGAATGCATTGTTGCTCGTTGTGGTCGATTCGTTCGATTTGGTTCCGTGGCAGTCCGACAGGGGAAACTATGGACAGTCCAATTACCCGAACTGCTCGTCAAGGCCGTTTGAGCATTACTTCATCTTTTACCTGTCCAATTTGGACGAGAGCCTTTCCGCCTTGGAAAACATGATAGAGACGTATGTCCCGAAAGGCGACTATTTCATGGTATATTCGTTTATGTCCGGACGTTTCCAGCAATGGCCCGAATCGGCATACATGGCATTTGAGCGTTGGGGCTCGACCGAGATACGCAATGTCAACAGTTCGGTGCCGTACATATTTTTTGCGCATAAGGGCTATCCTGACGAAACGGAGGAGGTAGTCGGAACGTCGGCGACGGACCAGATTGATTTCCGCAAGACATTGACTGACAACTACAACCACGGAACCATAACCAGTCCGGCAATCGGCCCTGCATCCGAATGGGCAGGCCTTGAGTGGAGTGCCGAGTCGGAAGATGCAAGCGACGAGGCTTATGTTGATGTGCTTGGCATCGGTCAAAACGGCAAGGAGACAATGCTTTTTGAGCAGGTGTCGTCAACCGTTGTCGATTTGTCCGAAGTCGATGCTGAAAGGTATAATTATCTGAAATTGAGATTTTTCACTCGCGATGACGCACGCCGTACGCCGTCGCAACTGAAGATGTGGCGTGTGCTCTACTCGCCTTATACCGATTTGGCAATAAGCCTTCAGCATGGCTGGGCATTCAGTTCCGATACATTGGCCGAAGGCCAGCAGGGCATGGCGGTCTTGGCGTATGAAAATGTCGGGATGCAACGTTCTGATAGCGTTCTGACCCATTACTGGATACAGACTGCGACGAACCGAATGGCGGAGGTTGGCTATCATCGGCTCAAGCCTTTGATGCCTGGCGAGTACGTGCTCGATACAGTCTTTTTCTCAACCGTCGGGCTCGAGTCAGAAAATGTATTCCATGCCGAATTGAATCCAATGGCTGAAGGCGGGCAATATTTCGACCAGATTGAGCAGACGCATTTCAACAATTATTTGCAGAAGCCATTCTGCGTGGTTGGCGATAACCGCAATCCATTGATGGATGTCACATTCGACGGCCGTCACATCCGCGATGGCGAAATGGTTTCGTCGCGACCGGTTATAGTGATAGGCTTGACTGATGAAAACCCGTACTTTGCGCTTGCCGACACCAGCCTGGTGTCAGTCTATATCACATCGGTCGAATCGGGCGAGGAACGCAAAATCAGTCTTGTGGCAAATCCCGACGTGACGTTTGAGCCCGGCACCATTGACGACAATTCTGCAAAAGTCGTGCTGAATATGCCGTTTGCCGACGGAACCTACCGGTTGCGAGTCCGTTCGCACGACTGTTCAGGCAACGAGTCCGGCACCGACGACTATCAGATTACATTCAAGGTTGTCACGCAGAGCGCGATATCCGATGTGTATGCTTTCCCAAATCCATTCAGTAGCAGTGTCAGGTTCGGCTTTGAACTGACTGGCAGTGAATTGCCTGACGAGTTCAGGATAGACATCTTCAACTCGGTTGGAACGATAGTCAGGACCATAGACATCAGCGATTTGAGCGACATCCATATAGGTCACAATCTGTCGGCATACTCGTGGAACGGCACAAATTCGAATGGCGCGCTTTTGCCGTCGGGCGTTTACTTCTACAAAGTCACAGCCACGTTGAAAGGTCAGGCAATGCCAAAGTGCCCGTCTGCCATCAATGCCAATCTGGTTAACGGTGTCGGCCGAATCATCATTGTCCGTTAATGAAGATTGAATGTCAAGTGGTGTCCTGTAATTCGCCTGTAGCGATTTTGAAGAATATGTAGTGATTTGAAAAAGAGATAGTTGTCAGAAAGAATCTCCCGATACTAATCTGGACTAAATCCAAAATAAGAAATCCCAAATCCTAAATCCCAAATCCTAAATCCTAAATGAATTAGTTCTCCGGTGCCAGCGGGAACGACACAAAGAACGAAGTGCCTTTGCCAGGTTTTGAGTAGAACCATATAGCGCCATTCGCATCTTCAACAATATTCTTCACAATGGCCAGCCCAAGTCCGGTACCGCTAGTCTTTGTCGTGAAGTTAGGCTGGAACAGTTTTGCTTCTGTTTCTGGCGATATTCCGGAGCCGTTGTCCTGAATCTCGACCACGGCACGGCCCTTGAAGCATCGTAGCGAAATGTCGATTCTGCCGTTGCGCTTCTTTGGTATGGCTTGTATGGCGTTCTTTATCAGGTTGTTGAATACCTGGAGCATGCGCTCGTTGTCGGCAACGATTTTCACAATTCTTCCAGCAGGTGCTGTAAATATGATTTTTGTCGCAGTGGTTTCGCTGAACAGTTCAACGCTTTGCGAAATGCGTTCGTTAAGGTTGACCAATTCAGTGCGACCTTCGGGCATTCGGGCGAATTGCGAGAATTCCGACGCAATTGACGACAGGCTGTCGATTTGCTCTATTAGAGTCCGCGATGTGTTGGCAAAACGTTCGTTGAAGTCGGGGTCGCCGTTGCGTTGCGAGCGTTCGAGCAGTTGCACGCTCAACTTCATAGGTGTGAGCGGGTTCTTGATCTCGTGGGCTACCTGGCGTGCCATTTCGCGCCAAGCGCTCTCACGTTCCGATTTCGCCAGCCGTGTGGCGCTGATGCTCAATTGCTCGAGCATCAGGTTATATTCCTTTACAAGTTCGGCAATCTCGTCATCGCCGTCATATTCAACACGTTGATTGCTCTTCCCGAGGTCGATGTTGCGTATTCGCTGTTGGACGGCCACAATCGGCTTTGTAATGTGGTTCGACAGGAATATGGCAATCAGCACGCTCAATACCACCAGCACCACGTAGATGTTGATTACGGCAACTGACACGCTAGTAAGTTCTTGACGCAGAGTGGCTCGCTTGATGAAGTATGGCAGGTTGATGTATGCCAGCAGTTTGTTTCTCGAATTTATGAACGGCACGTAGGCGGAGTAGTAGTCTAGTTCGCCAATGTTCTCCTTCTGCACAATTCTCGACTTCTTGTCAATTTCAAGTTCCCGATAAGCGGTGGCGTTCATCTTCTCACTTGTCAGCTTGCGTGTGAATATCTCATGGCGTGAGGTGGCAAGCAGGTTTCCGTTGGGGTCGTACAGGTTGATGTCGGTCAGGAATGTGTTTGAGAACGATGTCAGCAGGTTGTTCAGCTCTGCTGTAGGTATCTTCTTTATGTCCGTAATGTTGGAGTATTTTTGCTCTACTTCCATCAGCACCGATTGCAGTTTGCTCGACATTATGTCGTTTTGCGAGCGTTGGTAGTGGTTTATCGTGTAGTAGACGACTCCTCCTGCAACTGATATTGACGAAAGAAACAGAATCGCCAGAATTGAAGACAGAACCTTGTTCTTTATGGTGAATCTGATATCGAACATCTTGGTGTACGAATTGCCGAACATCAGTAGCAGGCTTATTGTCAGTATGAAGAATATCAATGTGTAGGTGAATGATATCAGCACATTGAACGAACTGACGGTAGGCATGCTTACTATTATGCAGTTCTCGTCATCGCTGTTGTACAATACGTGCTCGTACCGGTCGAACTGGAAATGGCTGAATTCATCTTCGTGTGAACCATATACCTGATTGTCAAAGGCGTATGGAAAAGTGCCGGAGTGTGAGGTTAGTCGTCCGTTTTGGTATTTCGCGTAGCTGAAGTCCTGTCTGTACTTGTCGGTTTGCAGAGGCTTGTCGAGCAATAGCTCAGGATATCCCAATACCTCATAGTTCATTTTTGGCGATAGGTTGAAGTATATTGTTGTCGATTCGTTGCGGTTGAGCTGAATCTGGACTCTCATTATGTATGATGTCTCCGTTGTGGCGTCCTTAACCTGGTATAGCCCGGCAACATTGGTCTGGAATCCATAGCGTCGGAGGTATCTCGTGAAGTATTGCTGGCAGTTCTGTCTGTTCATTTGTGCATCGGTTATCTCATCGTGCGCGTCGCATACCGTAATGTCGAAGTTGTATCGGTTCAGGTAGCCTGTAAAGTACTGGTCCTGAAGATATCTGCATAGGTAGTCGTAGTCGTAGTCCTGGCTGGCAAGCATTTCCGACAGCTGCTTGTCGGCCTTTATGTTGTCAATCACGTCCGACAGAATGATTTCAGTGGCAGGGTCTTGAACTTGCGACAGGCTTATGCACATTATTTTGCACTCCTCGTTTTGCCTGTTTTGGCTTTCAATTCTGACATAGTTGGTCACGTATCCGGCAAACATGCCTACTATAATGGCAGTGGTCGCAAAGTTGACATGCTTGATGCTGCGTATGTAGAACCATATTGAAGCCAAGATGGCAAACGTGGCGCAGGCCTGGACGTTGGTCTTCGTGTAGTCGTATTTGAGCCAGGCGTACGATGCCAATGCTGTCACTGGCAATAAAAACAGCATCGCCTTCCATAGGTCGAATGTCTTGAGCAGTTGTATCGATGCCTTGTCGAGCAAAAACAGGAATCCAACGAAGCATAGTATCAGGATGAAGTAT
The DNA here is from genome assembly GCA_045640185.1 of Bacteroidales bacterium. Taxonomy (GTDB): domain Bacteria; phylum Bacteroidota; class Bacteroidia; order Bacteroidales; family SZUA-534; genus RUG13583. The sequence continues at coordinate 7,177 of JAZUEN010000034.1, forward strand.
CCAATGACGATGTACAGGTTGAGGTTCGTGATTTTGTATATCTCAAACGGAAAGCTCGAATCCTGAATCAGAATCTTCAGCGTGTATGTCAGAAATGCGAAGTATCCTATCAGCACGAGTATCCATAAAATGGATATGAGTGCCCGCCTGAAAATCGAGTATTTGTCGAGTCGCTGAAGGTGTACCTTGAAGTAATATACAAAGATGAGGTATGCTATCACAAACACGCTTATCAGCAGGTCGCCAATTGAAGGGAACAATGTCGATGACGCAAAATGCTGGGGTGTGAAAATCGACAGCTGGCTATAATATTCTTGTGGCAGGAATGCCTGAATGGCAAATCTTACAGCCAATACGATGAACACAATGATGAAGAATCGCCGGTTGCTCAGCCTGTTCTTCTTGATGCCTTGCTGCGCGTACAGCAGCAACAGCATTATCGACAGTAGCAGAAACGGGAAGGCCACCTTGCGCTTCGTGTCCGAATTGTCGAAGTTCTCGAGGTTGAACGTGAACAGGAACTCGCCGTCGGCATTGTAGACTGCATTGTCTGAATATTTGTCTTCGGTGCTTATGCTGAGGTTGCTCTTGATCCCGAATGAAGGATGGACGTTGTTGTGCAGAAATTCATTTTCGTACTGAAATTCGTTCTTGACCACAATGCAGCTTACAACCGTCTGCCTCTTGTTGGTCTTGTATCTCGGTATCACGTATGCGTTGCCAGTGTTGACGAATGCTTGCTTGTACCATATTGTGCCTTCGGGAATGGCTATCGAATTGTCGGTCCAGTAAACCAGGTTCCGGCCAGAATATACATAAAGTATGATGCCGTATTTGTCGAACAGCCTGTCGGGCTTGGGATTGTCGCCATTGGCAAATTCTGCTATCCTGTCGCTTTCGACATACTTGAATAGCGTGTCGACGAGGCTTTCGGCAATAAGCCCCTTCTCGTGCAGACTGTTGACGAATTCCTGACGTTCGGGCTCCAGCACTCTCGACGTCTCGTTCGGGCGCAGTATTTCCAGACCTGCAGAAAAGCAGATTATAGCCAAGAACAGCAAACGGTGTCGAGACAGAAAACGCACTTTTTGTAATTATAGGTTTTTGACAAATATATCTAATGGTACCGATTGACCGTATCAAAAATGTCCAATTTTTAAACGTGATGATACGGCTCGCCTTTTAATATCGTGTGGCATCTGTACAATTGTTCCATAAACAATAATCGAACCAATTGATGAGGAAATGTGAGTTTTGATAAGGAAATTTTTGCATCGGCCTTTTTGTACACGTCGTCAGAAAAGCCGTAAGGCCCGCCAATTATGAATATTAGGCGTTTGTGACCTTGCAGGAATATCCCGCTCATCCATTCCGACAGCCCGACAGAAGTATATTCTTTGCCATTCTCATCCAAAAGCACTACATAGTCGCCAGGCTCAATCTGCTTCAGTATCATTTCGCCCTCTTTCGCGCGTTGGACCGATTCACTCAGGTTCTTCGTGTTCTTTATGTCGGGCAGGATGACAAACTCGAACGGCGTGTACCTTGATATGCGTTGGCCGTATTTGCCAATCCCAAAATTCAGATATTCCTCATCGGTCTTGCCGACGGCGTAAAGTATGGTTTTCATTTTCTCAGCAATCTTTTGCGGTATTTACAAAAAAACGCAGGCGCATGTCCGGTAAAACCTTTTTAATCGGGGTAATTTATAAAAAGCCCCTTTATATTATTACCTTTGTGCCGTCGCCAAAAATAGGAATAAGTAATGTCTGTTGTCAAAAAAAAGGCCGTATTGATAGGTGCCATCGTGATTATGTCGATGCAATTGTCGGCAGTTCACGCGCAAGAGATATATGCTGATTCCGTTATCAGCCAGATAACTAATACTATACGTAGCGGGAACACCGATTCGCTGGCAATGTATTTCAACCAGCGTTTAGAGCTGACTCTGCCAGGATTCTCGGCAATAAGCAGCCGAAATCAGGCGAAAATGGTGATAGGCAAGTTCATCGCCGAAAATACACCTACGGCATTCAGCGTTACAAACCAAAACGAGAGCACAACTGGATTCTTCGTTGTGGGCACCATGCATAGCGGGGAAAAATCTTTCAGGGTAAGCTTCCTGACAAAGGAGCTCGATTCAAAACAGACTATTTATCAATTATCTATAGAATAGCAATGGACAATCAAGAGTACATTAAGAACTTCATAGCTCAGGCTATAAAAGAAGATGTCGGTGATGGCGACCATACGTCGCTAAGTTGCATTCCTGCCAACCAAATGGGCAAGGCACAGCTTCTGGTGAAGCAAGACGGAATCCTGGCAGGTGTCGAAATCGCCGAAATGGTTTTCAAAACATTCGACAAGAACCTGAAAATGACAAAATTCATCAAAGACGGAACACCAGTCAAGAAAGGCGATGTCGCTTTCATTGTCGAAGGCAGCCAATTGTCGATACTTCAGACAGAGCGCCTGGTCCTGAACTTCATGCAACGCATGAGTGGCATCGCAACCCAGACAAGCAAGTATGTCGCACTGGTCGACGGCCTGCATACCAAAATACTCGATACGCGAAAGACGACTCCAGGCATGCGCGTGTTTGAGAAGATGGCCGTTGTCATGGGTGGCGGGCAAAATCACCGTATCGGCCTGTATGACATGATACTGATAAAGGACAACCATATCGATTTTGCAGGAGGCGTTCCTCAAGCCATCAATCGCGCAAAGGAATATCTGAAAGCAAAGGGCAAGAACCTGAAGATAGAGGTTGAGGCCCGTTCGTTTGACGAAATCCGCCAGATTATGGAAATTGGAGGAATCGACCGCATCATGATTGACAACTTCTCTATTCCTGACACAAAGAAGGCAGTGGAGATGATTGGCGGCAAATACGAAACTGAAGCGTCAGGTGGCATCACCGATGCAAATTTGCGGGATTATGCCGCAACTGGTGTCGATTTCATCTCTGTCGGGGCATTGACTCATCAGATACGCAGCCTCGATTTGAGTCTAAAGGCGATAAAATAATGGGTTTTAGGCAGATTGTCGATAAATGGCGCCAACGTGCCGGTCACATCCTCGATGCAACCAAGCGGATAATGTTGCCAGGGCTTGGCGACCTGTCGGTTTTCGATGTCGGCTCGTTGTTCGTAAAGGCATTGTCCGATGGCACAATGGGCGTCCGTTCGTCGGCAATAGCCTTTAATTTCTTTTTGGCGCTGTTCCCGGCACTGCTGTTCATCCTGGCTTTGATACCATATATCCCGATACTGAATTTCCAGACCGAGCTTATCGGCTTGATTGAGGAACTGGTCCCGGAAAACATTTTCGACGCTATAGAGGGTACAATCCTTAACATCGCGATGACACCGCGTGGCGGGCTCTTGTCAATCGGATTCATCACGACAATTGTTCTTGTGTCAAATGGCGTCACGGCAGTGATTAAGGCCTTCAACGCATCAATAAACGTTCACGAAAACCGTACGTTCATCGGGTTGCGTGTTTCGTCGCTGATAATGATGGCGCTCATCACTCTGCTCATTTCAATCGCTATAGCCTTGCTGATATTCGGACGCACCATTTTGGGAATCCTCATCAGTAAGCATATATTATATGGTACATTCTCAAAAGTCGTGTTTTACATTGTGCAATGGCTGATTATTCTGACATTGTGCTTTGCAAGTGTGTCGGTGATTTATTATTTTGCGCCGGCCAAGCATACAAAAATGGGATTTGTGTCAATCGGCTCGATGGCTTCCACAACGCTGCTTTTGCTTACATCGGCGGCTTTCGGATTCTATCTGTCGAATTTCAGCCAGTACAATGAATTGTATGGAGCAATAGGAACAATTATCGCAATATTGGTTTGGCTGAATCTGAACGCATATATACTTTTGCTGGGCTTTGAACTGAACCTGAGTATTGCGGAGGCACACAAGAATAAGGTGGAATTGTCTGGTGTGGCAAAAGGGCAAGAGGTTGATTTGAATATGTGATAATTTGACTAAGTGTATGGTTATGAAATATCTAAGATTGACAATCGCCACGTTGCTGATATTCGTGGCAAACATTTTGTCGGCACAGATTACCGAAGTTGGAATCGCTTCGTTCTATGCAGACAAGTTCGATGGAAAAACAACAGCAAGCGGTGAGACATTCCGTCAGAACAAGTTGACGGCAGCGCACCGTACATTGCCGTTCGGAACGGTTGTGCGCGTAACCAATCTCGACAACAACTTGTCCGTTGAAGTTACCGTAAATGACCGAGGCCCGTTTGTCGAAAAGCGGATTATAGACTTGTCAAAGTCCGCCGCCGAAAAGCTTAAGTTTGTGAGCAATGGCACTGCAAGTGTTAAGGTAGAAGTATTGAGCTTGCCTGAAACCAATGCGGCAACGGCATCGGAAATGTCGAAAAGCACATCGTCGACACCATCTTGGCCCGGAAGCAAGCCTGCTGCCAAGCCTGCACCCGAAGCTGTCCAAAGTGAACCTGCCAGCGAAAAACCCGTCGCCGAAAAGCTGACTGCAGTTACCGAGGTCGCAGCTCCTTCAAACGAGTACTATAAAATAGAGTCGACTGTGATCCATCCAAAGGGGTTCGGCGTACAATTGGCAAGCTATCAAGAGGCGGCCAATCTTGTAAAAAGGTGTGCCGAGATAAAGGAAACGGTCGGCAAGGACATTATGATTCAGATTGGCGACAAAGGCGGCATAAAGGTTTACCGTATAATCGCAGGCCCATTTGAAACTCGCGAAAAGGCAGAACATTTCAATCATAAGCTAGACGGGTTCAGTGGCAGTTTTGTTGTAACTCTTGAATAAATAGGGAAATGAATGTAGCCATATATAGCCAGCTGTTTGGATCTCAGCACCAGAAGTTGCTTGAAGCATTGTTCGGTGCACTCAATAGGCATCATGCCAATATATGGTTGCATCCGTTGTTCGCTCCAGTGTTCAATTTGTGGCAGCAGAATAGCGGGCTCGCATTTCCAAATATCAATGCCTCGGAACAGAACCCGGGCAATATCGATTTCGTCATAGTCATAGGAGGCGACGGAAGCTTCCTGAAGGCTATCAGTGAGTTTGAGTACCTGAACGTGCCGTTTGTCGGCATCAATACGGGCCGTTTGGGCTTTTTGGCCGACATCTCGCCAGATGACATTTGCCAGGCTATAGACGACTTGTCCGCAGGACATTTCAAGGTCGAGCGCCGTCCGTTGCTTGAGCTGTTGCCAAAAATCGATGAAATAGCTCATCCGTATGCACTAAACGAAATCACTGTGCACAAATGCGACAGCTCCAGCATGATTGTCATTCATACGTATATCGACGGCAAGTATTTAGCAAGCTATTGGGCTGATGGATTGATAATCGCGACCCCAACGGGCTCTACGGCATATTCAATGAGTGCGGGAGGCCCCATATTGTCGCCAGCATCGCAAAACATGATCATCACGCCTATCGCGTCACATAACCTGACCGTACGCCCGTTGGTCATACCGGACTATAGCGAGATTCGAATTGCTGTTGAAAGTCGTGAACTGAACTACATGCTGTCGCTCGACTCAAATTCAGTGGTGTTGAACAAGCCTACTGAAATAACTATCCGTAAGTCGGCGCGAAGCATCAGTATCATAAAGCTTGATGGTCATGAATTTTTGTCAACTTTGCGCAACAAGTTGATGTGGGGGGTGGATAAACGAAATTAATGTCGGTTTGTCACTGATAGTTGGCGGTTGCCGTAAAAAATAATGGAGTAGTCAAATCAGTAATAAAATAATTCTTACTTTTGACAACGTAGAAAACTATAGATGTTCATTTCTGTATGAAGAAGATACTTGTTCTTTTGGTTTCTATATTGTTTGTGTTTTCTAATGAGGCTAATGCACAGGCAACAAGATGGAAACGTATGCGATATGAGGTTGTCGGAGGCTTGGGCGTATCTACATTTGTAGGTGAGTTGGGTGGCAAGAACGGTGGCAATGGCCACTTTATGTCGGATTACGATTTCTTGTCGCAAAGGTTTGTCATACAGGGTGGAATGCGATATAAGATACTCAACCCATTGGCGGTGAAGGGAACCTTGTCTTATGGCATGCTTGCAGGCAACGATGACAAGACTGACGAAATCTATAGACAAGACAGAAACTTGAATTTCCGTACAAATATTTGGGAATTGGCTTTCCAATTGGAGTACTCCATAATCCCTGAACCAATCAACTACAGGTCTTCGCGCCGACGCAAATTTACATGGCGTAGCTTGCTTAACATCAATACTTATGTGTTTGCTGGATTCTCGACATTCTACTACAACCCAAAAGGCAAGGACGATGGTCCTGACGGTTCGGGCAAATGGGTGGCATTGCGTCCATTGGGCACTGAAGGCCAGGGACTGATGGAAGGCAGAAAGAAATATTCACGCGTGGCAGTCGCAATACCATTCGGAGTCGGATTCAAGTATCCTCTGTCAAGAACAATGAGCATCGGCTTGGAATTTGCTCCTCGATATACATCAACCGACTACATCGACGACGTAAGTACATCTTATGTTGACAACAACTGGCTGAAGGAAAAACGTGGCGAGCTGGCTGCGAGAATGGCCGATAAAAGCATAAAAACTGATCCTGAAAATCCCGATAGAGATCCTCTGCCATATGTGAATTATGGTCCGGGCGACCAACGTGGAGAATCGAAGTTCAATGATTTTTACATGTTTACAACCGTATCCATAAACTACAAATTGAAGACCGGCAGGAATGGTTTGCCTAAATTCTGATTGTGTGGCAAAATTTAATTTAATGAAAAACATTATTTTTAATAAAACTTCATTTATAGCACTTCTTTTATTGTGTAGCCTCTGTGCTTCAGCTCAGCGTTGGAGCAAACGCAGATACGAATTGGATGCAGGTGTGGGATTGACTAACTTCATGGGTGACATTTGCTCTCCGCGAAATTCAGATATGCCAGTCTGGGTGGTGCCGTTTAAAACGACAGGTTACGTGGCCGATGGTATCTTGAAGTACAATTTCAGTGGCCGGCATTTTGGCAGCGTTAGCGTCAATATGGGTTATATGGGCGCAAGGGAGACTGTCCAAAAAAGGGATAAGTACTATTATCGCGATGGCATTGCTTTCAATTCGTTCTTCACAGAGCTGGCAGGCCGTTACGAGTTCCAGTTCATAAAGGAAAAGGTACACCGCACGGTGTATAGAAAACTAGGTGAGACCAGCCTTAAAAACACCACAATACCATCATATGTGTTTATCGGCGCCGGTGGCATTTTCAATGTCGGCAAATTCTTATGGAACGACTTCGAAGGTGAAATCAAGGGCAAGGACAGATATAACAAGACATTCTGCAATGTCGCGCCTGTGGTGATGGGTGGCTTGGGCACAAAACTTCGTGTCGACAGAAACACATATTTGGGCATAGAGGCCGGGTGGCGTGTCGCATTGAATGATGGCATCGACAATTGCAAGGGCAAGAACGACCCAACAGAGGACAGCCCTTGGAAATTCGGAAAATGGTTTGACCAATACCAGTTTATTGCAGTCAACTTGGTGTTCACAATGAGAGAGAAACGTAATCACGCACCTAACTTCAAAACAATTAGGAGATAAGCAATGCGTATTGGCGACAAGACTTTATATTCCATCTTATTTATAGTTTTATTTTCGGGGAATGCGCTGGCACAAGATCTGCCCAATGGCGAGCTTGGTCTGCAACTCGGAGGCATGTATTATTTGGGGGAGATAAACAAAGTCCCATTCAAAACCACAAAATTAGCCGGAGGCGTTTTTTACAGACACAATTTCAACTTCAGGTATTCAGCAAAGTCGATATTGTCTATAAGCAAAGTCGGAGCTTCAGATTCCAAGTCAAATAGCGAATATCAAAAGAGCCGCAACCATTCATTCAACAGAATGTGCTATGGGATTAGTGTGCTGGGTGAGTTTAACTTCCTTCAGTTCGCTTCTGGATTTCAAAAAACGCCATATTCAACCTATTTGCAAGGTGGTGTAAGCGCATTTTTGCTACCCGACAATAAGCATATGGAAAGTCTGGTATTTGGCATCCCTTTTGGATTCGGGGCAAAATTCAATGCCAATGAAAATATCTCTTATGGCGTTGATTTCCTTATGATAAAGACCTTTTCTGACCAAATCGACTATGTGTCGCCAAATTCGTCGGAATCAAACAGGGTAAAGCAAGGATACATTACAAGCAACAAGGATTGGCTGTCTTATTTAGCTATTTATTTTGCTTATCGAATCAAATATCCGCAAAAATGTCCTTCGTTTGACTAAATTTGCGCCGGTTATATTGAATAGGAATGTCTCTTAAGGATAGTATCATCAAGGAACGATTGCCAAAACATGTCGCCATAATAATGGATGGCAATGGCCGTTGGGCAAAACAGCAGGGCAACGCTCGTTTGTTCGGACATAAAAACGCCATCAGGGCAGTCCGCGAAGTTTGCGAAGGCTGCGCTGAACTAGGCGTCGGATATCTTACATTGTATGCATTCTCTACCGAGAACTGGAATCGTCCTAAAGTCGAAGTCGTAGGACTTATGGATTTGCTAGTTTCCACAATAAATACCGAAACCGAAACACTAATTCGAAATAATATCCGTTTAAATGCCATAGGCAGATTGCAGGATTTGCCTGAAAAGGTTTATGCCAGCTTACGTGGCGCCATTGAACGGACAAAGGCTAATACGGGAATGACATTGACCTTGGCTTTGAGCTACAGTTCTAAGGTTGAAATAGTCGATGCTGTAAAGAATATCGCAACAGCAGTTAAAAATGGCGAATTGAAAGTGGAAGAAATTGGTGACCAGATTTTTAGCCAGAAATTGTACACTTGCGGTATGCCAGACCCAGACTTGCTCATCCGTACAAGCGGTGAATTGCGAATTAGCAATTTCCTATTGTGGCAGATGGCATATTCTGAACTTTATTTCACTCCGGCATTTTGGCCTGATTTCAATAAGGAGGAATTGTACAGGGCGATTGTCGATTACCAGCAGCGCGAACGCAGGTTTGGCAAGACCAGTGAACAATTAGGGTAATGCTTTTTGAAAATTATGTTGATGAAAAATAAAATCATAGTTGCGGTTATCTTGGTGCTGAATGTGGTTACGACATTCGCCCAGTCAACTATTGATACAAATGTTAAAATAGATTATTCCAAGCCGAAGGAATATGAAATAGGTGGCATTTCTGTATCTGGTGTCAAATACCTGAATGAGTCGGTTCTCCTGAACATGTCAGGACTACAGGTCGGACAAAAAATTGAGGTGCCGGGCGATGCAATTACCAAGGCTATAAACAAGTTGTGGAAACACGGTTTGTTTGGCGATGTCCAAATATATGTAACCAAGATAGTTGATGACAAAATCTATTTGAATTTTCACCTAAAGGAGCGCCCTAGGCTTTCCAATGTAGAGTTCAAGGGCATATCAAAGTCGCAAGCGGAAGATGTAAAGGAGGAAATATCGTTGATGCGTGGCTCGCAGGTGACCGACGAAATGATCAGCTCTTCCTGCAAGAAAATAGTGAAATTCTACAAGCAAAAAGGCTTCTACGACACCAAAGTCACATGTAAGCAGACTGAGGATACTATGATATCCAATACGGTTGTCCTTACATTCAATGTGGATAGAGGCAAGAAGGTGAAAATCGAAAACATCGAATTTGAAGGAAACGAAATGCTGCCAGACCGCAAGCTGCGTCGTGCAATGAAGGGCACAAGAGAAAAATGCTGGTACGACATATTTCACCCATCAAAGTACATTGAATCAAAATATTCTGAGGACAAGAAGAAAATTATAGAGAAGTATGGCGAACGCGGATATCGCGATGCGCAGATTGTATTCGACACCATATCCAGAAATAAAGACAATACAATGGATATTGTCATACGTGTGTATGAAGGCCCAAAATATTATTTCCGGAACATTGAATGGATAGGCAACACAAAATATCCTGCAGAATTTCTTAGCGAGCAACTTGATATCAGAAAAGGCGACGTATTCGACCAGGCAAACCTTGACAAACGCCTTAATATGGCCGAGGATGCAGTTTCTGCGCTATATCTGGATATGGGTTATTTGTTCTTTAGTGCCACTCCAGTCGAGGTGCAAGTGGAAAATGACTCAATCGACTTGCAAATCAGAATAGTTGAAGGCAAGCAGGCAAGAATAAACAAAGTGACAATCTTGGGTAACGACCGTACAAATGAACACGTTGTCCGCCGTGAAGTGTGGAGCCGTCCAGGCGATTTGTTCAGCAAGTCGTACATAACAAGAACAATCAGGGAACTGGCCTCTTTGGGCTATTTCGATCCTGAAAAACTGGATGTCAAGCCAATACCTAATCCATCTGACGGAACTGTCGATTTGAATTACATAGTGGTGGAACGTCCATCGGACCAGATTGAATTGTCTGGCGGTTGGGGCGGTGGCATGGTCATTGGTACTCTGGGCTTGACATTCAACAACTTTTCGCTAAAGAATATTTTCAATTTGGATTCATATAGCCCGCTACCTTCTGGCGACGGACAAAAATTGTCAATTCACGCTCAGACTAGTGGCAAACATTATCGCTCAATAAGCCTTTCGTTTACAGAACCTTGGCTTGGCGGACGCAAGCCAAACTCTCTGTCATTGTCATTCTATCATACCGTTAGGTCAAGCTCCAATGTATATAAGTCGGGCCTTGATCAATTTATGAAGATTACCGGAGCGTCTGTCGGCTTGGGTCGCAGGCTATCATGGCCTGACAACTATTTTACACTGTACAATGAAGTCAGTTTCCAGCGGTACAACATACAGAATTACGCAATATTGCAGGAATTCTCGACTGGCATGTCCAACAGCTTCAGCATTACAACTGTCTTGGGCAGAAACTCACTTGACCAGCAACTTTATCCTCGTAGAGGCGCAAACATATCGTTGTCGCTACAGCTGACACCACCATACTCATTGTTCCGCGAACGCAAGTTCTGGGAGTTGGATAACAGTGGCCGTAAGGCCTTGGGCGACGATGCCACTGCCATTGTCGAGGAGGAAATGCGCAGAAAGTATAACCTTATTGAATTTCACAAATGGAAATTCAAGGCAGATTGGTTTAATGCGATATATGGTGATTTGGTATTGCGTACCAATTTCGAGTTTGGCTTGCTGGGCTACTACAATAGCATGTGGGGCTATTCTCCTTTCGAATCGTTCCAGCTTGGTGGCGATGGCATGCAAGGTGGCAACTACTATTATGGCTACGACGTGATTCCATTGCGTGGCTATGATAACGGCAGAAACGGCAATGGCTCACTGACGGCATATCCTCAAGGCAATATCTACCAAAAATTGTCGGTCGAGTTGCGATACCCAATTATAATGAAGGAATCTGCAACAATATGGGCATCGGCGTTCTTCGATGCAGGTAATTCGTGGTACGAGCTGAAGGCGTACAACCCTTATAGCTTGTACAGGTCGGCAGGTGTCGGTGTCCGCTTCTTCTTGCCAATGATTGGCTTGCTGGGGCTTGATTGGGGCTATGGCTTCGATGAAAATCCTCGAAATCCTGGCTCTAATGGAGGTCAATTCGCATTTACCATAGGTCAGGCATTCTAATGTTTAACTAAAAAAATAAGGTTATGAAAAAAGCACTTTTTGTTGTCATGCTCGCTTTCTTGGGTGCAACAGCGTTTGCCCAAAAGATAGCCTATGTCGATACAGACTATATATTAAAAAGCATTCCCGCTTACGAGTCTGCCCAAGAACAGTTGGAGCTGATGTCGAAAGATTGGCAATCGGAGATAGAGGCCAAGTATGCCGAAGTTGAACAAATGTATAAGGAATATCAGGCAGAAAAAGTATTGCTTACAGAAGAAATGAAGCAGAAACGCGAAGAGGAAATCGTACAGAAGGAAAAGCAAACCAGGGATTTGCAAAAGAAATACTTCGGTTCGGAAGGTGACCTGTTCAAGAAGCGTCAAGAACTGATAAAGCCAATACAAGACGACATTTTCAATGCAATTAAGGAAATGGCCACATCAGGAGGTTACGCGTTCATTTTGGATGCTGCAGGTGGCGCCACATTCCTATACTCTGATCCAAAGTACGATAAGAGTGACGACGTGCTTCAAAAACTTGGGTACAAGAATTGATGTTTATTTTGACAAAACATTAAGACAAATTGCCAACTCTTAACTATTTCCCTATATTTGCGGTTATTCGTTAAATTTAAATAGAAAAGTAATGAAAAGAATTTTCACACTAGTTGCAGTTGTAGCTTTGTCGGCTTTTGCAACAGTAGCAAACGCGCAGACTTTTAAATTTGGTCATATAGATTCAGGCGCATTGTTGCAGCAAATGCCTGAACGTGAGCAGGCTCGAGTGCAACTTGAAAAGTATGCAAAACAGTTGGAGGACCAAATGGCCGCCATGCAGACAGAGTTCGAAACCAAATATCAGGCATATATGGAGCAGGCTGATTCCCTGCCACAGGTGCTTCGTGAAACAAAAGAGCGCGAATTGGCTGAAATTCAGCAACGCTTTCAAGTGTTCCAGCAAACAGCGCAAAAAGACTTGAGCACAAAGGAGGGCGAATTGCTACAACCTATCATCGAGAAAGCAAAGAATGCAATTGACGAGGTTGCCGCAGAAAACGGATTCATATATGTGTTCGATATGAGCACAGGCGCAATCCTTTACAATTCAGACCAAAGCACGGATTTGCTGCCGTTGGTTTTGAAAAAGCTTGGAATTCAGTAATTTCTGGAAAATAATATAGACAATATCCAGCGAGAAATCGTTGGATATTGTTTTTTTTATCCGTAGGCAATATGAACGGCAATCCTATTGGAATTTTCGATTCGGGTTTGGGGGGGCTGACGGTATGGAAGGAAATACGCCGGCAATTGCCCAATGAAGATGTTGTGTATTATGCTGATAGCGGACACTGCCCTTATGGACACAAGTCGCCCGATGAGATAATTTCATTAGCCCGCAACATTGTTGACGGCTTTCTGTCAGTCGGATGCAAGTTGGTGGTTGTGGCCTGCAATACGGCAACAGCGGCCGCGATTGAACCATTGCGCCAGTCGTACGATATGCCATTCGTCGGGATGGAACCCGCAATAAAACAGGCCGCGCTGCATACCAAAACCGGTCGTGTCGGTGTCTTGGCCACAAAAGGAACTTTCGACGGAAGGCTCTATAAATCGACAAGCGAAAAATATGCCAGCGATTTGGACGTGATGGTGCAGATAGGAGATGGCCTTGTCGAATTGGTGGAGTCAAACCAATATGACACGCCAAAGTCATTGCCTTTACTCCGGAAATACATCGTTCCAATGATTGAACATGGTGTGGACCAGATAGTTTTAGGCTGTACACACTATCCGTTCTTTAAGTCACAAATCGCCAAAATAGCTGGGCCTGCCGTTAATGTCATCGATCCGGCACCGGCTGTCGCCAAACGTGTGGCAGACCTGTTGCGGGACAATTCTTTGAACAATGATAAAAAACATAAAGGAGCAGATTTGTTCGTCTCGTCGGGCAAGATTGCTCCAATGAAAAACGTGCTCATGTCCATGACCAATCGCCGATTCCAACAGTGCGAAGTGCAACTCTCAGGAAACGTATATGATGGCTTGGTGTGATTTCAATAGATCCGGAATGTTGACTCCAGAATTGTATTTGCTTGTTTTTGAAAATTAGGGTTCGGCAATTGTTTTATATTCTTATATTTGTCGCTTAATCTGAATTTTGTTAGAAACAATAGGATATGTTGCAAAATAATAGATTGCTATTTGCATTCGTGATATTCTTGGCGCTATCGGTTCCTTCTTCTGCGCAGGATGACATAATACTTATAAGGAAATATGCGGAAACCGCCTTTAAAAAGGGCGATTACGAGTACGCTCTTCAAAATTATCTTGAACTATACAAATACGACAAAAACAATCTTGACTTACATTATAAGATTGGTGTATGCTACACGGAGACAAATGTTGATAAAGAAAAGGCAATCCCATTTTTGGAGTATGTCGTGAGTTTCAATAATTATCCTATTCGCACTAAATATTATCTGGGTAAGGCCTATATGTATAACTATCGTTTTACTGAGGCCATTGATGCATTCTACGATTATAAGATGGTGGGCATTGACGAAAACGACTTGCTTGAGTGCGACAGAATGATTGACATGTGCGAATATTCGCAGGAAATTTACTACTATCCTGTAAATGTAAGGTTTACTCGATTGGACACAACTGTCAATACAAGCTTTGACGAGATAGTGCCTGTCGTTTCGTCCGACAACCAATTGCTTTATTTCTCAAGCAACCGGCATTATATCGATGAATACGAATCATACGTCTATAGTGGACATTACAGCGAAAACCGGAAGGGACAGTGGCAAGGTGCAGTGCAGATTCCGATAAGTACATACGATGACGAAACCGTAATGGGAATAACATCTGAAGGCGACAAGATGTTGGTTTATGCCAATGGTGATTATTCCACGCACGATATAAAGATGTACACTCGCAAGGGAGCAAAGTTTGCAAAGGCTTTGGCGTCTGAATTGCCGTCAGATATGAATACCGATGACGTGGAAATGGGAGCTTGTTTTTCATCGGATGGCAATACTATTTATTATGCAAGCGACAAGCCAGGTGGCCGGGGCGGGCTGGATTTGTATGTAGCTCATAAGGGACCTGACGGAAAATGGGGACCGTCGCAGAACCTGGGCACAACAATCAATACCGAGTATGACGAGAATTATCCTACATTGAGTCCAGATGGCAAAAAATTGTATTTCGCATCAAAAGGACATAATAATGTTGGTGGTTATGACATCTTCAGCGCTTCTTTCGATGAAAATTCAGGCGCATGGTTCCAGCCAAGAAACATGGGACCTCCTATCAATACGCCACAAGACAACACCAAGATAAGTTTTGCTTCTGATGGCACTGCCTATATTGCAGCCAAGCGTAAGGAGGGCATCGGAAATATGGACATTTATCGTTTGGATTTTGAAAACGATTCGATACAAACCGTTTTTTTCACCGGCACAGTACTTGTCGGAGATACAGAAGATGATGCCGTCCCTTACAATGAGTCAATGCCTAAAGCCTACGCTACCATATACGACACTTATGGCAATGTCGTGGAATTGTGGGATGTGCAGGATGACGGCTATTTCTATGCCCCATTGTATGAGGGAGACTATACTATAGATGTATACTTCCAAGGTCAAACCGAAAAAACATCCAAGAAAATCCATATAGGAACTGAAGGAAGCCCATCAGAGAAGTTTTTGATAAAACCATTAAAATAAATATATAGTTTTCGGCCGTATGAGAAACAAGCTTATTTTATCCATTGCGCTATTGTCCTTATTGCCATCCATTGCATCTTCGCAAGATGTGCGTGAGGCAAACTTCCAGTTCAAGCAAGAAAACTACCAACTCGCATTAAAGCTATATTTGGGTGCATATAAAAAAGATACTGGCAACGTCGATTACAATTATGCAATTGGAATTTGTCGGGTTAAGACCAATTCGGCACCGTCGGAAGCTCTGCCTCATTTGTTGAAGGCAGAAAAGAAGTATGGCCAGGAGTCGGAGTTCCTTATGGCTTTGTCGTACGCATATTTGTATAACTACGATTTTGAAAACGCAAGGGCGACATTGAAAAAGGCAGAGGCAAAATTGAAAGGGTCTCCCGATATCGCATTGCTGAACACATATATTGATAATGCCGAAAAAATGGTCAAGTCGCCATTGAATGTCACGTTTGTCAATATGGGGAAAAGTTTCAATAGCGAGATGGACGAGACAACGCCAATGCTCTCTGCTGATGGCGAAATGCTGTTTTATACAACAAATCGCAAGTTCGATCCTGCCATTAAGATATTTACGCCGGACATATATTATTCGATTGTTGAATCGGGCGATTTCAAAAAAAGCCGTCCTGTAGCCATCAATTCTCCTGACGATGAATATCTTGCCGGTTTGTCTAACAGTGGCGAAGAACTGTATTTTCGTTTGGATGGTGAGGACGCATGGGAGGATTTGGTAGTGTCGAAGATTGAAAACAAGACACTTAAAGGGAAAACTCCCTTTCCGGCAACTGTCAATTCAAAGGAGTTGGAAAATGGTGCTTATTCAACCGCAAGTGGCGACACGCTCTATTTCTCAAGTAATCGTTCGGGCGGATTTGGCGGGTCAGACTTGTATTATAGCGTCAGGTTGCCAAATGGTGATTGGAGCCCGGCCGTGAATTTGGGAAATCAGATAAACTCAGCCTATGATGAGACATTCCCAATGTTGTCTGCCGATGGAACAAAATTCTATTTCAGCAGTAATGGCGAGAATTCGATGGGCGGTTTTGATGTTTTCGTATGCGACATCAATGCCAAAACAGGCGAGATAGGTACACCTAAAAATATTGGCTACCCTCTCAACGATGTATTTGACAATATGACAATATCATACAGCCCCGACGGCAATTACGCCTACGTCTCGGCCATAAAGCCCGATTCGTACGGTTATGCTGACATCTACCGTGTCGTGTTCAACGACAAGGACCCTATGGTGAGAATGTATCTTGTGAAATTGGTTACACAGCAAGGTGACCAGACCGCTGATTTCGGTGAGACGGAAAGAAACCTGAAAGTCACTGTCTTCACCAAGAACAAGACGATATACGGAACTTATAACTACAACCCGACAGCAAGTCAGGTGCCTGTGGCTTTGCTCCCTGGCAGTTACACACTTGAAATCGAGGGCGAGACGATTGAGCCGTTCTCAATGAAGATAAATGTTCCAAATGCACCAGGCAAGCCTATCGAGAATATAAAGGCTGTGGTAAAACCTAAAAAGTAGCAGTCGGAACGATGGGGTACAAGTGGCTGTATTTCGATTTGGATGGCACCCTATGGGATTTTGCCAGCAATTCTGAATACACGCTCAAGTATCTTTTGCGTGAAATGTTCCCGCAACTGGTTCCAAACGAGCAGGAATTCCTTGATATCTATCATAGATACAACGATATACTTTGGGTTGAATACGGTCAGGGGAAAATAACAAAGGAGTTGTTGCGATGGAAGCGGTTCCACGGAGCCTTGGAGCATTTCGGAATAACCGACCAGTCTCTTGCCGAGGAATTTGGCGAGAAATATCTTGAAATGTCGCCACATCAGACGCGCGTTATCCCGCATACATTTGAACTGCTTGATTACCTGAAGCGCAAAGGGTATCATTTGTACCTGCTGACCAACGGTTTTGTCGAGGTTCAGCGAATAAAGACCACCGAATCGGGCCTTGCGCCATATTTCGAGAAGGTGTTCACTTCCGACGAGATGGGCTACAAGAAACCCGACAAACGCGCATTTGATTACGCGGTAAAATACGTCAATGCCCGTAAGAAAGAGTGCCTTATGATTGGCGACGAGTGGCCGACTGACATTGTTGGCGCGCGTGAGGCAGGCATCGACCAGGCTTATTTCAATATCCGCAACAAACCCGCCGAAGGACCAGTCACATACGAAATCCACGATTTGCTCGAACTCAAGCAGATTCTCTGATTATTGGCAATATTCGGTAAGAACGCTTTATTTGCCGTTTTAGGGGGTGACTTTTGAAAAATACCTAAAACTTACCCCCTTAACTGGCGTTTTATCGCGCGGGCGCAATAATGGCATATCGGAGAAATTGTGTCATAGCGCCTGTTGCCGTTATTTTATATCGACATATATGAGAAAAGATTCATTTTTTTTTGTGGAATACTATAATATTGTCGATGATACCCCGTGTTTTTAGGGGGTGTTATGTGAAAAATATGCTGTTTTTGTTGTTGTGCCACCTGTTTTTGAATGTATATTTGCGCCCGAAAGATAAAAACGGCAGTTATGTCTACAATCAGATTTAAGGCTTTAGAACAGTTGATGAACCGTCAGGCAGTCAAGGTGGATATGCCCGACAAGAAGACATCAGAGTATTTTGCAGAGAATGTTTTTGACAAAAGCAAGATGAAGGAATACTTGTCGCGTGAGGCATACGACAGTGTTATCGACTCTATTGAGAACGGAACCCGAATCCCGCGTCGCATTGCCGACCAGGTGGCTTCTGGAATGAAAGCGTGGGCTTTGAGCAAAGGCGCGACGCATTATACACACTGGTTTCATCCGTTGACAGGCTCTACCGCAGAAAAACACGATGCTTTTTTCGATCCTGTTTTCGACGGTGATGGAGGCATTGAAGTTTTTGACGGTGGCAAATTGGCGCAACAGGAGCCTGATGCTTCAAGTTTCCCGAGCGGAGGATTGCGCAACACGTTCGAAGCCCGTGGCTACACGGCTTGGGATCCGTCGTCGCCTGCTTTCATTCTGGAAAAGACACTTTGCATTCCCACAATATTCATATCATATACAGGCGAGGCGCTCGATTTTAAGACTCCATTGCTGAAGGCCACCTCCGTGCTGAACGATTCGGCTGTGGCTGTCTGCCAATATTTCGACAAGGACGTCACCAAGGTTATCACGACATTGGGTTGGGAGCAGGAATATTTCCTTGTCGATTCGGCCTTGTTTATGGCCCGTCCCGACTTGCAGTTGACAGGCCGTACGCTTATGGGACACGCATCTGCCAAGGACCAGCAACTCGACGACCACTATTTCGGAACCATACCAAGCCGTGTGAGCGCATTTATGCGTGATTTCGAAATTGAAGCCTACAAGTTGGGAATCCCTGTCAAGACAAGACATAACGAAGTGGCACCCAATCAGTTTGAGTGCGCGCCAGTGTTCGAAGAAGCCAATTTGGCTGTCGACCACAATATGTTGCTTATGGATTTGATGAAGAAGGTGGCACGTCGCCATAATTTCAATGTGCTTTTTCACGAGAAGCCGTTCAAGGGCATCAGCGGTTCGGGCAAGCATAACAATTTCTCAATGGCTACTAATACCGGAGTCAACCTTTTGTCGCCAGGCAAAAACCCGAAAAGCAATATGCAGTTTCTCGTTTTCCTTGCCTGCACCATCAATGCGGTTTACGAGTACGGCGATTTGATGCGTGCCAGCATCGCCACGGCAGGCAACGAGCACCGTTTGGGAGCGACAGAGGCGCCACCTTCCATAATGTCAGTATTTTTAGGCAGTTATCTGTCGGGCATCCTCGACGATATTGAACAGCGTGTCAGCGACAAAAAGATGACACCCGACGAAAAGACCGACATAAAGCTGGGCATTGGCCGTATCCCGGAAATCCTGCTCGACAACACCGACCGTAACCGCACATCGCCGTTTGCCTTCACAGGAAACCGTTTCGAGTTCCGTTCGGCAGGGGCGAGCGCCAACTGCTCCGCGCCAATGACCTTCATCACGCTTGCCGTATCCGACCAGTTGCGCAGGTTCAAGGCCAAGGTTGATGCCAAGATTGATGCAGGAGTGAAGAAGGATGAAGCCATCTTCCAAGAGTTGAAGGAACTTATAGTCGTTTCAAAACCAGTGCGTTTCGATGGTAACGGATATAGCAAGGAGTGGGAGAAGGAGGCCGAAAGGCGCGGATTGTCGAATCCGAAAGGCGCCATTGAAGCCCTCGATGCCTTTGCCGATAAGAAAAACATAGAGCTGTGCACAGGCACAAAGGTGTTTACCGAGCGCGAGATTGAGGCACGTCACGAAATACGTGTCGAGAACTATACCAAGAAGATACAGATCGAATCAAGGGTGTTGAGCGATTTGGCAACCAACCATATCATCCCTACTGTGTATAAGTATCAGAACCAGTTGATTGAAAATGTGCGTGGATTGAAAGAGGTCTTGAGCGAAAAGGATTTTAACGAAGTGGCGGAACTTCAACTTGAGACAATTAAAGACATTTCAAGGCGGATAACTGCCATAAAGGCAATGGTTACCGATATGACGGAGGCAAGGAAAAACGCCAATTCCATCGATGATATTTTCAAAAAGGCCAAGGCCTATTCCGATAACGTGAAGCCTTATCTGTCAAGCATTCGCGAGCATATCGACCATTTGGAGATGATATCGGACAACGAAATCTGGCCTCTTCCAAAATACCGCGAATTGCTATTCTCGCATTAGCGGTGTGGCTAGCGCCAAAACAATAAAAGGTTGCCATTAGGCAACCTTTTTTGTTTGTATGTTAGTGCTTTGAATGTCAGAATTCAAGCGTGCGCTTGTCGTTGTCATCGACACTTACCTTGACAATGGTGAAGTGTTCGGGCATCAGTTCTTCGATTTTTTCAGGCCATTCCACAAAGCAGTAGTCGTCGCCGAAGAAGTAGTCTTCGTACCCCAGGTTGTACGCTTCTTCGAGGTTTTTTATGCGGTAGAAATCGAAATGGAAAATCTTGCCACTATTTGAATTGTATTCGTTGATAATGGCAAACGAAGGGCTCGAAACAGTGTCGGTGGTGCCCAGTTGTTCGCAAACTGCCTTTATGAATGTGGTTTTTCCTGCACCCATCGAGCCGTAGAATGCAAAGTGGCGCTTGCCTTCGGTTGCGACCAAAAACTGCTTGGCTACCGATTCTATCTCGTTCAGGTTGTTTATCTCTAATCTCATATTCTGCCTGTAAGTTTGATTGTTACGCTTTTATCGGCTCAACTGTCGCCACTTTTTCGAATGGCAGGTTAAGTATCAGTTTCTCAATTATCTGCGGATAGAACTTGTATTCCAGCGCGTGAACTTTTTGAGCCACTTTCTCGGCATTGTCCAAAGGCTCGACCTTCACTTTTGCCTGAAATACTGTCGTGCCTTGATCGTAGTTGGTGTCAATCTTATGGATTGTGATGCCAGTTTCCTTTTCGTGCGCTTCAACGACAGCCTTGTGGACTTTGTCGCCGTACATTCCTTTTCCGCCGAATTTCGGCAATAGCGCAGGGTGGATGTTTAGAATCTTGCCATCGTACTTGTTGACAATGCACTCAGGAAGCAGGACCAGGAATCCTGCAAGTATCACCCAGTCGATTTTCAGTTCGTTGAAAAGGTTCAGCACTTTGTCTGTCTCCACAATTTCGGCGCGTGTGTACACGTACGATGGTACGTGCAGATATTTGGCGCGTTCCAGAACATAGGCATCGGCCTTGTTTGAGATTATCGCCTCAACTTTTATCTCGTTTGAGTGTGAGAAGTATTTTACAATGTTTTCGGCGTTTGAGCCTGACCCTGAGGCCATTATAGCAAGTCGTATCATAGTGAAAGTGAATTGTCGTTTTGTTGGTTTTCGTAGCCTTCGTCAATGAGTGTCGGCGAGGCTGATGCTGTGGTTGCAAGTTGGTCGCAACGTTCGTTCAGCGGGATGCCGTCGTGCCCCTTCACCCAGCGGAACGAGACTTTGTGCTGGTTGTAGATTTTCCAGAAGCGCATCCACAGGTCGGGGTTTTTCTTCCCTTTGAATCCTTTCTTTATCCAGCCTTCAACCCAATGTTGCTCAACGGCGTCCACCACGTATTTCGAGTCGGAAAAAATGGTGACGTCGTTGCCTGGATTTTTCAATGCCTCAAGACCTTTTATCACCGCCAGCAGTTCCATACGGTTGTTGGTGGTCAGGCGGAACCCTTCCGACAACTCTTTGCGGTATTGCCCGCAAACGAGCACCGTCCCGTATCCGCCAGGACCAGGATTGCCTGACGACGCGCCGTCGGTATAGATTGTTATCTGTGGCATCGTTCTGTTTTTATCGATGCGCAAAGATAAGTCGAAAGTGTAAAGTTGAAAGTAAAAATAAGACGAGTTTTGCCTCTTTGCCATTTAATTCCAAAAGAGCCAGATGTCAGTCTGGCTCTTTTGGAATCTTGTGCCTTATTCGCTTATTGTATCGGTCGCGGTTTGAAGTGCCTGCGGTTGCTGTACCGAACTGCTGGAGGTTGTTGTTGTTGTTATTGTTTCGGTTCTCGTCTCATTCTTGTGGAATGGCGATGGCAATCCCATTTTTGCCAAAGTGTTGGTGAAGTAAAGCCCTGCAAATATTCCTATAAGTGCAATCAGCAGGTAAAGGATTTTGCGCCACATTGGAATGCCTTTCTTTGCAAACGGGTCTTTGATGGCTATCTTCGGATAGACGGCGATTTTTGTGAGAGTCGTTCCGAAAGGTATGTTGACAAGGGCCTTTGCGTTTATTGCCCAGCCGTTGGCGTTGAGTATTGGCGACAGGTTGCGCTTGCGCAGTTTCATCCACGCCAATATCATCGACGGACCGCTTATTATCAGGAAGAATCCGATGATGGCGATTGGCATTTTCCACCACGTCAACTCAAGGAATCCTTTCGCTATCGCGGTTAGAAAACCGCCAATATAGCCGATGGCCATGCCAATGGCCGCAAATATTCCGCAGAATTTGGCAATGTCGAATGCCTGTTTCTGGTTTGGCGCTTTTGCCGTTTCGGCGCTGTCGGTTGCCGTCAGGCTTGTGCCCGTTTCCGAGATTTTGGCCGTGGCGTTCTCGGTTATTTTGCTGTCGGCGTTCGATGCAAACTTGTTTATCTGGTCCTCGATGAATTTCACGAATTTGTTATATGGCGACCAGAATGCTTGTCTGATGCTTATCGGGTTGTCGACAATCTTAGTGATGGTTGCGTCCCAGTCCACGCCGTTGCGGTCGTAGAAGATGGCGTTTTTGCCTACAGTCAGATTATCGATGTCGCCGTTTGTCATCACTGCCACAATGGTCATTGTCTGGTTTTTCTGCTTCGAGTAGCAGTCGCAGTAAATCAGGAACATCCCGCTCAACGGCGCCATTGCGTTCTGCTTTGCCATATCCGTTACTTTTATGCACAGGTCGCAACTGCGTTGGTCGATATATAGTGTGCCTGCCTGGAATACGGCTTTCTTCTCGCCTCCTTTCGAATAGAAATCGGCAAATGTCACGAAGTTCTTGATGAGCGTGTAGAAGTCACGGCAAAGGTGGAGCAGTTTGTCCACTTCGTTTATGCTGTTCGATTCGGCTTCAAGTTGCTTGTCTTTTTCAATTATGGCCATAAGGTCGGCTTTGCGGTTGCCAGCCAGTATCTTGCTCGCTGATTCAAGCCCGATGCCTTCGACGGCTGAGCCTTTCTTGCCTGCCAGCCACGATGCGTATGGTGCAAGTTTCGCGCCCACGCTTTGCCATTCGGCTTCGGTGATTTCTTTCTTGCCTTTAAAGTCGGCATCGAGACAGAGGCTTTTCAGCAGGGCAAATGTGCCTTGCCATACAGGATTTATGTCTTCGGCCTTGAGCGACAGTTTGCAGTCTTTGTTGATGCGGGCCAGGGGATAGGCTGAAATCTCGTCGGTGCTGACAGCCAGATTCTTGCCACTTATTGC
Source organism: Bacteroidales bacterium (assembly GCA_045640185.1). Classification (GTDB taxonomy): domain Bacteria; phylum Bacteroidota; class Bacteroidia; order Bacteroidales; family SZUA-534; genus RUG13583. The sequence continues at coordinate 30,517 of JAZUEN010000034.1, forward strand.
CTCGAATTGCCCAGCCGACACGTTGAGCGCGTTTTCGGCGTTTGAGTCGAATGCTGTCAGTTTGCAACGCATAAAATAGTCGTCGATTTTATCTTTTATGGCGTTGTATGCCGACAATGCGCTGGCTGAGTTGTCGCCGTATGGCGCTTGTGCCTGGCTTTGCCAGTCGGCGTAGTCGGCGCAGTTGGCGTAGAATGCTTCCAACTGTTCGGCAGTGATGCCGTCAATGCCACTGCGGTCAGTCGTCTTGCCTATGGTTTTTGCACATTGTTCTATTATGTCCTTCAGTTCGGCGTCGTCGGTTGAGTTGACGGTAATCACGCCGTCGCCGTTGAATTTTGTTTTCGCGAAGATGGCGATGCTGTCGGCAGTGTCGTCTATGGTTAGATAGTCTCTGCCGTTGCCCAGATTCTCAATTATCTGCTTGGCTGAAGTGTAGATGCGTTTCCCGTTTTCGGTTTCCTGGCTTATTTCGTCAAGCCTGATTTTGCCTTCGCATTGTAGCAGTGTGTCGTCGCTTTTAAGTATCGATGTGAGCCAGTCGGCAGTGTCGATTATCTCCTGAACGCGGATTTTCCCGTCGCCGTCATTGTCCATCATCGTCAAGGTCTTCTCGTCAATTTCAAGGCCTTTTATCGGACAACTCAAGACTGTCCACAACTTTTGGTCAAGTTCGCCCAAATGGGCAATGTCCTCGCCATTTTCGATGCTTACACGCGATACACCGCCTATGGTGGCAAATCGCCATTGGTATTTTTCTTGTTTCTTCATTTCTTATTGATGATTATATATTTGATTTATAATTAAATCGATGCACTATAGATAGATTACCGTTCCCGTTCAAGAGTGAGATAAGTGTACCCGAAATCGGTCCTCGGGTCGTCATCTACATCGATGCGTTCTATCTCATTCCATTGCGAGTAGTCAATTTCGGGGAAGAAAGTGTCGGCTTCAAATTCTTTGTGTATTACAGTCAGATACAGCCTGTTGGCAAATGGGAACATCTGCTTGTAGACGCTCGCGCCACCCATTACAAACGATTCGTCGTCCGATGGCAGAAGCCCGATGGCATCTTCGATGGAATGGACCAAAGTGGCCCCGTCGAAAATGTCGCCGTTCTTGCTTGTCACCACAATGTTCGTGCGGTCGGGCAACGGGCGCTTTGGCAACGACAGCCAGGTGTTCTTCCCCATAACAACGGTGTGTCCTGTCGTGATGGCCTTGAACCGTTTCAAGTCTGCTGGAATATATGCTAAAAGATTGTTGTTTAGTCCTATGCCGTTGTTCTGGTCAATGGCGACTATTATCGAAATCTGTTTTTCCATAAATAATAATATGTGTACTCTTCGGAATGCAAGGTACAAATTACAAGTTGACAATATACATATAGCAATTGATAAATGTATGTTTTGGTTATGAAATGAAATATGTTGGCCGTTTTTTGCGTGAAATGTGCCAAATAAGGATATGTCCGACGGCCGTTTGACGGCCTGTGTTTTTTAGTTTCACTTAAATTTTTTTTATATAAGGCAACTTTATCTAATAGGTGTTTGATATTTGAAAAAAATGCCGATATTTGCGCTTCAAAATTTGAAAGAAAACAATAACAGTTTAAAAAGAGATAGCATGTATCTAACAGCAGAAAAAAAACAAGAGTTTTTCGCAAATTACGGAAAGTCAGCAAAAGACACTGGTTCTACCGAAGGTCAGATTGCAATGTTCAGTTACCGTATCAATCACTTGACTGAGCATATGAAGAATAACAAGAAAGACGTTGGCACACAACGCTCACTTCTTCAGTTGGTAGGTAAACGTCGCAATATGCTGGCTTACCTTAAGAAACAAGATATTGAAAAATATCGCGAACTTATTAAGTCGTTGAACTTAAGGAAGTAACAAAAAGAGGCACTTCGGTTGCCTTTTTTTGTTATTGCTTGTTTGTACTCGTTTTGTAGCGCGTTTGCAAACCTTCTTGCCCTTAACCTGATTTTTTTTTCAAAATCACTAAATATAAATTTGCCTATTGGACTGAAGATGAAACCAATTGGCACAAAAAGAAGCATTATGAACATTATTAAAAAAGAAATCAAACTGCCCGATGGCAGAACGATTGAAATTGAAACAGGCAAGTTGGCCAAGCAAGCCGACGGTTCTGTTATGGTCAAATGTGGCAACACCATGTTGCTTGCAACTGTTTGCTCGGCCAAAGACGCTGTTCCTGGAACCGACTTTATGCCATTGACCGTAGAGTACAAAGAAAAATTCGCATCTAACGGACGCTTCCCAGGCGGATTTACTCGCCGTGAAGGAAAGGCCTCAGATTATGAGATCCTTATCGCTCGTCTTATCGACCGCGCCTTGCGTCCATTATTCCCTTCAAACTATCACGCTGAAACATTTGTAAACGTTATCCTTTACTCGGCCGATGGTGTCGATATGCCAGACAACTTTGCTGGTTTGGCTGCTTCTGCCGCTTTGGCTGTTTCTGACATCCCGTTTGAAGGACCTATTTCAGAAGTACGTGTCGCACGTGTTAACGGCGAATTCATCATCAACCCGACATTCGAGCAAGTTGAAAATGCCGATATCGAATTGGTTGTTGCCGCAACCCTTGACAACATCATGATGGTTGAAGGTGAGATGAAGGAAGTAAGCGAACACGATATGCTTGAGGCTATCAAGGCTGCTCACGAGGCAATCAAGCCACAATGCCAAGCTCAGCTCGAAATGATGGAAGCTGCCGGCAAGACTGTAAAACGCGAATACTGCCACGAAGAAAACGACGAGGAATTGCGTCAGCAAGTACATGATGCTTGCTTTGCCAAGGCATACGCTCAGGCAACTGCCGCTGATACTGACAAGCACCACCGTGAGGCTATGTTCAGCTCAATTTGCGCTGATTTCAAGGCAACATTCTCTGAAGAAGAGCTCGAAACCAAGGGCGCCCTTATCGACCGTTACTATCACGATGTAGAGAAAGAGGCTATGCGCCGTGCCGTTCTTGATGAAGGCAAACGTCTCGACGGACGTAAGACCAACGAAATCCGTCCTATCTGGTCGGAGGTTGGATATCTTCCAGGTCCTCACGGTTCTTCAATCTTTACCCGTGGTGAAACTCAGTCGTTGTGCACAGTTACATTGGGCACCAAACTCGATGAGAAGATTGTTGACGAGGCTTTGATTCAAGGCAAGGAACGTTTCTTGTTGCACTACAACTTCCCACCATTCGCTACAGGCGAGGCTAAGGCTCAACGTGGCGTAGGTCGTCGTGAGATTGGCCACGGAAACTTGGCTTGCCGTGCATTGAAGAGTATGATTCCTGCTGATTATCCATATGTTGTACGTGTCGTTTCCGACATTTTGGAATCAAACGGCTCATCGTCAATGGCAACAGTTTGCGCAGGCACTTTGGCTCTTATGGATGCTGGCGTCCAAATCAAGAAGCCGGTTTCTGGTATCGCAATGGGTCTTATCTCTGAAAACAAGGGTACAAATTACGCTGTATTGTCTGATATCCTAGGTGATGAAGATCACCTTGGCGATATGGACTTCAAGACAACTGGTACCCGTGACGGCTTGACTGCTTGCCAGATGGATATCAAGGTTGACGGTCTTTCATATGAAATACTTGAAAACGCACTTGCTCAGGCTCACGAAGGTCGTATGTACATCTTGGACAAAATCCAGGAGACAATTGCCGAGCCTCGTGCCGACCTTAAGCCACACGCACCGCGCATTGTTACAATGAACGTTCCTAAGGAATGCATTGGCGCAATCATCGGCCCTGGTGGAAAGATTATTCAGGAAATTCAGGCATCTACAGGCACTATCATTACAATTGAAGAGGTTGACAATGTGGGCAAGGTTGAAATCTGCGCTTCTAACAAGGAGTCAATCGACGGCGCATTGGCACGCATCAAGGGTATTGTCGCAGTTCCTGAAGTTGGCGAAATTTACAAAGGCAAGATCAAGTCAATCGTTACTTTCGGCGCATTTGTTGAAATTCTGCCTGGCAAGGAAGGATTGCTTCACATATCTGAAATCGAATGGCGTCGTCTTGAGAAAATTGAGGATGCAAACTTGCAGGAAGGTCAGGAAATCGAAGTCAAGTTGCTTGACATCGACAAGTCTGGCAAATTGAAACTTTCACACAAGGTTCTTCTTCCTCGTCCTGAGCGTCCTGAAGGTTCTGAAAACAAAGAGCATCAAGACCGTGGCGACCGTCAGCAACACAACGGACAACGTCGCGACTTCCGTCACCCATTCCGTCGCAACAACGAGAACAAGGGTGAGGAAAATGCCCCAGCACCTGAAGCACCACAAGAATAATAAGTTGTCACTTATATGTAAAATAAGCGAGTCCGTAGGGCTCGCTTATTTTTTTGCATATATAGTATAGTGCCTTTTATCTGTTTGGCGATTATAAAAAAACGGATCTGATTGCGTCAGGTCATCACAAATCGGCACTATTTGTCGAGATTCGACAATTCTTCTTTCGCTTTTCTTGTCAGTTTTGCCACTACAAGGTTGTAAGAGTGGTCAACCAGTTCAAGTATCATATTGTCGGGCAGACAACCGCTCAGATTTATTGTGTTCCAATGCTTCTTGTTCATATGGTAGGCGGGCGTGATGTCTGGATACATATCCCTCAAGTCAAGTGTACGCTCTGGGTCGCATTTCAGGTTTGCCCAATTGGAACCGCTCAGGTCGAGTAGCACGAACATTTTGCCCATGACCTTAAACACCAGCGACTCGTCGTCGAATGGCAGACACTCGGTTGCCCCACGCTTTTTTAGACAATACTCGCGGAATCGCTCTATGTCCATGACAGCTTAGTTATAGGCTTGGGCTTAATGCAGGTTCTTTGCCTCGTTCCATGAGAAAGTATTTTATTGCGTTCCAACCTCGCCTGATAACTTTCAGTGGCGGACAGTCAATAGGATTCTCGTCGAAATGGATGCGCGTGATTTTTTGTAGGTTCACCATTTCGGGAGGAATAGACTGCAGTAGACAGAAACTGGCATCAAATGATTGAAGGTTGACTAAATCACCCATCCTTGCAGGAAGCTTGTGTATTGGGTTGAAACTTACATCAAGCGATTTTAGCTTGCTCAGACGGTCAATGTCGTCAGGTATGCTCTCAATGCTGTTCCTCATCATGAATAGGTTTTCGAGATTGGTCAAATTCACAATGGAGTCGGGCAGACGCTTAATGTGGTTGAAGCTGATGTCGAGGGTTTCCAGTTGTGTCAGCTCTCCAATCTCTTCCGGAAGAGTCTCTATGTCCTTGTTTGACAGGTCAAGATGAGTGCATCCTGCGCTTTTGACACGTTCAATTAACCATATGATTTCTTCTTCTTCCATGTTATCGAAAATAATGCGTAAATATAGCTACGTCAGATTCGGTTTACAAATGTTTGGCAATACTCTTTGTCATAAAATAATTGACATTTGTCATAAGTGAAATGTCGGCCGTATGTAGTCGTTTGTTTCAGCTAGGCAACTAGTCTTAAATTGTGGTTGAATTTGCAAGTTATTTGAGTTACATTAGCAAGAAATTATTAATAAGTGACAATATGCAGAATTCAACAGAATTTGGCTTTGCAAGGACTAATTTGTTGCCGTGCGAGGAAATGTTGGAGGTTGGCCGAAAGCGCAAGAAAATGCGTATAGCAGTTGCTAAGGAATCGGCGCCTAACGAAAACAGAGTGGCGATGGCTCCGCATGCTGTCGGCTTCCTTGTGGATTTGGGACACGAAGTGTATATTGAAACTGGTGCTGGTGACAAGGCCCATTTTGCCGACCAAAAATATTCGGAGCAAGGTGCGATTATTGAGCCATGCAAAAGCAACATTTATGCTTGTGATGTGATAATGAAGGTGTTGCCTCCAAATGAGCAGGAACTCGCCTTGATGAAAGGTCGACAGGTGCTTTTCAGCTCATACGACATCTATTCCCAATCGAAACAATATATTGAGAAACTTATGGATTTGAAGATTACGGCCATAGGTTTCGAATTCTTTAAGGATGCAAATTGCGATGCATATCCAATAGTCCAAAGCTTCAGCGAGATATCCGGCACGACATCAATCTTGATAGCTGCCGAATATTTGAGCGATGCTCATGAGGGAAAGGGAGAAATGCTTGGTGGCATCAGTGGCATTAGCCCAACAGACGTGGTCATATTGGGAGCGGGTACTGCCGCAGAATGTGCCGCACGTACTGCCATGGGGCTTGGCGCTTCAGTTAAGGTGTTTGACAAGTCGATAAGCCGTTTGCGCGATTTGCAACAACGTTTGGGCATGCGGATCTTCACGTCGGTGCTGCAACCTTTGGTGCTGCAGAAGGCCATGCGCTCTGCCGACGTGGTTGTTGGTGCCTTGTATGAAAACAACGGAATTCGTGATTTCATAGTCAGTGAGGATGCTGTAAGTCAAATGAAGGCACATTCGGTAATTGTCGATTTGTGCATAAATCAAGGTGGATGTTTCGAGACTTCAGAGGCAACTTCGTTTACCAATCCAGTATATGAAAAACATGGTGTTGTGCATTATTGCGTGCCAAATATCCCGTCAAGGGTTTCACGTACAGCTACATATGTGTTGAGCAACATACTTGGCCAGGTTCTGATTGAACTTGGCGAAGCTGGTGGCATAAACCAAATGATAAGGGAGAATGCCGGAGTCCGCGCCGGAGCTTATGTATATAATGGCATCTTGACAAATGAAATTATAGGCAACAGGCTGAATTTGCCGTTTCAGGATATAAATCTGCTACTTGCCGCATTTTAGTGACGTTATGTAAAAATAGGGCGAGCCGTATAGTCATCTTCTATACGGCTCGCTGTCTTTATGTGTTGTTTCTCTTATTTAAGCAGCTTGTCAATCATTTCAAGCAATACGTTGATGTTTACAGGCTTGCTTATGAACCCGTCGAATTTCAAGTTGGGTATGTTTGAAATGCCAAGGTCCGATTCGTAGCACGTTTGTGCGATTATCGGAAGTTCTGGGCGAATCTTCTTTATTTTCTCTGAGGCTTCGATGCCGTTTACCTCAGGCATCCTAATGTCCATAAGGATTAGGTCGATGCTGGGGTTGTTGCTGGCAATGTCTATTGCGAATTTCCCGTTTGTGGCACGTATCAATGTCGCATTTGTCGCCATAAGCACGCGTTCCATGAACATGTAGTTTATTTCCTCGTCTTCGGCAATCAGTATAGTTTTACCGCGCCAACTATATTCTTTATCTATCAGCATAATAGTTATTTACTTGATTGATACCACCAAATTAGTAAAAAAAAATGATATGATGTTCTCTTCTCAGTTATTTTGTGTTTCTGGTGTCTCGGGACAATTCATTGATACTTTGCACCGTAATAGTTTGTTGACATTATTGTCGCCTTGCAACTCTATGTTTTTGACATTGCTGATGTCTTCCTTGAATTTGATTATCATGGCCGCGCCATTTTCGTCGATTAGCCAATCGGTGGCGTGTAGCTCGGATCCGTCGGCTATGGCAATCATGTCTGTCAGCGACTCGGTGAACAGGCATTCTTCATCGTTGGCATATAGCGTTATCTGGTTGGTCCCTGAAACTTCAGCTTTGACTATTTGAGGATCAACATCCCATTCTTTGAGCTTGCTTATGTAGCCGATAAGCTGTCTGGCACTTTGTATGTGTTGCTTTACTGTCGGGTGAAAATCGACGCCTAGTCCATTCTTTTTGATGTCTTGGGGTGTCATTTCAAAAAAGTACACGTTCCCTTTGTTTAGGGCGTTCGCTTGGCGTACGACTTGGTTGATGCATCTTTTGGCAATTTCGAGCGCATCTCCATCAAGCATGCATCCAGTAAGGCATAGTATTTCAGGCCTGTCATAGTTTGTCTGTATCTGGCCAATCAGGTTCATGTAATTGTCAATGAATCGGGTTGTGTCATAGCCTGGGGTGCTGAAATCGTTTGTGCCCAGGTTGATGCATACTAGGTCAGGCTGTTCGTTGAAGTTGTATTTCGGTTTTTCCTCATATAGGTGCGTGCGGCTGTAGTAGTTGGTCATGCAATCTTCGTTTCCCTCGGTTGGGCCGGCATAGTTGCGGTATATGCCTATTCCTGACTTGCAGGCGACAAGGGCGCGGGCATTGAAGCTGCGGGCCGTTATAGCGGCGTATGACATGTAGTGGTTTTCGGTTTCGGCGCAAAATTTGTGTCCGATGCGGTCCTCGTTTCCGTAACCGCAGGTTATGGAGTTTCCTATGAATTCAATTAGAAGCTCACGTTTGTTTTGAATCTCAACTATTTCACCATCGTTGCCGAGCTCAAAACCGAGAAAGGCTGTCTTGCCAAACTGTTCTTCGGTGATTTTTACTATTTCGATTTCATGCATGCCTTTCTCCTGAAATTCAGCCAACGAGTAAGTCGATTTGCCTTTTGTCGTTTTCAGTTTGCCAGTGTACACCTTGTCAACGATGACGGCATATAGGTTTTCTCCTTTTTCGTCATTCAGGATGACACTTGCCGAAGAAGCATCGATGCTGGCCCTGATTGACACACCTGAATAGGAAAACTGTGGGGCGTTTGCCTTGCTGAAATCAATACGGCCTGTGTATTCAATGTTCGGATTTGTCGCCAAAATGGAAAGCAGACCAAAAAAAGACAATAGTTTCATAAGTGGATGTTATTAAAATACTTTTTACGAAAGTACGATTAAAATGCGTGTAATGTCTAGTCCGAAAAAAAATAGTTGTGGCGAGTCTCGAACGCTTTTCCTTGTTTGATGTCGGATGGTTGGCACCTGAAAATGACTAAAAAAAAGATTGCTTTGCTTTTGCTTTCAGATATTTGCATATATTTGCAAATCGTATAAAATTAATTTATCTATGAAAAGGAATCTCATTGTTGCGGTGATGCTATTGATGGCGGTGCCCGCATTCTCACAAGTAAAACAAAGTGAAGTGGTGGCTTCTGCAGGTGGAAATGCATCGGCTGAAGCATTGTCTGTAAGCTATACAATAGGTGAGCCCGCTGTAGGAACTTTGGTGGCAGGAGACTTGATAGTAGTGCAAGGCTTCCAACAGGGGTATGTCTTGGGAACATCTATTGACGAGTTTGAAGCATTAGGTTCAAGTGATTTTTCGGTTTACCCTAATCCGGTAAATGATGAACTGTTTGTGGAAGTAAAAGGAAGCAATTCTGAATTATACGAGATTATGTGCTTTGATTTGACCGGCAGATTGTTGTACAAGGAGAATTTTGATGGCAATGCAAAAATGGAAATCAACACATCTGGCTGGAACCAAGGAACATATATGATTAAGATTGTCGCTGATGGAAATGTAGTGGCTAACAAAAAAGTGATGAAATATTAATTCTTGAATATTTATGAAAGCAATGTTTGGAAAAATCGTAGCGGCATTTTGCGCTATATTGTTGATAGTGTCTGTGTCAATGGCACAGACCGGATTCTCGTATCAAGCTACATTGAGAAATTCGGATGGAAATTTGGTTTGCAACCAAAAGGTGGGAATGCGGTTCTCTTTGTTGTATAACAATAAGACATATTATACAGAGTCGCAGACTCCAACTTCAAATGCTTATGGAACCGTATCAGTCATAGTAGGTGAGGGCACTTGCCTGAATGGCTCATTTGATTCCGTTCCTTGGTATTCGATGGCAGTGATGATGAAAATAGAGGTGGACGTTAATGGTGGAACCAATTATACCGAATTGGGAACCATTCAGATACAAGGTGCACCCTATGCCATGTATGCAAAGACAGCCGGCATGTCAAGGGAAATTGTCGCAGATGCAAATGCAGGTGACGACGATATCTTGTTCGCTGTTAAGGATAGCGAAGGCAATCTTGTGTTTGCAGTATATCCTAGCGGAGTGCGCGTGTTTGTCGACGACTCGAACTCCAAGGCCGCAAAAAGAGGCTTCGCAGTGAGCAGCAACAGAGCCACAAAAGACGGTGGTGTGGAAGACCTGTTTGTTGTTGACGGCCAAGGTACGCAAGTGTTTGTTGACGATTCAGATGCCAAGGCCGCAAAAAGAGGCTTCGCTGTAAGCAGCAATAGAGCAACAAAAGCAGGCGTGTCGGAAAACATCTTGGTGGTTAACGGCCAAGGTACGCAAGTGTTTGTTGACGATTCAGACACAAAGGCTGCAAAAAGAGGTTTTGCAGTAAGTTCCAATAGGGCGACTAAAGATGGTGATGTCGATTACTTGTCTATAGGAAACGATAGCGTCAAGTTCGCGTCTTCTTCGTTTACTGTTGCCGATAGCAAGTCGGAAACTGAAGTATTGGCTGTTGAGGCTGGTAGAGTTAATGTCAAATCAAACATGTTCTTGGATGGAGGGATAGGCATTAAGGCTGATAATGGTGCCGATTCGACTTGCTATGTCAATTTGGAGGTTAATGGCACCATGCTGATTTCAGGCACAAGTTTTACTACTACTGAAGGTGGTGCTATTAATATTAATTATGTTTATGAAGTATATGGTGTTGGCGCAGATGGCACTTTATATTCGATTAGTGTTGGACGAGAGCCTAGGTACTACTCATTCTTATATTTTGATGAAAATACAGGTGAGCTGTCTAGTGCCGAGACTAAATTGTTTGTAATTAGTGGTGAAAGCATCTCGGTCAATGCGGAAGACATCCAGAAAGATGTGGAAATAAAATTCGCTGTTTCTACGGGAATATGGGATGAAACTGCACAAGAAGATAAGACGGTAAATGTTGTCTTTACGGCTAAGTGCCAAGCACCGGTAAAGTCATTTAAGGCTACATATAGCTTATTTGATACAGATTTATACTGGAAATTGACTGATGATAAAGAAGTAATGGGCCCTGAAATCCCCCCGTTGCGGTATGCATATTATTCGGAAACCAAACAGGAGTCGATTGATAATGAAGAGGAAAAGCCTTGTGGTGATGGTGGCCCATTATTTGGTGCTGTGGCAATATCTGGAAAGGTGGGTAGTGTTGAGTGGGGTGACTGTATAGAATCTTCAGACGTCATAGAAGTCGTTGGCCAAAAGTTGGATGTTGTTGTATATAGCCTCAAGGGTTATTATAGAGAGTTTATTCCAGGTGTGTTTAAGATGTATTCGTATAGGGGATTTGTTGTAAAGGTGGAATTTGTTGAAGAAGGGAAAGATCCAATTTCGCTAATAGATTGCACGGAATTGAGTGTGGAATAGAACGAAAATCATATTCAAAAAAAGGGATGCATATAAATTATGCATCCCTTTTTTGCATGTGTACATGCCAAATTCCAATGCCACATAAGCCGGCGGAGCAAAAGATATGGCTTGCTTTTTGCACGATTGGTGCAGTTTGTTTCTTTGTTGGTCGGCCTTATTAGTTGCGTGTCACTTTTACAATGAAAATGCTGAATTCGTAGAGCAGATATAGTGGAATGGCTACAACCGATAGAGTGAAAATGTCGGCTGTTGGGGTTATGACAGCGGCAATGACCAGAATGGCGACAAACGCATGCCTGCGGTACCTTCGCATGAATTCAGCCTTGAGTATGCCAATCTTGGCCAATAGCCACGACAAGGCCGGCATCTCAAACATGCATCCCATAAGCAGGCTTAGTATCAGCAGTGTGGATATGTATGATTCAAGTGAAATGAGGTTGCGCACTTCGGTATCGACTTGGTAGGTGCCAAGGAACCGGAGCGTGAGCGGGAAAATGATGAAATAGTTTATGGCAATGCCAAGCAGAAACATTATGTAGCCGAATCCGATGAATTTGGCAGTAGCGTTGCGTTCGTTGTCGTAAAGGGCAGGCGATACAAACCGGAACAGCATGAACAATACATAGGGTGAGGCCAACACGAATCCTAACGCAAGTGCGACTTTGAGGTGAACCATGAACTGTTGGGCAAGTCCGGTGTTTATCAAATCGATGGAAAATGGCTCGAGGCTGATTCCGGCAATGTCGCTAAGCCATATGTACGTTATGAACTGCGAATCCTTTGGAGCCAAAATGAAGCTGAATACAGGCTCCTTGAACGCAAAAACGACAAGGCCCAATAGCAAAGCTACGGCGAGGCATCGTACAATGCAGCCCCGTAGCTGATCGAGGTGGTCCCAAAAGGTGAGTTGCCCGCTATTGTTTTTGCTCGTCGGCATTGTTGGATTTGGAGGAGTCGTTTTTGTCGGTAGGCTCGTTGCCGTTCAGCCCGTTCTTGAAGTTGCGTACGCCCTTGCCTAATCCATGCATAAGTTCAGGAATCTTCTTCGCGCCAAAAAGCAGCAAAATTACTATTGCTATAAGAATGATTTCCTGGCTACCTAAAAAAAGCATTGTGCCCATATCTGATAAATTTTATACAAAAGAACTAAAACAACAGTCAATTCACAAAACGATGGCCAAAAAAAATGATATTGAATGCGCGAATGGCCTATATGTCTTTCCTTTCTAATCTCTCTTACCTCCGAATCATCCTTTCTGCTCCACACCTTTCATTGTCAGTTGTATGCGGTGTCGAGCCATGTCTACAGAGTCAACCTTTACCATTACGTGCTGCTGCAGGCTGACAACATCGTTTGGATTGCTCACGTATTTGTTTGCCAGTTGCGAAATGTGCACCAACCCGTCCTGATGTACGCCGATATCCACAAATGCTCCGAAGTTGGTTATGTTGGTCACTATGCCAGGAACCACCATGCCTTCGCGCAGGTCTTCAATGGTGCGGATGCCATCGGCAAATGCGAATTCGTGAATTTGTTCGCGGGGGTCGCGTCCGGGCTTTTCAAGTTCGGCCTTGATGTCCTGAAGCGTTGGCAGGCCTACAGTCCCGCTTACGTATTTGTCGAGGTTGATGCGTTGCCTAACCGATGAGTCCGAAATCAGGTCTTGCACCTTGCACCCAAGGTCTTTTGCCATCTGGTCGACAATGGCGTAGCTTTCGGGATGGACGGCGCTGTTGTCGAGTGGGTTCCTTGATCCGGGTATGCGTAGAAAAGCCGCGCTTTGCTCGAAGGCCTTGTCGCCCAGCCGTGGCACTTTCTTTAGCTGCTGGCGCGATGCGAAAGGTCCGTTTTCGGTGCGGTAGTCGACAATGTTTTGCGCCAGCTTCGGCCCAAGGCCGCTCACGTAGCTCAGAAGATGCTTGCTTGCGGTGTTCAGGTTTACTCCGACTGAGTTGACACAGCTGACGACTACAAAATCGAGGCTTTCCTTTAGAGCGGTCTGGTCAACGTCGTGCTGGTATTGCCCGACCCCGATCGACTTCGGGTCAATCTTGACAAGTTCGGCAAGCGGGTCCATAAGCCGGCGTCCAATGCTGACGGCTCCACGTACGGTGACATCGTAGTCGGGGAATTCCTCGCGTGCCACTGGCGATGCGCTATAGACCGAAGCTCCATTCTCGCTGACAACGAATATCTGCACGTTGCTGTCGAACTTTATTGAGCGGACGAAAGCTTCAGTCTCACGGCTTGCGGTGCCGTTGCCAATGGCTATTGCCTCGCATCGGTATTTCTTGACCAGATGCCTTATCGCCTCTTGTGATTCGGGCCACTCGTTTTGTGGCGGGTGAGGGTATATTGCCTGATTATGCAGCAGGGTTCCCATTTCGTCGAGGCATACGACTTTGCATCCGGTGCGGAATCCGGGGTCTAGGGCAAGTATGCGCTTCTGCCCGAGAGGAGAGGCAAGCAACAGCTGCCTCAAGTTGACCGAGAATACTTCTATTGCCTCTTTGTCGGCCTTCACTTTCGACGAGTTCTTTATTTCCGTCTCTATCGACGGCTGGATGAGCCGTTTGTAGCTGTCGGCAATGGCCGTTTTTACTTGGGTTGCCGATTCGTTGCTTGCGGTCAGGAAGCATCGCCCGAGCATGTCCAATATGTCGTCTTCGTTTTCAGGTTCGATATTGACGCGGAGGAGTCCCTCGTTTTCACCACGACGCATGGCTAGCATGCGGTGCGACGGACATTTGCGCAGTGGCTCCGAAAAATCGTAGTAGTCGCCGTATTTTATGGCATCTGATTCCTTGCCCTTTATCACTTTCGATGTTACAACTGCATTCCGGCCGTAGGCGTTTCGTACACGTTGGCGTGCCATGGAATTTTCGCTCACCCATTCCGCGATTATGTCGCGGGCGCCTGCAAGAGCTTTTTGCTCGTCGGAGACATCGCCCTTTATGTATTTTGATGCCATTTGCCCGACACTCCCAGGCCATTGCTTCATAAGCCATGCCGCAAGAGGCTCCAGGCCTTGTTCCTTGGCTATTGTGGCGCGGGTGCGCTTCTTGGGCTTGTACGGCAGGTAAAGGTCTTCGAGTGTCGTGCTGTCGAGAGTGTCGTCAATCTTGCGCTTCAGCTCGTCAGTGAGTTTGCCTTGTTCGGCTATGGTTTCAATGATGGTCTGCTTGCGCTTGTCGAGCTCGGCAAATTTCTTGTATTGGGTTTCAATGTCGAAGACTTTCACCTCGTCGAGCGCGCCGGTGGCTTCCTTGCGGTAACGGCTGATGAACGGAACGGTTGCTCCGTCGTCCAGAAGCTTTGTCACGGCCTCTACCTGGCCAAGTTTTATGCCAAGCGCTTCTGCTATGGCCTTGAAGTATTTTAGCATTTCAGTAGCTTTTTTTCGTTTAGATAGTTTTTTTAATTAAGGATCAATTATTCATTGATAGTCAGGCGTAAGCTTGAACTTGAACGGTCGTGGCACCTTGGCGTCGAACCATTTGTACAGAGGCACGTCAAATCCGATGCCGTGCATGTAGTTGTAGGTTGCGAGTTCCAGACCTTTCCCGATTGCGTCGCTGTCATAGTCGATGTTTTCCTCAAACTGCACCTCGTTGTTGGCGAACGGATTCAGCCTTGTGCCGATTCTGCTGACGCCGTATTTTTCGGGATGCTGCCCTGCGTCGCTGTGCAGTGTCATGGCAAAACGGTGCCAGAATGCCGATTGTATCAGCCCGTTGGCGAACATCTGCCTGACAACTTCGAGCGCGTTTATGGTTTCTTGAAGGGTTTCGGTCGGGAAGCCGTACATCAGGTATGTGTGCACCATTATGCCGGCGTTGGTGAGGTTGTAGGCCGCTTGGGCGGTTTGCTGAATGGTGACTCCCTTGTTCATCAATTTCAGCAGCCGGTCTGATGCGACTTCAAGTCCGCCCGAGACGGCAATGCATCCGGCTTCCGACATCAGGTAGCATAGCTCGGGCGTGTATGCCTTTTCAAATCTGATGTTTCCCCAGAAGCTTACCGGCAACTTGCGGTTGAGTATTTCATGGCATACATCGCGAATCAGCTTTGGCGGCATGGCCTCGTCGACAAAGTGGAAGCCTGTTTCGCCAGTCTGCCACATTATCGACTCCATGCGGTCGACTATGGTCTTTGCACTTGGTGCGTCGTAGCGGCAGATGTAGTCGAGTGTGGTGTCGCAAAATGCGCATTTGGCCCAATAGCATCCGTGCGCCATCACCATCTTGTTCCATCGGCCGTATGTCCATAGCTTGTGCATCGGGTTTACGGTCTCGGTGAGCGACAGGTAGTGGTCCATCTTCAGCCCATCGAAGCTTGGCGTGCCGGATTCTTCAAACTTGACGTTGACCGAGTCGTTACCGCTATATATGAGTGAGTCGCCTTTTATGTGGAATGTCCTTACAAGTCCGTCCTCGGAAATCGCTCCGTCCAGAAATCCGACAATCCGCTCC
Organism: Bacteroidales bacterium; assembly: GCA_045640185.1. Taxonomy (GTDB): domain Bacteria; phylum Bacteroidota; class Bacteroidia; order Bacteroidales; family SZUA-534; genus RUG13583. The sequence goes on from JAZUEN010000034.1 coordinate 46,192, forward strand.
AATGGCACTTCGCCGTCGTCGAGGGTTATGAAATCGACGTGTTTGAAGATGCGCTTGTCGGTCAGGTTTCGGAGCTCGGTGTTCGGGAATCCGCCACCTACGGCAATTGCTATGTTGTTGTGCTTCTGTCGTATATGTTTGGCGCAACGGAGTGCCGAATACAGACAGCCGGGAAACGGCACCGAAAATCCGACCAGCCTCGGATGGCATTCGCCAATCTTCTCGTCCAGGATGTCAAGCATTGTGCAGTCGGTGAACGATGCCGGCTGGTCCAGCGCCTTCTCAATCTTGTCGAAGGTTGGGGCATAGGCCGATATGCTCTCGGCGTATTTCGTCAGGTCGAAAAACGGGTTGTCGGTCTCGCGGATGTAGTCGGCAATCTCCTCGACGAAAAGTGTGGCAAAGTAGCGGGCCTTGTCTTCGGAGCCCGAAGTGCCGAATGCCCATTCGGTGTCGACAATGTTCCTGAACCGGTGGCCTTCGGGCAGAAAAGTGCGGTTGGCTATGCGTGTTGCCAGAGTGTGCTCCTTGCCTTGCAGAAAGCGCATTGTAGGCTCTACCGCCGCAATGTATTTCGATTGCTGTTCAAATATGGCGCGAATGTTCTTCGGCTTTTTTGCGTCGGCGGTTCGGCTGAAAAGCTCCGTCAGATATTCCTTTGTGTAAATCCGGTTTATCAGTTCGATGCCCAAGTCGGCTTGGCTTACAAGGTTGCCTTTCTGCTCCAGATAGCCTTTTAGCACGGTGGTGGCAGGATAAGGCGTGTTCAGCTGTGTCAGTGGCGGTGTTATCAGCAGAATGTCCATCGGTATGTGTTTTCGTCAACGTGTAGTTCGGCATGCCGGATTTCTATGCTCCGGCTTCCTGTTTTTTGGGGAACAGCAGCGACAGGACGATGCTTATAGTCACGATTCCCAATATGACAAACAGCGAGTGAAGCGAGCTGAAGCCGATTGAATCGAGCCAGTGGTGCAACAGCAGTTTGGCGCCGACAAAAAGCAGCAGCACAGCCACACCTTGCTTCAGGTAGCAGAACTTGTCGACGGCGCCCGATAGCATGAAGAACAGCGAGCGCAGTCCAATTATTGCAAATATGTTTGAGAAGAACACAATGTACGGGTCACAAGTTACCGAGAATATTGCAGGAATGCTGTCGAATGCGAATATGACATCGGTGAATTCAATGGTTACCACAACAATCAGCAGAGGCGTGATATGGAATTTGTGGTTGTGGTCGCGGATGAAGAAGCGCCCGTTCACATACCGCGGATAGACGTTGAAATGCCTTGAGAGGAATTTCACCAGTTTGTGGTCGCGTGGGTCGGCGTTTGAGTTGTCCTCTTCCTTCTGAAAGAACATCTTTACGCCCATATATGCCAGATAGACGCCAAAAACCAGCAATATCCAGTTGAACTTCTGTATCAGTGTCGAGCCAAGGAAGATGAACGCAAAGCGCAGGATTATCGCACCCAATATGCCCCAGAACAGCACCGACTTGTAGTCCTTTTTGCGGACGCCGAATCCGGTCAGCAGCATCAGCATTACAAACAGGTTGTCGATGGAAAGTGTCTCCTCAATCAGGTATCCCGACAGGAAGTCGATTGACGAACTGTTTTGGTATTGCCTTATGGCCGATTCCAATGTGATGCCGTTGCCGATGGCCTCGTCAAGAGACATGCCGTCGTACTTGAAGCTGAGTCCGTACTTTTGCGTTACGTGCTGCAGTCCTTCGAACGAGTCAATGCCGTGAACCACATGGCCTTGGTATCTGAGAAATATGAAAAAGACGAGTGCGAGGCTCACCCACACAACTGTCCATATTGACGCTTCTTTTATGCTTACTACGTGATGCCCGCGTCCGACGCATAGCAAGTCGAACATAAGCACTCCAATAATGAAAACAATGAAAATCAGTAGGAATAGGTTGTCCATAGCTGTGGATTTAAAAATCAAAAATCATAAGCAGTAATGGTAAAGGGCGGATAATCATCCAGACCTGAAACCAATTGCAATTTTAAGAATTTTTATCGGCACATAGCTGTTCCAACAGAAAAATGCCATGTCATTCAATATTTTTATGCCCGTAAATTCAAAAACGAGGGTTGAATGAAAAAAAAAGTATCTTAGATGAATTGAAACAACATAAAACTTACTGCAATGAAAAAGATGCTTGCGGCGCTTATGTTTTTGCCAGTGTTGGCAATGGCGCAAAAAGACGAGGCTAAAGTGCCTTTCAATGGTGTCGTTATTGGTGAAGATGGTAATCCGGCAAAGAATGTCAGGGTGTATGTCAAGAGTGAAAACCTGTATGCCGTGTCGGACAGGAATGGACGTTTCGGTCTTACTAACGTCGGCCCTAACGATACGCTTAAGGTGAAATACAAGAAAAATCTATACATTGTGCCAGTCAATGGAATGCGCAGCATTCACATTCAGCTTGTCGACCAATCGGAATATACGGCCGAGCAGGACGATTACATATTGAGCATCGGCAGCGACTATGTCAGGGCGCGTGAATGTAACAACGCAAGCGCCGTAATAACGGGCGAGGAGCTTGTCCGTACAGGCCGGACCAACCTTGCTGAAGCTTTGCAGGGCAAGGTGGCAGGACTGTCGCTGACTGCTTATGATGATTTTCACGGGGGGGCGGTCAATATCAGAAATTCAAATTTCAGCTCACCAAACGATTCCGGGGCGGCATTGGTTTTGGTTGATGGAGTGGAGGGTTCTCTTTCTGATGTAAACGTATATACGGTTGATTATGTGGAGATTCTGAAGGACGCCAATATGTTTGGCAATAAGGGCGCAAACGGTGCCATTGTAGTCTATACAAAGGCAGGCCACAATAAGAATTAGTGTATGTCACATAAATCCAAAGGCAATGGCGCAGTTCAATGAATTGCGCCATTGTTGTATGCGTCAGGTTATCCGCAGACAGACAACTGGAACACTCCGCTCACCACAAACAGCAGTATGAACGAGGCAATGCCGGCCAACAGCGGCGTGGCCACCCAGCCGAGCATTATGTTGCCCAATACCTTGAACTTGATGCTGTGCCCACCCTTGAGCAGTCCAATACCCACAATGGCGCCAATCACAACCTGGGTGCTCGATATGGGCACTTGCGGGATGCGCCCCAATCCAAGCCAGGCAATGGCATCCGACAGACCTTTCGATGAAAAGACGAACAGAACGATGCTCTGCGCCAGCACCACCACCATTGCCGTTTCGGCCGAGAGCGGCATCAGGTCGTTGCCTACGATTTCAATCACGCGTTTCGAGTATGTGAATATGCCGAGCGATATGGCCAATGCGCCAATGAAAAACAACTGCTGTGCGCCCGAAAGCGTGAGCGGACCTATGGTCAACGGGCTCAAACCAATGGAATTGACAAACACACCCATCACATTCACTATGTTGTTGGCCCCCAGGCTATAGGCTCCAAACGCGCCAATCACTATCAGCATAATCTTCAGTACGGCGTGTTTCCATATAAGATGCAGTTTGAGCCAACTGAAGATGCGCTTGGTCGCGAAGAACAGCAGAATGGCGAAAATGGCCCCCAGAACCATGCCTATAACCCAAGTTGATGCTATCTCGCCCAGAAGTTTCATGTTGGTAGGGCGGTGCGCATAGGCGTTCCATCCGATGATGGCGCCCACAATGGCTTGCGATGTGGAAACCGTCAGCCGTAGCTTTGTCATCAGGAAAACGGTGAGTGCCGATGCCAACGCAACGGTGAACGAGCCAGCAATGGCATCTACCGAGCCGAGCTCGTTCAATGTGTCGGACCCGCCCTCGCCCTGGAAAGTGGCGCCAAGTATCACAAATATGCTTGCCACAATGGCCGCCGTACGGAATTTTACCATCCGCGACCCTACGGCCGAACCGAATATGTTCGACGCATCGTTGGCTCCTAGGCTCCAACCCAAAAACAGTCCGCTCGACAGGAAAAACAACAGCATAGGCTAAAGCATCACTTTTAATATCAATAAGGAAAGAATATCGCCGACATCCTCAGCCGCGTCGCTTATCTGCTCCACATGACGAGTAAAATAGCGCAACTGCTCCTTTTGAGCCAGGTCGATGTCGGGTGTCGATTGGAAAATGACACGGCGTAGGTCGTTGGCGGCACGGTCGCTCTCGCGTTCGTAGAAATAAATCTTGTTGATGTGCTCCTTTGCCAGTTCGGGCTGTGTGAAAAAGACACGTACGGCGGCAATGGCTTCGGCCGCGGCCTCGTTCGACACGCTGTTGAGGCTTTTGAAGTCGGCTTTTATGGTGTCGGGCATTTGCGGAAGTTCTACGCTGAACTGCTGAAGCACGTATTTTGCCTTGTCAAGAATGTCGTCGGTCTTGTCGAGCAGGTGAAGCACGTCGCTTGCAAGTTGGGGCAACAGCGAGTGAACCAGAAAATCGTTCTCGATGCTGCGTTGTAGGGTGTCGGCAACCGATTCCTTGTCCTCGACCAGCTGAAGACGCTTCTCAAACTCTGGAATCTTGCCATCGGCATAGTTGTTCACCGACTCGCGGAAAAGCAGCATCCCGTTTTCAACCTCATCAACAAAACTGTCTATCTGACGTATCACTGCGTTGGCAGTTTTCAATATCCTTTCCATAGTTCACAATGTTTAGTGTGTACAAGGTACAATAAATAAATTAAGAACCACGTATTCCGGATCCAGAATTAGGTTTCGGCTGCCGGTATTTTGTGCGGTAGTCGCGGTGTGATTTTTTTTGATGATGAAGCAACGTTTAGGTATTTTTGGGCATCCATATGTAGTATATTATAAATGGTAGAACCTGAATTCAAATTAAAAATGAAACGAAAAATAGCAATGTCGTTTTTGATGCTTATGTCACTGGCCTTGCAGACCAAATCAAATACGATTGAAAATGAAGAGCTTGCTGAACTTGAAGATGACTTGGCAGAAATGGAGACCCCTTTACAGTATAGTTACCATTGTCTGCGTTCTGGCAATTCGTCAGTCTGGTTCTCGTCTGGCTATACGGCTTCACGTGCCCATCCGGTAATGAGCAATTTGGTCATAGGCTACAATGGCTGGGGAAATGCACCCCTTTCCGTGTCACCCGACACAAGCGCCCTTGAACTTGATGGGGCTTCATTCAACCTGACATTATGCTTGTTCCCTTTCCTGTTTTATGACCTGAACAGTAGTGTGACGCTGTCGTCGGCTGTGGAATTCAAGTGGCGCTCGTTCCAGTTTGCCGACAAGTGCAATATATTGGCCGAAGGCGACCACGGCCTGGAATACACCCATTTCACCGACAATGGAAAGAAGAACAAACTTAAGATGACATATCTGTCGGTGCCTTTGAGGCTCGACTTGTTTCCAAACAACAATTGGCACATTGTTGCCGGTGTCGAGGGCAATCTGCGCCTGTGTTCAAAGGTTAAGGCGAAGTCGTACGACGACGGAAAATTCAAGAAGAAGGGCGACTACTACATTAATCCGGTAAGTTGCAATGTGATTTTTGGCTTAAATTATCGCGGATTGGGAATAATGGCGTCAAAAGACCTCACTCCACTGTTCAAAGACGGCAAGGGGCCTGATGTGTACCCATATTCCATTGGTGTCTGCATCGACATCAATTACTTCAGTGCCGGTTTCAATATCCAGAATTAGGGCTGTTTCATATAAAAACACAGATAGTTATGAAAAGACATCCCGGCCATAAGACACCTTCGGTAAAAATTTTTTTATCGCAGGTGTAACACTTGAAATTTTGAAATCGTCTATATGGCGTTGATAACAAAAAAAACAAGGATATGAAAAAGATTTATTCAGCAATGGCTTTATGTTTGGCAACACTTGCCAGCACCACTGTTTTAGCAACAAACAACGATAGTGATAACTATTTTGCCGAAATGGCAGACGACTCCGTAAGAATACGCACAGCCGACACCACCAGATTCCATTTTGGCAAGCGCGAGGTGATATTTGACGGCAACGAGATACATTTCATCAAGGACCGTTTCTACAACGATGATTTCAGCGAGTCGGACGACTGCACAGAAAATAACTGGTGCTGGGGTAACGAAGTGAGAGGCTTCCACTCGCATTTGGAAGGATTCGACTTGGGTGTGACTGGTTTCGGCTCAAACAAAATGTCGAATAGCATTGATGATGAAATCGGTTATATGAACCTGAATGAAAATCGTTCGGTACAAATAGCGTGGAATTTTACCAGTGTGTCGTTACCTATGGTTAACAACAAGTTGGCATTTTCAACCGGCGTGGGAATGAAGTGGGACATATACAATTTCTCGGCTAAAAACCTATCCCTTTACGAATCTGAAGGTAAACTGCAATATGACTTCGATACGACAAAAGCATACGACAAGAGCAAGATGAGAGTATATTATATGGTGATGCCAGCAGTGATAGAGTGGCAGCCTGGCGTTGTAAATAGATTTTTTCTTATTGCAGGAGTTGAAGGAAACCTAAGGTTAGGCTCAACTACAAAAATGGTAGACTCAAAAGGACATAAATACAAGAGCCATAGCAATTTGGCACTAAATCAGTTCAGTTACAATGCATTTGTGCGTGTAGGTTGGGATAATTTCGGAATTTACGGCAAGGCCAACTTGTCGCCACTGTTCAAGGACGGCAAAGGCCCGGAACTTTACCCTTATTCAGTAGGCGTCAGCTTCTGTTTCTAAATAAAAATAATTGTGAATAACATAGATAGTGTTTGTTAGAGGAAATGCCTGCTCTTGTCTCAGAGAGCGGCATTTTCTGCGTATTTATGTGTAGATGGTACAATTCGAAAAAACACTGTCTCTTTTATAGTTAATTATTATATTCGTGACACTAAACTAATAACAAAATCTAATGAAAAAATTATGCACTATTGCGGCTTTGGCCGTAGGCTTGTTTGCGCCAGCAATGCTTGATGCGCAGCAAATGCAACAATTGCCACTTGACACTGCAGTTGTCTATGGCAGACTCGACAACGGATTGACTTACTACATCCGACACAACGAACTGCCGCGTGAACGTGTGAATTTCTACATTGCCCAAAAAGTGGGTTCTGTGCAGGAAGAGGAAGATCAACGTGGCTTGGCCCATTTTCTTGAACACATGTGCTTCAATGGGTCGGAGCATTACCCAAGTGGCGAAATAGTGAAATACTGCGAGAGCATAGGCGTGAAGTTCGGTGCCAACCTGAACGCTTATACCAGTACCGACGAAACAGTATATAACATTGATGACGTGCCGGTCAGCGGCAGCAATATCGATTCTTGCCTGCTTATCCTTCGTGACTGGTCAGATGGACTTTCGCTTCTGCCGGAGGAGATTGACAAGGAACGTGGCGTAATCCATGAGGAATGGCGCATGCGCACAAGTGCACAGATGCGTATATTGAACCGCAACCTTGAATCATTGTATCCAGGTTCACGCTACGGCAAACGTATGCCGATAGGCCTTATGAGCGTTGTCGACAACTTTGAGCCACAAGTTTTGCGCGACTATTACGAGAAGTGGTATCGCCCAGATTTGCAGGGTGTTGTCATTGTCGGCGATATCGACGTGAAAGATATGGAAGCTAGGGTGAAGTCGATGTTCTCCGATATTAAGATGCCTGAGAATCCGGCACCTTTCGAATATTACGACGTGCCAAACAACGCAGAGCCTATCTATGTTGTGGATAAGGACAAGGAAATGACCAACATCATCATGCAGCTGATGTTTAAGACTGACCCGCTTCCAATAGAGCAGAACAATACAATGATGCGCTACGCAAATGACTTTGCCTGGTCTGTCATTGCAAACGTACTTAATGCGCGATTGTCGGAATTGGCCCAGAAACCGGATTGCCCATTCATCGACGCTCAGTGCTGCCTCGACGAATACCTGTTGTCGAAGACGAAAAGCTGCTTCGCCACCGCCGTCGTTCCTAAAGAGGGACATGACAAGGAGGCCTTGTCGGTGCTTGTCAAGGAGGTGGAGCGTGCACGCCGTTTCGGCCTGACCGAAACTGAGGTGTCCCGCGCCCATGAGACTATTGTAAATGGCAAGGAATCGCAATACAACAATCGTGACAAGCAGTACAACAGCTTCTATACTGGAAAATGTGTCCGCAACTTCATTGACAATGTCGCATTCCCTGGCATCGACACCGAATATGAAATCATCAAGATGCTTGCGCAACAGTATAATGCCGAAGTCTATTCCCTTTTGTTGGCAAACGTAACCGCATCCATCGACTCTAATTTCGTTTTTTTGGCTGAATATCCTGAAAAGGATGGACTTGTAGTGCCTACAGCCGACGAGCTTAAGGAGGTGATTGTAAATGCCCACAACGCAGAGCTTGAGGCATACGTCGACAACGTCAAGGAAGAGCCTCTGATTCCGAATCTGCCTAAGAAAGGCAAGATTACCAAGGAACAGCCTGCCGACTTCGGCTACACAATGTGGACTCTGTCGAATGGTGCACGCGTATTCTACAAGCAGACCGATTTCAACAACAGTCAGGTGGTCATGAGTGCTACAAGCTGGGGTGGCGATTGCACTTTGTCAAACGACTACATTCCTGCAATCCAGCTGTTCAATACAGTGATAAGCTATACAGGGTTGGGCAATTTCACAAGAGTGGAGCTGCAAAAGAAACTTGCCGGGAAACGGGCAAGTGTAGGCTCGAGCCTTGGCACTTATGATGAAAGCTTGTCGGGCAACTCAACTCCAAAGGACTTGCGCACCTTGTTCGAACTTACCTACCTGAAATTCCAGGAGCCTGCAAACGACACCAACGGCTTCAACAGCTGCATGGCTATGGCCCGCACTTCGTTGGAGAATGTCGAGAAGAATCCTATGAATGCCTTAAACGACTCCATCAATGCCACTTATTACGACCACAATCCTCGCTTTATGCAAATAAAGGTTGGCGATGTGGACAAGGTGAAATATGAAGATATCCGCCGAATCTACAAAGAGCGTTTCAAGTCGGCCGGCGATTTCGACTTCTTCTTCACTGGTGCTTTCGATGTTGACTCGTTGCGCCTGTTCACTGAGCAGTACATAGCTTCATTGCCTGGCGTAAAGAAACGCGAGTCGCTTGCAACCGAGCAACTGGAGACCTATCATCAAGGCTCTATAACAAACAAGTTCGAACGCAAGATGGAAACTCCGCAAGCATACTTGTGGCAACATTGGCATGGTGAGAGACAGTACACTGAAAAGGAACACAATGTGGTAAATTGCATGGGCTCCATTCTTTCAATGCGCTATCTGAAGAAAATCCGCGAGGAGGCCGGATTCGCATATTCAGTTTCGGCTTCGGCAGGCATGGGTCGTGGAGTTAAGGAAGGTTTCGGACTTGAAATACAGTGTCCATTCACGCCGGCAAAATGTGATTCAGTCGTGTTGCTTGTACGTGAATGCATCGACGACATAGCCAAAAACGGCGTTACCGACAACGAACTGAACGACTACAAGCAATTCCAGCTGAAAGACTATGCCGATGCCCAACGTCAGAATGGCTATTGGAGCGGTTTGATTGTCGATAAGATAAAATGGAACATGGATCAACATACCGATTTCGAGAATAGAATAAACAGCATCACTTCAGACGACATCAAGGCCTTTATCAACGATGGGTTGCTGAAGGCTAACAACTGCATCACTGTAATCATCCTTCCGGAAGATTTGGCAGAAAAGGAATAGCAGGTAAATGCCGCATAAGACAAAGCCCCCACAATCTGAACTGATTGTGGGGGCTTTGTGTATGTAAGAACCGGCTTCTATGTAAACCGGCTTCAGTTGCAGGGCTTACTCTTTGTATTTCTTGATTTTCGTCATTGAGTCAAGAACTGAAGCCGCCCAGAAGTTGCGTAGTCCGAATCCTCCAGGCTTGCCATTCAGCACGAATTTGCTTACCACGTTGCGCGACTCAATGTCGAAAAACACCATTACGTATGAAGCAATGTCATTTGACTTGTTCAGTTGCTGAGCCACAATTACAAATCCCACACCGCTGAGCCCGTCAAGGTTCAGGTTCTTTAGCGTGCTGTTTATGTCCTCGTCGCTTACTGAATGGCTGTTGCTCATTGTCTTGAGCGATTCGTCAGGAATGTCTTTGTTCAGGTCGGCTACTGCATCAATGTGTATTTTGTCGACAACCTTGCCTGTAAGTTTCGCCACGTTATACTTTTGGGGCTCGCTCATAAATAGCCTGTTTATCTCATCGTAGGCCTTGCGCAGTTTGTCGGGTGTGTCGGTTGAGCCATTGATGCGGCTTTTTGAGAAGTCGACGCCACAAAACGATATGCTCTTGATGTCGGCAATCGGGCTTACTTTTTTCGCTGCGTTTGCCGATAGTGTCAGGCATGCTGCGAGAATGAATGGAATGAATAGCTTTTTCATGTCAATTTGTTTTAAATTAATGAATTGTCTTATCTGAGATCATAGAATTTTACTGGTTTGCGGCTCATTTCAGGGAATAGCAGCTTGGTTATGTATTCCGGCGACTCGAAACTTATGGCAGGTGCGACACGCACCTTGGAGCGGAAAATGTCCTTAATCTCCTTTGCGAAAGCCTCGTCGGTGCGGGTAGTGCCAATGCGGACCTTGATGTCATCAGTGCCAAGGTCGTTGGTGAACACTTCAACCACGTAGTTCTTTACATCGTGGATTCCGTCGAGAATGTCGAATAGTGCGGGTGGGTAAAGTGTTGTGCCCTTGTATTTTATCATCTGCCCCTTGCGGCCTATCACCGAACTCAGGCGCATCGTGTTTCGCCCGCATTTGCAAGGCTCGTTGTAGTGATAGCAGACGTCGCCGGTCTTGAAGCGCAGCAACGGCATGCCTTCAACGCCCAATGATGTTATGGTGACTTCGCCTGGCTCATTGTCGGCAACTGGCTGGTTGTTCTCGTCAAGGAACTCGACAATGATCAGTTCGGGCTGTACGTGTCCGCCGTTATACTGGTCGCAGTCGGTGAACGACGACTGCATCTCGGTAGATGCGTAAGTGGTGTGCAACTTCAGTTCTGGCCACTTCTCGTTGATTTTCTGGCCCAAGGTAGTGTATTCGCCGTTAGGCTTGTAAAGTGCTTCGCCAATGCAGACGCATTTCTTGAGGCTCGACTTGTGGTAGTCGATGCCATTCTTTTCGGCGAAATCGACCAACTTGATCAGGAACGAAGGCACGCACATGCAGCAAGTGGGGTGGATGCGGTTGATGGTGTCCCATTGCAGTTCAGGAATGCCGTTGCCGACACGTGACACGCCCATTCCCACTTCGCGGCAGCCAAGGAAGTAGGCCAATCCTGCCATGAATCGGCGGTCGATGGTCACCATTTCCTGCATTATGTCGTTGCGGGTGAGCCCGGCTGTGGTGAACGACAGGTATTCGTTGTAGGCCAGGCGGTCGAGGTCGTTGTTTGTGAGGGCGAATGTCACAGGGTTGCCCATTGTCCCTGATGTCGTGACGTAGTCAATCACGTCGGCCTTGTCAACGCATAGGAAATCGTCGTTGTTAAGCTGTAGGTCGGTCTTTGTGGTGACAGGTATCTGGCGCAGGTCTTCAATGGTCTTTATCTTGCTGATGTCGATATTGTTGTCGGCAAACATCTTCTGGTAGAATTTCGAATGTGCCTGCAAATAAGCCAAAGCTTCGGCAAGCCGCGCCTCCTGAAATGCCTTTATTTCGGTTGGCGACTTGAACTGAATTTGAGAGTCTTTTTTTATCATTATTGTATAAAATATTGAACATCAATATATATGTGGCAATGCGACTGCATGACATGCATGTCAATAACGGATGCTAAAAATAGCAGATTGTTTCCGCCATGCAAAATAAATTGGGGTACGATGCAAGTTAAAAATATCGTCATGTCGAATGCTTGCCCAATAATCGCCATGGCGTCTTATAACTTGTTGCTTGTTAGTTATTTGGTTATTAAATGCCAATTGAGCCCATTGTAAGTTAATGGTGCTATCCTAAAAAAACGTACTTTAGCGGAATTTTATGAGGGGCGTTCCGGAAATTGTGACGCCCATAACGACAAAATTAAAGCAGAAAATGGCAGGATATTTATGTAGCGATACGCGTAAGGTTACAACGTTACGCCTTGTCGAAATGAAGAAACAGGGCGAGAAGATCTCGATGCTGACAGCCTATGATTACACAACGGCCCAGATACTTGATGAGGCAGGCCTTGACGTCATCCTGGTCGGCGACAGTGCATCAAACGTGATGGTCGGAAACGCGACAACCGTCCCGATGACACTCGACAAGATGATTATTTTCGGACAATCAGTTGTGCGTGGCGTAAAACGCGCCTTGGTGGTTGTCGATATGCCGTTTGGCACATATCAGGTCGATGAAATATCGGCAGTGGAGAATGCCATAAGGATAATGCAGGAAACGGGTGCCGACTCAGTCAAGCTCGAAGGAGGCGAGTCTGTCATACCGATGGTCAAGAGGATAATAGCGGCAGGCATACCGGTAATGGGACATCTCGGGCTGACACCGCAAAGCATCAACGCGTTTGGCACTTATGCCGTAAGGGCAAAGGATGAGGCTGAAGCCGAGAAGCTTGTCCGTGACGCTCATTTGCTCGAGGAGGCTGGCTGTTTTGCCGTCGTGCTGGAGAAGATTCCTGCAAAGCTGGCTCAACGTGTTGCTTCTGAACTGACAATCCCGGTCATCGGAATCGGCGCTGGCGGAAATGTCGATGGACAGGTGCTGGTTTATGCCGACATGCTTGGCCTTACACAAGGGTTCAGACCGCGATTCTTGCGTCGCTATGCCGATTTGCACACTGTCATAACCGATGCAGTTGGCCAATACATAACCGACGTAAAGCAGAACCTTTTCCCTAACGAAAGTGAACAGTATTGATATGCCATTAAAAGACACTGATTTGGATACAACACGACAACCATTGATTTTGGTGACCAACGACGATGGCTATGACGCAAAGGGCATTGTCGAATTGGTCAAGATGGCCCGTGGCATTGGCGACGTGATAGTTGTGGCGCCAAGCTCGGCTCAATCGGGCAAGGCCCATGCCATCACAATAAACAATTATGTGCGTTTGGAGGAAATACAGAGCGAGCCGGGGCTGAAAATATATTCTGTTTCAGGCACGCCAGTCGATTGCGTGAAAATGGCAATCAACAAGGTGCTCGACCGAATGCCCGATTTGCTCCTGTCTGGAATAAACCATGGTTCAAATGCCACGGTGAGCGCTTTCTATTCCGGCACAATGGGCGCTTCAATCGAAGGCGCGCTTAACGGCATCCCGTCGGTGGGGCTGTCATTGTGCAGTTACGATTCCGATGCCAATTTCGACGTGGCTGTGAAATATTCAGAAATGATTGTGAAAAATCTGCTTAGGAACAATTCCGATAAGAATATATGCCTGAATGTCAATTTTCCAGACATTCCGGAATCGGAATTCAAGGGCATGAAACTCTGTCGCCAGTCGATGGGCGTGTGGAAGGAACGCTTCGTGGAGCATGAAGACCCATTCGGACATCCATTCTATTGGCTCACAGGCAACTTCGTGAACAATGAACCCGAAAGTGTGGATACTGACCAATGGGCGTTGGACCACGGCTACGGCTCAATTGTGCCGATGAATCTCGATACTACCAACTATAAGGCATTGTCAAACATTGGCTATTTGTTATGAAAGTTAAGGATACTCCAGCATTGGGAATGTTAATCGGCTTATTGTTGCCAATTGTGTGCCTTTGCATTTTCTTCCCATTGGTGGCCTATGGCAAGGGCTATAGCTCGGTAGGCGAGTGCATCCGCCATTTCCAGACATTCGGCGTGCTCTATAAGATAGTGAGCTTGAGCCTGATGCCCAATGCCGGGCTGTTCTTCTGGCTAACCCGCAAGGAACATCTGAATTTGGCACGTGGCATACTGTCGATGTGCTTGCTGTATGGCGTTGCAATCATTGCCATATACTTTATCTGAAAATAACTAAAACTGCCAAACATGAAGTATTATCTGATAGCAGGCGAGGCAAGTGGCGATTTGCATGGCTCCAATCTGATGCGAAACCTTAAGCTTCAGGATGCCAATGCCGATTTCCGCTTTTTCGGAGGTGGCCTTATGGCCGAACAGGCAGGAGCAGAGCCGGTTTTACATTACAGCAAGATGGCATTCATGGGGTTTGTTAAGGTGATGATGAATTTGCGTGCCATTAGCCGGAACATGAAGCTGTGCAAAGCCGACATACTTGACTATAAGCCCGATGTGGTGATATTTATCGATTTCGCCGGATTCAACTTGCGCATAGCCGAATTCGCCAAGAGCATAGGCTTGAAGACGGTTTTCTACATATCACCAAAAATTTGGGCTTGGAAACAAAACCGAGTATGGAAAATCAAGAAGCATATCGATAAGATGTTGACAATCTTGCCCTTTGAAACCGAATTTTACCAAAAGTTCGGGTACGAGGTCGAATATGTCGGCAACCCCATTCTTGACGCAATCAGCAGATTCAACAATGAATTCAATCAAACCGAAGCAGAGTTCTGCGCCGCAAACGGATTGCCGGACAAGCCTGTAATCGGGTTGCTGGCCGGAAGTCGCAAGCAGGAAGTCGAATTCATGTTGCCGGTAATGGTTGAGGCAAGTAGACAATTTCCTGAATATCAGTTCGTGATATCGGGGGCTCCTGGTCTGTCGCGCGAGTTTTACGACAAGGTGGTAGGAGCAGACTGCAAGTTGCCAATCGTCTTCAATCAAACTTACAACTTGCTGAAGTTCAGCAAAGCCGCGCTTGTGACATCAGGAACGGCAACGTTGGAGACGGCATTGTTTACTGTCCCGCAGGTGGTTTGCTATAGGACCATTGCTCCAGATTTCTTGTATAAGATTGGGCGCAAATTCTTGAAGGTTGAATGGATATCGCTTGTCAACCTGATTGCGTCGAAAGAGGTCGTGAAGGAAATGGTGCAGATGGACTGCAATGCGGAAATTGTTGCCGATGAATTACGTAAAATTGTTGATAATGGCGAATACAGGAATGCGATGCTTGAAGGCTACGCCTACTTGCAAAAACGGATGGGCGAGCCAGGTGCTTCAGCCAGGGCGGCGCAGGCTGTCATCAAATTCCTGTCGGCAAAAGAACTAGCATGATGGTGGCAAAAAACAGAGTCGCACAAGAAATTGCATGGATGCCAACATCCGAGGGATATTTTTATATGGGAATTTATGGAAATCCCGTTTACATTTGCTTTTTCGCAAAATGTCATTTGCTGAAAAATTAACTTTTTGAAAAACAGATTATTGGTGAGAGTCGTCCGTTTGCTTTTGGTTGTTGCGCTAACGCTTGCCGTCTTGGCTGTCAAGGCTGAAACGGTGCGTGTGTCGGTGTATAGTCAGGACAAAATCAAGACTTTGGTGTTCTCTACAGAGGACGGCAAATACAGCCTTGTGGCCGACAACCGGTTGCTGATGCGCCTGAAAAAGAATGCCATCATCTACTTCACCATTGTAGGCAGGCGCGTCAGCGTTTGGGACCAGGACGAGCACCTCGGAATTTTCGACGAGCTGTATCTGACAGCATCAACCAAAAAAAGCATTTTCAAGATAGAGCCTGCCGTGCCAGCCATGAAGCCACGTACATACGATGGCGATTTGAAGGTTACGGCCTTGGGTGGCAATCTGAAAATCGAAAATTATGTCGACGTCAACGATTATTTGTCGGGCGTGGTCGAGAGCGAGGCCGGGCCTAAGGCCCCGTACGAATATTACAAGACACAGGCAATAATTAGCCGTACCTATCTATATGCGTTGATATGGCGCGACGGCGTCGAGACATACAACTTGATGGACGATGTCAGCCATCAGGTCTATCTGAACCGGTGTCACCGCAACAGCATTATCAGGCAAGCCGTGTCGCACACCACCGACCTCATCATCGTCGATTCAACAAACAATCCGATATCGGCGGTCTTTCATTCAAATTCTGGCGGACAGACGGCCAATTCCGAAGATGTTTGGCTCTCGCCACTGCCATACCTGAAATCGGTTGCCGATACGTTCAGCATCGGACAGCACAATTCCGTCTGGCACGATACAGTGTCAGCCGACCGATGGATAAAATACTTGCAGGACAACGGTATAAAGATAACCGACAGCCAGTCGCGCACCGACAACATGGCCTACAACCCGTCAAGCCGCGACAGGTGCTATCGGTATAAGACCGACACGCTTCCTCTAAAGAAGATTCGTGCCGATTTCGGGTTTAAGTCGGCATGGTTCTCGATAAAGCCTAACGGCAACGTGCTTGAATTCACCGGACATGGCTATGGCCACGGAGTCGGATTGTCGCAGGAGGGCGCAATGGAAATGGCTCGCCAAAACTATTCGTTCCTCGACATTATCAATTTTTATTACAGAAACGTCAAGGTCATGAACATCCGCAACATCTCGCGGAATGTCGATGACAAATGACATAAAATAGACGGCATTGTGGAAAGCGGAGTTGTAGTAAAATCGACAGGAAGCTGGTACTTGGTCAGAAAGCCCGACGGGCAGACCGTTGAGTGCCGCATACGTGGCAAGTTCCGGACCAAGGGGCTCCGTACCACAAATCCAATAGCCGTAGGCGACAATGTCGATTTTGAAGTGGATGGCAAGACTGGACAAGGGCTGATTCAGTCCATACATGAACGCCGTAACTACATAATCCGCAAGTCGATAAACCTGTCAAAGGAAGCTCACATACTGGCTTCCAATATCGATCAGGCAATATTGGTCGTAACGCTTGCAAGCCCGCGCACGTTCACTCAGTTTATCGACCGGTTTTTGGCTTCGGCTGAGGCCTATGGCATTCCAACGGTGCTGGTGTTCAACAAGGTCGATTTGTACGACGATAGCCTGACCGCCGAGTTGGACAACCTTGTCCGAATATATGAGACAATAGGCTATAAATGCATCAAGGCGTCGGTGTTGAACGGCATCGGCAACGAAGAAATAAAAGCCGTGGCGCAAGGCAAGCTGTCACTTTTGGCAGGCCATTCGGGTGTCGGCAAATCGTCAATCGCCAATATCCTGAATCCAGACCTTAAACTGCGCACAACCGAAATCTCCGATTCTCATGACAGCGGAATGCACACGACGACATATCCCGAAATGCATACAGTGTCAGGTGGAGGCTATGTCATCGATTCGCCGGGGATAAAGGGCTTTGGCACAATCGAATTGGGAAAGGCTGAAATGTCGCATTATTTCCCTGAAATGTTCGCTGAGTCGGAAAACTGCCAGTTCTACAACTGCACACACACGCACGAACCTAAATGCGCGGTCAAGCAGGCCGTCGCCGAAGGCCGGATTGCGCAAAGCCGCTACAATAGTTACTTAAGCTTGTTGAATGATGAAGATGAGGAAAAATACCGTCAGGGGGATGATTAGTGTGGCAATGGCCACCTTGCTGCTGGCTTGCGGGGGCAATCGTCAGCCTGATGCGCAAGACAAGCCTGCACAGACCACATCAAAGTCATCGGCACAAAAGCAGGTGGCGAAGCCGGTTGCCAAGGCAGGGCAGAAGCAACAGGCAAAAAGGGTGCGCCTGACCGAGGACAATGTGGTTGACGAACTGACCAGATACGGCAAGGAAAATCCAGAGTCGATTGTCCGCCTGTCGACACCCAAGGGCGACATGGTCATCCGCCTGTATGAGAATACGCCGCTGCACCGTGCCAATTTCATCAAGCTGATTAAGGAGCACTACTACGATGGAACTGAATTTTACCGTGTCATCGACCACTTCATGATACAGGGTGGCGACACTGACGGCTACGACCGCCGCGATGTCAAGAACAAGTTCGGCAAATATACGTTGCCTGCCGAATTCCGTGGCGAGAATATCCACAAGCGTGGAGCCTTGTCGATGGTGCGCGAGTACGAAAACAATCCGGAAAAACGTTCGGAGGCATTTGAATTCTTCATAGTGCAGGGTACTCTCTATACCGACCCGGAACTGAACGGAACCGAATCGAACTATAATGTGAAAATAAGTCCCGAGCACCGTGAAGTGTACAAGACAATCGGCGGGTGTGCGTATCTCGATGGAGAACACACTGTCTTTGGCGAAGTGATTGACGGTTTGGAAGTGATTGATGAAATTGCGTCCGTAAAGACAGACGATGGCGATTGGCCAATTGAGGCAGTGGGCATCAAGCTGCAGATAATTAAGTAGAAAGGGTGCAAAACCTTGCATCGTGAAAATGGACAATGTTAAAAACGTATACAATGAAACTACTACTCATCAGCAATTCAACTATGGCAGGCGAGCCATATCTTGAATACTCAAAGCATGAAATAGCACGCTTCGTTGAAGGGAAATCGAATGTCGTGTTCATACCTTATGCGGCAGTCGCTTTCAGTTTCGACGATTACGAACTGAAGGTCAATCGCCGGTTCCGCGATTTTGGCGGAAGGGTGATGTCAATACATCGTTTTGGCGACCCTGTTGAGGCCATAGAGAGTGCCGACGCAATAATAGTCGGTGGTGGAAACACGTGGAATCTGGTACGTCATCTTCATCAGTACAACCTGTTGGAGCCAATCCGGAAGAAAGTGCTTTCCGGCACACCTTATATTGGGTGGAGCGCTGGCTCTAATGTCGCATGCCCTACAATGCAGACGACAAATGACATGCCGGTTGTCGACCCTCTCGGCTTTGACACTTTTGGATTTGTCCCTTTCCAGATAAATCCGCATTATACCGACAGGCAGATTGAAGGTCATGGAGGCGAGACTCGCGAGGAACGCATAATTGAGTATTTGGCCGCAAATCCAAAATCTACGGTGGTGGGCTTGCGCGAGGGGTGCATGCTCGACATCGAGGACGGGCACATCAGATACGTCGGCAACCAAAATCTGCGGCTTTTCCAAAATGGACGCGAGCCTCTTGAAATTGAGCCAAACGAGGATTTTGACTTTCTTTTGAAACTATAGGATATGTGGCAAATAATATCAGGAAGTTTGTTGCTCAGCCTTGTACATGCGGCCATCCCTAACCATTGGCTGCCGATTGTCACTATTGGCAAGGCTGAAAAATGGACAATGCACGAAACCATGAAAGCGACACTGCTTATTGGGGTGGCACATATCACTAGCACGCTTATAATAGGTGTGCTGATTGGCATTGCAGGATTTCAGCTGTCGAGCAAACACGCAGAATTGACACACTGGGTGGCTCCCGCGGTTTTGGCCTTGCTCGGTTTAGGCTTTGTTTTGGCCGATGTCTTTAATGGCAACAGGCATGATCACAATCATTTTAGTGAAGTGGGTGGCGGAAAGACAAAGTCGGCCATTATCTGGTCAATGGTGCTGGCAATGTTTCTGTCGCCTTGCATCGAGCTTGAAGTGTACTTCTTGCCCGCAGGCGCTTATGGGTGGGCCGGAATATTGGCCACTTCTGCGGTCTATCTTGTGGCTACTGTCGGCATGATGATGACATTGGTGTATTTGGGCGCAAAAGGATTGAGCCGATTGAATTGGCACGTTTTTGAGCACCATCAGAAAACGCTTACAGGAGCCATACTTATTATATTGTCAGCCGTATCTCTTTTCATAGATTAGTCTTGCCATGAAACACATACTTGCCATACTCATGCTTGTCGCCACAATGGACTTGTGTGCGCAGCCGATATTGGTTCGCAAGGGAGAGGCCAATCTCGAGCCACGCCTTTCTCGCTATTCGTTTTGCGTCAGCCTGCTGCCGGCGCCAAATTCAGCACCGGTAAGCTATGGAATACACCAGTTGGCGCCTGACGGCACGGTAAATGTGACTTTCATGAGGTATGAATCGTTTTTGCGCCAGTTCGGCGGGGCTGAGCAGTCTCGAGCCAATCCTGACCATGTCGATTTCATGGAGAAGTTCGGCATATCGCAGAAAAGCATACGCGAGCTGTGGAAATTGCGTTACGCGTCATATCCATTCGGAAAATCGAAAGAACCTGGCTGGGGGCGCGAATGTGGCGTCCCTAGTGATGGCCAAATGCAGGTGCTGAAACAGTATGGCATTGAGAATGTGGGCGATGTAATCTATGGCGATAGCCTTTTGCATTTGCTCATGGACATGGAAAATCCGGCATGGGTGGAACAATACAAGGCGGCAAAGTAATCCCGTCTTACCGTTCGGCATGTTGGCGCTGTTCTAAACAAGCCTTGCCATTACAAAAAAAATGACAAAAATCAGTTTGGCTACATTACAATAGCAGTAGCGGCGTTGTCTTGTATCTATCCTTTCGCATTATATTCATGTGTTTGTTTTGAAACATGTATGGGCGATACGGAAAATCATATAGGAGAGCCATTTATGAAAACGGTGGCATTGGCATTCGGCATTTGTGCCTTGTGCTTTGTCGCGTTTGCGTGGAGCCGTGTCCATGACGAGTATGAAACGTGGAAGTCGGGATTGAAGGTGGTGACCGAGATGCGACACAAGCATCTTGTGAATTGGGAAAATGATATCGAGATGGATATCAGTAATATAGCCACCGATACGTCGTTCGTGGCATATATGAAGGCTTATGAAAACGGAGATTCCCAGAAACTCAGCAGGTTGCTTTATCCATTGAAACTGCGTCGTTCCGATTCGCAATATGTCGATTTGCTGCTTGAAGATGCTTCGGGCAATGTGGTGGGCAGGGCAATCAACGGCTGCCTGTCAAATTACAAGCCTTTGTACGTGGCATCAGGTTTCGGACTCCTGCCAATTGGCGATTCGGTGTTTGTCACATACAAGAAGGAGATTTTTGATGATGGCGACTGCTTGGGTTGCATTGTGGCGGTAATCGACCCAATGTCTGGATTGTCCCAAATAATCGACAACCAGCCGTCAAACGCCATGAACATCGTTTCGCATCTTTATGTGTCTAGTGGCAATGGCGTGATTGATTTGGTGCCAAGCGAAATAGAGGCGGGTGACACTGCCGGTGCCGTCCCGTCTTGCATGTTGCAAAGCATAATTGCCGTAAGCGGTGGTCAGCCGAGCGTGATGGGCACATTCAAGTGTGACGATTCAAATGTGATAGCGTGCATTACGCAATTGCCCGCAAGCCAGTGGGTGCTTGTCTCGAAAATCAAGATTGGCGATATCCGCAATGCATTTACCAGTTCGTTGCTGTTAGGATTCTTTGTCATAGTGTTCATTGCCATACTTATGGTAGTTTCATCAGTAGTGTTTCACGATGGAATCAAAAAAGGTGCGGTCTCAACTCTTATGCGCAGGGAAGAAAACCTGAGGGCCCATGCCAAGAAATTGCAAATCGTGCTCGACAACATCAGCGACGCAATAGTCATCAGCGACAAAAACGGGAAAATATGGCATATCAACAGCGTGGCGCAACACTTGATCGGCATAACCGAACGTCAGGCAATAGGCCACAACATAGTGTCGATATTCAACCTGAATTCAGGCCATTCGGGCGACAAACTCGATAATCTGTTTACAAAGGCAATGTCTGGCGAAAAGGTCAGTTTGCCACAAGATACGCTTCTTCAGCAGATAAATGGGCGTGAAATACCAATTTCCGGCAATCTGTCGCCAATATTGAACGATTTGAAGAAGACTTCAGGCTTAGTAGCCAATTTCCGCGACGAGTCCGACAAGTACTACAAGGAGCGCATCCTTGAACAAGGTGTCGAGAGCTACGACATGATTTTCGACCGCAATCCACATCCAATGTGCATCTACGAGGTTGAGTCACATAAGATACAAAGGGTGAACCAGGCCGCGTGCGACATGATTGGATATGGCCGCGACGAACTTCTGAACATGACTCTGCTCGATTTCTCCACACCGCAGTTTGCCGCATTGATGAACAACACAAGCGAAGATGTACGTGAAAAACTGCTCGATTTGGAAGAGTGGGAGGTGATTCGCCATGACGGCGAAAAAATATCACTGTCAAAAACGTCTTTCGACCTGATGTTTAACGGCAAGCACTGTCGCCATCTGCTCCTTACCGATTTGTCGCACCGCCGCCAAATACAGCGCGACATGCTTGGTACGCAAAAACGCTACAAGCTGATGATGAACGCCTTGCCTGAAGCGGTTGTGGTGCACGACGTGAACAACATCATAACATTTGTCAATCAGGCAGGAATGAACTTGTTCGGCGCAGCAGAAAAGAAACAGCTGGTCGGCAAGAACATCTCCATCCTATATCATCCAGATGTGCTGGACAGCATCAAGACACGCATAAAGGATATGCTGGAAAACCCAAAAATGACGCCAGTCGACGAACGCAAGCTTGTCAAGCTCGATGGTTCGGATTTCATGGCGATTATAGCGGGAACACCATTCGTCGAGGGAGGAAAACGCTTCATCCAGGTCCTGATTAAGCCAATTGGCAACGACAGCCTTAACGCCGGCATCAGCGGCAACGAGTACCGCAATATCGGCAATATTGGCGATTTGCTGATTTGGAAGCTCGATGTCGATTATAATCTGACATATGTCAACGAGGCCTGGAAACGTTTTGTAGGCGAATATGGCTCAAAGCTGGGGCAGGGAGCCGACTGGATTAGCCTAATCCATCCCGACGACCATAAGTCGAGAGTGTCAAAATTCAAGGAATTGTGCGAGAAGCGCGAGGCGTTCCAGACAGAATGGCGCCTGCTCAATTCAAACGGCAACTATTGCTGGATGCTTATCAATGCGGCTCCAAATTACGATGCCAATGGCGTTTACCTCGGCTATATGGGCTATTGCATCAACATAAACCGCCGTAGGCTGGCCGAAATAGAAATGGAGAAGGCTAAGGAACAGGCAGAGGAAAGCGCAACATTGAAGACGACGTTCCTTGCCACCTTGTCGCACGAGATACGGACTCCTATGAATGCCATTGTCGGTTTTGTCGATTATGTAAAGGAAGTCAAGTCTCGTGAAAAAATAGACGAGTACCTTGATATAATCAGCGAAAACGCATTCCGCCTGTTGGCTATCGTCGACGATACAATGGAAATGTCAAAAATCGATGCAAACCAGATAAGCTTGAATATAAGTAGTTTCAATGTCAAGCCGATTGTGGAGATTGCATGGGATGAAATGAAGAACGGCGCAAAAAAGGACTTGATTTTCATGTTCAACAACAACTTGCCCGACAACACCATCGTCACTACTGATAAAGGCAAGGTGAAGCAGATACTCAGCCATTTGCTCGACAATGCGATAAAATACACACACCCTGGCGGCACAATAACCTTTGACGCGTCAGCCGAGAACGACAAGCTTATATTCACAATTGCCGATACGGGCATTGGTGTCGATGCAAAAAACCAGACTCGCATATTCGAGACATTCTACAGGGTCGAAAACGCCGAAACAATGCAGACTCGCGGCCTCGGCCTCGGCTTGCCTATAACCAAGGCCTATGTTGAAAAGCTGGGTGGCAGGATGAAGTTCGAATCGTCGTTCAATGTCGGTACAATAGTAACCATCGAGCTGCCTAGCAAGCAGGCTATGGCAACGTCTGAAATGGCGGACGTGGTGTCGAAATTCTTCTCTGACAAAAAGGGACTGGTGCTGTTGGCCGAGGATGATGAATTCAGCGCAATATACGCGACATCCATACTCGAAAGCGTGGGGTGCAAGGTTAAGCACGTTTACGACGGCGACGCCGCAGTTAAGGCCGTTGCCCAAATCCCAGACATAAGGCTTGTTCTTATGGACTTGCAAATGCCTATCATGGATGGATTTGAGGCCTTGTCGCAAATCAGGGAGATCAGGCCGGAACTGCCTGTCGTGGCGCAGACAAATTTTACGCTGTCGGAATTTGAGCATAAAATAGATAAGAACATCTTTAACGATGTGCTTAACAAGCCTATTCGCAAGGAATGCCTTACAATGCTGATTGAAAAATACATGGGTAGCTAGTTGCCGTGCCTTTATCGGATTCCTTGCCACATGCCTATTGATGCACAAATTTTCAGCCAATCGACAATTAAAGAATTGGATACATTGTTTTTTGAATAATTTTGTGCTCGCATCCAAAAAATGTTAGATAAGGATGCAACGTATTGTAAATAAAATAATTAACAATTTAAATAATATATTAAAAATGGCAAAAGGAAAAGCCTTGTTGATGATTCTCGACGGATGGGGAATTGGCGACAAATCGAAAAGCGACGTAATCTACACTGTCGGCGCACCTAATATGGAAAAGCTGACAGCAAACTATCCTAACGCACAATTGCTTACTTGTGGCGAGGATGTCGGTCTGCCTGACGGACAAATGGGAAACTCTGAAGTTGGCCACCTTAACATCGGTGCAGGCCGTGTAGTGTACCAGGACTTGGTTAAGATTAACCGTGCATGTGCTGACAACAGCATCCTTAAAAATCCTGAAATAGTATCGGCATACGAGTATGCAAAGAAGAACGGCAAGAGCATCCACCTTATGGGGCTGACTTCAACCGGCGGAGTCCACTCATCGTTGGCTCACCTATTCAAGCTTATCGACATTGCAAAGGTCTACGGCATCGAAAACACTTTCGTGCATTGCTTTATGGATGGCCGAGATACCGACCCTAAAAGCGGCAAGGGCTTCATAGCCGACCTTCAGAAGCATTGCGATGAAACAATCGGGCACATTGCAAGCATCATCGGCCGATTCTATGCCATGGACCGCGACAAGCGTTGGAACCGTGTCAAGATAGCCTATGACCAGCTGGTAAACGGCATCGGTCGCAAAGTGTCTGATATGGTTGAGGGTGTGCAGAGTTGCTACGATTCCGATTCTGAAGAGCACAAGAACACCGACGAATTTATGGAACCACTCATCAATGCCAATGTCGATGGCCGTATCAAGGAAGGCGACGTTGTCATTTTCTTCAACTACCGAAACGACCGTGCAAAGGAGCTGACTATCGTCTTGACTCAGCAAGATATGCCTGAAGAGGGAATGAAAACAATTCCAGGCCTTCAGTACTATTGCATGACTCCGTATGATGCAACGTTCACCGGCGTTCACATTCTTTTCCCTAAGGAAAATGTAACCAATACCTTGGGCGAATTCCTGAGCGAGAAGGGCATGAAGCAGCTGCACACAGCCGAAACCGAGAAATATGCTCACGTGACATTCTTCTTCAACGGTGGCCGTGAGGCTCCATACGATGGCGAGGAGCGTACGCTGGTGGCATCTCCTAAAGTCGCAACATACGATCTCCAGCCAGAAATGAGCGCCTATGAAGTTAAGGACAAGCTGGTTGCAAGCATAAATGAAAACAAGTACGACTTTATTGTAGTGAACTTCGCAAATGGCGACATGGTCGGCCATACAGGTGTGTATGAGGCAATAGGCAAGGCCGTCAAGGCTGTCGACTCTTGCGTTGGCGAAGTTGTGGCCGCAGCCAAGGCCAATGGCTACGATACAATAATCATTGCCGACCACGGCAACGCTGATAACGCACTAAATGCCGATGGAACTCCAAATACAGCGCACTCTCTTAATCCAGTGCCTGTAATTGTCGTTTCTGACAGAGTGAAGAAAGTCAGCAATGGCCGTTTGGCAGATGTCGCTCCTACCATTTTGTCGTTGATGGGCTTTAGCGCACCGGCAGAAATGACAGGCAACGTATTGGTTGAGTACTAATATTGTTCTGCATCATAAACCAGGACTCCGTCTAATCATAAGGCGGGGTCCTTTTTTTTTGCTCGTGCCCGATTCCCTGATTGCGCATGGTGAAACGGGTGGATGACATTACCATCTCATGTCGGCTTTGCCAAATTGAAACGTGAACCTGCGGGGGACCGTGATTCGCAATTTAGAACAGGTATCCCATCTTTATGTATAGGTTCGATTTCTTGCTGTTGTCTTGTTCGTCGAAAGGAGTGGCCCAGTCAACCGAGAATATGAAGTTTTCGTTCATGGCCACCTTCAGGCCCATGCCGCCTGAAGCGTGAGGCTTGTAAATATCCGATTTGCCAAAATTGAAATAGTCGTCGGCATTGTCGCCTGTTGAGGCTGTGGCCAAGCGCGCCTGTTGCTCGTCAATGTCGAACGGCTGAAGCACCATTCCCATGTCCAACAGTGGATTGACGGCAACGTAGAAGTGTTGCTTGCCGATATCGAACATGGCCAGTTTTATGCGCATCTCAATGTTGGCCAAGGCAAATCCGCGCGACAATATGCGACAGCGCAGGATACCTCGCATCGAGCTTGAACCACCCAGACTTTCATATAGCACACGCTTGAGCTGCAGCACATTGTGGTAGCCACTCATGTAGAACGGGGTGTCGCCGGCAATGCTCAGCTGTGCTCCAATCCGGTAGGCAAAGACCAGCCTTGGCGAGCCCAATGCCACGTAGTGCCTGAAATTGGCATTCAGCTTCAGGTTGTTGAAGCTGCTTTTGTCGCCCCATGCCGCAGTGTATGTCAGGAACGCGTCAGCCCAGATGCCCGACGATGGCGCCGCCGAAAAGTTTCTGCTGTCAAACGTGAGCCCTGCATGAAGGTAAGGGAATAACCCTCCGTCGGTCTCATTGTCGGCTATCAGTCCCCATTTTTGGTATTTCTCGAACAGCCCGTCAGTCTTAGGCAGTTTTTTCGATTCCGACTGGCCTTTGTTCAGCTTGTCAATCTTGACGCTTCCAACGTCGAATCTGAATAGGCCGCCACCGATGTTCCATTTGAAGTTGTTCGACATTTCGCCCTGAATGTCGGCTGTGGCGCGGAACTTGTTTCTGCGGTATTTGTAGAATGCACGTGAGATGTAGTCGTCGCTTTCGTCGTCGCACCATGACGAGTTGTATGCCGATTGGTAGCCGTTGAATCCCGTGAAATCGCACATTGCGTCAGGAATGTAGGCAATGTCTATGGTTAGTTGGTGTTCGGGAATGAGGGCTCGTGTATCGAAATCGAGGCGGAAAAGCCCGTTCTTCTTTGTCGTATAGGCGGCTTCGGCATATATCGAATGCATGTATTCAGGATATGTCGAGCCATCGCCGTAGTAGTATATGTTTGTCAGTGCGCCATATTGAAAGCCGAGGTCGGCATCAAAGGCCACGCTTGGCAATGCGCCAAAGTTCCAGCCGGTCTTTGCATCGCTTTGCGCCATGGTCTGCATTGCCACACAAATGACGGCTGCTGCTAGCGCAAGTTTGGTTTTCTTCATCATTAAAGCATTTTTAGAAAATATGACATGCCGACTCCCAAGTAAGTCCCGACTGCATAGCCCACAAGCCCGATTATTATTCCGCTAATCAGGACTTTCCGGTTTTTCATCGCGCCAACAACTGGCGGAATGAACGGAGGCGAGCAGAGCAGTCCAATATTGGCAACCGTAAACAGGTCGCCACTCACGTGAAATATACGGCAGAGCAACAAATGTAGCAAAATTGCCGTCAGCATGATGAAAATGATGAAGCACATCAGTGTCAGTGCCGATGAGTTGAGTTTGCTGATGTCGAATTTTGATGCAACCACAACGCTGAACATCAGTATCAGTATCATCCCAAGTTCGAAAGTCTTTGGCAGTGATCGTATCTTTTGTGAAAATGATGCGGCTATCGACAGCGTGGTTATTGTCAATATGATGACCATCTCGTTCAGCACGCCTGTCGAGAGCAACGATATGCCTGCCGCGATTGCCAGAAAAATGACGGCTATCAGTAGTCCCAGCATGGTCTTGCCGAATGTTTGTGGCGACAGCAAATCGCCATAGTTCTCAATGCCATTCTCCAATTCGCTATTGGCCGAAATATCTATTGATTCGTCGGGAAATGGCAGAATCTTACGGAACAGTTTGTATCCGCCAGCCACTATGAACATCAGGAACGGCAGAGTGACGGCCATTTCAAATGCGTATACAAGCAGTAAGGCCGACTCGTCAACACGTAGTGCCGAACCTAGCGCAAAGAAATTCAGGGTGCCACCCGTGTATATTCCCACCATCAGCCCCGATATGCGGTCGAGCCCGCCAATGCCCGAATTTTTGAACAGCATATATGCGGCTATTACGGCTACGGTTATTGAAATCAGTCCGCCGGCAAGTGCGAGCAATGTTTTTGGCAGTGAGTGTGTCCATAGCTTGAAGTTGCAGCTGAACAGCATAAGCGGTATCGCCAACGGTACCGTCAGGTTCATGATAGTGTTCTGTACGCTGTCCAATATTTGCGTGTCGCCGGATTTCGCCAGTCCGCTCAATGCGATTATTATTCCAATTGCGTAAGCGACTATTACGGTGCCAAGCTTCTGCACAAGCTTGTATCGCTGAAATGCCATGACAACCAATATGGGTGCCAAAATGTAGATTGCCAAAATTGCTATTGAAGTCCCCATGTCTTAATCAATGTAAACAATTCATGAAATTACTAAATACATGACAAACAAATGATTGCCGTTGTGGCGATAAAACATGCAATGTCTCTACAATAATTCTGCCAAATATCAGTGGATTGTTGCAACTTATTGTTCGTGCCATCGTAGTTCTGTCGTTCTTATGGACCCTCCATAAATCAAAATCAGTTAATTACGTATTTGTAAAATAGAAGAATGATATAAAATATGTTCGTGATATTCAGTATTTTGCGTGAAATGGCATTGCGACGCGGGGACTGATAAAAAAAATTGCAACACGCTGAACTTCTTTTTTTCTTTGTATCGATAAAAATAGATTGAATATGAAAAAGACAAGAGTTGCAATTGTTGGTTATGGAAACATTGGCCATTATGTACTTGATGCATTGTTGACATCGCCAGATATGGAGGTTGCAGGCGTTGTCCGTCGTAACGGAAATGTTGATAGCCCTGCAGAATTGGCTGATTTTCCAGTCGTTAAGTCAATATCGGAATTGAAGGACGTTGACGTAGCTATTTTGTCGACGCCAACACGTAGCGTGGAACAATACGCCAAGGAATGTTTGGCCTTAGGCATAAATACAGTTGACAGTTTCGACATACATACAAAGATTGTCGAGTTGCGCCGTTCGCTTGATGCCGTAGCCAAGGCAAATAACGCAGTGTCCGTCATCTCTGCAGGTTGGGACCCGGGAAGCGACTCTGTCGTACGCGCATTGATGCAGAGCCTTGCACCTAAAGGCTTGACGTGGACCAATTTCGGACCGGGAATGAGCATGGGTCACTCTGTGGTTGCCCGTTCAAAGAAAGGCGTCAAAAACGCATTGTCAATGACAATGCCACAAGGTGCAGGCATCCACAGCCGTCTTGTCTACGTCGAGCTCGAAGACGGATTCACCGCACAGCAGGTTTACGACGAACTTAAGGCCGACGACTATTTCGCACACGATGAGTTGCACGTTATACCAGTGGCAAGCGTCGACGACTGTCGCGATATGGGCCACGGTGTGCTGCTTGAACGCAAGGGCGTTTCAGGAAAGACGCAGAACCAATTGTTCGAGTTCAAGATGAAAATCAACAACCCTGCGCTTACAGGGCAAATGATGGTTAATGCCGCTCGTGCCACACTTAAGCAGCAACCAGGCTGCTACACATTGATTGAAATACCTGTGATAGATTTCCTATATGGCGACCGCGAGGAGCTGGTTGGACATTTGGTGTAATGCCAATATCGATGATAAAAGACCGTTTAGCCTTTGGCTGACGGTCTTTTTTTGTTTAAGGCGAAAACAGATGCTGAAAAATCCGATTGAATATCTCAACACTTTGTTCTACTTTCGCATCGTTTAAATTAATAAAGAAATATGTACCGTACTCATACTTGTGGCGAGTTAAACGCCTCAAACATAGGCCAGACCGTTACGCTTAGCGGTTGGGTCCAGAAAACACGCGAATTGGGCGGAATGGCTTTCGTCGATTTGCGCGACCGCTATGGCATCACCCAGTTGGTTTTCGATGCCGACAAACCTGAACTCTGCCAGGAAGTGAAGAAGTTAGGCCGTGAATTTGTAATACAGATTGTAGGCAAGGTGATTGAGCGCGAGAGCAAGAACTCGAAAATGGCCACAGGCGACATCGAGATTGCCGTCGACACTCTTACTGTCCTTAACCCTTCCGATGTCCCGCCGTTCACCATTGAAGACAACACCGACGGTGGCGACGACCTCCGTATGAAGTACCGCTACCTCGACTTGCGCCGTAGCGCGGTCCGCAAGAATCTTGAACTTCGCCACAAATTCGCATTCGAGGTGCGCCGTTATCTCGATGAACACGGATTCCTCGAAATTGAGACACCTGTATTGGTGAACTCTACACCTGAAGGTGCCCGCGACTTCGTCGTGCCAAGCCGTATGAACCCAGGACAATTCTACGCATTGCCACAAAGCCCGCAGACACTCAAGCAGTTGCTTATGGTGTCGGGCATCGACCGATATTTCCAGATTGTTAAATGCTTCCGCGACGAGGACCTTCGTGCCGACCGTCAGCCTGAATTTACGCAGATTGACTGCGAGATGTCGTTCATCGAGCAGGAAGATATTTTGGAAATGTTCGAAGGAATGAGCCGTCACCTGTTCAAGGCCTTGAAAGGAATCGACCTTCCTAAACTGCCACGAATGACTTGGGCCGACGCGATGAAATACTACGGTTCCGACAAGCCCGACACACGTTTCGACATGAAGTTCGTCGAACTGATGGACGTGCTCAAAGGTTTCGGGTTCAGCGTGTTCGACAATGCAAACTACATTGGCGGTATTTGCGCAAAAGGCGCATCAACATACACCCGCAAGCAACTCGACCAACTGACCGAATTTGTAAAGAAACCGCAGATTGGCGCCAAAGGAATGGTTTACGCACGTGTCGAGGCCGACGGCACTGTAAAGTCGAGTGTCGACAAGTTCTATACACAGGAAACACTGCAAAATCTGAAATCGGCTATGAACGCCGAGCCAGGCGACCTTATCCTGATTTTGAGTGGCGACGATGCAATGAAGACCCGCAAGCAACTTTGCGAACTACGTCTTGAAATGGGCTCGCAGTTGGGCTTGCGCGACAAAAACAAATACAGTTGCCTTTGGGTTATCGACTTTCCAATGTACGAGTGGAGCGACGAGGAGCAACGCCTTATGGCTATGCACCACCCATTCACAAGCCCAAAGCCAGAGGACATTCCATTGCTCGACACCGACCCAGC
Organism: Bacteroidales bacterium; assembly: GCA_045640185.1. GTDB lineage: Bacteria > Bacteroidota > Bacteroidia > Bacteroidales > SZUA-534 > RUG13583. Next base: position 77,253 of record JAZUEN010000034.1, read on the forward strand.
ATCTGTCCGCGCAAACGCTTACGATATGGTCATCAATGGTGTTGAAGTGGGAGGCGGTTCAATACGTATCCACGATGCCAAACTTCAGCAGAAGATATTCGAGATTTTGGGCTTTACACCAGAGCAGGCACAGGCTAAATTCGGCTTCCTGATGAACGCATTCAAGTTTGGTGCACCACCTCACGGCGGTTTGGCTTACGGCCTCGACCGTTTTGTCAGCCTGTTCGCAGGCCTCGACTCAATCCGCGACTGCATCGCATTCCCGAAGAACAATCAGGGACGCGACGTCATGCTCGGCGCGCCTGGCGAGATAGACCAAAAGCAGTTGGACGAACTGCAGATTGCTGTCGATTTGAAAACGAAATAATCGGATATTCGATACAATCCTCAAAGGCCATCACACCAAATGCGATGGCCTTTTTCGTGTTCATCGTCACAGCGATGCTGTCAGTCAGCCTCGAGTCAATTCAATTTATCTTTAAGTGTGCTGACAATCAATGAATAATATGTATGGCAATTTACATGAACTGAATTGTGAGGTGATTTTATAGGCATGGAATTCAGTAACTTGCGATTTGTGATTCGAAAATTCCGCAAATGCCAATAACTCGGCCATTTGTCGTATCTTGTGGCGCTTTTAACTATAAAGGACGATGCTTTTCAATTCATTTGAATTCGCGGTTTTCTTGCCGATAGCTTTCTTGCTCTATTGGTTCGTGTTTGGCAGAAGCCTGCGATTCCAGAACCTTTTTGTGGTCGTCGTTTCTTATATATTCTACGGATGGTGGGATTGGCGGTTCTTGCTCCTTATAGCCTTTACTTCGTTTTGCAGTTGGCTGAGCGGTTTGCTGATATCCAGGTATAAAGACGATGGGCAAAAGCCCAAAGTCGTTAATGTCGCCAATATCGTGCTGAACCTTGGCGTGCTGAGCCTGTTCAAGTATCACAACTTTTTTGTCTCTTCATTTGCCGATGTGTTCCTAGATGGCGATGCCAGCGGATTGTTGCTTAATGTCGTGTTGCCGGTGGGTATCAGTTTCTATACATTTCAGGCGCTCAGTTATAGCATCGATGTCTATCGCCGGAAACTTGAGCCGACATCAGACATAGTGCAGTTTTTTGCCTATGTGAGTTTTTTCCCGCAGTTGGTCGCAGGTCCAATCGAGCGTGCTACAAACCTGTTGCCTCAGTTTTCGCGTCCGCGCACATTCAACTATGCGCAGGCCGTTGACGGGTGCCGGCAGATTCTTTGGGGATTGTTCAAGAAGATAGTAGTGGCCGATAATTGCGCCATTGTCGCAAATGCGGTCTTTGACGATTATGCATCGTTGCCCGCATGTACGTTGATGACGGGCGCGGTGTTCTTCGCGTTCCAGATATACGGCGATTTCTCCGGATACTCCGATATTGCCATAGGAACCGCCAAATTGTTCGGCATTAGCCTGATGCGCAATTTCAGCAATCCGTATTTCAGCCGTGACATTGCGGAATTCTGGCGTCGCTGGCACATATCGCTTACTACATGGTTCCGTGACTATATCTATATTCCGTTGGGCGGAAGCCGATGCTCAAAGTCGAAAATCGTTCGCAATACATTCGTCATTTTCCTTGTGAGTGGCTTTTGGCACGGCGCCAATTGGACGTTTGTGTCGTGGGGCGCATATCATGCGTTGCTGTTCCTGCCTTTGATATTGCTTGGCAAAAACCGAAGCCATACCGACATTGTCGCGGAAACGCGTGTTGTGCCTAATTTGAAGGAACTGTTGCAGATGATGACCACGTTTGTGGTCGTTGCTGTTGGTTGGGTGATCTTCAGGGCCGAGACAATAGGTCAGGCTGTCGGCTATTTGCAAGGCATGTGCCATCTTAATGTGCTGAAGGCGGTGACGGAATTCTTCACATATCCAGATGCCCGGACGGTATGCTTCGTCATTATCATGTTGGTTGTCGAGTGGATGCACCGTAAACGTCGGCACGGGCTTGATTTGAAAGTGGGCTGTGCCTCTGTCCGCTGGATTATATATTTGGCCATTGCCATTTCTATATTTGTTTTTAAGCAAAGCGATTACTCGCCATTTGTCTATTTCCAATTTTGATGCTCAATGACACAAATTTCCAGACTTCTATATAAGATATTGATTTTCGGATTGCTACTCATTGTTGCGTATGTGGCCGTCGTATTGTTTTTCCGCGATTGCAAGCCAATCAAGGAGACGATTGTGTATCCGTTGGGCGGAGGCGGACACATGTTTACGCGCCTTAGCGAAGTGCAGTGCTTCAGCAATGTCGATATCCTGTTTGTCGGTTCATCTCATTCATATAGAGGATTCGATACGCGTGTCTTTGCCGATTCCGGATTCCATACATTCAACCTTGGTTCAAGCAATCAGTCTCCAATGCAAACCGAATATTTGCTTCGGAAGTATTTAAGCCAGTTGAATCCTAAACTTGTTGTGTTTGAGGTGAATCCCGAGGCCTACGAGATTGACGGCGTTGAATCGTGTGTCGATTTGATAGCAAATCACGGCATCGATTTTGACATTGCCAAGATGGCATTGTTGACAAAGGATAGACGGGCGATAAATACGCTCATATATGGAGCATACATGCAGTCATGTCACAAGCGCGATTCTTTTTCGGAAGAAACGCATAGGGGGACAGATACTTACATCTCGGGCGGATATGTTGAACATTCTCATTCATCGTTCAAAGGCGTTGCCTCAGAGCCACATTCAATTACATTAAGACGGCAAAATCTGAACTCATTGAGGCGATGTGCCGATATGGTTGCTGGTATCAATGCGCAATGCCTGCTTGTCGAAGCGCCAGTTGTCGGCGGGCTTTACAACTCATACGTCAATCATGGACAATTCTCTGACGCCATGCGTAGCATTGGGCCGTATGTCGACTACAATATTCTTTTGGATATTCCAGATAGCCTTTTCTACGACAATGAGCACTTGAACCAGCCGGGAGTCGAATTTTTCAACCGCCAATTCATAAGTGCCGATAGCCTAATAAACGCTCTGAAACAGAGCCGATAGGACCGGTTTTGCAAAATACCTACGAATATCACTTATTTTACTATCATTGTAGCCTGAAAAAGTTGTGCAATAATTCGCAAATACACCTTAGTTTAATTACTTTCGCAACGTTTTTTTTGATAGTTGGAAACTGTCGTTAAAAATGCAATTTTTCATTATTAAATAATTTAATACTTAACAAATGTCTGATGTTATAAAACTCAAGAAAGGCCTCGACATTCGCTTGGAAGGTAAAGCCGAAACGGTGTTTACCAATGTTGCCGCCGCTGAGCTTTATGCCATTAAGCCAGGCGATTTCAATGGCCTGACTCCAAAGATGGTGGCAAAGGTAGGCGACAAGGTGCAGGCGGGTAGCGTGCTCTTTTTCGACAAGCAGCACCCTGAGGTTAAGTTCGTTTCACCAGTTAGCGGCGAGCTGATTGCCGTTAATCGTGGCGACAGACGTGTTATACTTGAAGTCGTTGTCAAGTCTGACAATGCTTCTTCGTCAGTCGACTTTGGCAAGAGCGAACTGTCAGCAATGAGCCGTCAGCAGGTTGTGGACAAATTGCTTGAGGCTGGTGCTTGGCCTTATTTCAAACAACGTCCATACAATGTTGTGGCTAATCCTAATGCCAATCCAAAGGCAATTTTCATCTCAACTTTTGACAGCGCTCCATTGGCAGCAGATTTCGACTTCGTTGTCAGCTGCAACGAGGATGCTTTCCAAAAAGGTTTGGATGTCCTTTCGAAAATCGCCCCAGTCTACGTTGGCACTCACAACAAGGGATGCTCAAAGGCATTCAGTGGCGCCAAGTGCGCCAAGGTCACCACTTTCGACGGTCCTCACCCAGCTGGTTGCGTAGGTGTTCAAATTAATCACACCAATCCAATCAATGCAGGCGAGGTTGTGTTTACCATTCAGCCTCAAGAGGTTGTCGCTATCGGCAAATTGTTCGAAACAGGTATCCACGATTTCACTCGTGTTGTGGTAATGTCAGGCTCTGAAATGAAGAAGCGCGCTTATGTCAAGACCATACTTGGCGCTCAATTGAGCACAATGCTTAATGGCAACGTTGAGGACCACGCCCGCATCATCAGTGGCAACGTGCTGACTGGCAAGACTGTCGCTGCCGACGGATTCCTCGGATTCTACGACAGCCAGTTGACTGCTATCCCAGAGGGTGACCAATATGAACTGTTCGGCTGGATTACTCCAGGTTTCGACAAGTTTAGCGTTTCACGCAGTTTCTTCTCATGGCTTCGCCCAAAGAAGGAATTCAAACTCAACACAAACACTCACGGCGAGTTGCGCGCCTTTGTGGTAAGCAACGAACTTGACAAGGTGTTCCCTATGGATATCTATCCTGAACAACTCATCAAGACCATCATGGCTGAAGACATCGACAAGATGGAGCAACTCGGCATTTACGAGGTGGTTGAGGAAGATATGGCATTGTGCGAGTTTGTCTGCACTTCTAAAATCGCAATCCAGAAGACATTGCGCAATGGTCTGAATATGATGATGAAAGAAGTAGGCTGATTTACTAATTGACAATTGAATTAATAAATGAACGCATTAAGAAATTTTTTGGATAACGTGAAACCCAAGTTTGAAAAGGGTGGAAAGTTCGAAAAGTTCGGCTCTACATTCGGAGCATTTGAGACTTTCCTATTCGTTCCAAACGAGACTAACAAGTGTGGTGTTCACGTTCGCGATGCTGTAGACCTAAAGAGGACTATGAGCATGGTGATTGTGGCTTTGCTGCCTGCCTTGCTGTTCGGCATGTACAATGTCGGCTACCAATATTTCCGTATGGCTGGCGGTTTGGAAGATGTCACTTTTTGGACAATCTTCTGGAAAGGCTTTTGGGCTGTTCTGCCTCTAATTGTTGTATCGTATGTTGTTGGTTTGGCAATTGAGTTCGCTTCGGCTCAGATGCGTGGCCATCAAGTCAACGAAGGCTACCTGGTGACAGGTATGATTATTCCTTTGATTATGCCAGTCGATGTTCCTCTTTGGATTCTTGCCATTGCAGTCGCATTCTCTGTAATCTTCTGCAAGGAAGTGTTCGGCGGAACTGGCATGAACATCTGGAACCCGGCGTTGGTTGCCCGTGCATTCCTGTTCTTCGCTTATCCAAGCAAGATGTCTGGTGAGACAGCATGGTATGCAAACTACAGTGCAGATGTCGCTGTTGATGGCTTCTCAGGTGCAACTCCATTGGCATTGGCCAATGCAGGCAACTTCGATGCCTATTCCGTACTTGACTCATTCCTCGGATTCATCCCAGGTTGTGTAGGCGAGACTAGCGCATTGGCAATATTCATTGGCGCATTATTCCTTTTGTGGACAGGCGTCGCAAGCTGGAAGACAATGTTCTCAGTATTTGCAGGTGGCATCTTGATGGGCTTGATCTTCAATGCATTTGGCAATCCTGAAAACAATATGGCTATGATGCCTTGGTATCAGCACCTGTTCGTAGGAGGTTTCTGCTTCGGCGCTGTATTTATGGCTACCGACCCTGTGACATCTCCTCGTGTTGACAATGCAAAATTCATCTACGGATTCCTGATCGGCGCAATGGCTATCATCATTCGTGTCCTGAATCCAGGCTATCCTGAAGGAATGATGCTTGCCATCTTGTTGATGAACACATTTGCAGCATTGTTCGACCATTTCTTTGTACAGTCGAACATTAACCGCAGATTGAATCGAGTAAAAACCTCAAAAACTGAATAACGATGGCAACACAAGATTCAAATAAGAAAATATCTACAAACAGCAATACATATACACTTGTATATGCGGCTGTTATGGTAATCATTGTGGCATTCCTGCTTTCGTTTGTCTCGTCGGCATTGCGCGAAAAACAACAGGCAAACGTCAAACTGGATACCAAGAAGCAAATCCTAAGTTCGTTGAACATAGCCAATGTCGATGCTGATGCATACTTCACGGCTAACGTAAAGGATATGCTTTGGAACGGTGACACTCTTGTCGCTTACCAAGGCGAGTTCAGCACTCTTTATGAAACTGAAGGCAAGGCAGGCAACTTCCACGTATTTGTCTGCAACGTCGACGGAAAGACAAAATATGTCATCCCAGTTTACGGAGCAGGCTTGTGGGGAGCCATTTGGGGATATGTATCACTTGACGAAAACCGTAACACCATTTACGGCACATACTTCTCTCACGCTAGCGAAACTCCAGGCTTAGGCGCTGAAATCACTACCGACTGGTTCCAAAACCAGTTTATCGGCAAGAAGACAACCGACAGCGTTGACGTAAAGATTAGCGTTGTCAAGAACGGCAAGGTGCAGAATGCCGAATATGAAGTTGACGGCATTTCTGGCGGCACCATCACATCTACTGGCGTTGATGCTATGCTGAAATCGTGCCTTAACAATTACAAAAACTTTTTAACCAAGTAGGAGGATAAGTTATGAGTTCAAAAAAGAATAGAGAAGCATTTTTGACACCGCTTGGTTTGAATAACCCTGTAACTGTTCAGGTTTTGGGTATTTGCTCGGCTTTGGCAGTAACTGCCAAACTTATGCCGGCAATTGTAATGGGCATTTCAGTTACCATCATTACAGCCTTGTCAAATGTCGTGATATCGTTGATTCGTAAATCGATACCAACACGTATCCGTATTATCGTGCAACTTGTTGTTGTTGCTGCATTGGTGACAATAGTAAGTGAGATTCTGAAGGCATTCGCTTATGATATCAGTGTCCAACTTTCAGTTTACGTTGGTCTTATCATTACCAACTGTATCTTGATGGGACGTCTTGAGGCATTTGCAATGCAAAATGATCCTTGGTCGTCATTCCTTGATGGTGTTGGCAATGGCCTTGGATACGCTAAAATATTGGTTATTGTGGCATTCTTCCGTGAATTGCTTGGCTCTGGCGCCTTGTTCGGATACCAGATAATTCCAGAATCATTCTACAATGCTGGCTACCTTAACAACGGCCTTATGCTGATGCCTCCAATGGCACTTATCATTGTGGCTTGCATTATTTGGTGGCAACGTGCTCACAATAAGGAATTGCAGAAGTAGTAACTATTTAAATCACAGAAAATGGATAATAGTTTATTGAGTTTATTTGTCCGCTCCATATTTGTGGACAATATGATATTCGCCTTCTTCCTTGGTATGTGCTCATACCTGGCAGTCTCTAAGACAGTTAAGACTGCATTCGGATTAGGTTTGGCTGTAACTTTCGTTTTGGTAGTTACACTTCCTGTCAACTATCTGCTACAAACCAAAGTATTGGGCCCTGACTGCCTTATTGAAGGTGTCGACTTGAGTTTCTTGAGTTTCATCCTCTTCATCGGCGTCATTGCTGGTATCGTACAGTTGGTTGAAATGGTAGTTGAGCGCTTCAGCCCATCGCTATACGCTTCTTTGGGTATATTCTTGCCACTTATTGCTGTAAACTGCGCAATTATGGGTGCATCGTTGTTTATGCAACAACGTATCGGACTTGCGCCAAGCGATCCTAAGGCAATCACCGGACTAGGCAGTGCTGTTGTTTACGCACTTGGTTCAGGTATTGGCTGGTTGCTTGCAATTGTGGCATTGGCTGCTGTTCGCGAAAAAATGGCATACTCCAACGTTCCCGCTCCATTGCGTGGACTTGGCATCACCTTCATCACTGTAGGTCTGATGGCTATGTCATTTATGTGTTTCTCTGGTTTAAAAATCTAACAACGGAGGAGTAAATAATGGATATGAAATTAATATTGGCAAGCATCGGTGTATTTCTTGCCATAATTCTTCTGCTGGTAATCATCTTGTTGGTGGCTAAGCGTTACCTTGTTATTTCAGGCAAGGTTAAAATCACCATCAATGGTGACAAGCAAGTTGAAGTTGAATCTGGTTCGAGCCTGTTGAGCACTTTGGCAAACGAGGGCATCTATCTGCCTTCGGCTTGCGGTGGCAAGGGCTCTTGCGGACAATGCAAATGCCAGATACTTGAAGGTGGTGGCGAAATCCTTGACTCTGAAAAGGGCCATTTCACCCGTAAGCAAATCAAAGACCATTGGCGTTTAGGTTGCCAGGCAAAGGTCAAGGGCGATATGACCATAAAGGTGCCAGAGTCGGTTCTTGGCGTCAAGGAATGGGAATGCGAGGTTATCAGCAACCGCAACGTCGCTTCATTCATCAAGGAATTCAAGGTCAAACTGCCTGCAGGCGAACATATGGATTTCGTGCCAGGTTCGTATGCGCAGATCCGTATCCCTGAATACGACATCAACTATGCCGATTTCGACCGCAGTCTGATTGGCGACTTGTATGTGCCTGTTTGGGAAAAGTTCGGTTTGTTCGGCCTTCACCAGAAGAACGACACTCCAACCATTCGTGCATATTCAATGGCCAACTATCCTGACGAGGGCGATATCATCACTCTTACAGTTCGTATTGCCACTCCTCCTTTCAAGCCGAAAGATCAAGGCCCAGGTTTCCAGGATGTTCCTTGCGGTATCGCATCAACTTACATCTTCAGCCTGAAACCAGGCGACAAGGTTATAATGAGCGGACCTTACGGAGAATTCCACCCAATTTTCGACAGCAAGCGCGAGATGATTTGGGTAGGCGGTGGTGCTGGTATGGCTCCATTGCGTGCGCAGATTATGCATATGCTTAAGACTTTGCATACCCGCGACCGCGAAATGCATTACTTCTACGGTGCCCGTGCTATCGACGAGGTATTCTTCCTGAACGACTTCCTTGAGTTGGAAAAGGAATATCCAAACTTCCATTTCCACTTGGCTCTTGACCGTCCTGATCCAAAGGCTGACGGACTCGGCATCAAGTATACTGCAGGCTTTATCGCACCTGTTATGGGCGATACCTACCTGAAGCAACACGAGGAGCCAGAGGATATTGAATACTACTTGTGCGGACCTCCGATGATGGCAAAGACCGTTTTGGATTTGCTTTACAGCCTTGGTGTTGAAGATGAGATGATTCACTTCGACAACTTCGGCGCATAATCCGCATTGTTTGATATTGAAAATCCCCGATACCGTGAGGTGTCGGGGATTTTTTTATTCTGTGCTTGCTTTGCCGTTTCGTCATAACTTGCATTTTCTGCAACATTGTAGCGAATTAGTCATTGCCTGTCCCAGGATTATCGCATAGCAGGATCTTGAAATGTTGTTCAGAACAATTCTTTCATTTTTGCGATTCCGAATTTTGCGACTTCAAGGTCTTCTTCCGAGGTTGCGCCACTGAACGAGAATGCCATTTTGCAACCTTTGTGCTCGTCATAGGCACCGCCTGTGAAACCTAATTCTCCCATAATCTTTTTGCGATTCGGGTCACCGCTGTCGGCGTGTGAAACAATCACTTCGCCTGCTTTTGACCACGCAATGGCCACCAGGTCCCAGCCTTCACGCAGGTTGCAGGTTGTGCCTACTACCGCCATTTCGCCCACCCAGTCGTATTCTTTGCCATTATCGAGGAACGATGCCGTGGCGACACCTTCAATTCCCATTTCAACAGCCTTGGCTTTCATCGCATCAAGTGCCTTGGCCAGCATTTCTCTTATCTCTTTCTTTTCCATAATATCTCTTCATTTTTAGTTAAAACAATTTCAAGAAAATTATGAAAAAAATCAAAACATAAGATTGACAATCACTTGTTGTTTCTAATGTTTTGTAGTGATGTGGAAATATTCAGGAAACAGTACCGCAAAATGTAATTATTTGCCATAAAAGAATTTATTGCAATCTTGCTTTTGTACATTTGCAAAAAAAAAATCAAGCGATGAAAAAACTCATCATCATATCTTTGGCAATGGCGTGGTTGATTGCCTGTACGCCACAATCGGCTTATTATACAAGCAACGGGTTTATTCAGGGAACCACTTACCATATTATATATAAGTATGAAACAAGTTTGGATGACCAGATTCTGCTTGAGTTGCATAGGTTCGACACGGCATTGAGCGCTTATATCCCAGAATCAACAATAAGCAAGGTCAACAACAACCAAATAACCGCAACCGACGATGCTCTCTTCCTCGCGTGCATCAAGCGTTCATTGGAAATATCGGAATTGACACACGGCGCAATGGACATAACAGTAAGCCCGTTGGTCAATGCTTGGGGATTCGGATTCAGCAAGCGCGAACACGTGACGCAACATATGATTGATAGCCTGCGCGAATTTTGCAATTACAGGCTGATCCATATCGACGGAAACAATATAACAAAGGACGATGCGCGCCTGCAACTGAATGCCAACTGCATAGCGCAGGGGCAGTCGTGCGATGTCATTGCCGAAATGTTTGAACAGATGGGCATCAGCGATTATATGGTTGAGATAGGCGGGGAAGTGAGAGCCAACGGCGTCAATTCCAAAGGCGTTCTGTGGCGCATAGGCATAGATAAGCCAATTGACGACAGCACTGCGCAAAATCGCGAGTTACAGGAAATAGTGGCGCTAAACAACAGAAGCCTGTCAACATCAGGCAATTACCGTAAGTTTTATGTAGAAGACGGGATGAAATATTCACACACTATAAATCCCTCAACTGGATATCCTGTTCAGAATGGGCTTTTGAGTGCATCCATAGTCGGACCTGATTGTATCACGACAGATGCGCTGGCTACGGCTTGTATGGTGCTCGGAACAGAGTCCGCCTCTCAAATGTGCGACACCTTGCCTGACATTGATTATTACTTTATTTACGCTGATTCGGCAGGCGAGATGCAGACACGTGTCTCTAAGGGTTTTGAAGCAATGATTTTAAAAAAATAAACTATGAAAAAACTTTTTCTGTTTGCAGTTTCAGTACTGCTAGTCACGTCTTGCACAAATAATGGTGCCGTAAAAAACGAAAAGTCGGTAGCCGTTGCCGAAACACTCTCATTCAATGTTGGAGAGTTGAACGTTGTCTGGATACAAGACAATCTTGGTGAACGCCTTATGCCAGTTCAGTTGTTTGCTAATGCTGATTCTGTGCTTATTGACAGCCTAGGCGTCAGGAATGGGGTGCCAGCGTCAATGAGTGCTTATCTGGTTCAAGTGGACGGTAAAAAACTGCTGTTCGACACAGGCAATGGTGGTGCAAATGGATATTTGGTGCGTCGTCTTGACTCGCTTGGTGTTAAGCCAGGTGATATCGATTATCTGTTCATCACACATTTCCACGGCGACCATATCGGCGGAATGCTTGACGGTGACAGCGTCGTATTCGGCAATGCACAGGTCTATGCATCGCAAATGGAATACAGTGCTTGGATTGACAGTATGCCTGCAGAACGTAATGGAATGCAGGTGAAGACTATGCAGAAATATGCCGACAGGTTGCATCTGTTCAATTTTGGCGACACGTTGCCAATGGGAGTTGTCGCAATTGATTCAAAAGGCCATACGCCAGGCCATTCGTCATACTTGTGTGGCAAGTTGCTTGTTGTAGGCGACATTATGCACGGTGCGTCACTTCAACTAGTAAATCCTGAAATATGTGCATCATTCGATTCTGATAAGCCGAGTGCCATTACGAGTCGCAAGAATATGCTGAAACTCGCATCAGACAATGGCTACGTAATGGTGGGTATGCATATGCCCCAGTTGACCGAAGATATGTTCAAATAACGTTATATGTTCCCGCAACAAAAAAGGCATCAGTCAACTGATGCCTTTTTGCTATGATGTTATTTGCTGTTTCTACTAAAGGAATGGAACAATTTTTTCCATTTTCATTCCACGTGAGCCTTTTACAAGAATTGTATGTCCGGTAAGTTTTAGTGATTCTATCTTTTTGGCGCAATCATCTGAATCATAGAAACATTGGAATACGTGGGCATCTTTTATGCTGCTGAAATTCTTTCCAACCAAATAGACGTCCTCAAAACCCAATTTCTGAATAAGTCCTATTAGAACACCATGCTCGCGTGACGATGCGTCGCCTAACTCAAGCATGTCGCCCAGAATCAGCACTTTGCTATCTGCCTTGATGTTCGCAAAATTGTTTATTGCGACATCCATGCTCGATGGATTTGCATTGTAGTAGTCAAGTAGGACTGAGTTGCCATTTTCAGTTTTCACCATTTGCGAGCGGTTGTTCTGAGGAATGTAGTTCTCTATGGCATCCTTAATGTCGGCTGGGTTTATGCCGAAATTATTCCCGACGCAAATGGCAGCCAGTGCATTCTCAAAGTTGTATGCGCCAATTAGGTGAGTATGGATTGTGTAATTGTCATTATTTACAACTTCGTTTTCATTGGCGATAACTTCATCTGAAGGCATCCATTTAAGCGACAGGTATAGCGGACTGTCTTCAATCTTGCCCTGACAGTGGGTGAAGATTTTTGTTCCGTAGTAAATGATGTTGCGTGGTGGATTCATGTCTTCCAAAATCTCATTGTCATAGTTCACGAATGCCATGCCATCATTTTCGTGTAGGTATCTATAAAGTTCGCCTTTTGCTTCCTTTATGCCATTAAACGAACCGAATCCTTCAAGGTGGGCGCGTCCTACATTGGTTATAATGCCAAAGTCTGGAGCTGCTATTTTGCACAATTTAGCAATTTCGCCTTTGTGGCTGGCTCCCATTTCAACTACGCCAAATGTGTGTTCTTTTGTCATTGATAGGAGTGTCAATGGAACACCGATGTGGTTGTTAAGGTTGCCTTGAGTGTAGAATACGTTGTATTTCTTCGAAAGAACACGAGCTGTAAGTTCCTTTGTGGTTGTCTTTCCGTTTGTGCCTGTTATGGCAAGTATTGGCAACCCTAGACGCTTGCGGTGGTAAGCCGCCAGTTTTTGCAAAGTGTCCAGCACGTCTTCTACCAATATGTATTTGTCTCCATTCGCATATTTCGGGTTGTCTATTATGGCATAAGGGCATTTTTCCAAGGCTTGCTCTGCATATTTGTTGCCGTCATTGTTGTCGCCTTTCAAAGCGAAAAACAAAGAGTCTGGTGATGCTAATCTGCTATCGGTGCAGATGTGAGGAAATTTTTGGAAAATCTCATAAAGGGCTGAGGTATTCATGGTATATATGGGCTTTAATAATAAAGCCCCGCTCTCACGGGGCTTTAATTATGATTTTATTGATTAATTTCCTTTAGAGTCTCCTACGCGAGTCATGGCGCAACGGAAGCCTAGGTCGTCTTGAGCTTGATTCTCATCCAAGAATCTGCGGGTGCCTGCGCCTAGCCAATAGATACGGTCATGCCAGCCTCCACCTTTGTAAACTCTTACGTGGTCGCTAACAAGTGAAGTCATAGTAGGGTCAAGGCGATCTTTACCTGTAAAGTACATTCTCTTTGAACCACGCTCACGTGATGCGTCTTCGTTTGAGTAGTCAAGGCTTGATTCAAAATCACCATCGAGGTAGTTGATGTTGTCTGAGGTTTGATAGTTTCTTCTATCGATAGCCTCGGCTTCAGATACTTCACGATAGCGAAGTCTACCTAAACTATCCTTTTCAGCAACGTTGCCTTCTTCGTCGCGGACCAATGTCTTGAATACGTTACCACGATATGGGCGGAATTCCTCAACATCGTCGGATGATAGAGTACGATATACATCGGCAACCCATTCGTTTACGTTGCCTGCCATACAATACAAGCCATAGTCGTTTGGCCAGTATGAAAATACAGGAGCAGTGATGTCGGCGTTATCGTTAAGGGCGCCTGCGACACCCATCATGTCGCCACGTCCACGCATTGCATTTGCCATTATTCGTCCTTTTTCCTTTGAGGCTGGGTTACGGAAGCCGTCACCAACCCAAGGATAGATTTTACGTTCGTAAACGCGCTCGCCAACAGATGTGCCAACAACAGACAATGCTGCAAATTCCCATTCTGCTTCAGTCGGGAGTCTGTACTTAGGAAGTAGCAAGCCATCTTCCATCCTTATCTTACGGTAATCCTTATTAGGGTCAAGGTCTTCCATTTCGTTTCCTACAGCACCTTCGTATTGGTGTGCCAAATAGGCATCTGTGTTGAAGTTTTGTGCGCCCATTTGGTTAGGGTCTTCAAGCAAGAATCCCAAGTTGATGAGAATTCTCTCGTTAACACGGTCGGTACGCCATGTGCAATAGTCGTTAGCTTGTAGCCAATTGACACCAACTACAGGGTACTCTTGGTATGCAGGGTGACGGAAATAGTATTCAACATATGGCTCGTTGTATCCCAATTTTCTACGCCATACCAATGTGTCAGGTAATGCTTTTTTGTATACTTCAGGATATTCAACCCATACTCTTGATATCCAATATAGATATTCGCGATAGTCAAGATTGCGGATTTCTGTCTCATCCATGTAGAATGATGATACTGTCACACGACGAGGAATGTTGTTCCAATCATAAAGGAGGTCTTGTTCTGTGCGGCCCATTGAAAAAGTACCGCCTTCAATAAATACAAGGCCTGGTCCGGTTTCTTGTTCATACTCTCCTTCAAATTTTTCAAAACCACCATTTTCTTCTGTGTTATAATCCCATCCAGTGGTTTGTGAAACATCTTTGCCACAAGACATTAATGCTACAGTGGCAATTCCTACTACAATATTTAAGGTTTTAACTTTCATAAAAGTTCTTTTTTTATGATACTTCAATAGCAATGACAAATATAAATAAAAACATAAAACAAATATCTATTATCGTAAAAAAGACGGGCATTCTATCGATTTCCTTTTTTCTTTATGTTTTATGTCAAATAGTTTCGTTATCGATAATTCATGTGCGTTTCCCATTCTAGTCGTTCTTTGATTCGTTTCTATGTCGTAACTATATGCAACCCTGAGGTTTCTGCTTTTGTATCCTATCATGACAATTATTTCGGGGGCATCGGGGCCGAGGTCCTTCCTGCACGATATGCCCGACAATAGTTTGTCGACTTGCCCTATAACGCAGAATTGCAGGTTTTGTTGTGCACCCTGTTGCTGAAAAATGATGTTGGGCATGAATTCGATATCTTTTTTTTGTGTCGGCTTTTTAATTTGGCAAATGTAGCCGGCGTCGATGCTCCATTTAATGTGTGTGCGTGTTTCAGCGTTGGCGCCAATGCCCAACTGTGGCTTTGTCAAGTGTTCGGCCGATGCGGCAATGACTATTTTGTCGAAAATTGCGCTGATTCCAAGTCCTGCGTCAATTTTGGGATTGGATGATTTAGCTCCAATGCTTTCTTCTTGCTCAAAAGTCAAGTCAGATGTGTATAGGCTCTTTTGTATGGCGCCAGCTTTGATTCCGGCACTGACGGTTGACTTCCCGTCAATTTGGACACTATAGCTATATACACCATATATAGATGGTCTGGAATATGCTGATGAATGGTCGTTTTCCATTTCGATTCCGCATCCCATATTCTTATTAATTGGCATGTCTGCATTTACACCATAGTATTGGAATCCGGCATCAGCTTTCGCCCATTGATTTCTGTAAAAAATGTTTAGTCTGATTTTGTCGGCTGATCCGGCAAATGACGGGTTGCTCAGCAACATGTTGTTGCACCATTGGCTGACAGGACTGTCTTGCGCCACCGACAATATTGGCAACGCGATGATTACTGTTAAGACAATTGCATGTTTATGAAGCATTTGCGACATTGTTGTTTGAGACAATAAAAATAGTCATTCCAACGTTTTTTGTCAGTTGAACGTTAAAAAAGAAGTTATATTTTTAGATTTTCTCAAATTGATGATTTTTTTATGGTCAAAAATATATTGCTGACGTTGTTTGTGCTCGCGAGTTGTTCATCGGTGGCACAAATGATTCAGTTCTCCGATACCATTTCACGTGAGGCGTTGCGGGGGTTGTGGTCGGAGTACAACGAGCTTTCTCATACACCATTAAGATATGTTGCAACATTGCCATTGGATGGCAACTGCAAAAATATCACGGCTACTTTTGCCGATTGCCAATATCGCAGGTTGAATGCCGATGAACTGAAATATGCCAGTTTTATTGAACCGGATACGGTGATCGGTATTGAATGTCATCAGGTCACTACAAGAAAAAAGCCGTTTGTTGAAGTGCAATTTTCGCCTTTTAGAAAAAGTGACGACGGAAGTTTGCTGGTGTTGTCACAATTTACAATTGACATTTATGCCACTTCGTGGCCAGTAATGATGCGTGCGACGAAAGGTGCCGAAGTGAATTCTTTGCTGAATGAAGGCAAATGGTTCAAAATAAAGGTTGATACGTCAGGCGTGTACAAGCTGACATATGAGCAACTGATGAAAATCGGTGTGGAAAATCCGCAGAATACACGAGTCTATAGTTATGGTGGTTCTCAATTGTCATATATATGTGGCGAATCGTTTGACGATATGAATGAAATACCTGTGTTTCGGGAATTCGGCTCTGACGGAGTTTTCGACAGGAATGACTATATAGCGTTCTATGCAGAAGGCCCGACCACACTGAATTACGATGAACCGTCAGGAATGTTCATACATGCCAACCATTGCTATTCTGATTACGTGTATTTATTCCTTACGTCAGATTTGGGACAAGGAAAGACTATACAACAGTCAAAAAGTGCCGATGGAGACTATGTCTCTACCGATACATACGACAGCTACTCATTTTACGAAAAGGATAGGTGCAATCTGGTTGCGTCAGGGCGCCGTTGGTACGATAATAAGATAACAGGACCGGATTCGGTGATGTTTTATTTTCCCAATATCGTGAAGGATGAGCCTGTCAACGTCTATGTGTGTGCCGCAGGCAGAAAGGCTCCTGGCGTATCGGCTTATTTTGAATATAAGTATAATGGCAAGACATTGGCAAGGTCAAACGTGGCAAAAAGCTATGACAGCTATGCCTATGCTGATTATTTGAAGACGAATACAAGCTTAATGCCGAAATCGTCAAGAATATTCTTGGAATTTTCTTTCAATAGCACTAACAGCTTGTCGGAGGGCTACATAGATAAGATATGCCTGAATGCTAGGGAAAAACTGGTTTACAATGCGAAACGGCAGTTACTGTTCCGCGATTCCCGCACTGCCAATCAGCCATTTATAGGCTTTGAAATGAATGTCAAAGGGACCATCCCTTATGTTTGGGATATCACCGTGCCTACAGAACCGAAAGCTGTGCAAGTAAAGAATAACGGCTCTGTTGCCGGCTTTTCAATAATCGGTGACGAAGAAATACATGAATTCGTCGCTTTTGGCCAAGAAAACTTGCGTGAACCAATAATTTCGGGTTCTGATGTCGGAATGGTTGCCAATCAGAACTTGCATGGGGCGCCAACACCTGATATGCTTATAGTGAGCAATGCTTCCTTTATGGAGCAGGCTGAGGAGCTGGCTGGTCTGCATGGAATGTTGGACGGATATGATGTGCAGATTGCAACTCCGGAGCAAATATATAATGAATTTTCGGGAGGAACGCCAGATGCTTCGGCTATAAGAAATTATGCACGCATGCTGTATAAACGTGGTGACAAGTTGAAGTACATATTGTTGCTAGGTGATGGCACGTACGACAATAAGAACATTTTAGGTACAGGCGAAAACTATATTCTGACCTTCCAGTCGGAGGAGGGAGAATCTCAATCAGGCAGTTACGTCAGCGATGATTTCTTTGTGATGCTTGACGATGGCGAAGGTGAGCTGAAGGGCACGCTTGATGTGGCGATAGGAAGATTGCCTGTGTCGACAGCTGATGAAGCACAAGCTGTTGTGGATAAGATAAAGCGCTACACGTCTGGTGTTGATGTGGGTAATTGGCGAAATATAGTGGCGTTCGTGGCAGATGATGAGGAAGGCGGAATTTTTGTCGACCATGCAGAAAAACTATGCGTAACGCTGAACGACAAACATCCGGAATATAACGTAAACAAGATATATCTTGACGCATACGAACAGGTCGTCGGCTCGTCAGGCGCAACATATCCCGATGTGAATGAGGCTTTTCTGACGCAAATGTCTTCGGGCGCTGTGATTATGGAATATATAGGACATGGCAGTCCTGTAAAACTTGCCCACGAATCGATATTTAAGGCACAAGATGTTAAACAATTGACAAATATCGACAGGTTGCCTTTCTTGATTACGGCCAGTTGTGAGGTTGGCAGGTTCGATGACCATATGAGGCAATCGGTCGGCGAACTGATGGTGAAAAACCCACAGGGCGGTGCCATTGCGGCTTTGACAACGACCAGGGTTGTTTATGATTCTGAAAATTATGCATTGAGCAATAATGTGTTTTTGCAAGAAAACGACAAAAATGTCAGAATAGGTGATATTGTGGCAAACGCAAAAAACATGACGGGTTCTGACTTCTCGCTGAACAAGCGCAACTTTTCATTGTTGGGAGACCCTGCATTGAGGTTGGCCCATCCGTATAACACTAATTTGCATGTGACTGGCATAAATGGGAATCCTCTTGAAAAAGTGTCGTGCGATACGATAAATGCAATAGATACGGTTGTCGTTGAAGGGTGCCTGTATGGTTCCGATAATAACCCAGTTATGGGTAATGGCGTATTGTATTCGGTCGTTTTCGATAAGGAGACGGCTCAATCAACGCTCGGACAGGATAAGGGTTCGCCAGAGGTTGATTTCACGATTCGCAACAATGTCCTATATCAAGGAAAATCGTCGATTGTTGATGGCCGGTTCAAGTTTAGTTTCATAATGCCAAAGGATATCAATTACGCATATGGTTTTGGGCGTATTAGTCTGTACGCCGTGGTCGATTCTTCCGATTATTCTGGCTATTGTGACTCCTTGTTTGTCGGTGGCACCCCACAAAATGCAACGGTGTATGATTTCGATGGGCCTCAAATAGAATTGTATGCAACAGATACCAATTTCATCGAAGGAGGCATTGTTGGAAACAATCCTACAATCATAGCACGTTTGTTTGACGAGTCAGGCATCAACACTACGGGTAATGGCATCGGGCATGACATAACGGCGGTGCTTGACGGTAACCAGCGCTCGGCCATTGTCCTGAACAATTTGTATGAAGGCTATATCGATAGATATAATTCAGGCGAAGTCCGATTTAAGCTGTTCGGCTTGGAGGAAGGAGAACATACGCTGACATTCAAGGCATGGGATATCTACAATAATCCATCGGAAAAGGAAATCCGGTTCGTGGTTGCTGATGGTGATGGTGTCGTGATAGGCGATGTCTATAATTACCCTAATCCAGTGATTGACGAGACATATTTCGTGGTCAATCATAATCAGTCTGATGCGGATGTCGTTGTGACAATAAGAATTTGTGACGTATCTGGCAGAAAAGTGTCCGAGATAAAGGCAAACAGACGTGCTGGCGATGTGTCTCCAATATATTGGAATTGCCAAAGTGTGGGTGGCCATATTGCTCGCGGAATTTATGTCTATACCATAGAAATTAGCGGAAATATGGGTAAAAACACAAAATCTGGGAAAATGGTTGTGTCAAGGCAATAAAAGCCACAAAAAATAGTTTCTATATTTGCAACGTGAATTTAAAATTATGAAAAAACTACATCTATTATCAATTGTGGCTGTTTTGTGCGCAATGAACGTGAATGCACAGAAAAACGCCCCAAATTACAATGAGGCATTGGGCCAAGATGCGATGAATGCAATAAATACGGCTGTGCCATTCTTGCGCATTGCCCCTGATTCCCGCTCCGGCGCTATGGGTGATGCAGGCATTGCTATCTCGCCAGATGCATACGCACAGATTTGGAACTCGTCAAAACTCGCATTTGCCGAGACTCCCTATGGCGTGTCGATAACGTATGTGCCTTGGTTGCGCCAGTTGATTAGTGATATGAATTTGGCATACGTGTCAGGCTATTATCGTTTGGACAAATTGCAGACTATAGGCGCAAGTCTGCGATATTTTACAATGGGCAACGTGAATTTCTTTGATAACAACGGTAATGGCATAGGTAGCTATTCTCCACATGAAATGGCCGTCGACTTGTCGTACAACCGTAAATTGTCCGATAATTTTTCATTGGGATTGGCTGGCCGTTTCATCTATTCAAACTTGACAGGTGGCCAGGGCGGTCAAGATAACGGCCAGGTCGAAGCAGGAAAGTCTTTTGCTGTCGATATCAACGGATATTATACCGATAAACTGAAATTGGCAGACTATAATTGCGATTGGGCATTCGGATTCAACATCAGCAATTTGGGTGCCAAGCTTGGATACACATCCGATACAAAGGACTTTATTCCGACAAACTTGGGCTTGGGTGGAGCATTTACAATGCAGTTGGACAAGTATAACAAGATTACTGCAACTGTTGACTTTAACAAACTGTTGGTTCCTACGCCTCCTATCTATTATCAGGATTCTACCGATGCAAAGGGCGGTCGCGTTATCTTGTCGGGCAAGGACGATAATGTCGGCATCATACAGGGTATGTTCCAGTCGTTTGGCGATGCTCCTGACGGGTTCAAGGAAGAGATGAATGAGATAACCACTTCGTTGGGTGCCGAATATTGGTATGCAAACCAGTTTGCCGCCCGTCTCGGTTATTTCCATGAAAATGCGAAAAAAGGTAACCGTAAATATTTTACTGCAGGTGTTGGCTTGAAAATGAGAATGTTGGGTTTGGATTTTTCATATTTGATCCCTTCTGGCAACTTCTCAAACAGTCCGCTGAAGAACACTTGGCGTTTTTCTCTGACAATCAATTTTGACGAGGCTAATTAATTTTCGCAATAAAATGATGAAGGGACTATGATGTTTTTTCGTGGTCCCTTTTTTAATACTTGAATATGAAAATACGTGTCGGTTTTGGCTTTGATGTACACCAATTGACGGAAGGCCGCAAAATGGTTGTCGGCGGAATGGAGATTCCACACACGAAAGGCCCGTTGGGCCATTCAGATGGCGATACGCTGATTCATGCAATCTGTGACGCACTTTTGGGCGCCGCCAACATGCGCGATATCGGCTACCATTTTCCCGATACATCGGCCACGTATGAAAATATCGACAGCAAGATAATCCTGAAAAAGACCATCGACATAATTGCCAGCAAGGGCTATTCCATCAACAATATCGATTCCACTATTTGCCTTCAACGGCCAAAGGTGAAGGAATTTATACCTAAAATGCAGGCTTGTCTGGCGGAGGTGTGCGGGATTGACATTGATGACATCTCAATCAAGGCGACTACAACCGAAAAACTCGGTTTTGAGGGACGCGAGGAAGGTATGTCGGCCTATGCCGTTGTACTGATTCAGAAGAATGAATGACAAGCGTATAAGACAAAAGGCATAAGGCGCAAGGCAAAAGGCATAAGTCAAAAGACATTGGTCGGTGGCCCGATGGCTATCGTTTGAAGGTCTTGCTTATTGTCCGATAAAGTGGAAATGTGGGCCGAAACGCTCGAATGCCGCACGGTCCAAATCTTCCTGTACGCTTGGATGTGCAATGCTTGTGATGAGTTTAGCACGCTCCTGCATTGTGCGTCCGTAAAGGTTTACTGCTCCAAATTCAGTCACAAACCAGTGAATGTGGAAACGCGTGGTGACAACGCTTGCTCCCGGTGTGAGTGTCGGTACAATCTTGCTGATGCCTTTCTTGGTTATTGACGGCATCGCAATGATTGCCTTTCCGCCTTTCGACCGTGAAGCGCCATAGATGAAGTCTATCTGCCCGCCTGCGCCCGAAAATTGCTTTGTGCCGATTGAATCGGCGCAAACCTGGCCTGTCAAGTCGATTTCTATTGCAGAATTGATGGCTGTCATCTTTGGCTGCTGTGCAATGATGAACGGGTCGTTTGTGTAGGCCACATCTTGCATCAGCACTTGCGGGTTGTTGTTGACGAAGTTGTACACTTTGTTTGAGCCCAATAGGAATGTCGATACTATCTTGCCTTTGTCAAGCACCTTGTTGGCTCCAGTGATTACGCCTTTTTCGACAAGTTTCAGGACTCCGTCGGCGAACATTTCGGTGTGGATGCCCAGGTCCTTGTGGTTTCCGAGGCAGGCAAGGGTGGCGTTTGGCAACGAGCCGATGCCCATCTGCAGGCAGGCGCCATCCTCAATCAGTTCGGCGCAGTGGCGACCTATGGCCAGGTCGGTCTCGGTTGGCTCTTCGTAGAATTTCTCAATGAGCGGTGTGTTGTCTTCAACAAAAATGTTGATTCGGCTCATATGGAACATTGCGTCGCCATAGGCGCGGGGAACGTTCTTGTTGACAACGGCAATCACATAGTCGGCAACTTCCATCGCTGCCAGACAAGCATCTACCGATGTGCCTAACGATACTATTCCGTTTTCGTCGGGAGGGCAGACCTGAATCATTGCCACGTTGCATTTGAGGTATCCATCGCGGTAAAGGCGTGCGGCCTCGCCCAAAAATACAGGAATGTAGTCGGCGTAGCCCGATTGTACGTTCTTGCGGGTGTTTGCACCGACAAAAAATGCATCGTGCTGGAATATTCCTTCAAATTCGGGTGCCGAATAAGGAGCCTCGCCTTCAGTGTGAAAATGATGAATATGAACGTCTTTCAATTCTCCGTTTCGCCCGCGTTCGCATAAGGCCTTTATCAAGACTTGCGGTGCATTGCCAATGGCGTTCAGGTGTACGTGGTCGCCCGATTTTATCACTTTGACGGCTTCTTCGGCGGAAACGAATCTTATTTTGGTATTCATATTCAATTTTTATGTATTATTATGCAATTCTTAAAAACGTCGCAAAATTACATATTTCTTTTAATCGCACAACAAAAAATAGTTTTTCGATTGTTCGGGCATTTTTCTTGTCGTGCATAAAAATGCAGAAGGGGCAAGGCTGAATTTGAAATTGCAAATTGTATGTTGGCTTTCGATATGGAAACGTTACGTATGTTGACTCTATGATGCGTATTGGTTAATCCTATATGGCGTTTGATTGTAAAGTATCACATATTTTCTTCAAAAACGCGTAACAAAACTGTCGTTCTATTACGCGAAAATGAATTTTATTCAAAACCGCGTAATAGGTATGTTGGAGACGATTACTGCATTGCCAACTCGATAAGTTTCTGAATGTGTATTCTGACGCTGTCCAAACACGGCAGGACGCAGTTTTTGTCGTTCAGCAATAAAGGAAGTTCCGTACAGCCTAGAATGACGGCCTCGGCGTGTTGCTCGTCCTTCATTTTTTTGATTATTGCGTTGAATTCGTTCAAGGTGGATTCCTTGATTACGCCGATTTCAAGTTCTTCGTAGATTCTTTTTGCGATAAGATTCCTGTCGGTTTTGTCGGGAATGCACACTTCGATTCCTGCTTGAACTATGTCTTTTTTCATATAGTCCATTTCCATCGTGATAATTGTCCCCAGCAACCCTACTTTTTTGTAGCCCTTCCTGACTATTTCTTCGCAAACGGCCTTTGGAATGCTGACAAGTTCCGTGCCAGTGCTTTTTTCTAAATCGTCAATCACAACGTGCATTGTTCCTGCCGTCAACGAAACGATTTCTGAACCGCCCGCGACTAGTGCCTTTATCTTTTCGGAAAGATAATCTGCCAGTTTTTTGTATTCCTGATTGGACACGTATCTCCAGACTTGGCGAAAATTGACACTTTCGATGGCCAGGTCGGGCATATCTTCACCATTCGTGAGTTTGTCTATTTGAGCGTTTAACTCCTTGTAATACATTGCGGTAGATTCGGGGCCAGTTCCGCCTACCAGGCCGATTTTTTTCATATGCTTATTATTATTTTTTTTTTCTTGACGAATAAACTCGGCAACAGTGTTTTGTGGCAAAAATACTGATAAATGCCGTCGAAAACGCTTTTTTTCAGGCTGTTTCTCGCCTGACTTCGTCGAGCCTTTTTATTCCGCCAATCAGATAGAGCAAGCCGACAAGTGTGGCAACGACAAATGCTGATAAACCCTTGAAGTCCCAAATTCCGGAACAAGCCATTGAGATTATCCCGTAGATTGCCCGAAGCAGATATGCTCCCGCTATGCCAAATATGCCAGCCCAAAGCATCGGTAGCCTTTTGATGCGTCCTTCGGCTGACAACGCATATAATCCGCAGATAATGAAGGCTACGACAAGGCAGATTGTTATCAACTGCGGAAGTGTCGCCCAGTAGCCAGCAATCTTTTCCATTATTCCGTCGATGCCGTAATAACGGAAAGCGGCATCAAGGAAGAAGAGCGCCGCAATGTGTCCTGCGGCGATGATGAAATTCAAGTATGCGCCAACTGTCAGTGGAAGATTCCTGTTTTGTGTCATAGTTATATTTTGTTTGTGCAAAGATAAGAAGTAAAATTAGCACTGCTAGGTGAGCGGAATCCCTTTCAATGTGATATTGCGTTGAAAGACGATTTTTTTTCTTTGTCGTACAGGCGAATTCGCAGATTTGTGCTACTGCTTGTTGGCTATTCGACTTTGTCAATTGAGCGTAATTATGAGATGTTTACATCGATGCAACAAAAAAAGGACAAATCGCAAGACTTGTCCTTTTTTTTTAGTAGCGGGGGCCCGACTCGAACGAACGACCTCTGGGTTATGAGCCCAACGAGCTACCAACTGCTCTACCCCGCGATGTATGTTGCATCCTTTCGTTTGCGAGTGCAAAGGTAAATGCTTTTTATTAAAAAACAATGTTTCGCATTAAATTTATTCTCGTTTCTAATGTGTTGATTGTCAAATGTCATTGACGTTAAGGAAATCCTGCGACCGAAAAAAGTGAGTGTACGCTTTATTTTATGACATCGTCGGGCGTCAGTTTCGGAAACCTGATTTTCGACTTCACAACGTACGAATCGGGGTAAAGCGAGCGGATTTGATGATAAAAAGCGTTTGCTTCGCCACGGCTACGGAAATCGCCTACGCAAAGTTTGAAATACGGAGCCTTATATTCGGTGTAAATCTGTGCAGGGTCGAAATCGGGAAAATTCTTCAGGAACTGCTGGCTTGTTGTCGACATTGTCGCGCGGGCGTTCTGTCCAGAACCTGAAAATATCTGCACGCGATAGCCCGAAACGCCTTCACGCTTGTTCTGGTTAGCGTATGCATCTGTAAGTTGATAGAGAATGGAGTCTTGCTTGAGTGAAATCTTGCCGTACTCTGGTTGTTGCTCGTTGAGTTGATAGAACAAATCGCAGTCTTGCGCCATTACTGTGCTCAATGACAACACGCAAAACATAACGGCAATGATTTTTCTTGTGTACATTTTTAATGTTTTTGTTAGGCTTGCAAAGATATAAAATAGTTCCAAAAGATTTTGAGTGATGCATCCTGTGTTTGTCGTAGATTTGGTGTGTATGATGTAATGCTTTAATTTATAGTGATATGTGTAATTTGTTTTAAATATTGACGCCTTGAACAATGGCTGTCCTTTATTGCATTGAACTCACCTAAACTTTCCTTACTTTTGCAAGTCTTGTAAACATTCATAATATGGCAGAAAATAAGAAAACAGCCACTCCGCTATCCGATTTGGGCGAATTTGGTCTTATTGAGAGACTTACAAATCAATTCTCCGTAAAAAACACTGCAACTGTCAAGGGTATTGGCGACGATTGCGCCATTATCAAGTCAGAAGGTAACGACCTGGTTGTGACAACCGATATGTTGGCCGAAGGCATCCATTTCGACCTAGTTTATACTCCACTGCCACATTTGGGCTACAAGGCAGTCATCGAAAATCTGTCAGACGTGTATGCTATGGGCGCCACGCCTAAGCAGATAACAGTCTCGCTGGCAGTGTCGTCGAAATTCTCGGTTGAGGCGCTTGAGCAACTTTACGACGGAATCAAGCGTGCTTGCGACCGTTACGATGTGGATCTCGTTGGTGGCGACACTACAAGTTCAATGACAGGCTTGGTCATCAGCATCACTGCCATTGGTCAGTTGGACCACGGAATGGCTTTCTGTCGCAATGGTGCAAAGCCCGGCGATTTGGTTTGTGTCTCGGGCGATTTGGGCGGAGCCTATGCGGGACTTCAGATTCTGCGTCGCGAGAAAGACGTGTTTATGATTAATCCCGAATGTCAGCCCGACTTGTCGAAGTACGATTATGTGATTGAACGCCAGTTGAAGCCAGAGGCTCGCCGTGATGTGATAAAGGCAATCCGTGAGAAGAAACTTACGCCTACGGCAATGATTGACATCAGCGACGGACTGTCGTCGGAAATACTGCACATTTGCAAGCAGTCGGGCTGTGGTGTCAAGATATACGAAGGGAAAATTCCTGTTGACGCGCAGACTGAAGCCGTTGCCGAGGAAATGCATATGGATGCGACAATGATGGCAATGAACGGTGGGGAGGATTACGAATTGCTTTTCACCATTCCAGCGGAGCAGGTGGAGATTGCAGGCAATATGCCTGAAATATCAATTATCGGGCAGATAACCGACGAGCCTGAAGTGTATACGCTTATTGGACGAAATGCAGGCAGTGCGCGAATATCGGCGCAAGGGTGGAATGCATACAAGAAATGAACCTAAAAACACAATAGTTATTGTACAGAACAACTATATTTGCCAATAAATAAAACTGAAAATATGTTTGAATTAGGACGAATAGGAATAATTGGTGGTGGCAGTTGGGCTACTGCAATTGCAAAGATTGTCGAGGAAAAGCCACAACCGCTTAATTGGTATATGCACGACCCCGATGCCGTTGAACATATGAAGAAGGTCGGCAACAACCCGCTTTACTTGAGTTCGGTTGAGTTCGACACCAAATATCTAAATCTTACCACTGATGTAAATGAAGTAGTCCGCAACAGCGACACTATCTTGTTTGTGACACCTTCGGCCTATCTTAAATCCACTTTGTCAAACTTGACAGAGTCGTTAGTCGGCAAGACTGTGGTGTCTGCAATCAAAGGCATCATTCCTGACGACAATCTGCTTGTAGGCGATTATCTGCACAAGGTTCACAAGGTGCCATACAACAATATCGGCATAATTACAGGCCCGTGCCACGCTGAAGAGATTGCGCTTGAGCGTCTTTCTTATATCACTATAGCCTTTACTGAAGAAGAGAAGGCCGAAGCCGTGGCCACTATGATGCAGAACCGATATGTTCGCACAGTTATTTCCGATGATATTCTCGGAACCGAATATGCCGCCGTGCTGAAAAACATCTATGCGCTCGCCGCGGGTGTTTGCCTAAGCCTTGGCTATGGCGACAATTTCCAGGCAGTGCTTATTTCCAACGCCATTCGCGAGATGCAACGGTTCACCGACACCGTTTACCCTATCAACCGCGACATTAAGGACAGCGCATATCTTGGCGACTTGCTTGTCACCGCTTACTCGCAGTTCAGTCGCAACCGCTATTTCGGCACAATGATTGGCAAGGGCTATTCGGTTGAACATATCAAGAACGAGATGAATATGGTGGCCGAAGGCTATTACGCGTCAAAGTGCATTCACGAGATAAACAAGAAACACAACGTGGATATGCCGATATCTGAAAGCCTTTATTCAATACTTTATGAAGGCGCCTCGCCAAAGGTTACAATCAAGAATTTAACCGAAAAACTATCATAAACCTATGTCGAAAAATCTAATTGTAGATTATTCAAAAACCCTGAACTTTATAAGCCAATCAGATGTTGATGCTTACAAAGATGCAGTAAATGAGAATATTAAGTCGTTGTACAACCGAACAGGAAAGGGAAACGATTTCCTTGGTTGGGTGAACCTTCCGTCGTCAATAACCGAATCGGAATTGGCCGACGTCAATGCCACGGCAAAGCAGATGAAAGAACTTTGCGACATTGTCGTGGTAATCGGAATCGGCGGTTCGTATCTTGGCGCAAAGGCCGTGATTGACGCCTTGTCCGACAATTTTGCGCAACTCAAGCCACGCACCAATCCGCTGGTGGTTTTTGCAGGCCAAAACATAAGCGAGGATTATCTTTCAGAACTCCGCGCCGTGCTCAAGACACGCAAGTGGGGCATCGTGGTCATTTCAAAATCGGGCACCACGACAGAGCCCGCCATTGCATTCCGCCTGCTGAAGGCCGATTGCGAGGCTCAGTTTGGCAAAGCCGAATCGGTGAAACGCATTGTGGCCATAACCGATGCAAAAAAAGGCGCATTGCGCACATTGGCCAATCAGGAAGGTTACAAGACATACGTCATTCCAGACAACGTGGGTGGCCGTTTCAGCGTGCTGACGCCTGTCGGCCTGTTGCCGATTGCCATCGCAGGCTTTGACATAGCGCAACTTGTTAAGGGCGCTTCCGATATGGAAAAGTCAACTACTGCCGACATCGATTTTGAGAAGAATCCGTCGGCGATATACGCATCGGTGCGTAACGCATTGTATAAGAAAGGAAAAACTGTCGAAATAACAGCCAACTACAATCCAAAGTTGCACTTTTTTGCCGAATGGTGGAAGCAACTTTACGGCGAGAGCGAGGGAAAGGAGCAGAAGGGCATTTTCCCTGCTAGCGTCGATTTTACGTCAGACTTGCATAGTATGGGCCAATACATACAGCAAGGCCAGCGTTGCCTTTTTGAGACTGTAATATCGATTGACAAACCAAATGCAAGCCTGCAGATACCTGCAGATTCCGCAAATCTCGACGGCCTGAATTTCTTGGCCAACAAGCATATTGACGATGTTAACAAGATGGCCGAACTTGGAACCATATTGGCTCACGTCGATGGCGGTGTACCTAATATCCGCATCTCAATCCCTGAACTTAGCGCATACTATCTTGGCCAGTTGATATATTTCTACGAGATGGCTTGTGGCATTTCGGGCTACATTCTTGGCGTCAATCCGTTTGACCAGCCAGGTGTCGAAGCATACAAGAAGAATATGTTCGCGTTGCTCGACAAGCCAGGCTACGAGGCTGAATCAAAGGCTATCAAGGAAAAACTGAAATAACGTTGTTTGGCATAAAAAAAATCCGTAGTCGTTAGGACTACGGATTTTTTTTGCTTTATGCTTTATTTTAAAGCCTGTCCAAGTCTGCTTTCAGTTTCTCGCGGTCGAGTTGCTGACCAATAAACACAATCTTTATCATCTTGTCGCCGTACTCTTCGTCCCAATCGTTGCGCAACTCTTCGCTTTGCGCAAGCAGTTGCTTCTGTTCTTCAATTGGTGCGGTGCAAATCCACTGTCCAGCCTTTACGAGTTTCTTCTGTGTCCCCGCTTGGTCAAACATATACGACATCTCGGAGTCGTCGCTGAAGTAGCATATTCCCTTGCTACGGATGATGTTGGCAGGCCATTTCTCGTTGACATAAGTCTCGAATTTGGTGTATGCAAATGCCTTTCGGCGATAGTAGACATAAGTGCCGATGCCGTATTCTTCAGTCTCGCCTTCTTCTTCTTCATCTTCGCCCTTTTCGAGTTCGGCAATCCATCCAGC
Organism: Bacteroidales bacterium; assembly: GCA_045640185.1. Taxonomy (GTDB): domain Bacteria; phylum Bacteroidota; class Bacteroidia; order Bacteroidales; family SZUA-534; genus RUG13583. The sequence continues at coordinate 106,563 of JAZUEN010000034.1, forward strand.
CGACATCATTGCCTTGTCGATGTCGAATTGCTTGGCATTGACAATCTTCCTGAAATCGAATTCAGAGTAGTTTGTCTCGATTATTTCGGCTGTAGGCTGAAGTTTCTTTATTACAGCGCGGATAACCTTAAGTTCGTCTTCGCTCACTTCGGCAACCTTGTTCAGTATGATAACGTTGCAGAACTCAATCTGTTGGATGAGAAGATTTTCAATATCTTCGTCGTCGATGTTGTTTCTTGTCAAATCGTTGCCACAGGCAAATTCCTTGGCCATGCGCAACGCATCTACAATAGTTGCGATGCAGTCGAGTCGGCACGGCGACGGCTGATTGTATTTGTTTGCGTAGTCCGATATCGCGGTTATTGTCTGTGCAATAGGCAGAGGCTCGCAGATGCCACTTGCTTCTATCACAATGTAATCGAACTTGCCAGTGCTTGTTATGCCTGTAATCTGGTCAATAAGGTCGGTCTTGAGCGTACAGCAGATGCAACCGTTGCTCAATGCGACAAGGCTGTCGTCTTTCTTGTTTACAAAACCGCCTTTCTGTATAAGCGATGCATCGACATTGATTTCGCCAATGTCATTTACTATTACGGCTATCTTCAACCCTTGGTTGTTTGCCAAAATCTTGTTTAGCAATGTAGTCTTGCCACTTCCCAAATATCCTGTTAACAGGGTGATAGGTACAATTTTGCTCATTTCTTGTCGATTTTTGTTTCAGATTGCAGAAATACAAAAAAATAGTGTAACGAATCCAAAAAAAAAGCAACGGCTTGGCACAATTTGTAAATTGCATTGCGTGCCGTTCCAAAACTGATATTTATCATTATTTGATATGCATTGACCGACACGTGGCGAAAAAAAGCGCGCGCGGATTTTTAGTATCTTTGCCACGAATAATTTTGCAATGAGATTGCTGAAAGACATATTGATGATATTCTGCCTATTGCTGTGCATTGTCTCGTGCAGGCAAAAAAACGAGTCGGTGACGAGCCGTTCGTATGACCTTGACGCAATAACGTCCAGAGGAAAACTTGTCGCCCTGACCGATTATAACTCAATAAGTTATTTCATATATCGCGGTACCCCGATGGGATATCAGTATGAATTGCTGAAGGATTTGGCAAATACGCTTGAACTTGATTTGGAAATAAAGGTGTCGAATAATCTGGAGAAGGATTTTGACGACCTTGTTAATCATAATGTCGATTTGTTGGCGATAAACCTGACCGTCACGGCCGAACGGCAAAAAATTATGAACTTCACTTTGCCGATAATGGAAACACGGCAAGTGCTTGTGCAGTTGTCGGAAAGCCAGCGCAAGAAGAACGACAAGGATTACGATGGCAGTAAAAAGGTCAGTTCACTGCTCGAGTTGGCAGGCAAGACTGTCTATGTGGTGAAGAATTCCGCCTTTGCCGAGCGTCTGCATAATGTTGAATCTGAAATCGGCGACTCTATAAATATTGTTGAGGTTGAAAAGATTGATTCCGAGCAACTTATAGAACAAGTGGCGAAGGGAGAGATAGACTATTGCGTCACCGATGAGGATGTGGCTATGATAAATCAGACCTATTATCCGTCGCTTGACATTAGCACGGTGGTGTCGTTCCCGCAGAATATGGCGTGGGCCGTCAGCAAGGATAATCCTGTTCTCCTGGATTCTATAAACAGTTGGATATCTGCGATGAAAGGCTCAACGCACCATATGGTGCTGTACAAGAAATATTTCAAGGACCCGAAGACCCTTACCCGCGCGCAGAGCCCTTATCAGTCGTTCAAAGGCGGGTGCATTTCAGTTTACGACGATGCCATTAAAAAATACAGCAAGATAATAGATTGGGATTGGCGTCTCTTGGCCTCGCTTATTTATCAGGAATCGCATTTCAGGCACGATGCAAGGTCGTGGTGTGGCGCATTCGGACTTATGCAACTGATGCCCGAGACAGCCGAAAAATACGGCGTCGACACTACTTCAACGCCAGAAGAAAATATGAAGGCAGGTGTCAAATACCTGAAATGGATTGATAAACAGTTGGCCGATTCCGTGACCGACAGGCAGGAACGCATAAAGTTCGTGTTGGCGTCATACAATATCGGGCTCGGCCATATTTTGGACGCCCGCAGAGTGGCGCAGGCCAACGGCGTCGATCCTAATGTGTGGGACGATGGCGTAGATTTCTTCCTGCTTCACAAATCGGACCAGACGTATTACAACCCTGACTTGGTGAAATCGGGATATTGCCGTGGCGACGAGACGTTCAATTTTGTCAAGGAGATAATGGAGCGTTACAGAATTTATACAACGCTTATTAAATAGTGTGCGATTGCTAAAGGAAAGTTCTATAAATTGCTCTGTAGTGATTTTGAAGATTTTGTCAGACAGATTGATGACTTGAGCGAAGGAGCAGTGCGGGCACTGTGACTGAGTGATGGTCAGCAAGATGGCGACAAAAATTCAAAAAGCACACAAAAGATTGAAGAATGGCCCATATCAAAAAAAAATTAAATCGGGGAATTAATAGAAATTCCCTAAAAATTATCAGTAAATCTGCACTTTGTAATTTAACGCCAAAAACAGATGCTTGTCAATATCGTCACAGAATGTTCGTTGCTGTTGATTCTGCTCTATGTTGTTTTGATAATCAGTTATATACACGGCTTTTGCAAGGTGGCGCGACAGTCAAGTTGTTCTGGCGGGAAAAAATCTGTCAGTGTAATAGTTCCATTTCATAACGAGTCGGGTAATATTCGCAAAACTTTAGAATCGATACTCGGGCAGGAGACAGGTGCTGATTTTGAGGTTATTGCAGTAGACGACCACAGCACAGATGACTCTCGTCAGGTGATTGAAAGAATTATGCAAGCCGACTCGCGGTTGCGTTTGGTTTCTTCAACATTGCACGGCAAGAAATCGGCTTTGGCCGACGGAATAAAATTGGCAAGGTATGATGTCGTTGCCACAGCCGATGCTGACTGCTTTTATCCCAAGCAATGGCTGGATGCGATGTCGGCAACGTATGAAAAATCGGAATGTGTGTTATTAGCAGGTCCTGTAAAGATTGGAGATGCCGACAGTTGGTTCGGGAAGTTTCAGTATGCCGATTTTGCAAGTCTGGTCGGCAGTGGCATAGGGGCAATGGGTTGTGGACATCCGATAATGTGCAATGGCGCCAATCTGATGTTTTCAAAAAGACTTTTCGAGTCATTTGACAATCCATATAACACTGAATATGTGTCTGGCGATGACGTGTTTCTGCTTCATAAAGTTAAATCTGCAGGCGGAAAAATCTGTTTTACAGCACAAAATGAAACAATTGTTTTGACATCGGCAATGCCTACCATAAGAAATTTTATGCGTCAGCGAATACGTTGGAGTGGAAAAACCACAGGCTACCGCGATGTCGACAGTTTGCTGGTCGCATTTCTGGTGGCATCAGTTTCGATGCTTATGTGTTGCGGATTGTTTTTATTGCCCATTTCGGCAAAACCGCTGTTGTGTGCATATCTTCCGAAATTGTTTGTTGACACACTATTCCTGATGGCAATATGCAAAAGGCTTGGTGGCAGGCACTTGCTATGGTGGATGCCCGTGTTCGAGCTGATGGTTTGTATTTATACGGCGACAGTTGCGATGGTCTCGTTAGTATGTAAAAAAGGCAAAAGAAACCATAACATCGCATAATTGGCGCGTTATATGCTTTTTTTAATATTTTTGTGGCGTTTTAAACGTCAGTTGGCGAAATGAACGATAAGTTGTATCCGTTGAAATTCAAGCCTATCCTGAAAGAGAAGATCTGGGGTGGCAACAAGTTGGCAACAGTCTTGAACAAGCCTCAAGGAAATTTGCAGAATATAGGCGAAAGTTGGGAGTTGTCAGGGCTTGAAGGTGATGTTTCAGTCGTTGCCAACGGATTTCTGCAGGATAATACTATCGAAGAACTTATTGAAGTCTACATGGGCGACCTTGTCGGCGATGCCGTGTTCTCAAAGTTCGGCACAGAATTTCCTCTGCTTTTCAAATTCATTGAAGCCAGCGACAACCTGTCAATTCAGGTGCATCCTAACGATGATGTGGCAATGAGCCGTCATAACTCATTTGGCAAGACTGAAATGTGGTACGTTCTTGAGGCAGAGCCTGATGCCAAGTTGGTTGCTGGTTTTAACTGCCCAATGGACAGACAAAAATATCTTGATCATTTCAACAACGGAACATTACGCGACATTGTGAAATGGGAACAGGCAAAACCTGGCGATGTGTTCTTTATTCCAGCAGGTCGTATACATTCCATTGGCCCTAATATCTTGTTGGCCGAAGTGCAACAATCGTCTGATATCACATACCGTATCTACGATTGGGACCGAGTGGACGCAAACGGCAATTCGCGCGAACTTCATACCGATTGGGCTGTTGACGCTATCGATTATTCCTTCAGCAAGGAGTACCGTACACCATATGTCATAAATAAGAATAAGAGTACAAAGGTTGTAGAAAATCAATATTTTACAACCAATATACTCGATTTTGACAAAGAAATTGAAATTGATTACGGGCGGTTGGATTCGTTTGTGGTGTATATGGCAGTCGAGGGAAAAACTCTCATTTGTGCGCCTGGACTCGATGAACCTGTTGAAATCGCAAAGGGCGAGACAGTGCTTATCCCTGCCGAAATGAAGGAGATAGAATTGAAACCTCTTTCGGGAAATTCAAGGTTGCTTGAAGTTTATATTTAATGGTTTTCAAAAATCTCGTGCAGGATATCGAGTGAGTTTATATCCTTCATCGAAGGTGTGCGGTATCCGTACCATTTAAGCATCGTTTCGAGCAAAAAGTCGCGGTCCGTTTTTTCAAGATGAGTTTCTGAAAGTTGGTCATAAGGACAATTGGCAAACTGGCAAATCCGATTGAAAATATCTATGTCGACAAAATGATTGTGTACAGGCTTGAAACAGGTGCAGTGTCCTTGCTCAATGTCGAAAAAACGATGCTCTGGTTCAGGCGGACCAGGAAAAAATCCAAGGTGACGGCTCAGTTTTGCCAAAAAAGCCAAATGAAAGCATTGCAGGCCATTTTGAACGTGTTCCAGAATCTGGATTGATGTGTCGATGAATTCAAATTGAGTCTTGTCTTCTACCGATTCGCGAATGCTCTTGCCTACAACTTCGGCCAGGAAAATAAGGGTTGTGCTTTTCCGCAAGTCGGATGTGCAACTTATCAGTGATGGCGAAGGCTTGTACTCGGTAAGTTTCTGTATCTCGCGGTCGTCTTTATAAGTGTAGACAACGTCGAGCAGTGCCATTGGGTGAAACGCCCCAAGTTTCGATTTGCTTTTACCGCCCAATCCGAAAACCATAAGCGAAATACGCCCACGTTCACGCGATAGGGCTTGCACGATGATTGTCGAGTCGGAAAATCGCGTATGGCTGAGCACGATGATACGGTCGGTGCAAAGCATTTCCTATTTGATTACGTGAATCTTGCCAACGCCTTTCGACTGTCCGTCAGAAGTGATGCATTGGATTAGGTAGATGCCAGTCTCCACTCGTTTGCCGTCCATATTGCACACATTCCAGACAGCCGACCCGCCGTTGCTCATCGTTTCAAAAACCAGATTTCCGTACAAGTCGGTGATTTTTACAACGGTTTCCGACATCAGGCCTCGTATTGTTACATCGCCGTAGTAGTCGGGTTCCACTGGATTAGGGAATGCGTAAATTTCAGATAGGTCGATTTCTGGTTTAGACGAACTGATTCTGACAGATTGCAGACCTTTGTCGGTGATGATGTATAGAATGCCGTTGTCGTTGTCAATGGCAAGCGAAGTGACATTGTTGGAAAACAGCGGTGAGTTGGTCTTGTTGTAAACCGCGTATTGCTTTGTACCATCGGGCGAGATGACGAAAATGCCACCATTGGCGGTGCCGAACCATTTGCGGTTTGCGTCGTCGATGGCTATGGTGTTGACGATTTCGGTTGCAAGAAGTGATTGGTAGAAGCCGTCTTCAACCATTTGCGGGTATCGGGCATAAAAAGGTTCGCCTTCCAATATGTATTCAGGATGGTCGTAGACATAGACGCCTTCGTCTGAAGCTATCCATATTGTGCCGTTTTTGTCTTCGGCAATGTCATGGATATTGGAGTTGAGCTGAGCCCCGTTTTTATCGGTTGGGGTTATGAATTTGTAGGAGTCGTCGGATCTGATTTCTGGGGTGTTGCTTGCATTCAGTACCAGCATTCCTTTTCCACCAATTGCTGTTAGCCACAGGTCGTTGTTCCTTGTGCAAATCAGTTTGTTGGTGAATTCGTCGACAAAATAGTTGCCGTATGCGTAGCTGTACCATTTGCCGTCGGTTGCGCGTACTGCGATAGGCTTGTTTGTGATTGAACAAGCACACCATAGGTTGCCGTTTCGGTCAAAAGTGCAATAGCTGACCATGTCGCCAAGTATGCTGTCGGTGCTGGATGAGGTAAATCTTGTGTATGTGCCATTGTCGTATTCAACTATTCCGCAACGCCAAGGGTTAATTATGTAGTGGTCTTTTTGTCCGCATGTGGCAAAATTGACAATGTCGTAGCAAGAGTTGATGTCGGGGAAGACGTTCTGGTCAATGGAACTCCAATTTTCTCCGTCGTATGACAAAACATCGGCTCTTCTGTAGATGTTGGCTCCTTTTTCAGTCATTCCGCCAGGTGCAACCAAAAGCACGCCTGCATTGTAGCATAGCTGGAAAAACGCGTTTCTGTCAGGCCCCGATGGAGTGATGCCTTGTGGATTGCCGTCGGCGAACTTGGAAAGACCGTATGAGGAGTGAGTGTACCAAACGATGTCGCCATCGGCGATGCCCATGCCTATGCTGTTGCTACGCCATTGCTTGACGCTGTTCAGGTTCTCGTCATAGGCATCGATGCCTTCATGTGTTGTCAATACAAGTTTGCCGTCACGGCTTGTCATCGATTTTACGGCACTTACGCTATCCCAAACCATTTCCCATTTTTCTCCGTCGAACGAATGTATCGAACAGCTTTCACCGTCGTCATGAAAGCAGCTGACGAACAGCTTGCCGTTGAAGACGCATCCGGTATTGAGTTTGTGGCTTGTCCCAAATTCATCTACGAATGACCAGTTCTTTATGTCGGTGAGAAAAGGATTGGATGTCTGGCCACGCATAAGGCCGGAATTGGTGAATGCGTAAAGATAGCCGTCATATATGGCCGAGCAGTTTATTTTCATGTATCGGCCACTAGATCCAAGTATATATGTGTCGTGGAATTCCTTGCGCTCGATATTTATTGTGACAAGCCCGAAATTGCTAGACAGGTAAGCCATGTCGTCGACAATGTCAATGTGGTTGATGGCCTTGTCTGTTGCCATGTTCTTGTCTTTCAGCCCCGATAGATTGAAAATTTTCCCGTTTTCCGGCAACAAGTCGATGTTGCCGTTGGAATATCCAATTACAAGCGTGTTGAGCTTGTCGCAGTATGCAATGTTGTCAATGCCAATGTCAGACAAACCTTCAATTGGCGTGAGGTGGTTGATGCTGTTGTCGTCTTTGTCGTAATAGAACATGCTCATGTCGGTCGCGCAATACACTCTTGACTTGCTTACGGCCAATGACTTACCGTTGCGGTAGCTCATGTGGTCGCGCCAGCTGTCGCTTGATATCTGGGCCGATATGCTAAGTGTCCAGATGATGGATAATGTTAAAAGGCAAAGTCGTTTCGTCATACGGAATATCGTTGTGATTCGATGCCAAAGATAAAATAGTTTGGCCATTTGTGTAGGCAATTGTGGCAAACTGTATCTTTTTACGATTATCTTTCGGACCGATGATACGACGGGCATTTACCATATTGTTGATTGTTCCTATACGGCTCTATCAAATGCTTATTTCACCATTGCTGCCCAATAGCTGCCGTTTTGTGCCAACGTGTTCAGCCTATGCCATAGAGGCGCTGAAAACGCACGGCCCAATCATTGGTCTGTTACTAACGATCAGACGCATAGTGCGTTGCAATCCTTGGGGCGGTAGTGGCTTCGACCCGGTGCCACCTCGCAACTGGTGGAAAAACAAGCCTGTCAAAAAAGCCTGAAACACTTGCTGATATTAACACTGTAGCGTTGATAATAAACGTTGGCATGCACTTACACAGCCTTCATTTCGGATTATGTTTGCATAAACAGTAAAATTGATATGCTAAACATTGGAATTGTAGGTCTGAAAAACGCCAAGCCTTTCATCGAGGCATTGTCGGGTTTGTCGGCTTTCAGTTTCAGGGGGATATACGATCCGTGCCTGCTTATGGACCGCCATTTGCAGACAGATTATGATGTGTTCCGCTCGTTTGGCGATTTGTGTCTCAATTGTCAGGCTGTCATTTTCAGCATCGACGATAATCTTTATCATCCACTTATATGTGAGGCAATACGGCATTCTCTTGATGTCTTCATAGGTGGCGTGCATACATATCAGACCAAGGAGCTGAACGCCTTGCTCACACTGCGTGACGAGGCGGGGTGTGTCGTGCACATCGGCCAGCCACTGATATATACCGACTTGTTCAAGGCATTGCGCAAGCATTGCAGCCGCCCGCTCGACATACAATGCAACATTAGCAAGAACGAAAGCAAGAACTTGGTGGCATTGGCCCATTCGGAGCTCGGAATGTTGCTTTCTTTGGTCAAGGCACCAGTGCATAAGGTGTCGGTCAACGTCTATTCTAGTTTCGGCAGTGTGCCAGATACTATGCGTGTACGCCTGGATTTCGATAATGGTACAGTCGGAAATGTATGTATAGCCCGATACGGATTGGCTGAAGAACATCATGTCAAAGTGCTGAATTACAATAGTCTGGTTGAGGCCGACATGCTTAAAGGCCAGCTACTGCTTGTTGATAGCGATTCGCCGGATGTGCTTGTGCGTCAGCGGTTGAAACAGTCAAATTCGACAATAGAGCAAGCTCAGCTCACTTCTTTCTATTCATGCATAATGGGCGGGACGGAAATTCACAACTGTCTCGAAAATGAGATCCGTACACAATTGGCGTGTGAGCGTGTCCGTGAAAAAATGCGTGTCAATTTTAATGTGTTTTAATTGGTTGGTTTTACGCTTTGGCAACCATGCGAGCCTTGTCTGATTTGATGCCGATAGTCACTTCAGATTGTTAGTAAATTCTTTTGCCGTTTTATGCAATATGGTAGCGTGTGGATTCGTTGTTCCGTAAAACCGTCAGTGAAAAACGGTTTTGTATATGGCGACTAACAATTCGGTAATGGAAAATAAAAGACCTTGTCTGCAAGTTGTCAAATATTTGACACTTGATTATTTGTCTGCTTTAGTGGCATGGCTTCTGCTCTTTGTCTTTCGGAAGAAGATCGTCATTACGGACATAACCAATATTGAGATACTCGCGTCTGGCGAAAACACCATGATTCTCGGGGCGATATTCATCCCTCTCTTTTGGATATTGCTATATTACATCGCAGGTGAGTACCATAAGATATATCATAAGTCGCGACTGAAAGAATTCGGGCATACGCTGTTCTTGAGCGTAATTGGCGTGCTGTTTATATTTTTCGTGCTCATGCTCGACGACGATGTGGTGTCGTATCACTCATACTATAAGTCGTTCCTTTACCTGCTGGGTTGCCATTTCGGCCTTACCTATACGTGCAGGCTTATGCTTACAAATGCGACAGCCAAGAAAATACAGAATAGGGTGATAGGTTTCCCTACACTGATAATAGGTGACGGTGAGCAAGCCTTGAAACTGTATCTCGACTTCTCGTCAAAGCCGAAATCGGCGGGTGACTATTTCGTCGGGTACATCACTGTCGGCAATGAGCAAAAGTCGTGCTTGGACAAGTACTTGCCTAATTGTGGTAATATCGACAACCTGATCGACGAAATTAACAGCCAAAAGATTGAAGGCGTAATAATAGCCATTGAACCGCATGAGAAGGATAAGATCCAGAAGATAGTGACAAAGGTGAAGTCTACAGATGTCACAATACGTGCCGTGCCAGACATCTTGGCCATCATATCAGGCAATGTGCGGATGTCGTCTATCTTTGGTGTCCCTCTTGTCGAACTTTCGCACGATACAATGCCGGCGTGGCAGGCAAATGTCAAGCGCATGATGGATGTCGTGGTTTCAGCCGTGGCAATATGTGTGTTGATGCCGTTCTACATCATTTTGGCGTTATGCGTGAAATTGTCGTCGGAAGGCCCTGTGTTCTATTGTCAGGAACGTATCGGACGTTATGGAAAACCATTTAAAATCATCAAGTTCCGTACAATGTGCGTCGATGCTGAAAAATATGGTCCGGCACTGTCAAGCGACGGCGACCCGCGAATAACCAAGATAGGCCGTTTTATGCGCAAGGTCCGCTTTGACGAATTGCCACAATTCTTCAATGTGCTGCGTGGCGACATGTCATTGGTGGGGCCGCGTCCTGAGCGTATCTACTACATCGAGCAGATTGTGCAGAAGGCTCCACACTATTACACTGTGTTTAAGGTGCGGCCCGGCATAACTTCGTGGGGACAAGTCAAATACGGCTATGCTGAAAATGTGGATGAAATGGTCGATCGCCTGAAATATGACATCATCTATCTTGAAAACATGTCGCTCTATCTTGACATCAAAATCTTGATATACACTATTAAGACCGTTCTAGAAGGAAGCGGGAAGTAGGCGTGACGGCCGTCATTTTATTTTGAGCCGGTCTTCAACCATTCGGCTCATGTATTGCTGAATTATTGCCTTGAGTTCGGTTTCCATGTCTTGTTGGCAATCGACAGTCCCTACTAGGTTGTCCTCCAAAAGTTTGTCCTCGAGAGAGTAGATGGCTTTGGTCGCTGTGCCGTCGAATTGCAGGAAGTATCCGTTCTTTACTATTTGGTATGTCCCGTTATAGTAGCTTACCGCAAAAGTCTCGTTTTCTGGAGTTGAAAGCAGGTCGATCCCAAAAGATATGTAAGGCTTGTCGTAGCCAAGGTAGCTCAGCACTGTCGGCATGACGTCAATTTGCTGGGCAATGGAGTTCCTGCATCCAACCATTGTCGAATCGCCTGGCGCATAAAATATTACTGGGCCACCGAACAGCCCAAGGTCGGTTTGGTATTCGGCATGGTCGCTAAGGTTTGTGTGGTCGCTGCATATTACAAACAGCGTGTTGTCGAACCATGTCTGCTTTTTTGCATGTTCAAAGAACTTACGTAGAGCATTGTCGGTGTAGCGGATGCATTTGTGTATCGCTAATCCTTCTTCTGTATATACATCCTTGTATTTCTCTGGCACAACGTACGGATGATGGCTCGATGCAGTAAATACAGCCGTCATGAATGGTTCTTTCATTTGGTTCATTTCGTGGCAGTAGTATTGGAGGAACGGTTCATCCCAGATGGCCCAGAAATTGTCAAATTCCTTTTCTCCGCCAAAGTCCGGTATTTGCTCAAATTCCGTACGGCCATAATATTCGTCGAAGCCTGTGGCGCGTGCAAATGCCTCAAAGCCCATGCTCCCGTTTTTCGCGCCATGGAAAAATGCCGTATGGTAGCCTTCGCTTTTCAGTTCAACAGCTATTCCGTCGAGAGCGTTTAGTGCGGCTGGGGTGAGGAAGAACGGTTCTATAAAATAAGGAATCCCGCTCAATACGCTTGGCATGCCGTCGATGCTTTTGCGCCCGTTCACGAAACTGTTCGGAAACCATAGGCAATGGTCGAGCAGGCTGTCAATGAATGGAGTGTAGCCTTTGTAGCTGCCACCGTCAAGGCTTGGGTTGTATTTCCCGATGTATTCTCGGCCGAAACTTTCAACGATGAACACAACCACGTTCTTGCCTTTGCCGTTGGCGTTTGCGCAAACGCTGTCTGATGGCTGATGTACTGGCGTGAAAATTGAATCGAGCTCTTCTGCGCTGAAATATTTTGGGTCGACAAATGCTTTTTTGTTCCAGGTGCGCAAAATCGAAAAAGGAGTGTTCAGTATTAGCGGTGCCTCTACCGGGCTGTCAATGTATTGGTTAGCGTTGCTTATTGTTATTGGCCGAGTGCTTCGGTCGATTCCGCCACGCATGCCTGCGGCGCAAATTAGAATTGCGAACGCAAGGGCCACAACTTCGCCAAGGTAGTATTTCAGAAGTCCCGACTTGGTGCTTTCCGGTTTTGCCGAAAGAGGGCTTTTGTATAGCTTGAACAGCAGAAAAATCATTGCCAGCCCAGCAATGATAAGGTACCACGAGTGCATCGCTTCCGTAATGAAAACGGATGCCATGTTGTCCTCGTTGCTGAATTCTGAAAATACTGTTCCGGTGGTTCTTCTGCCTGTATACCTGAAATAGACTACGTCACATAAGTTGGCTATGATGCCCAACGCGTTGAACGTCAGGTATGTGCCTTTGAGCGCCATGCCGTAGCCTCGGCTTTGCTCCTTAAGGTGAAACGGCAATAATGCAAGTGCGACAAAAAGCAGGTTCAGGTAGATTATTCCTGATGTGTCGAAAACCAATGAGCCTTTTATCAGCGAAAGAAAATTGCCAGTGAATATTTTCCCCTCGTAGTAGCTGAGGTTTGCGCAGAGGAAAATCACCCGGCAAACGAAAAAACATACGTATATGAGTGCAATGTCAAAAGCTATTTTAGCCAATGCACTGAGAATGGAGCTCTTTACATTTGCGGTTTTCATGGTGAAATGAATTAGAGAAAGACGCATCCGCGCGCAATGGAATGACGTCTCAATTCCTATATTCGGCTTGGATTGTCGTTATTCGGCAGTGCGGAGCTTGTAGACTTTCACTTCGCGTTTGTTCTGCTTGTTTATGGTTATGTAGAACTTCTTGTCGGCAGTGTATAGCGACTTCGAGTTCTTTTTCATTTCTATGTGAGGGCAACCATGAGGTGTGATGTCGCAAGGTATTATGTCCTGGGTCTTTTGTTCAATGTCCAGCCGGTGGTATTTTGACGAACCTCTCGAAATCTTGACATAGAACTGCTGCGTTGCGGTATCGCTGTATGCGCTTGCAAAGTCGACCCAATCTGTCAGGCGGAAAATCGCGGACTGTTTCCATTCGGATGTAGAGTATGCAACGATAAACGTTGGCTTGTCGCCATAATTTACAATCAGATATTTGCCGTCTGAAGTCAAGAAGAGCTCGTTGGCAAACACTTTGCGCTGCATGTCGGGTGTGAGTGTGGTGTGTGATTGGTAATCGCCTGTTTGTGAAAAAACACTTATGCTAGATAATGCAACAATGACAGTTGTCAGCAGACTTGTCTTGATATAATCCATTTTATAATATTTTTCGAGAACGTGGCAAATTTAAAAAATATAAAATACTAAAGCACCTTATTTATGCTTTTTGATAGTCATAAATGCGAATTATGTCAGCTAAATTTAAATTTTGCTTGCAATTAAGCACTAATCTGTCATTCATTGACAATCAATTCTGAACTTATTTCCTTATATTCGCAACTTGAATTACCGAAAAGCATTGGTAATGATTTTGAATTCTTAACTATCTAAAAATTAATAAAATGGTTCAAATTAACGATTTCAACTTCAAAGGAAAAAAAGCTATCGTTCGCGTGGACTTCAACGTTCCATTGGACGAAAATGGTAAAATCACTGACGATACTCGTATTCGCGGTGCTCTTCCTACATTAAAAAAGATTTTGGCTGATGGTGGCTCTCTTATCATCATGTCACACATGGGCAAGCCAAAAGGCAAAGTGGCTGCTAAATACTCTTTGAGCCAAATCGTTGACGCTGTTGCTGCCGCTCTTGGCACAGCAGTTAAATTCGCTCCTGATTGCGCAAAGGCCGCCGACGCCGCAGCCTCACTAAAACCAGGTGACGTGCTTTTGCTTGAAAACCTTCGCTTCTACGCAGAAGAAGAAGGCAAGCCAGTTGGTATCGAAAAGGAAGATCCTAACTACGATGCGGCTAAGAAGGAAATGAAGGCAAAGCAAAAGGAATTCGCAAAAACTTTGGCTTCATATGCTGACGTATATGTAATGGATGCATTCGGTACTGCTCACCGTTCACACGCTTCTACTGCCGTCATAGCCGACTATTTCGATGCTGATAGCAAAATGCTTGGCTTGTTGATGGAGAAAGAAGTGAACGCCGTTGACAACGTGCTTAACAACATCAAGCGTCCATTCGTTGCCATCATGGGTGGATCTAAGGTCTCAACCAAGATTGGCATCATCGAGAACCTTATGACCAAAGTTGACAAGTTGGTTCTTTGCGGTGGCATGACTTACACATTCGCCAAGGCTAATGGTGGCAAGGTAGGTTCTTCAATATGTGAGGACGATAAACTTGACTTGGCTTTAAATATCCAGGAATTGGCTAAGAAGAACAACGTTGAGTTGGTTCTTGGCACAGATTCAGTTGTCACTAACGCTTTCGATTTCGACTCAATGTCATTGAAGGCTGGTGCACAAGTTAAGGTTTGCCCTTCTGGTGCAATCTGCGACGGCTTCGAAGGCTTGGACGCAGGTCCTGAGTCACAGAAGAAGTTCGCTGATGCAATCAAGGGCGCAAAGACTATTCTTTGGAATGGTCCTGCCGGCGTATTTGAATGCGACGATTTCACTGCAGGTTCAAAGGCTATTGCAAATGCAATTGCCGCTGCCACTAAGGAAGGCGCCTTCTCTCTAATCGGTGGTGGTGATTCAGTTGCTTGCATCAACAAGTTCGGCTTGGCTGATCAAGTATCTTACATCTCAACTGGTGGCGGTGCTTTGCTTGAGGCTATCGAAGGCAAGGTTCTTCCAGGTGTTAAGGCTATCCGTGGATAATCATAAAACACTGATATTTGGGCCGCTTCAGCAATGAGGCGGTCTTTTTTTTGCCAAATCACGGCGTGCCCCAACCATATGCGATATGGCTTTGTCTCTTGAAAACTAAACCATATCTTTGCGACGTCAAATTTCAGGAAAGGTGATACGCGTAATAAACCATCCGCCACAATTAGTCAGAAAGCTGATGCCAAACTTCCAGTGGAAGGTAGATGGACAGCCCAACAAACTTTATCTCACATTCGATGATGGGCCTACGCCGGATGTGACCGAGTGGGTGCTTGACACATTGGCCCAATATGACGCAAAGGCAACGTTTTTTTGTCTGGGACGAAATGTCGACCACTATCCTGAAATATACAGTCGCATGTTGTGCGAGGGTCATGCATCTGGCAACCATACCTATAGCCATCTGAATGGGTGGAAGGTCAGTCCCAGAGAGTATCTCGATGATGTCGACTTGGCTTCACAATATATCGATTCAAAACTGATGCGCCCGCCATACGGTCGCTTTACAGAAGCGCAGATCCGTCCGTTGCGCAGTGCCGGCTACCGGATGGTTTTGTGGGACGTGATGCCCGAAGACTACAATTGGCGTGTAAGCCCGGAAGATTGTTGCAATTGTGTACTGAAGTATGCCACAGGCGGGTCCATAATAACTTTCCACGATTCGGTAAAGGCAAGCCGTAATTTGTATTATGCGTTGCCTCGTGTGTTGAAATATTTTACAGAAAAGCAATTCGTGTTTGCTAAATTGGATTGAATTCTTACATTTGCAACGTCAAGGGGGATTAGCTCAGCTGGCTAGAGCGCTTGCATGGCATGCAAGAGGTCATCGGTTCGATTCCGATATTCTCCACTTCCCTATAGTACAAGTGACGCTGTTTGAGTGGTGACACTATAAGTGCGGAAAGGCCAGTCTAAAGTGTTTTTTGCATTTTTACCTCCCGAACCAATAATTTTCTTGCTAATGAAAAACAAGTTTGCTACTATTGTAAACAGTTAGCAACCTTATGAGTATCATAAAAATATCGGCATTGGCATTAGTGCTAGTATTCAGTTCCGCTTGCACGTCGGACGACGATGGCTGTGCTGTGGAGTATGTTGACGGCATGCTGAAAGATATGGGCAAATTCGACGGTTGCGGTTGGGTGCTTGAGTACGACGGGTGTATGTTGGAGCCTTCAAATCTCAATCAGTTCAATCTCACGCTGACCGACAGCCTGTCGGTGCGCTTTGCGTATGCCGTCAGCAAGGAACAGGTATCGGCTTGTATGGTCGGAACAGTGGTCGATTTGCTCGACATTTACGAAAAATAGGAAACACATTCAATAAACAAAAAGGCGCCCAAGCAGGCGCCTTTTCTGTTTGCTAAGTCTTGACGCTTATTTTGCATCCTTCACGCACCTTACCGAGATTGCGTTTTCAGGCTTCTCGTAGTACATAAAAGGTTTCTTCAAACCTTTATGGTAGTATAGTTTCCAGATATTGTCGTGCGCTTTTGTCGATGACCAGAACGATGCCGAATTGCCTGCATTCTGAAAATCTCCATTGTAGAATCCAGCATATACCAGGTCGAACGGGTTGAGCAGGTTCTCTACAACCGAATCGTTGCAAAGATTAACCGACAAGTCTTGAAGTTCCTCGTTGGTGGGCAGATGCCAGCCGTCGGGGCAGAGGCCTTGCGCACCTTCGTCAGCGCTTCCGTCCATTGCAGTGCTCCAAGTGTAGAGCAGGCCAAGTTCGGCTGAGTCGGGATTCTGAAAGAACTTTATGCTGTCGCCATTGCTGTTTGCGGTGACTTTCAGGTTTTCGGCCATCCATACGCGGTCGCCTACAATTGTCGTCTTGTAGTTGTTGCCTTCGTTGTCGATGCAGACAGGGCACGACGGACCGTCAACGGCGATGGTGTCGGAAGCCGTACGGCCTTTGGCGTCGGTCACGATGACAATGTATGTGTCTTTTTCGAGGTCGCTCATTTCGGCCACAGCCTGATTGTTCGACCATTTTATGGCGTACGGGGCCTTACCTCCAGTGATTGTTATCGATATTGAACCATCGTTGCTCTGATAGTCGGTGAGGGGGCTCACGCTCGATTCTATTTCAATTGGCTTGCGGTTGCAACTTGCGAGAGTGGCGCCTATCAGCGCGATTGAAAAAAAGGTTTTACAATAATTACGCATAGATTTCGTTTAAAAAATTGTCTAAAAATAGTAAAAAGCCATTCATTTGGTTGTCTTATTGATGAATTATGATGAAAAATGCTGTTTTAGTCGCTGTTTTCCTGCTTTTGTGGACGGGCGCAAGTGCCCAGATAGCCGAACGCTTGCAGGCCGAAGTGTATGGCAGTATTCTTGATGCATCTGATTTGCAACCAATTCCGTACGTAAATGTGTACGTGCGCCACGGATACGGAATGTCGTCAAACATAAACGGATATTTTTCACTGTCGTGCCATAGCGGTGATACAATCATCTTTTCGTGCATAGGCTATGAGACTGTGCGATACGCCGTTCCCGATTCGCTGATGTCAAAACCGCGCATTGTTGGCGTTTTAATGACGGCCGATACGGTGATGCTCCCCGAAGTGATCGTATTGCCATTTAATATCAAGCAGATAGAGTATGAAGTGATGCATCTTCCGCCAGATGCCGAAATGCAGGTGGCGACGGATAACGTCTCCGAAGCCGTCCACACAGCATTGACTATGCCAGCCACATATTTCGACGAAGGGCCTAAGGCGCAACTCGCTTCATATACGACACGTTTGGAATATGCAGGTATGTATTCGCCACAGCAGACATTGACATTTATCGGCACCAATTCAGGAATATTGCGCTATATGGCGCGTGTGGCAAAAAAACGGTCGGCAGAAAATCGTGTTCATTCAATAAATGTCAGCCGACAGTTGCAAATTATGGAAGATGTGCGCAAATTTGTGACAAGCCGTTCAGATACGGCAAATGTGAATTATGGAAAAGAAGAAGCCCAGTAGGTTGGAAGTGATGCTTATGCTTTTTGCAGAGTTGCGCGACCGTATCAAAGCGGACAATCCCGAATCGGAGGAGTTGGAAATGCTGAGCCAGTTGGATACGCTGATTGAATGTTACAATTTGCTGTGCGAACAGACATCGGCATCCAGCATCGAGGAATGCTTTGAGCCTTTAATGCCACTTGTTGAGGAGGCCATTGAGAAGTTGAGGTCCGAACTCGATTACCATAACCTGACCGATAAGTACCGCGAACTTGAGCAGATTGAGAAATACCTGTCAGATCCCGATAATTTGACAGAGAGCGAAATAGACAATCTTCTCGACCGACGTTCCGAACTTTTGCAAAAGGGGTAAGGCATAAGGTCAAAGGCCAAAGGGAGTTGAAAAATTACAAATTTGAAATTTTAAATGTGAAATTAAATTCCTAAATCCTAAATGAATTAAATCCTAATCCCGATACCTATCGGGACTGAAGTTGGACCAAGCAAATCCTAAATCCTACATTCTAAATCCTAAATAGGCCACGTCCTAAATAATCATAAACAGGGAAAAGAAATCCTAAATCCTACATTCTAAATCCTAAATTAAACAGATACTTCCCCCTTTATGGCAGGATGCGGATCGTAGTTGTCGAGGCGGAAATCTTCGAACTTGAACTTGAAAATATCGTCCACGTCGGGATTTATCCACATAGTTGGAAGCGGGCGAGGCTCACGGGTGAGTTGCAGTTTCACTTGCTCCAGGTGGTTGTTGTAGATATGCAAATCGCCGAAAGTATGGATAAACTCGCCAAGTTGCAGGTGGCAGACCTGTGCAACCATCATTGTGAGAAGCGAGTACGAAGCAATGTTGAAAGGTACGCCCAGGAAAGCGTCGGCACTGCGTTGGTACAGTTGGCAGGACAGGCGCCCGTCGCGTACGTAGAACTGAAACAGCGAGTGGCACGGTGGCAACGCCATATTGTCGATGTCGGCAACGTTCCAGGCACTCACAATCAGACGGCGTGAGTCGGGGTTAGTCTTTATGTCGTGAATCAGTTTCGCTATCTGATCTATGCTTCCGCCGTCGGGAGTAGGCCACGAGCGCCATTGGTAGCCGTATACGTGACCGAGGTCACCGTTCTCGTCGGCCCATTCGTTCCAGATGCGCACGCCGTTATCCTGAAGGTATTTGACATTGGTGTCGCCCGCAAGGAACCACAGCAACTCGTGGATAATCGATTTCAGGTGCAGTTTTTTTGTCGTTAGGCACGGAAAACCTGCGTTGAGGTCGAAGCGCATTTGGTAGCCGAAAGTGCTTATTGTGCCAGTGCCAGTGCGGTCACTCTTCTTGTCGCCTGTCTCAAGAATGTGAGTGAGCAAGTCAAGATACTGTTTCATCGCTTTTCAAATTTTGAGTTGGCAATATAGTCAGTAATCGCTGAATATGTTTTGGGGTGCCTGCCGTTATTTTTTAACAAACAATTAGCATAGGGCATCTTTTTAAACAAGATAATGATTAGTGCTAGGAAATGATTGGTTTATATAATATTAGGTGGGTTCTATAAATTGATTTCGAGAGGTTTTTGATTTTTTATCGAGTGGATTTATGGACGGAAGGAGGATACAGTGCGGGCACTGTTGACGACTGACACCCATAAAGATACCGATAAAAAACAAAAAGCGCCGGAAAG
>JAZUEN010000035.1:0-19090 GCA_045640185.1 Bacteroidales bacterium
GCCGATTTCTGCCAGCGCAAGTATGCTGATTTTGCTGAAGAGAAAGAAATGGCTAAAGATGCTGATGTAATAGTCGTAATTGGCGGTATCTCAGCACAACTCGAAGGCGAAGGCGGTGACAAGGCCGACATTGAACTGCCAGTCGTACAACAGCGTCTTGTTAAGGCTATGCACGAAACTGGCAAGCCTGTAGTATTTGTAAACTGCTCAGGTTCTGCTATCGCATTTGCTACTATCGAAGACCAGATTGATGGCTTGCTTCAGGCTTGGTATGCTGGCCAAGGCGGTGCCAAGGCATTGGCTGACGTCTTGTTTGGCGACTTCAACCCATCAGGCAAGTTGCCAGTTACATTCTACGCTTCAAACAACGATCTGCCTGACTTCCTCGACTACAGTATGGAAAACCGTACCTATAAGTACTTCAAGGGCACTCCACTCTATGCATTCGGCTATGGTCTGTCATACACCACATTTGAATATGGCGAAGGCAAGATTTCAGCCAACGAGATGAATAAAGACGGCAATGTGACTGTTACTATTCCTGTTACAAATACAGGCAGTCGTGACGGCGAAGAGATTGTTCAGGTTTACGTCAAGGCTCTTGACTATCCTGAAGCACCAATCAAGTCACTCAAGGGATTCAGCAAGATAAAGGTAAAGGCTGGTGAAACAGCAACCGCAAGCATCAAGTTGAACGGCGAATCGTTTGAATATTACGATGCTACAATAGATGAACTTTCAGTTCGTCCTGGCAAGTATCAGATTCTTTACGGTTCATCATCACTTGACAAGGATTTGAAGTCGTTCGACTTTGAAGTGAAATAAATGGCGATAGGCAAGGCTCACAAGGCCTTGCCTATTTACTATATACTATTTAATAACAACTTTAATTTATCAGAAAATGAGAAAACCTATTCTCTTTGGGTTGCTCGCACTGACAATGGTCAGTTGCCAGACTGCAACCGACAGCAATGTCAACAACAATCCAGTGTTGACAATTGAAGGTGGCCAGGTTCAAGGTGTAAATACCGAGACCGACGGCGTAGTTGTTTATCGTGGCATACCATACGCAGACGCTCCTATCGGCGACTTGCGTTGGAAGGCTCCACAGCCAGTTAAGCCTTGGGAAGGCGTTATGGTTTGCGACCGTTTTGCTAACCCAAGTTACCAGCACATTCAGTATAAAGGTGGTTATTATACCGAATGGGGCTATGGCGATGAAGCGCCTTTTTCTGAAGATTGCCTCTATTTGAACGTTTGGACAAAAGCATCAGGCGATGTTGACGCAAAACTTCCAGTTGCAGTTTGGATTCACGGTGGTGGCTATCGTGAAGGTTTTGGTACAGAGCCAGAATTTGACGGTCAGGAATGGGGCGCTAAAGACGTTGTTCTTGTAACAATCAACTACCGTCTTGGCGTATTCGGATTCCTAGCACACCCAGAACTTTCTGCTGAAAGCGAAAATGGCGTTTCTGGCAATTATGGCATTCTCGACCAAATCGAATCTTTGAAATGGGTAAAGAAAAACATCGCACAATTCGGTGGCGACCCAGACAACGTAATGATATTCGGTCAAAGTGCCGGTGGTGGCAGTGTTCGCACAATTTGCGAATCTCCACTTGCCCGTGGCCTCTTCCACAAGGCAGTCATCATGAGTGCCGGCGGTCTTGGTGGCATGGGTGGTGGCCGTATGCGCATGCCTGCAGGTTTCAACTTCGGCAACTTCGGCAACCGTCCTGCTGAGACAAAAATCGCAGCTTACAAGGCTCCACAAGCTCCAGAAAACCTTAACGCTCTTCAACGTGCTGAATTCAACACTAAAGTGATTATGGATTGGGCAGGTTATAACACATTGGCTAAAATGCGTGCTGCTGAGACAGAAGTAATGCATTCAGTAGGCACTATCTATTCTAATGCAACAGGCAACTTTGGCGGCATCACCGCTATGCCAATGGTTGATGGCTATGTTTCAAAAGAAAGTTTCGACGAGGCTGCTCTTGACGGCACTCTTGCTAATGTTCCTTATATGATGGGCTACACATTGGACGATATGGGTGACATGTCAAGTGGCATTGCAGCATTTGGCTTGAACCGCGACAGCATCGGCAGCAAATGCTATGTTTATGAATTTGCCCGTCCATTGCCTGACGACGGCAAGCACCCAGAAGTTACAAATCGTCTTCGTGGCGCTTTCCACTCTTCAGACCTTTGGTTTGTGTTCAAATCACTCAAGCATTGCTGGCGTCCTTGGACACAAGGCGACTGGGATTTGTCAGAGGCTATGCTTACTGCTTGGACCAACTTCGCAAAATATAGCGACCCTAACGGTGCCGAAGGTGGCGAATGGACTCCATACACTAAGGAAACCAACAAATTCATGCTATTCAAGCTTGACGAGAATGATGCAGAGGATTCGGAAATGGGCGACCCAATCAAGTCGACACTTGGTGGCGGCTTTGGTTTCGGAATGCCTGCTGCTCCTGCTCCTGCCGCAAAATAATTTGCCAGTCAGCATATTTATAAAAAAGGCGAGCCATTTGGCTCGCTTTTTTTGTTGGCAGTTATTATAGCAAACGTTTATAAACTTTTCACAAATTGTTGTTTATCTATTGTTGTTTCAATGCCGTCCTCATATTTTGTTATTTTCCACGTACTTCCGTCCAAGACGGGAAGATAAAACAGATGCTTAGTCTTTTTCGAACATGCTTTATAGCATTCATGTAATGCCCTAATTTTAGTTTCATACTCCTCTTGATTAAGGTTAAGCGATGATGATTTATTGACACTTTTCACCTCAAAAATATGGATTCGTCCTTTCTTATCTTTCATCACAAAATCAGGATAAGAAGCATGAATTCCATCGGAGAAATATTCAAACTTAATTTCTGAATTCAGAGGGAAGTTCTTGCCCCACAAAAACTTATTGTCTTTTTGTTGCAGCACATTAGTTTGTTGAATATTGTTTTGACGAATATCCTTCAATACCTCAGCCCATTTCTTTTCAGCATCACTGTCAAATGAAAACTCGTCAGAAATACTATCATCCTCTTTACGCCACCATATCCAATCATCTAATGTGAGCGTCTTGTCGGTTTCATTATAACAACTGCCATAAGGGAAACTAACATCATTGCACACATTCATACTTTCTTCATAATCAGTAATGTATGAGTGGTATTTAGATTTTATCTCACTGATATTTTCCACGAACAATCTCCACTTGACGTAACTATCAGCATACTCATAACACATTTCTTGGATTTCATTTTCTTGCAGCGACAGTTGGCGATGCATTTCGAAAACATTCCCGCCAACTACTTTCTCTTTCTTTGTAGTCAGCAAACTATTGATATCAATCTTGTTTTTAATCTTTTCAACCGATAGTTTTGTTGGAGTAACACGAATGTCTGTCTCGATATTATAATCTCTAAATAGGCACACTTGCTTGGGCAATTGTGCAACTTTGGGTTTTATTCCCCAAATCCAAGCGGTTGAAGCCAATTCTTGTGCGTCTATAGGAAGACGTTCGAAATCTAACAACCGTGGGTTGCGTCGCACACGTCCCATCACCTGTTCGTCTAACTGCTTGCTTTGCGTGTCTCGAACTTGGTAGAGCATACAAGCACGAGGAATGTCCCATCCTTCTGATATTACCATCTTGAAGATGATAACAGAGATACTCGATTCTTTTCCCTTCATATACTCTTTCCATCTTGAAACAGGTAGTTTCTTCAGACCTGAATCATTCGTATCACATCCTTTCCCTGATTGGTCACCTGTGATATAAACCCATTTCAGATCCTGATGTTTGGTGTTTTTTAGGGTTGGAAAAATATGGTTGTTTAATTCCTCGGTGGCTTTGTCTTTGTTAGAAATTTGTATAATAAAACAGGGATTCACCTGTAGTTTATTTGTGTAATCTTTCTTTATCTCCTCGAACTTATCCAAGGCAATATCCAAGGTATCGGTGTCTGGCTGGAACACCACCTGTTTGATAAGTTTCACTTCTTCTGCTGCCGTGTTAGAGATTTCAACATCTGGCAATTGTCTACGAGATAGTTTTGGAGTAGCCGAATAATTGATAACGACAGAAAAATAATTACTCAACTCGTCAAGATTTGAAGTAGCGATGTGGCATTCATCCTTGATGACGAATACTGATTTTCCCACTGTTTTCTTCAACAGGTCACCAGTTGTCGTTTGCAAGAAATTAAGGAAAGTTCCCTCTTCCTTAAGTTTACTTTTCTCCTTGTACAAATCTCGTGGCAGGACGTATACGTTATAATCTACTGGAATATGTAATGCTCCCTCTCCGCTTGATTCTGAATTAATCAAAAACGGATTAAGGTTCGGGAAGGTGCCGTTGCGACTCATTGCACAAAACGAGTTGTAGTTCTGCTCCGCCAAATCACTCTTGGAAAGAGACGACACGATAAATACGATATTATTGTTTGTCGCAAGAATACGATTCATGAAATCAGCCATCATATACGTTTTGCCACTGCCAGTTGGTGCTTTGAACGTGTATTCCTTTTTGTTTTGCGA
This sequence comes from Bacteroidales bacterium, assembly GCA_045640185.1. GTDB lineage: Bacteria > Bacteroidota > Bacteroidia > Bacteroidales > SZUA-534 > RUG13583. The sequence goes on from JAZUEN010000035.1 coordinate 4,546, forward strand.
CAGTGCAGCTACCATTTGAGTCACCGCACGATTCTGCAAATCTTTTGCCTCTTGCAACATACCTATGCCTCCTCTATTCTTTTCAACCAATCTTCGTCATTCTCAACAGCAGATTGTGTTTTGTCGAAATTGCCGCAAACCCAATCTATCTTCTCTTTTATGGTTTTGAATTTTTCTTTTCCATAAAGAGTTTCATCAATCACGTCAAAAGGTGTCTTACCTTCTAACCATTCAAAATTGGAAACGCTGCCGATCTCGTAAACATCAAGATTGCCTCCGTAGGGTTTGTTCTTCTTTATCCACTCGAAATCTTTTGTGCCGTCGTAGCATTCCCCCGTCATTATGCGTTTCAACCGTTTGGCAGTTACGTCATAGGCGATGCCGTTAGGCGTTGTGTCGGTCTTTTCATTTAATTGGCAAAGAATGAATGTGCGGTTGCCTTCTGGTATTTTCTCATTTAGCAAATCACCATATTTTACATCTCTACGATTGAGGTCGAGAACAGCGTGTCCTGTTGTGCCAGAGCCGCCAAAGAAATCAAGGATTAATAAATCATTTTTGGTTGGCACAAGATTTGTGCACCATTGAGGTAGCGCAATAGGCTTAGGATTTTTAAAAACATTTTTGCTTAATATTTCGTTTAATTCGGTAGTTCCTTTAGCATTTCTAAATTCTCCACCGTCAATCCATGCTTTTTCAACTTGATATACATTTTGATCTTGTTCTTCGTCAAAATATGTCTTTCGATAAATACATTTCCCATCATAATGTAAGAAACGATTTTTATCTTTTTCAAATTTCTCAGGTTTCCACATCCATCGTCCATCTTCTCCATTCACTGGTGACGGAAGAATTGTTTCTACGCAATCATCAGATTTAACTAGTACCAATCTGTTGTCTTTCGTGAGATAAATAGGATAATACAAGTTTGGTCTTGCTTTTCTTGTCGCATCCGAACCACTTGCTTGAAATTTGTCTAATTTATAGTCGCCATACTCATCGTGATATTTGTATTCTTTTTCTCCGACGATTTTCTTTTGCAACTCAGTATCTGCACCTCTTTTATAAATCAATAAATAATCAAAAGGCTTTCTTAATTCGGAAGAAGATCTTGTTGCGGCATCTCCTGCACCAGTCTTTCGTGGTGCTGTGGCAATAAAATTTTGCTCTCCCATTACCTCATCAAACAAGCACTTCACATACGCCTGATTCTTGTCGTCGATGCTGCAAAAAATCACACCATCATCAGATAACAATTGTTTAGCCAAAACCAAGCGAGGATAAAGCATCGAAAGAAGGTTGTCTCGCGTGATGGCATTGTTGTAGTTGGTTTGGGCAAATTCGCCCATAGAATCCTTGCCGTATGGTGGATCGATATAGATAACATCAACTTTGCCTCGATATTGAATCAGAAGATTTTGTAGCGCTTCATAGTTGTCGCCAATAATAAGTTTATGGGTAGGCTTGTTATCATCGGTGTGAAAAGAGAGTGCTTCATTCTTTTTGAAATACTTGATGGTGTCGCTCATCTTCTCCAACCGCTTGTCGAAGTGCAGACCTGTACGTCTGTAAGTGGTACCTAAAGCGGCGATGTTAATAGCTTCATCAAGCGTTTCCGCATTGTTGATGAGTTTAATGAGCAAATTTGCATTGGTCTGCTCTAGGATTTTGTCCGAAACCCTTTTTTCAATCTCGGCAATCAGTGATGCTTTCGTTGAATTCATATTCGTATGCTTTTCAGCGTAAGCACTTACCGAGAAAACAGGTTACTTAAACATTATAGAATACGAAAAGCGTGAACTTCACTTATCGTATTCCAAGGTGTTGGCGTAACCTGTAATCCAAATAAGTTCCGTCCACGCTATAGCGCAGACGTTCACCGAACTTATTCTTAGGATTACTTCTTTTAGTCGCCAAACTTTTGGAATACCTCGAATAAATAGCGAACGCTATGATTAATAATATGTTAGTTTAAATTTATTTCTGTTTCTTGTTTATCTTTTGTTCTACAATATGTTCTTTTGCTATAGCAATAGCACGTTGCAACTTTTCGGCAAGCAGTTGCTTGTCTGGGAGTTGCGTATAGTATTGAGCAACCTTTATTGGATTATTTTCGTCCAACATAAGATACTCTATATGCTCCGTATTTCCTTCACTGCACAAAATTAATCCAATTGGAGATTCCTCGCCATCTTTCCTTTCGTTTTTATCCAAATAACGTAAATAAAGACGCATTTGGCCTTCGTGTTCAGGCTTGAATTTGCCTAACTTCAAATCTATGGCAACCAAACGATGCAATGATCTGTGATAAAATAAAAGGTCAATATAATAATCCACAGCATCCACTGTTATTCGTTTTTGCCGACCAAGAAACGCAAAATCTGTCCCCATTTCACAGATGAAATCTTGCATCTGCGAGACAATAGCGGATTCCAAATCTTTTTCAGAAAAGACATCGGGCAATCCCAACATATCCAAGAAATAACTGCTACGAAATACCAAGTCTGGATTCAAAATGTTTGTATCTTTCAAATCAGTCAATTCACGCTTTATTACCTCCTCAGGTTTCCTGCTTATTGCAGTCCGTTCATAGAGTTGCGAATCTATCTTAGCGTCAAGAGTGCGTGTATCCCAATGCTCCACACGACACATTTCCATATAGAACTGTCGTTTTAATGGATCATCAATAAACATTAAGGAACGAATATGAGTCCAACTGAATTGTCTCCGCACTGCGTATACAATTTCATCCTCAGTAAAAGTATACGCAGCGCGTATACAATGTAACAAACTTCTATCACTCCATCCTGAACCATATATTTCCGTCAATCGTGCTGCCAAATTCTTCACAATCTGCTTACCATATTCAGCACGCTGATTATATAGCACATCTTCTTTTATACGTTTGCCAACATACCACTTTGTAAGACACACTTCTGAATTGACATATACAGCCACACGATTTCGTGCCGCATTGATAATGCTACAAACATCTTCAAACAATGTACTTTCTTGTTGTTTCTCTATGTTGTTTTTTTCTGTCATTGTTTACAACAAACGCGGTGATTTATACTATGTTAGTTAAAGCTTATTTTTGTTTTGTTGTTGTTGTAAATATTTGTTGTTGTAAATATTTGTTGTTCTAAATATTTGTCACGATAATTTCAATACGTTGATTAAAAATTCATATGCAAATTATCATTAATCGTAATGATAATTGGTTACCCATTGGCAACGTTTGTTTCAATATAAATACGGCTTGTTTCATGTTGGTCACGAATAATGAGTCGTAGAATCGTGTTTGCTTTGCGAATATAATATTATTTGCCGTTGCGTGACGGATTACGGATTGTTTTAATTGTGCAATTACCACCGATAACCAACCTTGCACATTGCTATTTCACGCATTTCATTTCGTAAAGACGTGCTATGGCGCGTCTTTTTGATGTTTTTCGTCGTTCGTATGGCTATGACCTAATGCCGTCTGCCCTATTTATAGTATTTGTCGATTCCGCCAAATCCGGCAATCATTTTGCCAGCCTTTGTCTTGGCGATAAGGCTGTTCAGTCGTTTCTTGAATTCATCGGGGCGATTGCGGGCGGCATCGACGTATGCTATGCGCATTCGCCTGTATGGCTCGGAAAATTTCTCGAAGTTATTCCATGCTTCCGCATCGCTCTTTAGCACATCCAATATGTCGGAAGGGAATTCGTACGGCTTTTCGATAAGCGAAGTTATTCCCTCTTTTATTTTAGGATGAATGAGGCCCCGACTGTCAAGCCAGACAAGCCGTTCAATGTTCGGCTGCGAGTATTTGCTGCCTTTTCGGCGGGGCGTGAAACGCTGAATGCGGTGCAGTGGGTCGATGTGCTTTATTGTGCTGTCGATCCAGCCAAAGCAGAGCGCTTCTTCAACGGCATCATTGTATGAAATGCTGTCTTCGCCAGATGCCTTCATTGGAAACATAAACCATATTTCGGTTTCCTTTTCAAAGTTTTCTGACAACCATTCACGCCACTCGCTTCTGTCTGTGGCTCGAAAAATCTTTTGTGTTGGCATGGGAATTGTCTTGATTTTTGCCGAACGCTACTGCTATAACAAAAACGCGCCAAAGAAATGCAATCTTTGGCGCGTCATTTTGCTATTCTGTAAATTATTTAATGTCAGCGGTTTTCTTTGCCAAATCAAGCAATTCGGCAGAAGTGGCTTGTGGATTTTTCTCAACCAGGTACCAACGTACGGTCCAAGTAAACGATTCTTTAGGTTGCAAGGTGGTGTAGGCGCCTTGGCTCTCGAGTTCCACATACGATTTTCCCCTATTTACGTAAACCTGAATTTCGGCTTCGTCTGGTGCAGGTTGCTTAGGGTCGATGTTCTGGAATTTCTTAATCATAAGCAAGCTGTCGTTGGCGAATGCCAGCCATCCTTGTCCGTCGGCATTAACCTTGCGGTTCTGGTCGGCTTGGTCAATGGTGTACCAGGCGACACCTTGTTCAGCCTTGAAGTTCATAAGGTCGGATGGCCAGATGCCTTCAACAGGCGAATCGAAGAATACCGTACCATTGGCAGCAACACGGGTGATTTCCCAAGGAGCGACGCTACGTACTGTATCTGATTCGTTTACAAGAGTGTAACTAACAACAATTGAATTATCTGATTTATCGGTAGAGAAATCCTTGATTATCCTAAGTGGCAATCTTTCAGGAACCTGACCAGTCATAATTATATGGCCGTCCTTTTGCTCTACGGTGTAAGCCTTGCTATCGTGCTCGGGCACTGGTGGCCAGTTCCATTCCTTTTGAGGGCTTGTCCAGAATGTGCTGCCATAAGCGTTCGGGAACTTCATTTGCGAAATAATCTCTTTGTCGCCAAGCTTGTACGACTTGATTTTTCCACCCTTTTCAGAATCTATAGTCATTGTGACATTGCCGACCGAAACGGTGTATATGGCACTTGGGTCTGATGGCTTTTCTTCAAATCGGAATCCAGGGAATTGTGCCTGTGCCTGCATTGCGCAAAATGTCAGTGCCACAGGGATGATGAATGTTTTACGTAGCATAATTTTAATGTTTGATTAATAATGGCCTTTTGACGACCTATGTAGGCAAAATTATAAATTTTGTTTAACGGCATCATTTTATGTGGGTGTTTTTTCTCGTTTCGTTCATGTTGCAGTATTTTTGCAAAAAACAAAATGTATGACACCTGAAAACATATCCATACGCGACACTCATTCGTTCACCGAAAGCCAGTTGGCCGATTTGTTCTTGTCGGTAGAATGGTCGTCGGGGCATTTCCCCGACAAACTCAAGGTTGCGATGCAGAATTTCGAGACGGTATATTCGGCTTGGGACGGCGAGCAACTTGTAGGCATGATTTGTGCTATGGACGACGGTATAATGACGGCTTACGTCCATTATCTATTGTTGCGTCCTGAATACCAAGGCTGTGGCATTGGCAAAATATTGGTTGAGAAGGTGAAAGAACATTACAAGGACTATTTGAGAATTGTCATTGTAGCCTACAACAGCGAAGTCGGGTTTTACGAGAATTGCGGTTTCACCAAAGCCGACGATGCATCGCCTATGTTCATTACAGATTTGTGGACTTGATAAAAAATAGGCTGTCTTGCGACAGCCTATTTGTATTTATGAGTGTTTACATCTATTTGCTCAACACTGGGAACAGATAGTTGTATATGCTGCTCAATTCGGCCTGGAGGTCAGGTGAATTGGCTGTAACGGCAATGACGGCATCCTGGTCAGGCATCACTATAATGTATTGGCCGAATGCGCCATCGGCACGGTAAGCGTTTTGCGGACAGCGCCACATCTGGTATCCGTAGCCCAAAAGCCAGGCGCAATTCTCCTCGGTCAGGCCCTTTGCCTCCACTTCGTCGGGACGGGTTCCGGCAGGCACAGACGGCACTTGGAATGCCGATGCCTCGTCAACCCATTCGGCACTTATCAGTTGCTTGCCGTTCCAGTTGCCTTTCTGCAGGAATAACTGGCCGAATTTTGCCATATCCTCAGTTTTCAGGTACAATCCCCATCCACCGCAGTTGATGCCTTGAGGGCTTTCCTCCCATTTCGGCTTGCTTATGCCCAGTGGCTCAAACAATCGTGGCGTAAGGAAATCGACCACTTTCTCGCCAGTGAGTTTCTGAACAATTGCCGACAGCATGTAAGTTCCCATCGAGTTGTAGCAATACCATGTTCCAGGCGTCTTGGTGACAGGGTGCGCAAGAAATTTTTTCACCCAGTTGTCTGATTTTTTGCCTTCTGGCGCCACTTCATGCCCGCAATTCATTGTCAACAGGTCGCGAATGGTGATGGCACGCAAATTATCGGACACTTCGCATGGCAAATCGTCTGCGAATAAGTTGATAAGCGTGTCGGTTACTTTCAGCCTACCTTCGTCGACAAGCATGCCGATGGCAGTTGCTGTGAACGATTTGCTCACCGAATGCATGACGTGTGGCTTGCCTGGCTTGCCACCGTTGCACCATTTTTCGTAAATAACCTTGCCATGCTGAAGAATCATGACACTTTGCAATATCACATTTTCCAACGAATCGGCATGGGCAAACAGCGCATCGGCTGAGGCCTGAACCTCGGTTGGCGTTTCTGTACGTGGCAATGGCTTGTCAGTTTGGCTTGATTGGTTCGATGTGCACGATTGGCACATTGACACTATCGCTATGGACAGTATAAAAGCGTGAATTTTTTTCATATTCATTTTTTTTTGAAATCATAACTTTAAAGTTAATAAAAAAACTGTTTTTTGGGCACTTGTCAACGGCAGTTATTTTTAGGATTGTTTTTCAGTTGTAACTGAAAAATGATTGTTTCGTGTGTAAATTTTCAGTTGTAACTGAAAAATGATTGTTTTGTGTGTGAATTTTCAGTTATAAATGAAAAATAGACGTTTTTTGTATGAGATTTTCAGTTATAACTGAAAATATTGCTATTTTTGTGTAAAAATTTAGTTATGGAAGAAAAGATAAAACTGATTTCCAAATACAATGTATGGAATGGCAATAAGATAGATTGCGGATTTAAACGCTTGTCCTATCTCAAAAAAATAATGTCAGTTAGTGGCAATAGGCTTGTAAAAGTGCTTACTGGTCAGCGTCGTACTGGCAAGAGTTACATATTAAGGCAGATATTGATGAATCTTGTCAACAATGGCACTGACAGACATAACATATTGTATGTGAGCAAAGAATACCTTGATTTTGATTTTCTGAACGACTACACTGATTTGGAATCGCTTTACAGATTATATCTTGAAGAATTCAAGCCACAGGGGCGCATATATTTATTTCTTGATGAGATTCAGAACATAATTGGTTGGGAACGATTTGTAAACTCTCATTCACAGGATTTTACTGAAGAGTGTGAAATATTTGTGACAGGTTCCAATTCCCGTATGCTTTCAACGGAATTAGCCACACTCCTCTCTGGTCGATATGTTGAGATTCCAATATTTACATTTGGCTACAATGAATATTTGAACATTGTAAATCAAGAGATTGGCAGAGAATCATATAGGCAATATTTAATGTTGGGTGGTTTGCCTGAACTGATGAATTTCAAGTCGGACGAAGGCAGAAACTACTATGTCGCGTCCGTAAAGGATACCATAATATTACGTGACATAATTCAACGCCGTCAGAACATAAGAGATGCACAACTACTCGACGACTTATTTAAATACCTGATATGCAATGCTTCCAATCCAATATCAATACAAAACATAGTAAAGTATTACAAAGGGCGACAACGCATTGTGGCATACGAAACAATAGCAAACTACATAAAATACATAACAGAATCGTATTTGTTGCACCCTGTAATGCAATACAATATTAAAGGAAAGTCTGTTGCCGAATCGCCATATAAATATTATGCCAACGATTTGTCGTACAAGAATTATCTTTATTCTGGCATTGGCTATGGATTGGGCTATATGCTCGAGAATACGGTATATCTTGAGTTGCGACGGTTTGGATACACTGTCTATGCGGGTGAGTTAAAGAACAAGGAAATAGATTTTGTGGCAGTCAAGGACGATAGAAAAATATACATTCAGACTTCATTGTCGGTTGAAGATGACACCACACGAATCCGCGAGTATGAATCGTTAATGGCAATATCGGATAACTATGAAAAATGGGTTGTCACACTTGATGACATACAAATGCCTATGATAGAAGGTATAAGACACATTCAGGCGTGGAATTTGCAATCCGTTTTAGGTTGATGCCAAAACTTTGAATCATTTTGGACAATATCTATTTTCAATAAATAAATGCACTAATGAACATACTTATAATAAATGGCAGTCCGCGACGTCAGGGACTGATTTCGCAGATGCTCGGGATAATGCGTGAAGTGGCTGAATCGCAAGGCGCAAACGTTGAAACTGTGCAGGCAAACGACCTAGTGGCAAAACCTTGCATTGGCTGTATGGCCTGCCGTACAAAGAACCAGTGTGTACTGCCAGCGCTTGCTTAAGAAGATTGCATCGGCGGATGCCATAATCATTGGTTCGCCGTGCTATTGGGGCAACATTCCAGGCCAGCTGAAACTGCTTTTCGACCGTATGGTCTATGGGTTGATGCGCGACACTCCCCGATTCCCCGAACCGCTAATGAAAGGAAAGAAATGCGTGCTTGTAAGCACCTGCACCACGCCGTGGCCTTTCAGCGTATGGTTCAATCAGTCGCGTGGCGCCATAAAGGCACTCAAGGAGATATGCCGTTACAGCGGATTCGACATAGTTGCCACCCTTGAGAAGGGAAATACACGTAACGACACTGCCCTTTCGGAACGAGAAAAGGACAAATGCCGAAAGATTGCCACCAAATTAGCCCAACAATCTTGAATGTTGGATTGACAAATAAATTAGGATTAGAAAACAGACATAAACTATTTTGCTAAATTGCTACGTTGTTTGTCAAAACAAGACACATTGGCTAATTAATTTTAAAACAGATAATAATGAAAGCAAGACACATTGTTACGGTTGCCGTTCTTATGGCGGCATCTATGTTGGCAAATGCCCAGGAACAACCCAAAGCGCCAGGCTTGGAATATGCCTTCACGCTCAAGGTGAAATGTGAAAACGCATTTACCGTAGGCAAGACATCGCACGGCACACGTGCTGTAATACCAATTGTAGGTGGCACATTTGAAGGCCCGAACATCAAGGGAACCATTTTGAGCGGCGGTGCCGACTATCAGTTGATTGACAGCGCCAAAGGCCGCAACGAGATTGAAGCCATCTACTGCATCAAGACCGACGACGACGTTTACATTCACGTGCGCAACTGCGGACTGATTGTTACTGGCAAAAACGACGACGGCACACCTAAATTCTATTTCCGATGCGCGCCTAAGTTTGAAGCCCCTAACGACAGCAAATACGATTGGCTCAACAATTCGCTGTTTATCTGCGAGCCAGGATTCGAACCAGGCTTTATAATGCTTAACATCTGGCGTGTCCTATAAAGTGACTTCCCAAAGCAATTTTCAGGAATCAACTTAATGGGAATAATAAGCCAAATCATATTGCCAAAACGGTCAATCATCGAATTTAAGCGACAATTATTTTTCATAAGTGCAAAATCGTTTTAGTTTTGTCACGATTGAATTCACTAATTTAAAATAGTAATAACTATGCAAAAACCACTAATTAAAAACTTATGCACTCTTGCATTGGCAATGAGTGTAGGTTCAGCAATGGCACAATGGGGTCCACGTCCTGAACCAGAAGACCCAACAGGCTTGAAAGACGCCTACAAAGACTATTTCAAGGTTGGTGTCGCAGTAAATATGCGCAACATGTCGAATCAGGCCGAAAAGGACATGATTCTGAAAGAGTACAACAGCATCACTGCCGAAAACGACATGAAGCCAGGTTCACTTCAGCCACGTGAAGGCGAATGGAACTGGGCTAACGCCGACAGCATCGCAAACTTCTGCCGTGCAAATGGCCTGAAGATGCGTGGTCACTGCCTTGTATGGCACTCACAATTCGCCACTTGGATGTTCTATGACAAAAAAGGCAAGGAAGTCAGCAAGGAAGTATTCTACGAGCGTTTGAAAAACCATATCACCACTGTAGTAAACCGTTACAAGGACGTTGTTTACTGCTGGGATGTCGTAAACGAGGCAATGGCCGACGACGCTCGTCCACAATTCGTTCCTGGCAAGGGATTCCAACCTGCAAGCCCATATCGTCAATCACAATTGTTCAAACTTTGCGGCGACGAGTTCATTGCAAAGGCATTCGAATTTGCACGTGAGGCCGACCCAAATGCACAATTGTTCTACAACGACTACAATGCAGCCAATCCTGACAAGCGCGACCGCATCTTCGACATGGTTAAGAAGATGAAGGATGCAGGCGTTCCTATCGACGGTATCGGCATGCAAGGACACTACAATGTATATGGTCCATCTATGGAAGACATTGCTGCCGCAATTGAGAAATATGCAACTATCGTTGACCATATCCAATTTACCGAACTTGACGTCCGCGCCAACGAGGAAATGGGTGGCGGACTTCAATTCAGCCGCAACGAGGGTGTAACCATCGAGCCATTTGTACGCACTTTGCACGATAACCAATATTCACAATTGTTCCGCGTTTTGCGTGCCCACAAAGACGTTATCGACGTTGTTACATTCTGGAATGTTAGCGACCGCGACTCTTGGGTAGGTGTAAACAACTATCCTTTGTTGTTCGACAAGGACGGCAAGCGCAAATCTTCATACCGAATCGTAAAGAACTTCAACGCAGCACTTGATACCGCTGTAATCAAGGAAGACTTCAAGCCATCAGAATTGAACCAGCCTGGCCAGGAATACCCAATGGTAAACTCTCAAGGCTATGCTCGTTTCCGCGTTGTAGCACCACAGGCTAAATCAGTTATCGTCAGCCTTGGTCTTGGCGGCAACATGGGCGGTGTAGGCGCTACAGTTCTTAAGAAGAACAAGGACGGTGTTTGGGAAGGCACAACCGAAGGCCCAATGGACGAAGGTTTCCACTATTATCACCTAACCATCGACGGTGGCGTCGTTAACGACCCAGGTGCAAAGAACTACTATGGCTCGGTACGTTGGGAAAGCGGTATCGAAATACCTGCACACGACGCTGATTTCTATGCAGAAAAGAACGTTCCTCACGGCAACGTACAACAAATCATTTTCTGGAGCGAAAGCACCAAGAAATTCCAACGTGCATTTGTTTACACTCCTCCTACCTACGGCGTGAATCCAAAAGAGAAGTTCCCTGTCCTTTACCTGCAACACGGCTGGGGTGAAGACGAGACTGCATGGTCGAACCAAGGTCACGAGAACCTGATCATGGATAACCTTATTGCTGAAGGAAAATGCAAGCCATTCATCATTGTAAACGCTTACGGTCTGACAAACGACATCAAGTTTGGCAGCGGTTTCGGCCAATTCACAGCAAAGGAATTCGAGACTTTGCTTTGCGACGAACTCATACCATACGTTGATGCTCACTTCAAGACATTGACAGACAGAGACAACCGTGCTTTGGCAGGCCTTTCAATGGGTGGCATGGAGACAAAACTCATCTCTGGCCGCAAGGTTGACACATTCGCTTCATTCGGCTTGTTGAGCGGTGGCCAATTCGCTCCTACCGACTTCGAGAACAACAAGGCTGTAAAATTCCTGTTCATGAGTTGCGGTAGCAAGGAATCGCCAGATGCCATCAACAAGGCTACTGAAGACATGAAGGCTGCCGGCTACAATGTTCTCGGCTTTGTATCGGAAGGCACAGCTCACGAGTTCCTGACATGGCGCCGTAGCTTGTACCACATGGCACAACAACTGTTCAAGTAATTAGTCTGAACACGATATAAAAAACGCCACAATCGGCTTGAATGCTGGTTGCGGCGTTTTTTTTGCTATTGTCGGCCTACATTAGGCCTCATGTTTCCTTGCATTTTTCCATCATACACACACATTCCCACACACGATGTAAGCCCTATGTTTTTGGAATCGGTTTTTGCCTGACTGATTGTCAAATCCAATCTTGGCAGTGAAAAATTGCACTTGATAGTTTCATTCACTTTTGATACGTTTGTTATAATAACTAAAAACTTAAAAAATGAAAAAACATCTATTATTGGCCATATTGTCAATATCAGCAATGACAATGTCGGCACAGCCAAAAAAAGTGTCAATCCTTGGCGATTCGTATTCAACCTACAAAGACATTATTCCGGAAGGATACTCAACATTCTACCCGGATGCAAACAACGATGTAAAGGACGTTGAGCAGACTTGGTGGAGCCTGTACAACAAGGCCATGGGCTATGAACTTGAGAAAAACGACTCATGGGGCGGCACCACAATATGCAACACCGGATATTTTGGCATGGACGCTTCGAAAAACTCGTTCAACGCACGCATGGACAAACTTGGCAACCCCGACATAATTTTCGTTTTTGGCGGCACTAACGACGCTTGGTCCAATGCGCCTATAGGCGAATACCAATATTCCGACTGGACCGATGCCGACTGCAAGAATTTCCGCCCTGCCCTTGCCTGCCTTTTGGACAGACTGCAAAAGCAGTATGCCAACGCTAAATTGTACGCCATTCTCAATTCTGAACTAAAGGAAGACATCAACGTGTCGATGCGCGAGATTTGTGCCCACTACAATGTACAGCTCATTGAGCTTCACGACATCGAGAAACAGAACGGACACCCATCGGTGGCTGGCATGAAGGCTATCTGCGATCAATTGATTGAGGCAATTGGAAAGAATTGAGCATACTGCTTGTTTTCGTAATTTTATGCAAATGCAAAATAGCATTAACCAAAAGTGGCCTCTTTATGTGGCCACTTTTGTTATAATAGCAAATTGAAACTCAAAGGCAATGACGATGATTGACAAATACCGCCAACTCGCCAAGCAAAAATCCGCCAACTCGCCAAGCAAAAATCCGCCAACTCGCCAAGCAAAAATCCGCCAACTCGCCAAGCAAAAATCCGCCAACTCGCCAAGTAAAAATCCGCCAACTCGCCAAGTGAAAATCCGCCAACTCGCCAAGTGAAATAAATATAAATAAAAAATAATCAATAAGTTAATGTGTATTTTTAGTAAAATAAAATCTTACAAAATACATATGTAATATTTTTGATATTTTATTATTTTTACAACAAAAATAATTGGTATGGAAAATTACAGAAAGAGAATTGCGGACACCATGCTTACCGACATTCTGGATGCGTTTGGAGCCGTATTGATTGAAGGTCCGAAAGCTTGCGGAAAATCCACAACAGCCGCACAGCAGGCCAAAAGCATTCTCAAAATGGATAATCCAGCCCAAAAAGCACATTATTTGGAACTTGCGAATAGCGACATATCAGTCTTACTTGAAGGCAAGACGCCACGGCTTATCGACGAGTGGCAACTGGCTCCAAAGTTTTGGGATGCAATCCGTTATACTGTTGATGAACGAGGCGAAGATGGTCAATTCATATTGACAGGTTCCGCAGTACCCGTTGTTGCAAATGAGAATGAGATTTCGCATACCGGGACAGGCCGTTATGCACGACTGAAAATGCGACCGATGTCACTTTGGGAATCGGGTGAAAGCAACGGAAAAATAAGTTTACAGGATGTCTTTGCCGGCGAAAAAGGGTTGCATGCCGAAAATTCAGCAACACTGAAGGATGTTGCCTATTTGACTTGTCGCGGCGGTTGGCCAAATGCGGTCAACAAAAAAAACGAGCGAGCCGCTCTAATGCAGGCGCAAGAATACGTTTCGGCAATTACGCAGTCCGACATTTCTCGCGTCGATAACATTGCACGCGACCCGGAACGGGCAATGCGGCTATTGCGTAGCTATGCTCGGAACATTGGCTCGCAAGCCGCCTTGACAACACTTGCTGTTGACTTGAATGCGAATGAAGAGACTCCTATCTCTGATGTGACAATCTACTCTTACATTAATGCCCTAAAGCAAATTTTTGTGATAGAAGACTCCATTGCATGGAGCCCGAACATTCGCTCCAAGACAGCCATACGGACAACCGACACTCGTTATTTCGTCGATCCGTCAATAGCCACAGCGGCGTTGGGAATTGGGCCACGCGATTTGCTGAACGACACGGAAACATTTGGCTTCATGTTTGAAAATCTGGCTGTTCGCGATTTGCGCGTGTATGCCGACGTACAGAGAGGCAAGGTATATCACTACCGCGACAAGGAAGGATTGGAGTGTGATGCCGTAGTTCATTTGCCAAACGGAAAATACGGTTTGGTTGAGATTAAATTGGGAAGCGACATGGGCATTGCCGATGGCGTGAAATCACTCACCAAACTCTCAGGTTTGATTGACACCACGAAAATGCAGGCTCCCGCTTTCAAAATGATAATTACCGCAACCGGCCCGTACGCTTACCAGCGAGCCGACGGCATTTATATTGTGCCTATCACGTGCCTGAAGGAATGAAATTTTTCAATAACGGGCAGTTGGATTCAGTTCATTTAGGAT
>JAZUEN010000036.1:0-19963 GCA_045640185.1 Bacteroidales bacterium
GCGTAGGCCAATGGATTGGCTACAAAATCGTCAAATCGTACCTGAAGCACAACCCGAATGTCACTCTGCAGGACCTGATGCGTGATAACGACTACCAACTGATACTGAACGCATCGCACTACAAACCTTAATATTTAGGATTTAGGAATTAGGATGTAGGATTTAGGAATTAGGATGTAGGATGTAGGATGTAGGATGTAGGATTTATATGTAACCAAGTTGTCCAAACTATCGTCAATGCGGGTTCACGGGACCAATATCATTGAATTAGAGTCATATTTTCCTGACGACGGCATTCATAATGGCTCTTCTGATTTTGTACCTGAACATCTGCCCTTTGATGAAAGGCCGATAGAAAAAGCCTGATGCTGGGTGTTTCAAGACCGACAACCCCACTTTGAGAAGCAGGACATTATGCAGTTTCTCGTCCAATTCGGGCGTTCCCCAACGTTCGCCGAAATACTCCTGCGCATAAATTTCGGTAAACTCACGGAACTGCTTTCGGGAGATATGATAGAGATAGCCGATCAGCCTTGGCGGGATATGATATGAGACAAACAGCATATTGCCGAAATCGATGTCGGGGTCGCCATAGGTGACATCGCCCAAATCAATCCAATAATCTTTATTGCTGGCACGTATGATATTGCCTGGCGTCAGGTCGCCGTGAATGCAGAATACGGCATCGTCCATTGCACAGAGCGCTTTTTTAAGGATATTCTTTTCGTTGTCGGACAGATTCTTATCGTGCGACAATTCATTTAGATAGGCCTCGCGGTAACTTGGGGCTATTCCGTTGTCGCACCTGACTTGGTGCAATAGCCTGGCCTCGTGCGCCAATGTTCGAGCGAGAGTCGCCAATTGACAAGGATCGTCGGAAATGATTCTGGCGAACGATTTCTTGTCCTTCACCTTCTCCACAACAAGTCCGAACCTTTCGCCGTCGGTGACAATGTCCACCACTTTAGGGCAACTGACACCCAACTCGTACAGCCATTTTGACATCTGGAACTCGCGCACGGTGTGCTCCTTGGGCAACGATGCCTTGTTCATCTTCAGCACAACAGAATCGTCCCGCCTGTGATTGTACGACAATCCGTTTCCGCCTCCGCCCGAGACTTTCCAATCGTCAATATTTATTGCCTTAACTTCAGAATCCATAATTTGAAAAACGTCAGGTTAAACTGCCACGCCGACGATGCGGTAAATGCAAAGATAGGCAAAAACCACTTGAAATATGTTTGCCGTGGCCTCCATTATTCCCGTTTGAGAAGATTCCGAAATCGTCGGGACGCGAAAACGTAGCCCAAAACAGCGAGCCAACCACACAGCCGAGCCGAATCAGCGAATAAAATCGTCTATGACAATTGCCAATTCATCGTTTTTATTGGCGAAAAGACGTGGCTTTTTATGAAAATTGCGCATAGTT
Source organism: Bacteroidales bacterium (assembly GCA_045640185.1). Lineage (GTDB taxonomy): Bacteria > Bacteroidota > Bacteroidia > Bacteroidales > SZUA-534 > RUG13583. The sequence continues at coordinate 1,430 of JAZUEN010000036.1, forward strand.
GACAATGTGTCACTTGGCAACGAATTTTTAGTATCTTGCATCAATTTTGACACGAATATTTATTCGCACAACAATTTATACTAATAACAAAAATGGAAACCAAACACGTACTGACACTAAGCCTTGCCGTGCTACTTGCACAAGGCATTTCGGCTCAAAACCCAATCATCCGCGACCAATTCTCGGCCGACCCAACCGCCCGCGTATTCAACGGGAAGGTTTATCTTTTTCCGTCACACGACATTTCTCCAATCAGCGCCGAAGATTATCCACGCAAGGATTGGTTCTGTATGAACGACTATCACGTCTTCTCATCGGAAAACCTGACCGACTGGACTGACCACGGTAAAATCATCGACCAAAAGGACGTTCCCTGGGGCAACCCGACAGCCTACAGTATGTGGGCTCCCGACTGCGTGCAGGGCAAGGACGGCAAATACTACTTCTATTTCCCTGATGCCACAAAGGCTGGACGTGGTTTCGGCGTTGGCGTTGCTGTTGCCGAAAAACCTGAAGGCCCATACACGGTGCTTGAAAAGAACATTGAAGGCATCAACGGCATCGACCCTTGCGTGCTTCAGGCAAGCGACGGAAACAATTACATTTTCTGGGGTAACGGCAGTTGCGCAAAACTGAAAGACAATATGATAGAATTGGCTGACGACAATCCGACCGACACCATTAAATGGGGTCCACGCCAATTTGTAATGAAGGGCGTCAATTGCCTGAAAGGCCTGCCTTCACGTCAGGCTGAAGGCCCGTTCGCATTTGAATACAACGGGAACTACTATCTCACCTACCCATACGTACGCGAGAACACTGAAGTTATAGGCTACGCTATGAGCAAGAATCCAATGGGACCATACGAATACAAAGGATTGATTCTGGAAGAATGGCCTGACTGCTGGACTATACACCACTCAATCATCAACTATCAAGGCCAATGGTACCTGTTCTACCACCACAACAACTACTCGCCTAAATTCGACAAGAACCGCGCAGTATGCGCCGACAGCCTTTTCTTCAACGAAGACGGCACAATACAACTTGTAAAGCCTTCGTTGCGTGGCATTGGCGTGACAAAAGCAACCGACAAAATCCAAATTGACCGCTACAGCGCAATCAGTCAAGACGCAAGCATCAGTTTCCTTTACGAGAACGATGCCGACACCACAAAACGCTTTGAAGGCTGGAAAACAACATTCAGCAAGCCTGGAAGTTGGGTTCAGTACAACACTGTCGATTTTGGTGAAGGCCAAAGCAAGACCCTGACTGTAGCACCTTTTGAGACTCAAAACGGCTCTGTAAAGGTTTATGCCGACGGCGCAAAAGGCACTCTGCTTGCAGAAGTGAAAATTGACGCTAAGAGCAACACCGCATCAGCAAAAATCAAGAACTGCCCGAAAGGCATTCACAACGTGTATGTTGAATTGGCAAACGGTGAAAATGTAAGCATCGACTGGATAAAATTCGAATAACCGCAAGTTATTCGGACATCCCGCAACTATATCGTAATAACCACGTGGCCGTCAGTCGCAAGATTGACGGCCTTTTTTTGCTCAATGCCAATATTTTGTACAAAATCAGACATAGCAAAACGCTACGGACTTTTTGGCAACGAATTCAAATTTCAGACCGCATTTTTACCTAAAAGTGAAAGCACACTTGACAAAAAAAGAGCGATATTGCACACTTGAAACATCAAACTAAAACTAAACGCAATGAGAATCGCCAAACTCTCGGCACCGACCATTGCCATACCTTTGGCATAAATCCTATATTTTGGGCAAGAATCACCAAACGCACAAAAGACTAAAGAATATCTTTTTTAACAAAAATCGAAAAATCAATATAATTCCCTATTTTTTTTGAAAAGAAATGAAGACTATTAACGGAAACGAATTGACAATTGAAGATGTTTGCGATGTAGCATATAAAAATGAAATGGTGCAACTCCCTGATGACAAAAAGTTCTGGGAAACCATTGAAGAATCGCGTAAGTTTTTAGAAGATTACATTGCGACAGGAGTGCCAACTTACGGAGTTACAACAGATTTTGGCGACAGTTGCCATAATCAGATTAGTGTAGATAAAGCCGGTGAACTCCAAAGAGTTATTTGCACATATCACGGAATAGGACTTGGCCCGAAATTTGACCACGAGACAGGTCGTGCAGTAGTTTTGGCACGCTTGAACGGGAACGTGAAAGGTGGCCATTCGGCAATCCGCCCTGAACTTGCAAAGATGATGGTCACAATGCTTAATAAAGATATCATTCCCGTGATCCCTCAACTTGGTTCCGTCGGCGCATCAGGCGACCTTACGCCATTAAGTTACCTTGGCGCTGCAATCATGGGACAGCGCGAAGTCTATTATAAAGGAAAGATTGTCCCGACAATGGAAGCCTTCGACGCTGAAGGGATAAAACCCCTCCCAATAGAAGCAAAAGAAGGTCTTGCAATAATGAACGGCACTTCTGTAATGACAGCCGTTGCAAGCCTTGCATGGAAAAAAGCAGAACGCCTTGCAAAAATTTCAGACTTCCTTACGGCAGTCACATCAGAAATCACACGCGGAAAAGACACTCCTTTTGTCGCAAAAGTCAGTGAAATCAAGAACCACAAAGGGCAATGCGAATCTGCCGCTTACATCTACAATATTGTAAAAGACTCAAAACGTGTCTGGAAATATGAAGATTTTCTGAAATCGCAGATTGAAAAACTTGACGGCAAAGGATTTGTGGCACAGGAGAACAAGATTCAGGACCGCTATTCAATCCGTTGCGCACCTCAAATTACCGGAGTTTACCGTGACACTTTGCGTTTTGCACGCGAATTGATTACAGAAGAACTAAATTCAGCCAATGACAATCCGCTTGTAGATATTGAAGCAGGCCGCCTGTATAACACCGGCAACTTCTACGGCGGACACATTTGCGCCGCCTGCGACTATATGCGTACAGCCTTGGCAAACATTGCAGACCTTTCCGACAAGCAGGCCGAAGTCATCATCGACGGCAAATTCAACGGATTGACAGAGAACCTTATTCCATTCACACCTGCCGACCACCCACGTGCCGGATTACGGCTTGGATTTAAGGCCGCACAGATCACAATCAGTGCCATCCGTGGTGAAATTGCCACTTATTGTTTCCCTGTTTCACTTACAAGCGCACCGACAGAAGCATTGAATCAGGATAAAGTCTCAATGGGCACGATTTCTGCACGTAAATTTGCTGAACAGATTGACTTGCTTTTCCTACAGTATGGAACTCATCTTCTTGCGGCCATGCAGGCAGTCGACCTTGCCGGATATGATTATTTTGCGCCATTCACAAAGAAAGTTCACGACGAAGTCCGCAAGATGAGCGCATTTGTTGAAGACGACCGTCAACTAGACAAGGAAGCGACAGCCGTTGCCGAATGGTTAAAAACAACAGATTTGTTTAGCTGACAATTATCTGTTCTTCAACAGAGGAATTCTTTATGGGCTATTGCAGGCAAAGCTACAACACACACCACTAAATATTTCATTTTTATCGAATTATTAAATGTACTTTTGACAAAAGTAACGATATTAGCAAAACAAATTTTTCAAAAAAACAAACAACACAATGAGAACCACACGACTATTACCACTAATGCTTGCCTGCAGTCTGCTTGCAAGTTGCGACAAGCAATCGGGCAACCTGATGCTCGACAACGAGTTTGCATTGAGCGACGTCCAACTGCTCGACGGTCCGCTTAAGGACGCCCGCGACCTGAACATCAAGGTATTGCTTGAATATGATGTCGACCGTCTGCTTGCGCCATTCCGCAAAGAAGCAGGTCTTGAACCTAAAGCCGAATCGTTCCCCTGCTGGATTGGCCTCGACGGACACGTCGGCGGTCACTACCTGTCGGCAATGGCAATGAACTACGCCTCTACAGGCAACACCGAATGCAAGAAACGAATGGAATATATGCTTGCCGAACTCAAGGAATGCCAAGAAGCTGGCGCGAAGAACAACCCTGAATGGGGCGTCGGATACCTTGGCGGAATGCCTGAAAGCGCAAAAGTATGGTCGGCATTTATGAAAGGCGACTTTGGCCCATACTGGGGCGCCTGGGCTCCTTTCTACAACATTCACAAGATGTTTGCAGGCTTGCGCGATGCGTGGGTTTACTGCGGAAACGCCGATGCCCGCGATATGTTCCTGAAATACTGCGACTGGTGCGTAAACCTCACAGCCAACCTCACCGATGAGCAAATGGAACAGATGATGGGCAACGAATATGGCGGAATGAACGAAGTTTTGGCCGATGCCTACGCAATGACCAAAGACGAAAAATACATTTCTTGCGCCAAACGATTCTCGCACAAAAAGATAATGAATCCGCTTGTAAAAGGGATCGACAGCCTCGACAACCTGCACGCCAACACTCAAGTGCCAAAAGTCATTGGATTTGAACGCATTGCGCAACTCACTGGCGACGCCGACTATCAAAAGGCATCGGAATTCTTCTGGAACACTGTTGTTTACAACCGCTCGCTTGCGTTTGGCGGGCACGGACGCAGAGAGCACTTCCCTTCGAAAGAAGCCTGCAACGATTTCGTAAACGACATTGACGGTCCTGAATCGTGCAACTCGTACAATATGCTGAAACTGACCGAAGACCTATTCGCAGTTGAGCCTAAAGCCGAATATGCCGACTTCTACGAGCGTACAATGTTCAACCACATACTATCGACACAAAACCCTGACCACGGCGGATACGTCTACTTCACATCGGCACGCCCTCGCCACTATCGCGTATACTCCGCTCCCAATATGGCAATGTGGTGCTGTGTAGGAACTGGTATGGAAAACCACGGAAAATACAATCAGTTCATCTACACAAAAAACGACGGCAACCTGTTTGTCAACCTGTTTGTGGCATCTGAACTGAACTGGAAAGAGAAAGGCCTGAAACTGCGTCAGGAAACTGGTTTCCCGTATGCCGAAACATCAAAAATCACAGTTGACGAATGCAAATCAAGCATCGATATGCAAATCCGATTTCCATTTTGGGCTAAAAAGGGCGAATTCAGCATTGCCGTCAATGGGCAGGCTGTGAACATCGACTCGGAACCTTCGTCGTACGTCAGCATTAAAGGCATAAAGAAGGGCGATGTAATCGACATTGCGTTCCCGATGCGCAACAGCATTGAACGTATGCCAAATATGCCTCAATACATTGCACTTATGCACGGCCCGATATTGCTCGGAATGAAGACGGGCACTGAAGATATGGCTGGCCTGATTGCCGACGACGGCCGTTGGGGACAATATGCCGGTGGCGAACTTCTGCCTATCGACAAGGCTCCTATTCTGATTGAAGACGATTTGGAAAACATCGGCGACAAACTGAATCCCGTCGAAGGGAAACCTCTGCACTTCACATTCGGCAACGTAAAGATTGAAAACAAGATAGAAGGCGAACTAGAACCATTCTTCGCCATCCACGATTCGCGCTATATGATTTACTGGCTGGCACTTACAAGCGACGGCTACAAATCGTACATCGACTCGCTATCGGAAATTGAGCATCAAAAGATTGTTTTGAAAAACCGCTCCACCGACTTTGTGGCACCTGGCGAGCAACAGCCTGAAACCGACCACGCAATGCAAGCCGAACGCTCGATGACAGGCAACACGCAAAACGTGTTCTACCGCACTGCAAGCAACGGCGGATTCTTCAGTTACGATATGGCCACACAGTCGCGCACCGACCTATCGCTTTATGTGAAATACTGGGGCGTAAACGATTGGGGCACGAAGATATTCGACATCTACATCGATGACGAGAAACTTGTGACTGTCAATAACATAAAACGCTGGAACACATCGCAGTTCAAGACTGAAGAATACCCGATTCCCGCATCGATGCTGAAAGGCAAGAAAAGCGTAAGAGTCAAGTTCCAAACAAGTGCAGGAACCGAAATCGGCGGAATTTACGAAGTAAGACTGGTAAAGAAATAATATTCAACACTTGTACGTATGAAAAAGCTTATAATTTTTGTTTCGACAGTTCTGATTGCTTCGGTACTGCACGCCCAAAACGCCGACGTAAAAATCACATTCTATACACCTGACATTGTGCGCGTTACCAAAACGCCAGCCAACTCAATCGGAGCACAGAAAAGCCTTGTTGTCATTCTTGAACCACAAAATGTAAATGTCAAGAACACACAATCGGGCGGATCGACCACATATCAATCTGACAAGCTGAAAGTTACCGTAGACAGAAACGGCAATGTATCGTTTACTGCATTGAAAGGCGGGAAACTGCTGGACGAAAGCGCATTCTCGTTTATGCCAATAGAATCGGGCACAGACAAGGGCAGTTTCAAGATATCGCAATCGTTCAAACTCTCTGCAAATGAGACCGTTTATGGTGTAGGTACAATCCAAAACGGCAAACTTGAGCGCAACAACACCGAAACAATTGTAGAACAGAGCAATCTAGAAGATTTTCAAAACGTTATCCAATCTATCAAAGGTTGGGGAATCTATTGGGACAACTATTCTCGCGGAAAGTATTCCGAGAAAAACTCTGTAATGACACTTGAAGGCGAGGCCGGCGACGTTATCGACTACTACTTTATGTATGGTGGCTCACCCGACGGCGTGATAGCCCTTATGCGACAACTATCGGGCAAAGTGCCAATGTTCCCGCGTTGGACTTTCGGCTACTGGCAGAGCAAGGAGCGATACAAAACTCAAGACGAAATAATTGGCGTGGTGCAGAAATACCGCGAACTCGGCGTGCCTCTCGACGGCATTATCCAAGACTGGCAATACTGGGGCAACAACTATCTTTGGAACGCAATGGATTTCCTATCGGAGAGTTTCCCAAACGGCAAGGCTATGGTGGACAAAATCCACGATATGAACGCCCACATAATGATTTCGATATGGGCAAGCTTCGGCCCTATGACAATGCAGTTCAAAGAGTTAGAGAAAGACAGCCTATTGTTCACTTTCGGCACTTGGCCACAAAGTGGCATATCGCACATTTGGCCACCCGTTATGGATTATCCCTCTGGCGTAAGGGTTTACAATCCGTTTCCGCAGAAAGCCAAGGATATTTATTGGAAATACCTCAAGAAACTCTACGATTATGGTATCGACGCTTGGTGGATGGATTCTACCGACCCCGACTGCTTCTACCCGACCGACGAGGATTACGAATATCCTACAGGCTACGGCTCATTCCGAAAAATGCGCAACGCATTTCCGCTTGCCACAGTGAGTGGAATTTACGAAAGCCAACGCAAATTATCTGAAAAACAACGTGTCTTCATAATGACACGTTCATCATACGCCGGACAGCAACGCTACGGCTCAAATATGTGGAGTGGCGATGTAGCCTCATCGTGGGATATGCTACGCAAGCAAATTCCCGCAGGCTTGAACTTTACGCTTACCGGAAACCCGAATTTCAACACCGACATTGGTGGATTTTTCTCGGGTTCGTACAATGTGCTCGGTGCAGCATCTGGTGCCCAAAACCCTCAATTCCAGGAACTTTATGTTCGTTGGATGCAGTACGGGATGTTTTGTCCAGTCTTCCGTTCGCATGGTGCCGACACGCCACGAGAAATTTATCAGTTCGGGCAAAAAGGCGAACCGATATATGATGCGATAGAATCCACTATCAAACTGCGTTACAGCCTTATACCTTATATTTACTCATTAGCTTTTGACGTCACCCAAAACGATGCAAGCTATATGATGCCACTTTTTGCATATTACAAAGCCGACGCAAAGACATTGACACTTGCCGACGAATTTATGTTTGGGAAATCAATACTCGCCGCACCTGTCGTGTCACCACAGTACACCGATGAGAAAATCATAAAAATTAACGAAATGACCGGTTGGGACACCCAACAAACCGAACGCCTAACTACATATCCGGTTGTGGATTTTTCCACAGCGAAAACAGCCGAAAAATACCTACCGAAGGGCGACAACTGGTATTATTTCTGGAATAACAAGCTATACACCGGCGGGCAATCGGTAAAAGTTGAGACTTCAATAGCGCAGACTCCGTTTTTTGTTAAGGCCGGCAGTATCATACCTTTTGCCATGCCTGCACAAAACACTGTGACACAGCAATTAGACACTCTCACAGTCAAAGTCTACCCAGGCAAGGACTGCACGTTTGAATTGTACGAAGACGAGGGCGACAACTACAACTACGAAAAAGGCAAATACTCAACAATAAAGTTTGCGTGGAATGACAAAACCAGCACACTCACCATTGACGAGCGCCAAGGTTCATTTGAAGAAATGTTGCAAAACCGCACATTTCTTGTGGAAAATGTCGTGAATGGAAAAAATTCCGAAATAAGATATCAAGGAAAGAAAATTTCTGTAAAGCTGTAAAATATGCCTAATATGATTTTATAATGTATTCTTCGACGAAAAAACAAAAAAACAAATGAAACGGCAATTACTAACTAACGCTCTTGTGCTGACTGGCCTTTTTGCCACCGCACAGCAAAACCCGATAATAAAAACAGTTTTCACGCCCGACCCCGCGCCTTACGTCCATAACGACAAAGTCTATCTGTTTGTCGACCACGACGAGGACGACGCCACATATTTCAAGATGAAAGACTGGTTGCTATTCAGCACCGAAGATATGGCAAACTGGACATATATGGGCACTCCTGTCACGACTGAAACTTTTGAATGGTCGGCAAAAGGCGACAGAGCCTGGGCCTCGCAAGCAGTCGAACATAACGGCAAATGGTACTGGTACCTGTGTTGCAACACCGACAAAGGCGAAGACGCTTTGGCTGTGGCTGTAGCCGACAAGCCTGAAGGCCCGTACAAAGACGCCATTGGCAAGCCATTGGCCATCGGATGCTCTTTCATCGACCCCACAGTTTTCATCGACGACGACGGCAAGGCCTATCTTGTTTGGGGAAACAAAGGTTGCTGGTACGGCCAACTGAACGACGATATGGTCTCTTTCGCAAACGGATACAAGGAAGTGCCTGGATTTACCGACCCTGCCTGCTTCGGACCTGAATCGAAAAAGATGAACTGGTGCAAAGGCAAGGAAGAAATGATGACTGGCTACGAGGAAGGTCCTTGGCTGATGAAGCGCAACGGCACCTACTACCTGTCGTATCCCGCTGGTGGCGTGCCTGAACATATGGCTTACTCAACAGCGACATCGATTGACGGGCCTTGGACATACCGCGGACGCATTATGGACGAAGCCGAAAACAGTTTCACCATTCACGGCGGAAACATCGAGTTCAAGGGACACAACTATATGTTCTACCACAACGGCGCTCTGCCTAACGGTGGCGGATTCAAGCGCTCAACCTGCATCGAGGAATTCGAGTTCAATGCCGACGGAACCATTCCATTCATTCCATTCACAAAGGAAGGCGTAAAAGCGCTCGGCACACTAAACCCGTACAACGTGACAGAAGCCGAAACAATGTCGGACAGTTGGGGCGTCAAGGTTGACCGCAACGCAGGCCGTCGTCACTATGTGACATCGGTTCACAATGGCGACTGGATTAAATTGAGCAATGTCGATTTTGGTGAAAAACAGCCACTTCTCGCCACTGTAGAAGTTCTCAACTGCCAAAATCCAGGCGTAATAGAATTCTATATCGATGAGATTGGCGGAAAGCCTATCGCGCAAGTCAAGGTTGGTCCTGAAAACGCAGTCTTCCACGGAAATGTAAACGGCAAGGTCAGCGGAATACACAACCTTTACCTGCTGTTCCGCGGTGGCGACAAGGAACTTTTCGACCTTGACTGGTGGAAATTCAACTCAAGCGTGAATCAACCTATAATACAGACAAAATACACAGCCGACCCTGCTCCTTACGTACACGGCGACACCGTATATCTTTATACAACACACGACGAGGACACCGCCAACGGATTCCAAATGTTCGACTGGCTACTGTACACATCAACCGATATGGTGAACTGGACCGACCACGGAGCTGTGGCTTCTCTCGACGACTTCAAGTACTACGACGGGAAGAACGGCGCCTGGGCTGAATGCGTAGTCGAGCGCAACGGCAAATGGTATATGTACTGTCCAATCCACGGCCACGGCATCGGCGTGCTGGTGTCGGATTCACCATACGGGCCATTCAACGACCCTCTTGGGCAACCTCTTGTCTGGCAAAAGGAACACTGGTACGACATCGACCCTTCTGTCTTCATCGACGACGACGGCCAGGCCTATATGTACTGGGGCAATCCTCACGTTTACTATGTAAAGTTGAACGAAGATATGATATCTTATTCGGGTGAGATTGTGCAACTTCCTCATATAGAAGATTATCAAGAAGGACCTTGGTTCTACAAACGCGACGGACACTATTATCTGGCATTTGCATCAACCTGTTGCCCTGAAGGCATCGGCTACGCAATGAGCGACAGCCCCACTGGGCCTTGGGAATACAAAGGACACGTGATGAACCACACGCAACGTACCCGTGGCAATCATCCTGGAATAATCGACTACAAGGGCAAGTCGTTCGTTTTCGGCCTCAACTACGACCTGATGCACCTTGAAACATACCATCACCACGAACGTCGCTCGGTATCGGCATCAGAAATGCAGTACAATGCCGACGGCACAATTCAGGAACTGCCTTACTTCCACGATGCCACACTTGACCCTATCGACGCCTTCAATCCATTCCAAACGGTGCCAGGTCCTACAATGGCCTGGGGCTACGGCTTGAAGACGACAATCAACGGAAAGAAAAACATCTGCCTGAACAATATCGACAATGGCGAATACCTGATGCTCCGCAATGTCGATTTCGGCAACGGTGCAAAAAGCATTGCTGTCAGCGTGGCATCAACCAACAATGCCTCAATCGAAGTCAGGATTGACTCAAAAGACGGCGAACTGATTGGTACTGTGAATATTGCATCAACAAAAAAACTTGACACGTTCAAGCAATTCAGTGCAAAACTGAATGCCGTTTCGGGCAAGCACGACCTTTATTTCGTGTTCAAAGGCGATGCAGGCGACAACCTGTTCGTTTGGAAAAACTGGGAAATGAAGAAATAGTCAATCATTTCATAATCAACAAAAAGAAGCCTCGAATTATCGAGGCTTTTTTTGCTTCTGAATTTCAAAAAAACATTCACATTTTGCAGATTAAGAAATGAAAAGTAGATTTGCACAAGGAAACAAAACGTAAAATGAACAAAGAGTACGAATTACCCAATGACAAACCAATGACAGTAGGCGAGCCTCCAATGGCATCGACTTACACAAAACGTATGATTCCAATAATAAGGGAATACTTGCGCGACACTCCCATTGTCAAAGCTTGGCTCTTTGGTTCTTGTTCACGAGGCGATGACAACAAAGACAGCGACGTAGATATTATCGTACAATATGACAAAAATGCAAACGTGAGTCTTTTCACAATAGGTGGCATATATATGGACCTTAAATCACTGCTAAAAAGAGAAGTTGATTTAGTGGAAGACGGCACTCTGATGCCTTTTGCCAATGAAACCGCGAACCGCGACAAAGTGCTGATATATGAAAGATAAACTGCGAGATATTGCAAGACTGGAACACATATTGGAATCTTGCAGAATTCTTCTTTCCAGAAAGGATTCCGACAATCTTGATGCTATAAAAAACGACCCCATAAAATTTTACGGATACGTCAAACTTATTGAAATAATAGGCGAAGCATCATATCGACTCGACAAAGACTTTCGAAATGAGCACACAAACATTCCTTGGAAGTTAATGGAAGGAATGAGGCACGTATTAGTTCACGAATATTACCAAATAAGCCCTGAAAAACTTTGGATTACAATCTGCAACGACATTCCCAATCTTACCTTGGAAATAAAAAGTCTATTGTCAGAAATAAAGGGTGAGGGCATAAATGACGCTTGACGAGAAAAACGACGGAACAAGGCAGTCCCTAATTGAACGCAAACAAAACAAATAGCACTCCGCCCTACTCCTTGTAAGCCCGAATCAATTCGTAGTACGATTTGTAACTGTGGTGTTCAAACATATCGTCGGCATTGTGCGGGTGGCGCTTCAGATAATCGGCATCTGGTTTCAACACAACCGACTGACCGCAACGGACGTAGTTGGCGCATTTTTCCAATTTCGGCAACTTGTATTCGGGTTGTTCCTCGACAAGCATCTTTCCTACCTTCGTGCCCAAATATTTGCGGATTTTGCGTTCCGATTTTGCCAACGGGCGCCTCAATATCTTGAATAGCATCTTTGCCTTAAACCTGTCAATTGCACTCACTGTATCAAGAAGTTGCCCCATTTGGTCGAGACGGTTGAAAGGGTTGGTGGCATTGAAGTCCGACATCTGCTGTTCGCTCAACGGCGTCTCTGGCACCCAATCCTCGGAATTGATTACATTGAAAGCCCAACCGCCACGGGTAATGTACTCATACTCACACGCAAAAGCGTAGTCGCCAGGTTTTGATGCGCCACTGCAATAGGTCTTGAAAGTGACGTCAGACGGTATCTTGCCATTCTGCCTGTCGTGAAACAGATTGGCTGTCAGCAAGTAGCACAACGTTCCGCCCTGGCTGTGCCCTGCAATTATGAAATCCTTGACGCCCGCCTTGTAGCACGAGTCGATATGCGCCATAATGTCGTCGTACATCGACAGCATCGAGCCCAACCAACCTGCGTGGACACGGGCTTCGCTGTTGTCGCAAAGCGAATATTCGTAAGCCTTGCCCAACGTGTATGTTCCCTGTGCCTTGACCTGGCCTGCGTGGAAATTGCTCAGCCAACTTTTCATCGTAGTGACACTGGCGCGTAAGTTTATCATTGCCACGCCGTTAGGCGCCTGCCACAACTCCCACACATTGTCGAACCCGACAACTGGCGACGTGTACAGGCGACGATACATTTTCGGCTCAGGCGAGAAATACTTGCTGTCGAGGCCTGGCAACTCCTTGAAATGCGATGCCACACAGATACATTCCTCAAACTCGCTGGCATCAAAGCCTGGCTTCAGCAATTGCGCATCGGCTTCTGCAAAAGAGGCCAACGCTAACAAAATGACGGCTATCTTCTTCATATATTAACAAATAAATCTTGCCGACTGAAACGGCCAATCTTCCGCTAAAGTAGATAAATAATAGAGACTTCCACGATTTGCCTTGTAGCGATTTTTGAAGGGGTGTTCTATAAATTGCCTTGTAGCGATTTTAAAGATGTTGTCAGACAGATTGATTGCAAACCGAATTCGTATAGACGACGTGCATCTGCATCTCGCTACAACAATACCGCTCTGCCTTGCTCATTCCTGCAAAAAAGGTTCATCTCGTCGGCGTTGCGTATTATGCGGTCGTAAAAACGCGGTTGCCACGCAAAGGGAATGTTGGTTTCGTTGGCGAATTTGGTTACGCCAATTTTAAAACCACGGATCACCGATGCCAGATTTTTCGATTGGGGACCAAATTTATTTCCCGTTGGTTGTTGTTGTTGTTGTAGAGACGCAAAATTGAGGTGAACCCCACGTTTCCCACGCCATATATTTTGCGTCTCAACAGGATTACCGTTCAATTTCCAATTTGACTATTTGCCAATCGATGCATTGATTGTCAGATTTAGAATGGATTAACGTGTCGAGAACAACGGCGAAAACGGGAATCAATTACTAAAAAAATACTAATTTTGCATCTGCTATGTTATATTACAGAAGAAAAATACTATTGGCAATTTTAGAGATTCTGAACAAAAGTTTGACTGCTAAACAGTTTCAGAAATACCTCTTCCTTTTTACAAGAAGACAAACAGTAAAAACCTATGACTTTGTGCCATACAAGTATGGTTGTTTCTCATTTCAGGCAAACCAAGATATGCAAGTTTTAATCAACAATGGATATGTTGATATGGTAGAAGGTGACGGTGAAAAAGAGTACAAATTGCGTGAATCTAATACTCATTACATAATGGAACTTGATATGTTCGAGCAACAATATCTCAGGGACATTAAAAGACAATTTGGCAATTACACTCAGAACGATCTTATAAAATACACATACGTTAATTATCCTTTTTGGGCTATCAATAGCGCCATTGCAGATACCTTGCTCAATGATGAAGAACTGGCCAATGTAAAAAAGCAAAAGAAGGTTTTCCACGAAACTCAATTATTCACGATTGGATATGAAGGCTTGTCTTTAGAGCAATATATCAACAAACTTTTGCTGAAGGATATAAGAGTGCTGTGTGACGTCAGGAAAAATGCATACAGCCAGAAATATGGTTTTTCCAAGGCAGTTTTGTCTAAGGCGTGCGCAGGTGCCAACATCGAATATATACACATTCCTCAACTAGGCATCGAATCCGATAAAAGGCAATCTCTAAACTGTCAAATCGATTATGATATTCTTTTCGACGAATATGAACGTACAACACTAAAAGACAATCAAGAAGCACTGCTATATGTAAGAAGCATAATCGACAAAAACAAACGTGTAGCACTTACTTGTTTTGAGAAAGATCCAAAACAATGTCACCGTACGAGAGTGGCCAATGCCCTTATGGCACTACCTGATATCGATTATTCATTAATGCAATTGTAAAAATTATGGCAATTACAAAAATTCTTATTAGTGTTATGACATACCCGTCATTGTCGGAAAAATATTTCGAGACCGTATGCACCGCAGGGTTCAGGGAAGACGGCACTTGGATAAGGATTTTTCCTGTGCCTCATAGACTACTGAAAGATATCGACGGACAAAAGTATCACAAATGGCAATGGATAGAGGCCGACCTGGACCAAAATCCCAACCACGACGATAGGCCAGAGAGTTATCATATCAAAAACATTGACACACTAAAAACTCTAGACAGAATAGACATTAAAGGCAAACCTAACTGGGAACTTAGGTTGGAATGGGCCAAGAAAAACAAGAAGGTTTACAAGTCGATGAACGAACTTTTGGAATTGGCAAAACAGAACAAACTCTCGCTTGCGGTTATGAAACCGACAAAGATTCTGGACCTTGTTTGTGAGAAAGTGGATATCGATCAATACAAAAAATATGTCGAGAAAAGAGATCGCCTTGAGGATAAGATGAATGCAGAAAAAAATCAGTTGAATCTTTTTGAGAGTCAGGAAGACCGTGACCTTAATTTCCAGTTTGCTGAGAAAATCCCTTACAAGTTTCGATTCTCGTTCCTGTCTGAAGGCGACGAAAAGCCTCGTAAACTTATGGTAGAGGATTGGGAGACAATTATGCTATACCGCAACGAGATTATGAGAGGTAAAACTGAGGCAGAGGCTTGCGAAAGCGTTAAGAACAAATATATGGAATATGTGAAAGAAAGAGACGTGTATTTCTTCCTTGGCACATCATATCAATGGCAAAAGAAAAATGCACCAGACCCATATCTAATTATCGGAGTTTTCTATCCCCCTAAAATAGAAGCGCATCAGATGAGCTTGTTCTAAATATAAGGAGTCGGAGGGTTGTTCCCATTCGTTGTTTTTCTGTTTGTTCTTCCATTGTCTATTTGCCAATCGATGCATTGGTCGTCGGATTGGGATTTGAGTATCCCAAGTGCGATTCTCGACATCTTTAATGCCATAGACTATGAGCGATGCCCACGGCTGTTGTACTGATAGGGTTCTCATTTTGATTTAGGATTTAATTCATTTAGGATTTAGGATGTAGTCCCGATAGTTATCGGGATTAGGATTTCTTTTTCCTGTTTCTGGCTTTAAACTCATTTATGATTTCTTGTTCCACTTACTGGCTATTTAGGATTTGGCTTTTTCCAACTTCAGAAATTTAGTTTCGATAGACCTGATAGTTATTGGAATTAGTTACGATGGTTGTTTTGGGTTACTTGTCTAACTGGCGACTCCACGTCAATTGGTGAGACAGCGTCTCTCTATTTGGGAAAGTCAGATACAGTTTTCTCATATAATAATCTCCCAATGGCCTTTTTTGTCACTGCCGACACGTTGAATGAACTTGCCACGCAGAAGTGCAATGTGATAATTTACTGTACGAACAGAAATGTTGAGCATCTGGCTCAAATCTTCAATGGTCGCACTTGGATTTTCGGCAATTGCGAGGAATGTCCTCTGTGCGGATTTCGGTATTTCTTCGTGCAATTTACTGTGCAATTTACTATGCAATTTACTATGCAAATTTTCAGAGCCATCTGCAGAGAAATCACTTTCAATCTCAAAGGCGAATGGTATGGTTACGCGCAAAAAGAAATCGAGGAACTCGAAAGCGCCACGACTGTAACGCTCGGTAACCAAAGGAATGCCGTAGCCTGTCTGCTCCATCAAATCGAGACGGATAAACAACCGTGCAAGTTCTTCATTGACAGGTTTTGAAACACCACGGAAGAAATCGTCTTTCGACAGATTGGCAGGTAGCCCGCCTGTTGAGATTATCTCCATTCGGTCGGTGTAGATATAGATTGCTGGAGGCGTGCCATCGGCCCAATTGTTGTGCAGACAGGCGTTGAACCATACTTCGCGGAAAGCGTCACGGTCAAAAAGAGGCTTGTCGTTGCGCAGGCCGTTAGTGAAACTGGTGTGCGTCTCGTTGATTACATCGGCGCAATAATCGTAGGCTTGCTTCATTGCCACAACAAGGCATTTCTCGCCATACTCGTTGCGAATGGCAATACCATCGGATTTGTTTTTTCCTTTGAACCGTACAACCTTGATTGAAACTTCGTTCTTGTCGGCTAACAGTTCGGCCATTCGGTTGTACTGACCGCCACTTGTGAGCAGGTGAAAGTTCTCGGCAAAGGTGCTTTCGTTCACATTCAGGCCTTTCTCGGTAAGCAGAAGTTTTAGATATTGGAACGTAGGATTCTTTATTCGGCTTGCTATCTCGGTGATTTTCACCTTTGAATCGAGATACCTGTTGTGGGCGAGATTGATTTGCTGTTCGGTCATTGAACGGCTTGTGGAACCCACACGAATGAAGCACCCTTGCGAACTGCGTCCGTATTTTTTGATGTAATAAAGGTCAAATCCACGTTGCACTTTTATCTCGATAACGTGTTTCTGCTCAATGTATTTGGTATTAAGTTCGATAAACTGACGCGGGTCGGGCAGAATCTGGCATTCGAGAATGTCGGCAATTTTCTTCAGCGACTCATCAAGGTTTGTGACACCGCAAACACTTCCATCGTCGTTCACGCCAATGTAGATTATGCCACCGTCGGTGTTGAGGAATGCCACAATTTCTTTAGGAAGTGAATCGGCAAAGCGTTGCTTGAGTTCCGTTTTTTCTGTTTCTGCGTAAGTCATAGAACAAAGGTAGCAAAAAAGGGAAAGGGAAAATCACGAGCGATATGGAATGGATTTTTTATTGAAGCCACCGCAGAAGTTGAACCACCCAAATTTTTTTGGTAGTTCGTTCTTGTATCCTTTGCCATAATCGTTTCTTCTTATTCTTTCCCCTCTACTATTGCGATTTCTTCTTCGGTTAAGCCATAAATGTATTTGTCGTTGCAATAATTGAGAGCAATTTACAAAACAAATAAACAATTATATGCATTAAAAATGATTTACGGATACATTAGAGTTTCAAGTGACAAACAGACTGTAGAGAATCAGCGGTTTGAGATAAACAAGTTCTGTGAGCGAAACCACTATCGTATTGATGGCTGGATAGAAGAAACCATAAGCGGTACAAAAAACTATGACAAGCGAAAATTGGGCAACTTGCTAAACAAGGTGAAAAAAGATGATGTGATAATATGTTCGGAATTGTCGCGTCTTGGTCGTAATCTTTTTATGATTATGGAAATTCTAAATATTTGTATGACAAAAGAATGTAAAGTTTGGACTATTAAAGACAATTATCGTCTCGGCGATGATATTCAAAGCAAGGTTTTGGCTTTTGCTTTTGGACTTTCTGCTGAAATAGAACGCAATTTGATAAGTCAGCGAACTAAAGAAGCATTGGCAAGGAAAAAGGCGGAAGGCGTGAAATTAGGAAGGCCACAAGGACGCAAAAGCGACCCTGCAAAACTCAAACTACACAGCAAGAAGGTGTTGGTGACAGAATTGCTGAAAACAAAAACCTCGAAACGGCAAATCGCAAAAATTTGTGGCGTGGATAGGAACACGCTCGACAGATACATTAAAACAATGGAATTGATTGAAGGATAAAAAAGACCTATTCTTCGTGGAAGGGATATAAAACGTTATGGATATGAATGGGCGGAATTATGGCTTATTGCTACATTTCCAAGCCGACATTATGATATAGAAGAATATCCTGCCATAAAGAACCATTTATTATCATTTGGAATTGAGCGATTAGAACAAACTGGAAAGAAATACAATGGCTTTTCTGCACGCAAAAAGACAAATAATAAGTGGTTCGAAACACAAGATGGTATTAGTTATTGGGAGGATTTTAGTAAGCCAAAAGTTATGTGGAAAATCATTGGTTGCAATATTAACTTCTGTTTTGACGAAAACAAAATGATATGCAACAATGCTGTTGAC